>MPMI01000011.1 GCA_002238415.1 Desulfurellaceae bacterium bin18 | reverse complement strand
GTGGTGGGTTGAGTGAAGGCTGAAGCGGCGACGAGGGAGGCCAAAAATTAGAGACGCGATAATGCCCATGAGGAGAATCGCTGTGAAATACGCCATCCTCATCAAAAAAACCGACAGCCATATCGCATTCTATCCGAACAGATTGTTAAGCCAAGCGACAAATTTCTGGCTGAGAGCGCCGTCAACCTCCAAATCTCTCGCTTTAATGGCGGCACCCATTTGCCTAGGGTCTTTCCTGGTCGCCAGCCAAGCGTACACCTGCGCTCTTGACCTTTTCTTCGCTATGAATTTCCTGTCCCGCGACGGAATGCCATTGATGTAGCTCCGGGATAACGGCCATACCCGGTCGTTATCGGGGATCATTTTCGCAACAAAGTCCTCAAGTTCCCCGGCTGACGTGTTGTCGGGCATCAACCAGATGCCAATGCGAAGCTTTCCCTCTATAATTATCCCGCCTGAGTCGAGAGATTGTGGAGGGTCGATACCCGCTTCCCGAAGACGGTCCCGGATATCGTTCCAACGCCCTGCCACATCGCCATTTGCATCTGCAAGAATACCAACAACCTGCCGACCTGGAACCTTGATTTCAAGACCAATTGATTCAAGTAGTGGATCAATGCCCCCCTTGCTCTCAATGAAAAAAGGTCGTGTTGACTGATGATGTTCACAGAGGGAGAGAACGACATGCTTATCGTCCTGCCCTTCGACTAAAAGCACACGATCCGAGGACTGCGAACGGGGATGAGCCACGGGCTATCTAACCTCAATGCCTTGTTCGGCGGCTATATTGAGGTCGTCCTCGGAATACTCTATCGCACGGATTTTCTCACCGTCCTGCTCAAGGCGGACGAGGGTGCCTTCCACTTCGCCTAAATCCGTTGCCGCTCGTGCAAAACCTGCGACGCAATCCCAGCCGTGTGTCGTGGCGAGCACCTGTACGTTGTTCTCATGTGCGGTCCTTAGAACCATCTTCCAGAAGTCGGGCTGTATCGAGTGGTGAATGCCGTTTTCCACCTCGTCGATAAGCAGAAAACCGCCTTGACTGTTAGCCAGGGCCAACGCCACGCCGAACAATCGTACCGCTCCGTCGCCAAGGCTTTTTAGAGTAACCGGACGCTCCTGGTCCTTTATTTTTACGACAATACGTCGGCTATAGCGACTTCGTCTCTCATCACCGACCACCGCAACACGGGCCGCTTTGTCACCGTAGATCAATTGTAACGCCTTTACTGCCCGTGATTCATCATCGGTAAGCGCAACCTTATCCCAGAGCCGTGCCAAATTAGAATTGCTGAGAATCCCAGGCCCAAGGGACTCGCATCGAATTTCAGGGAGAATTTCCGATTCGTCATATCTCAATAGGCGATGCCTAAAAGAGCGCGGAACATGGGCCATCGGAACTTCTTGTGTCACACCCTGGAATTCGATCTTGAGCGACTGTACAGAGATGTCTATACGACGATCGGAAAACATTTTCAGTTGTCTGAATCTTTCTTCGCTAAGTGGAGCAATCTCGATAGTGAGCGTCTTGGAGAGACTCAGTGGGCCTATGGAGATGCGGGCTTCCGGTGAGGGATGCCGACCATGAAAGAGAGCTTCCTTATTCGGTGTGAGCACTTCGTTGCCATCCTCATTGACAGTGTCAGTTAGCTCCTCTCGGTTCCGCAATATATCCGTGAGAACTGCGGAGCTCCCGCACGCGGCATATAGCCGAACAGCGTCTAGTAGGGTCGTCTTGCCTACTCCATTCTTCCCGGCGAACAACGTGACACGGCCTAAGCGTGAGATGGTCAGATCTTTGATGCCGCGAAAGCCCTTGACCGATAAGTCAGGGAGATGGAGGTCTGATATTGCGGCCATGGATTCTTTATCCTTGTCTGAATCACCCACACGCATAACTTACGCGAATTCCCACTCCAATTACAGCCGGGTCGCATGTCCGGTCAAGCTTAAAGCCTGTAGGTCGGATTAGCACAGCGTAATCCGACAGGGGTGGTGGTGTGGGCATAAGTCTTGCCGTCCTGTCGGGGGCGTTGGGTTAGCCGGAGGCGTAACCCAACTGAGGGGCAAACCGCTCACTGCTTATCGGCGACGCGTGGGAAGGAGCCGGCTACTCCATCAGGGCGATGAGTTGGCGCACGACCGGCACGAGTTTGCGGGGCACCTGCATCGCTGTGTAATCCTGCTCGAAGGCGGCCTCGTCTTCAGCGATGGTCTCTTCTTCCGTCCGGGTTTCGAGGTGGTCAATAACCTCCTGGACGCGCTGCTTATTCCAGCCCGTGGGATATGTATTCCTGTCCATCTTATTGCCTCCTGCGTTGGCGTCGTCGCAGAGCACGCAATGCGTTACCGCGTATATCAGGAGCAGTTATGATGAAAAAGCTGACTGCTGTTGATCCATCCCAACGCTAATCGCCAAATGTCGTCTGAATTTCCTCCCGATACATCGCGATCAGGCTGTCTTCATGGGTTTGCCCCCAAATCAACCAACGAAATAATTCATCAACAACTTCAAGCGCGTCATCGCTCAGTTTGTACTTGGACACTTGATAGGCATCATGATGATGGCCTATTGGTTGTAAATGGTCCAACCGAAGGATCGACTCCTCAGGCCCGGATATCGGTAATTGGTCCCACAAGAATTGTGGATAGTCACAATGCCGTATCTGTTCCACAAGCGCCGGATTGTAACCTCCACGCCTCCCGTCTCTCGTTGCGCCATAATACGGCGCGGCTAATACAGTTGGGGCTGTTGAATGTCCTGCCATGCCCCTTGTTAGCGCAGGGTCAACGCGCGGGAAAACAGAGCCGACTATCAGGCATGGTCTTCTCTTAGCCCTATACGCCGCCCAGACTTCTCCGCGATACGAGGGCATGGCGGCAACAGGTAACTCGGTTTTCTTAAGGGGCTGGTTCACCCGAAGGGGTGCCACTTTTACTATTGCGCTGTCGTGCTGAGTGGCATCCGTTCGGGCTACAGGCTCAAATGTGTATGGAACTTGATCGGCGTATGGAACAAACGCAAAGACCAGTGCCCCACGACTCACAGTCCGGTCGGTATTGTTTACCCACCAGGCGTTTGGGTGAATAATTGACTGTACACAATCATCAGGGTACATCGCCGCCTTTCCTGGTAGCGGATTTCCATACCTCATCTGAGAACTGGACAACGTATTCACCTTCCCGTAACGGTTCGCCGGCAAGACCGTCGAGCCACTCATACACTTCGGCGGTCGGTTGTTGGAAGGGATTCACCATCTTGCCATCTTTTCGCTCTATAGCGGAGGCGTACTCTCCATTGTGATATTTCTCTCGTAATGCCCGCATTCGCTCTTTGAATTGCTTCTTTTTCTTGTTCGATAAGCTATCCATTCTCAACGGTGTTGTAACAGGTTCATCCATTGAGATGTCCTGGGTGACAACTGTAAAGTCCAAAAACTCATTAGGCGCGGCAGATAACATGGGTTCCGTCCTATAAACGTAATGCAGCAGGCTTTGCGTGTCTTGCCCGAATCTCCGCACATCTGCTTTCAGTCCCGAAGTTATCGTAAATGGGAGTTGGTTCCCTATCTCTTCTAATTGCCCTTCATCACTCAGAGACCAACGAACCCAATCCTCACTCTCTTCATAGTCACTCTCAAAAGACTGTTTCTCCGCATCGATAGCGCTGAGTGCGGGTTCAATACGCTCGTAAACCGATTGAGACCACGGACCGAATTTGTAAAATTGCCACTCTGTCCCGGTAAAGGTAACGCCGTTGTTTCGTTTCGCATGGAAGAGGTCGGCCAAATACACATATTTAATCAGGTGAATTGGTCCGAGCTGGCGATCTAAGAACTCACCCTGCTCTCCAGCAACCAGCAACGCATACTGGAGTAGCAAGTCAACACGGGAGGGGGCTACTGGCATCACTTTGGCCTGAAGAATTGAACAATTGAGTTGGTGGAACTCCGATGGATAGGCCTGAACTTTTCACTCTTTCAGAAAGTGCCCCGATACTAATCTGCTCTCCCGGCTTTCTGCAAGAGGGCCACAGGAGTGGCCCTTCACCCTGCCCGCAAATTCCAACAGGCAAAGGAACCCGTGGCGATGGCCTGCGGCGTAAAGGGGGGCGTGAGCGGCAGCGTGTAGACTGTAGGCGCAGTCGTGGCCGGTTGCGCAGCCGCGTCGGGAAGATGGCCGGTGAATGTCAGCAGAGTCCCGTCCGGAGCGAGTAAGGGGTGAGAGCCGGCGTACTGGTCAAAAAATGAAAACTGAAGCGTTTGCTCCCTGCTCGGCAAGAACCGGACCAATTCCAGGCTTTCTCCGGTTGCTCGGTCATACCGATGCCACCTGAGCTGGCTGTGTTGTACGTCTACGCTCAGATAGACCAAGTGAGTTCCCTGTGGGGTCCACAAGAAGCCTGCGACTGGCGTTTCAAGCAGGGTCGTAGTCTGGCCGGTGGACAGGTCGAGCAGATGCAGCGAAGGAGAGAGCAGTGAGTTTTGGCGTTGGGTACTGCTAAAGACCAGCGCCTGTCCGTCCGGTGACCATAACGCCGTAGTCATGCCGCTGGCCCGGCTGATCGGAGCGCTCTCCCCACTCTGGATATCGAACAGGCGTAAGGTCTGATTGCCATCGGCCCCTCGCTCCACATAGGTAAGTAACTCGCCGTCCGGGGACCAGACCGGAACGCGGAACGTCCCCGGACTGGCACTGATCTCTCGTACAACGGCCCCTGTTGCAGCCTCAATGAGCACAACCCGCCCGGTTTCGTTGTCGCCTACGTGCGCTGCCACAAGCTGCCCCTGCGGAGCCCATGACCAGAAGAGCGGCGCGCCGGTGAGCAGGGTGCGTGTCTTGGCGGGCCGGGCTATACCAATCGTTTCTAACGCAAGCTGGCGCTCGCCGCGCTGCACCAGGACGGTAAACATGTCCGCCTGGGGTGACCAGTTGCCATAAATAGGGGTGCCTTTTCCCAGGCTGGCTCGCTCCCAGGACTCCACGCCATCGGCGGCAACCGTATACACACTCGCCGGCCCGTCCTCACCCTGTCGGGCAAAACAGGCGAGTTGTGCACTGTCCGGCGACCAGGTTGGCCAGGAATAGGTCATGGAGGGGAGGGCAGGCTGCGATTCCGGGTCCTGGGCTTGCAAAGGCTGCGGAGTGTGCTGGTCCTGCCAACTCCAGGTGAGCTGGTGGGTCGTGTCCGATGGGAAGCGGCGTACAAAAATCTGCCCATCCGGCCCAATGTAGGCAAGCTGGATGGATTGCGTCACCCGAGCCGCGCCGGAAGAGCCGGACTGATCGTTTTGACCTGTCGGCCGGCTTTCACTCACGCTTGGCTCCCTCCCACATCAGGACGGGCTTTTTCTGGCCGCGTTTTCGTCTCAGGAGGATATACATGGCACCCGGTCCGCCGTCATGGGTACGGGCGGTGGAAAAGGCCAACACCATTTTCGCCAGCCGGCCCCGGGTAAGCCACTGTTTCATCTTGTCCTTGAGAATCGGGAATTGCCCAGGGGAGTTTCTGCCGCGTCCGTGAATGATGAGAACGCAGCGTATGCCCGCCTGGGTAGTCTGGCTGAGAAACCGCTCCAGTTCGGGCTTGGCCTCATCCGCCTTCATCCCATGCAGGTCCAAGGCCGCTTGGCGCGCAAATTTTCCTTGTCTTAGCTTGCGGACCAAACCCGTATCAAGGCCGACGACACAGCCTTCTACATACTCGTCGGTATCCGTGACATCAAAATCGCTCCGCCCGGCGACCAGGTCGTATAACTCGGCGATGGCCTCGTTCTCACTGTCTTGCGGAGACCGGGGGGAGAGGGCCGGTGGAGGGTTGCTGATCCGTGCGTCCGACTTGAGCCGGGTGACATCCTGCATGGCCCGCTGGAACAGGTCCGCGGGACTTTCCTCATTCTTTCCAACTGGATCGGGTGTACTCCGAGGCAGAGCCGCTGCAGTTGCAGCCCGCTCGGCGATGGACGGCTTGAGCGTTTTTTTGAGTTGGCGAAAAGGCGTATTGAAGCCCGCCATGGCTTCGTATGGTACACGGGAAACACCCCGAGGACAAGCGACCGGAGGGGGGGAGACGCAACGATTCGTTGCTCGCTCCAGTCGCCTGTGTATATAATCATAGTCTATGCGGGGGTGGAGGTGGCAGGGATGGATGCTGATAGGCATCCTGGCGGGGTGTAGTGCGGCAACACGGCCGGTTCAGCCTGCTCGGTTTTTCCCTGCTGCTCCAGTGGTTCCGAGTGTTACTCCCCTTCAGTCCACGCCTGAATTACCGACCGTTCTCCCAGCGACTCCTGTAGATACCCCTAACCAGCCAGCGCCCGAGTTACCGACAGAGCTTGCGGCGGTCCCGGTCGTCACTCCCCTCCCTGACGCGTCTGAGTCACCGCTCGCTCCGAAGAGCACGTCCGTCACGCCGCTATCCGATCAGCGAACCACGGTACCGTTTGAACCACAGCCCGTGGTTCGTCCTTCCCGTTTTGTGCAGACCGGCATGGCCTCATGGTATGGACCAGGATTCCACGGCAAGCGAACGGCAAACGGCGAAATCTATGACCAGCACGCCCTGACCGCCGCCCATCGGAGCCTGCCACTGGGAACCAATGTGATGGTGACAAACCTTGAGAACGAACAGGCGATTGAGGTCCGCATCAACGACCGGGGGCCATTTGTGGGAGGTCGTATTATTGACCTGTCTCTTGCAGCGGCAAAAAGCATTGGCGTGTATGCTCCAGGGACCGCTCTGGTGCGCATCGAGGTTCTCTCTGCTCCGACTCCCAGGCTGGCCGTCCTGTACGCCGTCCAAGTCGGCTCTTATACCGATGCGGACAAGGCATCCTATCTGAAGCAGGCGTTAACACAGCACTTCTCGTCCGTATATATCAGTCCGTTGTCAAGCCGACGGTTTCGATACTACCAAGTCCGTCTCGGACCGTTCGCCAAACGTGTCCAGGCCGAACGCCAGGCCCGCTCCGCGGCCCAGGCCGGCCTGCAAAGTGTGGTGGTCGAGGAAGACGACCGCTGGGCTGAGTGGTAGTTGTCCGCTGCGCCCAGCGTCAACGCTCGCCCTGTGTCTCGTTTTGAATCCAGTCCACATAGTCCGCCGTCCCGGCGAGAACGGGCAGCGCGATAATCTCGGGGACGTCGTACGAGTGGAGGGTACGGACACGCGTCGCCAGGGCCTCAAAGAGACGCGCCTGGGTTTTGATGATGAGCTGCCATTCCCGGTCGTCCGCAATGCGACCCTCCCAGCGATAGAGCGACCGCACCGGGCTGGTCACATTCACACAGGCGGCGAGGCGTTCCTCAAGCAGGGCCGTGGCAATGGTCTCGGCTTCGCGCTCGGAGCCGACCGTGACCAGGACAACGATGGCCGGCGTCACGGCAGCGCCCTCGTCTCCGCCCCGGAGCGGTGCAGACGCCGGCGTAGCGCGCCGACGGTGACTCGATATTTGAACGCCTTACGGCCATTGATAAACAGCACGGGAATGTCTTGGCCAAAGCGAGCTTCGAGTTCCGGCCGAGCTGAAATATCGACTTCCGTTACGGTGAAAGCCGTGTCGGCCTGGACCTCGGCCACAATCGCTTTCATGTCGTCACACAAGCAGCAGCCCGGACGAGAATACAGGGTCAGCGAGGGTGTCATGCTTCCTCCTTTATCAGGGAGGTGGCCGGTGGGGGTGTGAGGTCTGACAAATTTTCTATTTTGACCTGGGTGACATGGTGATTGTCGGTTTTGAGGACGGTCATGCGTAGCGCGTCGTACTCAAATATCTCATTGACCTCAGGGATACGCCCGAGCCATTTATTGATGAGGCCACCCACGCTGGTGTAGTCATTCCCCTCGGGCAGCTCAAACTCGTTAATGTGATCGTTGACATCGGCAATAGAAAGGGCCGCGTTGACGATATAGGTCTGATTGGAGACTTTTTCAATATCGTGGTTCTCGCTGTCGTGCTCGTCCTGAATCTCTCCAACCAACTCCTCAAGAATATCTTCCATGGTGACGAGGCCGGCCGTACTGCCAAACTCATCCACTACCATGGCAATATGCACCTTGCGGCGTTGAAACTCCCGCAGCAGATCGTCGATCGGTTTCGTCTCCGGTACAAAGAACGCGGGCCGGAGGAGGTCGCGCAGAATGATCAGATCCCGATGTTCCATGAGGGTAATGAGATCTTTGGCATGCACAACCCCAATAATATTGTCGAGTGAATCTTCGTACACCGGTATCCGGCTATAGCCGCCTTCAACCAGCAGATTGATCAGAGCACTGCGGGAGGAGGTGACCTCGATGGCGGCGATATTGGTCCGGGGAACCATGATTTCCCGCACGCTGGTCTCCCCAAACTCAAAGACGTTCTCAATCAACTCGTGCTCCTCTTCCTCGATCGTGCCGCCCTCGCGGCCCTGCTCAAGCAGGAAGCGCAGCTCTTCGCCCGAGTGATAGTGCTCCGCTTCGCTCGCCGGCCGAAGGCCAAAGAGCCGCAGCACCTGGTTGGAGGTCCAGTTGAGCGCAACAATCGCCGGAGAAAAGAGAAGGTAAAAAAACCGTAGCGGAAAGGCGACGGCGAGCGTTATTGACTGGGAATGCTGGATGGCAAGCGCTTTGGGGGCAAGTTCGCCAAAGACAATAAGAAGAAATGTGAGCAGGATAAAGGCAACCGGCAGGGCGATACTGTGCGCTAAATCCTGGTCGGCCTCCAGGCCGACCAGGCGCATAAATTCAATAATGAGTTTGGCCACAATCGGCTCCCCGATCCAGCCCAACCCCAGAGAAGTCAGGGTAATGCCGAGTTGGATCGTCGACAGGGAGGCATCGAGGTGGGTGATGAGATACTGGCCCATCTTGGCCGTTCGGCTGCCGGCCTGAACCAGGAGTTCGATCTGGGACGCACGAACCTTGACGATTGCAAACTCTGCCGCGACAAAAAAGGCGTTGACCAGGACCAGCAGGAGTGTGATGAGCAGACCGAGGGCTGGACTCTCCATGCGTGCGCTTCACACCTCCCGGCTGGCTGGGGAAAGCCGCAGTTGAGTCTCAGGCCAAGGGTCATCAGATGGAGGGTCGTCCATACAGGGATAAAGCATAATACGAGTCGGCCCTGTATTGCAAGTAGGACCAGGACCGGTTTTAGCGCACGGTGGTGTTTTCACTGAGGAAACGCTGAATCTCGGCAGGGGACAGATCGGTCCAGTGTTCGGCCACGGCCACGGCCGCCTGGACCGAAAACCGCTCATTCTCACCAATGATTTCCCGCGTCACCGCATACCGCCTATCAGGGCTCTGGAGCTGGAGGCCGCTCTCCTCGATGCTCCACGCCGAGCGATGCAGGAGCAGCGGCGGCGTGGGTAAGGACGCGATGACATCCTGGAGCAGTGGGTCATCCCCATCGATTACAAACCGACAACTGGCTCCGTCCGCGCGACATAACACCCGCATTTCATCCTGGAGCGTGTGTAACTCCTCGACATCGGTGCTATAGCTCGGCGTCAAGGTTGTCAGGATGGCAATGTCGGGGATCACCGTTCGGATTAACTGCTGCATATCGCCCCGATGGCGGACGCCGAATTCGAGCACGAGGATGTCGGGTGCCCCGGTATTGAAGAGCGCGGTCCAGACTGCCCGGGCGAAACCGCGCGCGAGGTCCCGCAAGCGAACCGAAGCCAATTCGATATTGAGGATGGCAAGGGGCAGGCCAATATCGGTATTGTAGGAACGGGGATTGGGCTGGACCCGGTACCGCTGGGCCAAGAGCTCGGTCACAATACGCTTGATAACGGTCTTGCCGTGGCTACCGGCGATAGCAATCACCTGGGGATTTTTCCGCCACAGACTCAGACGGGCGAGCGCACGCAATATCAGGACGGCGAAGCTACGTATACGCTGATAGGAAAAGAGGTCACGCGAGATACGTGGGATGGGAGGAGACGAGATACGCTCTGCTGCCGAGGCTGCTGGTCGACTTGCACGGCGCTGAGTGTGTTGCGCCCGACGCGCAGCTGCCGGACTGAAGTACTCGCTGAGACGCTCGAAGGCAGTGGTAATATCGTCCGTCCGGCGTCCGAAGTTCAGTCGGATATGGGCCTCGCCGCTGGGTCCAAAGGCAATGCCGGGGACAACGGCAACCTTCGCCTTTTCCAGAATGTCGTAGGCGAGGGCGTACGAATCGCGGGCGTGGACAATTACGTCTTTGATCCGGGGAAAGACAAAATAGGCCCCTTCGGGTTTCTGGTAGTCAAACACATGTGAGAGCTGATCGAGATGGGTGAGTGTCAGGTCGCGGCGCTGCTTAAACGCCTGCCGAAAGGTCGTAATATGTTCGTGTCCGTATTCGAGCGCCGCCAGGGCGGCATATTGCGACACAACCGGTGCGCAGGTCACCAGGGCATCGTGCACTTTGAGGATTTCCTGGACATTCCGCGCGTCGGAATGGAGATAGCCGACCCGCCAGCCCGTCATCCCGTAGGCTTTGGAGAAGGTGAAAATTCGTACAATGCGCTGGCGGACATCGGCGACCTGAGCCGGACTGAAATACGCTTCTAGCGTGTACACAAAATCCTTATAGGCCTCATCGATAATCAGAAAGAGATCATGCCGCTCGGCCAGCGCAATCAGGGCGCGCGTTTCCGTTTCTGAGAAGACCGTCCCGGTTGGATTGTTGGGGTTGCAGTACAAGATCGCTCGCGTGTGTGGCGACAGGCAGGACTCGAACGCCTCTTCATCAAAGGCAAAATTCTGCTCCTCGCGAAGCGGGGCGAAGCGCGGAGTACAGCCGGCGATGCGGACGACCTCCTGGTAGGAGGCATAGCTGGGTGAGGAAAGAATGATCTCATCTCCCGGCTGAGTGAGGGCCAGCAGTGTTGCGGCAATGGCCTCAATCGAGCCGCTGGAAACAATGATCTCCTGGTCCGGGTCGTAGTGCATGCCTTCTCGCAGCAGCGACTCGGCAATACATTCGCGCAGTTGGGGTAAGCCAGGGGTCAGCGAATAGGTGGCACACGCACCCTCGGCGATTTTTTGCTGGACAAAGGATTTGATCGGTTCGGGCGTATCAAAGCTGGGGATGCCTTGGGCCAGAGAGACCACGTCCGGCACCCGGCTGGCCGCCAGTTCCATCGCCTTGATGGGCGATAGCTTGACGTTGGCCGTGCGCGCAAATGCTCGGTTCTGCCCCCCGCCTCCACGAGCCACAATCAGTCCAGTCCTTTCAGCCCCTTGTCAGCGGTACGGTATCCAGACGCCCAGCCCTTTGCAATGGAGTGGCGGATTGGGATATACCCCGAGACAGGCAGTGTCACCACAGGAGGGGATCGTATGAGTGAGCGCTTTTTTTCCGAAGAAGAAATCCGTGAGATGGGTAAACGCACCGTGGACCGTTTAACGGAAGCCATTGACGCCGGGGATGCCGAGCAGGCCAAGAAGATTGCGAACCGCATGTATAATGAATTCCTCGGGATGCACGATCTGTACCGGAACTGGACAACCGCGACGTTGAGCGAGGTAGGGAAACGCTTTGGCGACGAGGTGCTGGAAGAGATCATGACGGCCGGCGTGAAAGCCTGGTGGCTGCCGAATCTGGAAAAAATGCCGCAAGACCCCCAAGAACTGCCTCGGAAGATCAAGATGTTTGTGGCCGGGCTGCGAGGCCATCTCCAGCCCATGCATATTGAAGAGGATGAGGACAAGGTCGTTATTCAGATGCGGCCCTGCGGCAGTGGGGGACGCATGGTCCTCGAAGGCAAATACGAGGGACCTGACGCCTTTCATACGGTGGAAAAGCCGCAGCGGATGACCTATAACCGCGCTGACTTTCCCGTGTACTGTGCCCATGAGCCGCCGATGGAGTTGGTTGACATCGAGAAAAATGGAAAACCTTTTGTGGTGGTCGAGCCGGCCGCCGTGCTCGGAAAAGAGCACTGTTCTTTTATTATTTATAAAGACCCGGACAAAGTCCCGGAGAAATATTACGAACGGCTCGGCCTCAAGAAACCGGACTAGACCGGTTGTGAGGAGCACGTATGCTCGTTGCTGGAGTTGGTCTCTCAAAGCAACACGACGCTGAACAAGCCACGCGGGAAGCGGCTCAAGCGGCCTTGAGCCAGGCGGGTGGCGACCGCGCCGACTTTGCTCTGGTTTTTGCCACCGCCCACCACGGAGCCGGGTACGGGCGCGTCCTGCGTACGGTCCGCACTGAAACGCAAGCCAGTCAGATTGTCGGCTGTAGTGCCGGTGGCGTGCTGACCACGGCTGGAGAAGTGGAACGTGCGCCAGGTATTGCAGTCTTGGCCGTGAAGTCGGACACGCTGTCCGCCCAGCGCTTTTTTGTTCCCCAACTGCGTGGCCGGGCACGTGCGGTTGGCCAGGAGGTCGTGTCCAGCCTCACTCCTCACCTCGGTCCCGAAAATCTGGGGCTTGTCTTCCCCGACACGTATAATTTCGACTCCCAGGCGTTCTTTGACGGGATCGCCGAAGGCGGGCTTTCGGATGTGCCTTTTGTTGGCGGCGGGGCGTCTGAGGACGGGAGTGTGGGTGAGACCTTCCAGTTATGTGGAGACACGGTCAGTAGTGACGCAGTCAGCGGCGCACTGCTGAGCGGTCAGTTCACCTATACCATTGGCATCTCCCAGGCCTGCCAGCCGGTGAGTCCCGTGTATCGGGTCACGAAGGCCCACAACAATCTCATTCTTGAGCTTGACGGCAGGCCAGCGTTTGAAGTCTTTGCCGAATGCGTGAGTCCCCAACTCCGCGAGGATCTGCGTCGTGCCGCGGCCTATATCTTCGTCGGCCTGCCGGTTGACGCCGAACGCCAGCATATCGCCCCTGGCGAATACGTGGTGCGGAACCTCGTGGGCTTTGATCCGGAGCGCGGTATTATTGCGGTAGCGGACCAGATCGTCGAAGGCCAGAAGCTGGTTTTCACCTTACGCGACGGGAACGGCGCGCGGACCGATCTGAAACGTGAGCTGGAAGCGCAGGACCGGAACTGGCAGCACAGCCGCCCGGCGTTTGGTCTCTATTTTAACTGTGTCGGACGTGGCAGCGGGCTCTACGGGATTCCCGATATCGACTCTTCCTACATCAGCCAATACCTGGCTGATGTGCCGGTTATCGGGTTTTTTACCGGCTGCGAGATTGCCCCGGTGCAGCGCCAGGCAATCGTCCACCAGTATTCCGGCGTCCTGGTCCTCGTTGGCGAGAAACCGCTGCACTAAGACAGTCTAGGGTCAAAACGGGAACAGATTGCCGAAAAATCCATCCTCGTCGTCACTTGAGGCGACCGGCTCGTCTTCGTCATCGCCCATAAAGCCCTTGAGCGGATTATACTTCGAGAGCAGCCCCGGCTTGGTAATGGTTTCTCCCGCCCCAGGGTCAATGTCACGGGCGCGGCCGTAGGCTGGCGTTGCGGTGGGAAATTGTTCCTGCTCCTGGAGATAGGTGATACCCAGATTACGGTCATCCTCACAGCAGCCCTTGTTGAACGGCAGCCAGGAGCAGGACGCTCCGAACACGATCAGGTTCACGCACAAGACAGCGCGGATATACGCACTCGGCGCCTTCACAGTATGGAAATTCAGGTAGTGGCTCAGTTTCAAATCTCCCTGCCGCTATTTCAGCCGCACCGCCGTTCCGGTCGCGACCAGCAGCAACATGCCTTTTCCCCCGCCGCTGATTTCGCTGTAGTCCATATCGACACCGACAACCGCATCGGCACCGAGCTGCGAGGCTTGCTCCGCGAGTTCTCCCAGACAGGTCTCCTTGGCTTCCCGTAGTGCCTTCTGGTGGGTCCCGCTCCGACCTCCGAAAAAGTCCCGCAGGCCACCCAGCATATCCCGAAAGACGTTGATACCCAAAACACACTCGGCGCTGACAATGCCAAGTGCTTCCTGAATCGTGCGACCTGGAACCGCGGGGGTCGTGGTCATATTGTTTCTGGCAATCGGCATAGACAGCTTTCGTTAGGCTGTTGTCTCACGACGGTTATACATAACTGGAAAACTCCCCGGCAACTACCACACCACCTGCGCGTTCTTTCTCCCGGACGTTCTCACTATGAGAGAAAAATCAGAGCGGTATGGTCTCCGGCAGCGGCCCGAACAAGACACGCAGGGCGATGTCGGCCAGGAGAAAGAAAAGGGCGATGACAATGAGGGTGTTTTCGAGCGGATGGAGGAGAACTTTCTGGCCGCCCCGGACGTGGGAGGTGAGTTCGTCAAACGTCGGGTTGAGGCTGCCGCCCGTTCCTTCGGCCAGGGCGTGCAGCAAGGGCCGGTTGGGTTGTTGTTGGCGATATTCCTTCAACGCGCCGTCTACTTCCTGTCCGACCAGAACCGTCTGGCTCCGCTGGTTCAGGATCGTATTGCCCTTCCGCTTGATAATGGTGACGGGAACGTTGCCCGTGTAGCGGGCGGGCAGGACGGCTTCGGAGATACGCGGGGCGACTGGCATGAGGGTCAGGGTCTCGCTTCGGGTTCCACTGGCCAGCCGGGCCTGGAGGATGCTGTCCTGCGTATTGTCAAAGGATTCGACACGGAGGATCGTGCGTTCGCCGCGCTTGGTCGCGCTCAATCGATAATCCAGCGGCGTTTCATTCCGCATGGCCCACCGAACCGCCTGAGACCAGAATTTTCCGAAACGTTCCCAGCGGATCCAATCCCCCGAGCCGGCACCGCTCGGATCAAAGGGAACGACGACGACCTTGCCCAGACCGTACTGCCAGGTGGCCAGGAGCGGGTCCCGTTCGCCGTGGACGTCGGTATAGAGCTGGACGTTCGCCCGCTTCTTGGGCTTGGTCAGCATATATTCGTCCAGGGCTGGGAAGTCGGACAGACCGCGTAAAATCTGTCCCCGAACGTCGACTTGGGGGACGATATCCTTGGGACCCTCGTCTTCCTGATCTTGCTGGCGCAGGGTCTGACGGGTGTCCCGCACCAAGAGTTGGGGCAGCATGGTGGCGTCTTCAACATGGTAAAAACGCCCGCCTGTTTTCTCAGACATATACGACAGGAGTTGCAGGTTGACGGTATCGCTCCCAATCCGAATGGTCGTAATCGAGATCTGGCGCTGGGCAATGGTTTTTATCAGTGGATAATGATCGGTCGGACTGCGGTTGGTATCACCATCCGTGAGCAAAATAATATGCCGAATGGACCGCCGACTCCGACTCAACTGATCGGCCGCGGCTTCCAGGGCATTATAGAAATCCGTCCCACCGCCATAGCGGAGGCGCCCGATGCGACTCCGCAGCGTCGAGCGATTCTTGGACAGCCGCCCTAAGGCGGACAGGGCATAGGCTTCCGAGTCAAAGGCAATGGCGCCCGCCAGATCGGTATTTTTGAGTTGACCCAGGACGGCGATGGCCGCCTTCTGGGCATACTCCATCTTCTGGCCGTCGTGCAGACCGCGCACGCGGCTGTTGTAGCCCATGCTGTTCGAGCGGTCGATCAATAGAAAGAGAGCGATCGGAATCCGCTTCTTTTTTTGCGGACGCTGCTCGTGAAAGGAGACCGGCAAGATGCGTTCGATGGCGGAGTTCTGATAGTCGAGCGTCCCAAACGTCCGCGCTCCGCCGGCCATGAGAAAGCCCCCCCCAAAGTCGCGCACATAGCGCTCAATGGCGGTCATCTGCCGCGCGGTTACGTCTTTACGGCCGATGTCGTCAAAGACTACGCTATTATAGTCGAGCAGCCGGGGCAGACTGGTTGGCAGACCCTCGGGACGCCGGAACTCGATATCCACTTCCTTGAGCTGCAGGGCCCGCGCCAAGTGGGTCTTTGGGTTGTCGGTAATGACCAAGGCACGCGTTTTCCCGGCGACCGCCAGATTTGTACTCTGGCTATTGTTCCCGGCGATGGTATCGGCGTCCGTCTGCATCTCGGCGCGCAGCAGATAGTTGCCGCGCTGAAGGATTTGAGCGGGAATCTCCAAAACTGACAGGCCGGGCTCCAGACTCACCGTTTGACGGGTCAGGAGCTGATCGTCGGCATAAATGTCCGCTCTGCCTGGAACAGGCTGGCCATGGCCGTTGCGCACAACGAGGCGCATATCAAAGACGCTGCCCTCACGAGCCAGCGGCGGAACCACAAACTTTTCCAGGGAGACTTCGGCCTGTTGTCCGCCGGGGGGAATGACTGGATAAATGGCGATGCCCATTTGACGGGCCGCGGGTACGGTCTGGCGGGCCACGCCGGTTGTCTCATTGCCATCGGTCAGGAGGAGCAGGCGTTTTTCCGCCCCCTCGGGATACAGGGCAAAAGAACGTTCAAGCGCCTGCGCGATATTGGTGCTTGTTGCACGGTCAGGCGACGGCAGCGACTCGGGCAAGGTCGCCTGGGTCGCCGGACCGGGAGCGAGAATGAGCTGAGTATCGGTTGCAAATGAGAGGATGGCAAGTTCATCTTGTGCGGAAAGCGCCGCTTTGAGCTGTCCCAGATAGGTCTGCATCCAGATCCGGGCTGCTGCGGCAATACTGTCTGAGGTATCAACCGCCGCGACAACGGCTAAGCGCTGATCGGACAGAATGGTCTGATGACTCAGACCGGCCAGGGCCAGAATAATCAGGAGCGCGGCCACTGTCCGCAGCAGCGTTGCGCCCAGGAGCACACCTCGCCGAGAGCGGCCGCGTAAGGGCAGCCACAGCAAGGGCAGCAGCAGGAGGAGCCACAAGAACTTCGGCGACAGAATCGTGTATGCCTGGCCAAAAATTTCAGCCGTCATGACACACCCTCCAGTGGAGAGCGCCACAAGGCGTAGAGCCACTCGGCAAAAAGCAGCAGAGCGGCCAGCCAGTACAGATTCTGGCCGAATTCGACCGGAATTTCACGCTGTACGGATTCAGGCGAGGTCCGGACTCCTGGCGACACGGCTGGTTGCACCGTGCCCGTATCGTCCCCGGTCTGGCGGCCAATGTTGGATTCGGCTTCGTCAAAAAGATTGGCGTACAGCTCCGCCCGATAGCTTGCAGTCTCAACCCGATAGATGCCCACTCGATCGAGCGATACGGTGTCGGTTTCAAGGGCCTGAGCTTCGGTCTGAGGCGCGGAGAGGAGCGCACCGTCAAGGGGAGCGTCCGTGGGAAGAAAGAACACATCTCCGGCGGGCAATAACTGGGGATCGAGCGGATTGGGTGGGCGCAGCCAGCGCAGGGCATTGAGAAAGAGGACGAGCAAGGTCAGATTGTCCGAGTCGGTAAGATTTCCCGCATCGAGATCAAAGGCGAGACAGACGAGACGCCGGCCGTCCCGCTCACCCGTCAGAGCAAGCGGAATCTCGCCGTGGCTGGTCTTTGAGGAAATGAGCACCTGAGCCCAGGAGGGGAGGGCCAGAATCCGGGCCTGCTTGAACGGCAGGGCTTCAACATACTGCAAATTGTGCAAAATTTCGTGTTCGTCGTTCCAGTCCAGAATGGTCAGGTCCGCGGCCTCGGTCAGCACGGGAAAGAGCGTGTTTTCAACCGGTGGAAAGATGTAGAGGCTATTGGCGGGAACTGCCTCGTCGGGCACAAATTGATGGAACAGGACCACATCTTGTTCGCCCACTTGATCAGCCGAGAAGTCCTCGGGCCGGGTGCTGCGTAGCGTCACACCGGGTAATGCCTGACTGAGCTGCCGGACCTCCTGGTGCAGATGGGCAACCGGAGAGACCAGGACTAATTGCGTTGAGCGGCGCGCAGCCACCCAGTTGAGGGCGTGATTGTCGACGGCTAAGGCATCCTCGGACTCCAGATGAACTGCCAACTGCCCCGGCCCGGTAAAACCGCTTAAAGAGAACGAGCGGGTGTCGTTGGCCGACAGGCTGAAGGCTTCTTGAAAGGCCGCTTGGCCGTTAAGTTCAACGCGTAACGTCGCCGTTTTTGTGCGGTTGGCATAATTGCGAACGAGGATATAGGCCTGGGCCTGGGAGTAGTCCTGGAAGGGATTCTGGTAGACATGAACCGAGGCCAGAGCCATATTATCGTCTGTCTCGCCAACACGATGATAGGTCAACGCCTGTTGCTGTGTCTCTGACAGACTCAGCTGGTTGGACGATAGGTCGGTAAAAACATGGATCTGGGCTTGCCGTCCGGCACGGTCACGCTGGACCAGGGCGAGTTCGATACCCAGTTCTAACTGGGTGCCCGTATCCTGTGGTCGGAGGCTCTCGAGGCGGTGCAATACCAAACGATGGTCGGTCGTAAAACCGCTGATGACCTGGGGCCGGGCAGCAATGCCGATGAGCATGACTTCGTCAAGCGGCGCCAGGGCGTGGAGTACATTTTTGGCCTGATCCAGGGCCAGATCAAACCGGCGCACGCCGTTTTCGCGAGCCTGCATACTCGCCGACAGATCGAAGACGAGAATCTGCCGGTCACCGCGCGTTTCGGTCACCGCGCGTGACCAGTACGGATGCAGCAACCCCCCGATCAGCAACAACAGGAGCAGGACCTGAAGGAAAAAGAGAAGGTCGGGCCGGAAGCGTCTGGACCGCACGCGATCTTCGGGAACATCTGCCCAGAACAACAAGCTGGGGACCTCAATGCGGGTACGGGTCCGCTGGCGCAGATAGATCAGGACCAGCACGCCGAGCAGGGAAACGAACGGTAAGGCCGCTGGATTGAGGATACCCATACGCCGTAGAAGATACTCAGTGGAGGGTGACGAGTCCCACCTGGGCGAGGGTCTCCGTCACCGTCTCGGTGATGGGCTGCGCGCTGGAGAGACGAGTATAGAGGACCCGATGTTTATGACAGAACTGTTGGAGGGCATCACAGTGGACCGACAGGGCGTGGTGATATTTCTCAAGGTTGGCCCGGCTGAGGGTGACCCAGCGTTCGGTTTGCTCTTCGACATCGTATAGCTTGCCGCGCCGAAAAAGACGTTCCGGGCGCAGCTCGCTCTCGCCCAGCACCTGAATGGCTTTGACCTCATAGCCCTGCGCGATCAGAAAGAGCAGGGCGGCTTCATACTGCGCGGGTCGGGTCAGAAAGTCCGAAACCAGGATGACCACGCCCGGCTCTTTGGCCTGCCGAATATAGGCCTGGACAGACTCCCTGAGGTAGGTCTTCCCGGTTGGTGTCAGCGCCTCCAAAAAAGGGGAGACCCGCAGAAAACGGTTGCGATGACGTAAGAACGGTGTTGCCAGAAAGGGGCGCGGCGGCGAAGACAGGGCGGCGATCCGGAGCGTGTTATTACTGGCCAGCGCGATATAACTCAGCGCCGTGACCAGGTCCACGGCATGGGAGAATTTCCCGTCTCCGGTCGGGGCGCCCATCGATGCGCTGGTGTCGAGGATGAGATGAAACGGGATTTCCCGTTCCGCCGTAAACGTCTTGACCACCAGTTGGTCGAGCCGACCGGCGGCATTCCAGTCCAAATAGCGAAAATCATCACCGGGCGAATAATCTTTATACGACTCGAATTCCACGCCCCAGGCCTGGCTCGTGCGCGGAATGGGCGTCTCCCCAGGACGGTGACCGCGGGCCGCGCGGACACGGATACGCAGACGGTCAAGCTGCTTGAAAAAGGCGGGATCGGTCAGACTCACGCGTGGTCCTCTTCCTAGCGTCGGATTTTTTTGGCGGACTCAAGAATGCGCTCAATGATTGAGGCCGGGTCGATATTCTCGGCTTCGGCGGCAAAATTGAGCACCAGCCGGTGATTGAGGGCCGGCTGCATGATTTGGTCAACATCCTCGTAACTGACGTTGGCCCGTCCATCGAGTAATGCCGCGACTTTCGCCCCCAGCATCAGGGTCTGGCCGCCACGCGGACTAGAGCCGAAATTGACATAGCGGCTCACCACATCCTCTTTGGGCAATGTCACCGCGGCCGTATCGGTCTGATTCACATACAACGCGTCCGCCGGCAGCGTGGCATGAATCAAGGCTGCGATATACTCTTCAATATTGGGCGCGACCATGACATCCCGGACCAGATGCCGAAACGCCATGATTTTTTCGGCGGCTTCTGCTTCGGCAAAGACGGGCTGAATATCCGGCTCGGCAGTCGTGGTAGTCGAGCTGATAATGCGTCGGATTTCGTGGTGGGTGGGATAGGTCAGGCGGACCTTGAAAAAGAAGCGGTCGAGCTGGGCCTCGGGCAGCGGATAGGTGCCCTCCATTTCGATGGGGTTGAGCGTTGCCAGCACGAAAAAGGGTGGGTGCAGTTGATAGGTTGTGCCGGCAACCGTGGCCTGGAGTTCGGCCATGGCTTCGAGCAGCGCCGCCTGGGTTTTGGGGGTTGAGCGGTTGATCTCGTCCGCCAGCAGCACGTGAGAAAAAATCGGTCCTTCAACAAAGACGAAATCGCGCCGACCTTCGTCCTGATCCACGACCATACGGGTACCGGTGACGTCGGCGGGCATGAGGTCCACGGTGAACTGAATCCGGTTAAAACTGAGATTCAGGACGCGGGCGAGCGAACGTACCAAAAGCGTTTTGCCCGTTCCCGGCACGCCCTCGATCAGCACATGGCCGCCGGCAAAAAAGGCGATCAGAATATTGCGAATGAGCTCCTCATGGCCGATGATGACCTTGGCCAATTCGGACTGAATCCGCTGAAAGCTGTCCTGAAATTCAAGAACAAGATCAGTTGCCGGTGTTTCACTCACTGCACTGCCTCCCGCGAAAACAGCTGTTTCACAATGTCTTCATATTCCGGTGGAATCTGGGCATTCCGGATGGCATCGTCCAATGCCTGGTTTGCGCTGAGCTGGCTGGTGGACTTGAGAATCACCCCGCCGCCCTCGTCTTTGACAATCTCGTAACCGGTCTGGCTCTTCTCAAAGCTGGCATCGAGCGACAGGCTGAAGGTCTGCGGCGTGCTGCCCAGGTTGGCCTCGTCACCGTACAGGCGTCGGTCTGTGCCGCTCCCTGCACCCATACCCCCCCGACCGGCCTGGCCCCCCCGGCGGGGAAGCTGGGGGTTGGCAGACTGAAAGGCCCCCATAGCTTTCCGTCGATCAAGCCGCGCTTGTTTGAGCTTCTGGAGGCCGCTGCCCTGTTCCGGCGCCTGATGACTACCCGGCGCAGTTTGTTCAGCGTCCTGCCCGGTCTGGCCCTCACCAAGCGCCTGTTGAGTGGCGTCTCCTGCCTGCTGCGCAGACTGTCCATTCTGCGCGAGTTGCTGTTCGTCGTTGAGGAGTCCCTCGGCGGCATCCCGCTCGTCAAGGGACGCCTGAGACTCTTGGAGTCCTTGCAGCGCCGTCAGCAGGGCTTGTTGGAGGTCTTCAGGCAGAGACGCCAAGTCCAGCAGTTCCTGGCCCAGACCTTCTTCTGCTGCGTGATCCTGAAAACTCGCCTGGTTGTCCGCCTGCTCAGACAGTGTCTCACCAACAGGCAGCGGGTCCAGCGTACTAGAGGTGAGACCTTCCGGCGGCATGGATAGACGTTTGTCTACCAACTGTCCCGTGCGTTCGGGCAACTCGGAGGAAAGAAGCTCAAGATTGGTCAGTGAGAAAGGTTCGGGTTCGGACGCGGGTGACAGTAACGGGACGGAAGCGACCAGGAACGCGAGTGCCAGCGCGGCGAGAAAAGGCAGGACGCTCCAGGGTATGCGCCGTGGTGCGATCTTCTTGACCTCCCACACTGCCAGCCGGTCCATATTATCGTGGAGGAGATACGCCCATAAGCGGGAAGCCGGAGGTCCGTTGGAAGAGTGCGCCAGAAGCTGGGCGGTCAGCGTTGACAGGCGCTGTTTGAGCCCAACCTGAAGGTCAATCCGGCTAGCGGCGGTGTGCAGATTGGTCCAGTCCGCTATGCCCTGGCGGAGAAGCCGAAAACAGACAAAACCGGCCAGGGCAAGGAGCGGCCAGGCTACCAGGATGAACCAGAACGAAGAGAGCGAGAAGGCCAGAAAAGTGAAAAGCGCGAAGCCGAGGGCAAAGACCGTCCCAACACCATAGAAGCGGTGCTGGGCGGTATAGAGATTAAAGCGCGCCTGAAGCTTGTGCAGTCTCGCTTCGACCTCAGCGAGCGCGCTCCGCTCCTCAGTGCCGGGTGGCCAGTCCATGCGAGAGTCCTTAAATGCCTGTGCTCCTTGAAAAAGGCGCTCACACCATAGTTGACAGCCTTTCTCAGGTCAACTCACAAGGGGAGGCGAAGAATCCCCTTGTGAGAGCAGCGGCTTCTCTTACTTTTACGCAGGTGCAACCGTCCGTGCGAACTGCTAGTGCTAATGGATATCCTGGTTTGATACGCTGCTGGCCTTAAGATGATGCATAGTCTGTCTTCCGTCTCTGCCCTCCGTTTGCTCGTCGCTTGTGTATTAATACTGGGTGTGGCTTGTGAAGAGCCGCTCCGGCTGCCGTATATTGAGCCGGTCCTTCACAATTGGCCGGAACAGTACCGAGGTGTGAGTGGGATTAAACTGCACGTCTTTCAGACTGGCTCGATAGCGGTATCCAGCCGGATCGTCTACCAAGACGGGAGTCTCCCGCAGCAGCACACCCTCGATATCCTGGTGTTTGGCATCGAGCATCCCAAGCAGGGTCTGGTCCTGGTTGGAACCGGGTTAAACCGAGAGCTGGCGGAAGATGCACCGCGCTACTTAGGACCAATTCGCTCGATCTTTGGACAGGCAGACATGCAGCCCGGCCAGGATATCCTCTCCCAGCTCCAGACGGTCCGACTCTCAGCGGAGACGGTGAAATTCGTGATTCTGCCCGACCTGCGGCTCGATCACACCGGGGAGCTGGCGAATCTGTCCCAAGCGGCTGCTGTGGTAACGCGCGAAGAGCACGTCGCAGCGCTGAGCAGTAGTCCTCTCGGTCTGTATATGGCGGATGAATTCGACCAGATTACGAGCTGGCAATTCGTTGATTTTTCCGCCGATACGCCACTCGGTACTTTTGCCCGGAGTCACGACCTCTTTGGTGATGGCAGTATCGAGCTGATTGACGTTACCGGCGCGACCGCCGGCGGGCTTGCCGTTCTCGTCCGCCTGCCCGCCCGGCCCGTTCTCCTGTGTGGCAATCTGGCCTGGACACATAGTCAGGCGCGCTATGCCTGGATGCCCGGTCTGGCCGCTAATCGCGAGCTGTGGTGGGAAAAAATCTGGCGTCTCAAGAAATTCAAAGACCTCGTTCCGGAACTTCTCGTCCTGCCCTCCCATGACTGGGATGCGGTCCGTAAGGTCGAAGCCTCAGACATCATCGTGCATGAGTTTTCTCCCTCCGAAGAAGATGAGGAAAACACGTCTCCCGCAGCCCGACTTTTCCGACCCGCTGCGAGCCGCTAGGGTAGGGGACACATGGAAGTCACCGTCATCGGTCATGGTTCGTTGATGAGCGGTCGGGGCCTGTCGTTTTCCGGCACATTTCAACTGCGGACGGCCTGCATTGTGGCCTTGAACGGCTGCACTCGCGGCTTTGCCAAACTCTCCAAATACGGCGACCGCTTTGCCACCGACCTGGAGCTTGAGCAGCCCGCGCTGGAGGGCACAATCGTTTCGCCGCAAACCGTGCCCGATGGGCGGGTTGAAGCCCTGGGGCTGAACGTCTCGCTGGAAGACTGTGGCCGTCTGGTCAAACGAGAAGGGTATCGGCCGGAAGCTATGCTGACCCTGGTCGAGCGGGCACGAAAACACGGCCTTGGGGTGGCTGAGTGGCTGTGGCGGCTTGCGGCCGAGCAGGCACATGATCTGGTGGCCTATCGGCGTCAGCTTTTCTCGATAACGGGTTATACCTCACCCCATTACATACCCCATCCGGTTCGACTGGCTGAAGTGGGCTACGCCTTGATTTTTCTCGCACCCGGACCGAGGGGAACCGGCACGCCGGATGTTGTCTCCATTCGTCAGCAGACGGGTATCAATACCGTCCTGAGTACGGTCGAGACCTGGCGGCGCAAACCGAATGAGGATCAGGTAGCTTATTTCCTGTCGTGTCTGCTGGGGGGGGCACATGGCATAAACGTGCGGGATTTCCTGGCGAGCGTTGGGGATCATCGCGAGCTGGCAGAAACGCTGTATCAGCGTATCCGGCCTGTGCTGGCCGAGGAAACCGAATGTTTTTTCCAGACGACCGGCTTGACACCGGAGCAGTATGCGCAAGCGTTTGGCAGCTTTGAAGCGGCGCTGCACCGGGGTGGACTGGGAGACTTTCTTGAGGGCTTTAACAGCTAAGAGGATAGACGGATGAGTATTTTCTCGGTGTCAATCGGCAAGGAACAATTATGTTTTACCGCGGCGCATTTCATTGCCTTCAAAGGCTTCCGCGAGCCTTTACACGGCCATACCTATCAGGCCGAAGTGAAGGTGAGCGGACCGGTTGGGCCGGACGGCTATGTGGTGGATTTTCTGGTGCTGAAAAAAATTGCCGAAGAAGAATGTCAGCAACTGCATTTTACCACCCTGTTGCCTGAACACAGCGACTGCCTGCGTATTAGCGCGGACACCGAGACCGTTCGGGTGGAGTGTGAAGACGGCACTCAGTTCAGCTTCCCCCGGCAGGATGTCCGCCTGCTGCCCATCGTACACTCCTCATCGGAAGAGATCGCCCAGTATCTGATTACGCGACTGCGCGCCCGTCTGGCGGAGGCGCGCGGGAATAGCATCGAAACGATAGAGGTCATGATTGAGGACATCCCCGGCCAGGTAGCAGTCTGCCGTGAGCCGTTTCGGGTGTGAGACCAGAATGGCGCGGAGGCTGCGAAGCGTAGTCCTGGGGCTGTTGTGCGCCAGTGTAACGGCGTGTGAAACGTCCTTGCCCGAGCCCGACTCAGTGGGCGCGCAGCTCTATCGGCAGCGCTGCTCCGGCTGTCACCGTTTATATCAGCCCGGCCTGCTCACACCGGAGATGTGGCAGTTCATGCTGGCGCGTATGGACACGGAGTTTGTACGTCTCGGTCGCCCGCCTTTATCCGAAACCGAGCGCCGCACCATACTCGGCTACCTCAACACCCACGCCCAGCGTCCGGCCGGCTGAGGACGGGCGAGGCCCTGGATTTTGGGGATTCTTTTATCCTCCCCGTCTGGCGGCTTCGATATCGTCGAGATCTTTCGGGATTGCACCGGTCAGCACGTCGTGGCCGTCGGCTGTCACGAGCACGTCGTCCTCGATGCGCACCCCAATCCCCTGGTAGGCTGTCGGTACATCTGCGTCTGCGGCGATATACAGGCCGGGTTCAACCGTTAGGACCATGCCGGGTTCGAGCGTCCGGGACTCTTCCCCAACTCGGTATTTGCCCACATCGTGCACATCCATGCCCAGCCAGTGGCTCGTGCGGTGCATATAAAACCGGCGATAGTCGCCTTGCTCAAGAATGCTTTCCGTACTGCCGGATAGCAGGCCGAGGTCGCGCAGCCCGTCAATCAATATTTCCGTTGCGTGTTGATGTACGTCGTCAAAGCCCACACCGGGTCGAATCATTTCAATCGCCTGTTTTTGCGCGGTCAGAACCAGGCTGTAGATTTCTTGCTGTGGAGCCGAAAACGCGCGGCCGACCGGAAACGTGCGCGTCACATCCGAGCAATAACAGGCGTACTCCGAACCGGCGTCGATCAGCAACAGGTCTCCGTCCTGCATTGGTTGATCGTTGGAGATGTAATGCAGGATTGTGGCGTTTGCGCCTGAGGCAACAATGGACGGGTAAGCGGGCCCGTCCGCCCCGCTGCGCCGGAAGTGATACTCAAGCAGAGCTTCGATTTCGTATTCGTACATGCCCGGTCGCGTCTCGTGCAGGGCCGCGTGGTGGGCTGCGGCAGACGCCTTGACCGCCTGGCGCATCAGGTCGATTTCTCCCGCTGTTTTGAACAGCCGCATTTCGTGCAGCAGGTCGCCGGGGTCAACAAGCGAGACCGGCCCGCGCCCACTGCGCGGGCGTTGCAGCCGGCCCTGATTCACAAAGTCCAGAATCTTTGCGTTGAGGCGCTCGTCTCGGCCAAGTCCGTAGTATATTTTCTCCGCGGCGAGCAGGTGTTCGGGCAGCACCTTGTCGAGTTGATCGATCGTATAGGCGGCATCCACGCCAAAGTGCTCCCGTGCGCCCTCAACGCCAAACCGTTTTCCTGTCCAGGTCTCTTTTTCCTTGTCGCGTGGACGGACAAACAGGATGAACTGTTCCTTGTCGTGATTGGGCGAGAGCAGGCACAGGGATTCCGGTTCCGGAAAACCGGTCAGGTAATACAGGTCGTTGTCCTGGCGATAGCGGTACTCGACGTCCTGGGAGCGAATGGAAGTCGGGGCTGCCGGAAAGAGGGCAACCCCATCACCCATCTGTTTCAGGAACGCCTGCCGGCGAGCTGCATAGGTCGAAAGATTTCCGTTCATTGGCATGCTACCGTACCGTCCGTTTCGTGCTTAAATGCGTAAACGCGCCAACATTTGCCTGTTTGTTGGAGGGCACGTTTACGCATTCTTGACTTTTGCTCAACAATTCAAGACGCTTGGTACTATATGGCACACGAGCATTCGTATCCAGAGTCCTTAAACGCCCTGCTGACCCGACTGCCGGAACTGGCAATCGTGCTGGGTCCACAATCCAAGCCGGGCTTACTCGCAGTCCAAAAGCTGCTCCAGGAGGCGGTTGCCGCCCGTGCCGCCGGCGACGTGCCCAAGGCGACCTCAAAAATCGGGACGGCAATGGACACCCTGTCGCAGTTGGCCGACGGGCTCGACCCTCAGGAGGCCTCGCTCATGCGGATGCTGTCCGCCCAGTTCAGACAGGCGCTGACGATGGGTGACACGAGTGAGACTCAGCGCGTCTCGGACGTGATGCGCAAGCGTTCCGGGGCGACCATCAAAAAGAAGCCCTAGACAGCGCCGGAAACGCCGCGTCCTTGACTTACTCAGGCCGGTTGGCTAGTGCAACAGGCATGGCCGATGCACTCCAAGCGTGTTGTGAAAAGGAACTGCAAATCCAACTCAAACAGATTGCTGCGACCTATCTCTCCTTCCCGGTAATCAAGGACGTTCCCTGTCCTACCTGTCTGCGTATTATCCCGATTCGGGTGTATGAAAAACCGACTGAGGCAGAGTCTTCGTAAGGGATGGCTGATATGGCGGAACGCGTGGACCTGAAAATTGTCAGGGTAGGCATTGAGAACGAGGACATACCGTGTCGGGTGAGCATTAGAGCCGAGGTAGACGATCTGACGCAACTGCGCGCTATTGCCGACAAATTCAGACGCTCAAAAGAACGCATTCCCGCCCAACTGGTCATCGGTCCGACCGAAGAAAAGCCCTCGTCTCACGACACGGTCCGCGCCGAAGAGATCGAGCAGGTCATTGTCGAAGGGCTGGCCGCCATGCACCACTCCGGCCAGATCGCCCGCGACCTCATCCGCCGCTTTCAGGGTCGTATCCTGGCCGGAGATGGGGAGTAAGTTCTCGCCTGCATCGAGGGAAGGGAAAATGGCCCGACCAATCAAAGTCGAACCGCGAGACGGCTACCGAATCTGGATTCGCTATTCGGATGGTGCTGCTGGTGTCGTAGACTTGTCCCACCTTGCCGGTCTAGGTGTCTTCAATGCCTGGAAGAACCGGACCTTCTTCCAGAGCGTTCACCTCACCACAAACGGCGCGGTCGCCTGGGACGAGGATATCGAGTTGTGCCCGTCCGCGCTCTATATGCGGCTTTAGTTTGAACAGCCATTCCTCCCGATCCTGCTCCGTTCTTGACGACATCATGCCTATAAAGGTATTCGGGTGACAGGATGTCTACTACGCAGATTACGCTCCGTGATGTCGATGCCGAACTCTCACGTCGGCTTCGCGCCATTAGCGAGGAACGGGGTGAAAGTTTGAACCGCACCGTCCTGGACCTTCTGCGAGACGCGGTGGACCTGGAGACGCGGCGTACTCGCCTGCGCCGATACGTGACGTGGACGCCCGATGATCTTGACGAGTTTACCGCTGCGTTGCGTTCGCAACGCGTCGTTGACCAACGGTATTGGGGAGTGGGCACCTGCTGAACTTCCAAATTACCGCGTCCGGTTGTCCAGCGCTTCCAAGAAGCGAGTCAGCACCCGGTCATTGATGTGCAACGGGTTTGAAACCTGCATCCGGCGTGCAACCGCCACGGCCCGCCGCCGCGTGAGGGCACCGGCGGCAACCAAGTCCACCATGAGGCCAAGGCCGAAACGTGTCTCAACGCCGTGGCGTTTGCAGAGTCGTCGCAGTGCGCCATCGTTTGTCACACATGTCCACCCCTCTTCGCGACAAACAACAAGGCAGAGGCGATCATTGAACGAGACACTCGACTCGACCTGCGCGGCTTGGAGCATCAGATCCGTTGAGACTTCGATGACTTCAATGCCAAGACGCACGCACTGCGCCCCCGTGACGCCCCGCACTTCCTCAAGCACGGACGGTACAACAGCCACTTGCCCTAGGTGCTGAACCACAAGACTGAGGATCGCTAATTCGGACTCGCGGTAGTCGATGAGTACATCCGCGTCGGCAAGCAGGACAGGCGGCGTAGCTGGCATCTACCCCGCCCACTCACGCGCCTTCTGCCTCATCTCGTCCCGAGTGAGCCTTAATATCTCAGCAGCACGCCCGAGTGAGATGTGCTCCTCTTCGAGCGCCCGGCGCACGAGTCGTGACAGGCGGTCCTCAATGAAATCGTGTTCGGAGAGACCCGCCGGTTCCCCCGAGCGGCTCCAGTTCCATGCGAACTCACTCTTATGGAGCGCCTCGGGTTCGTCGGTTTTACGAAGCGTCTTGCCGAAGTGCCCCCGGTGCTGGCCCTGGAATGCACGCCACACGTCCGAGGTCTCACGGCCTGACCCCACGAGCCGGTAGAGCACCGTCTTATAGCTCACGCGGAAGATGCGCTTGACCTTAAGGACACGCACTAAAAGCGAGTGACCGCAAGTCTCATCCCACTCGGCTGCGAATACCTTCTCCGGCATCAGAAATTCGCTTGCAAAGGCGTCGGCTTCCCGTTCCGTCTCCGTCGGCAGATTGGTGGCGTCGCGCTGGTATTCGTCCTGGTGAAGTAACAGGTGGCCCAGTTCGTGTGCTGCGGTGAAAATCCAGCGCTCTACTGAAATCCGATCCCAGGTGTTGACAACGACTGCCGGGCCGCGGTCGCGAGAACCCACGCTCAGCCCGAAGAACGAGTCACGATTTGTCTCCAGGAGCAGGAGCTTTACCCCGTTCTCCTCAAGCAGTCCACAGATATCGCGCACCGGTTCCTCAGGCCCGAGCCCGACTGCCCGGCGTGCGGCCTGCGCAGCCTTAATAGGAGTGCGGGCATCTTGCCCGCAATAGTCGCGGGCAAGATGCCCGCGCTCCGAGACATCCTCCTCAAACCGGAACGGACGATGCTCATCCAAGGCAGCCTCAAGCCCGGCGTAGGCGTCCAGCCACTTCGAGACTTCCGCCAGAATCTGCTCGCGTGCATGAACCAGCGTCCGAGCGCGGAAGCGCACGCTTTCGAGAGGTCGGACCGGGGTGACAAGCTCTCCGACCGGAACGGCGAGCACCTTTGCCAAAGCGTCGAGGGTACGTGCTCTTGGGACGACTGATCCTCGCTCAATCTTTCCAAGCGCTACACGTGAGAGCCCGGCCTTCGTAGCGAGACCCTCCTGGGTCAATCGCCGGTCCAGCCGTAGCCGGGCGACATTTGCAGCGATGGTCGCCTCACCTTTCATTGTTGTTCCCCCCTTCTCTTGTCTTGACATAAATCTGACCTTTAGTTATCATTTTTACAAAATTTATCAATTAGAAATCTTATGGTGATTGGTAATCGAAGCAGGCAGACCCTCAAAGAACCTGGGCTACTGGCAAATGATGCAGGAGATGCAGACCCAGCACGAAGAGGCCACGCGGGCCTTAGAGGTCCAGCACGAGGCCCTGCGGAAACTCATCGCCCGGACCGCTCGATAGTCTCACTCTTTTGAACTGCTCCCTGCCGACAGAGCAGGGGGCTGATATACTTGGCCGCCCAATCTCCTGCTGACGAAGATACCGTTCAGACCGGTCCGATTCGCTGCCTTTGGCCGAACGATACTTCCAGGGGCGTCTCCTGGCTGGGGATGCGGAGTAGGTTCTCGCCTGCCTCCACGGTCAAGGCCAACCACTAACAAATCTATTCCACTCGTCGTCCGAGATGGAATGGAGACCGGGGCAGTCCTCTCCTGTCTTTCGTGCGTCTGCTAAAGCTTTGAGGACACGTTCTCGAACCTTATCAAAATCGTGATCTTCCCAACCAAACAGAGGTACACCTCCGTTTGGTCTCCAGCGGTTCAGGCTATTGCGAGCAGTATATTCGTCCTTGCAGGCAAGTTCGGTCGTCCAGTCGGCCAAGGCTTCCCATTCAGGTGGAACGGGATCGGATAGTGTGCCTTGTAACTGCGCGAACAAGTCGTCCGCGTCTTGCAATTGTGTGAGCAAGTCTTCCGTTCCTTGTAACTGTGTGAGCAAGTCTTCCATGCCTTGCACCTGTGCGCCCCCAAGGTCCGCGCCTTGCAGCCATGCATGCGAGAGGTCTACGCCTTGTACCTGTGCGCCCCGGAGGTCCGCGCCTTGCAACTGTGCCTCCCGGAGGTATGCGTCTTGCAACCGTGCGCCCTGGAGGTCCGCGTTTTGCAACCGTGCGCCCTCAAGGTACGCGCCCTGCAGCCATGCATGCGAGAGGTTCGCGTTTTGCAACTGTGCACGCCTAAGGTTCGCGTTTTGCAACTGTGCACGCCTAAGGTCCGCGTTTTGCAACTGTGCACGCCTAAGGTCCGCGCCTTGCACCTGTGCGCCCCCAAGGTATGCGCCTTGCAACTGTGCAAGAAGGAGGTTCGCGTTTTGCAATCGCGCGCCCCCAAGGTCCGCGTTTTGCAACTGTGCACGCCAGAGGTCCGTGTTTTGCAACTGTGCCTCCCGGAGGTACGCGTCTTGCAACCGTGCACGTCCAAGGTATGCACCTTGCAACTGTGCACGCCTAAGGTCCGCGCCTTGCAACTGTACACGCCTAAGGTTCGCGCCTTGTAATCGTGCAGCCCTGAAGTCCACGCCCCGTAACTGTGCATATTGGAAATCTGCGAAGCGTAGATTCCGCCCGGCCAAATCCATGGTTGCAAAGCTTTTGTCGCCAGGTTCATCTGCCTTCGGATCAGACATATCCCGAGTCTGAACCACGACACGCCGCTTATTACTGACAGAAAGATAGCGGCAGGCTAAGCCCCACCGCTTGCATGGGCCAGCGTCAAGCAGATTCTTGCCATCCCAAAACGCCTTCAAGAACCCTACGTTCTCATCCCAGCCCCAGATGCTTTCTCGGTCCTTTTCTACAGTTTTGGGATCAAAGCTCGGTGGACGGGCGGCCAAGAACAGAAAGAGCGCCATGCCGAACACCACTGCTCCCCAAGCCGTGATTACGGCCCGCCCCAGTATCTTCCAGGATCGCCTTTCAGCGTGCAGGGGACGCCCATGGGTCGATGCCCTCGGCCGCCTCAATACTTTTACCACCATCTCACGCAATATGTGGGAGGACTCGATTAGGACCGTCGAAGGTCCCAGCTCCCATCCGCCGAACACCTTCCGGTTGAACCATCTAAGGAGCGCCCAATCGACGAGGAAGACGATATGATGTTCAAATGTAATCCAACCGGACTGATAGCGGACGAATGAGAGGTCAAGGACGAATAGCAGTACCACCGGGACCGCTTCGACGCCGAACCACGTTAGTACCTTTGATGTATGTGGTACTCCGGAGGGCAGCCGGAATAGCTGAACAAAGGCGAATGCGGAGAGCCAATCCCAACATTCATCCCTTTGCTTGTTTGGGCTCGCCGCGCCAGGAAACTCCTCTTTTAGCGCAACCTCAAATGTGCGCACTTTCCGCGCCAATACAGTCAGCAGGAACAACAACTGAGCGTGCAGGTAGAGAAAGATCAGCGGTGCAAAGATATAGCTCTGCACGACCGAAAGGCCGACGCCTACCTGCGGCAGCACGACCTGTCCATTGCGGAGCAGGTTTTCGTCAGTGGAGGATAGCAGGGTTAAAATCAGATAGAGCGCCACTATCAAGAGCAGCGACAGTGAATTCCGCGCCATGCGCGCCGTGTCATTGACCGAATCCGCAAGGCTCCGCAACCGCGCGTGTCTCGCCTCGCGCGTGTTGGTCTCCAGCCCTGTTTTGTCTTTAATGTGGCCAGGTCGGATAGCCATGAAGAGTGCCTTTCCTCTTCATAACTACATGCTCTCAAGCCTGGAGCCTAGTCTCCGAGTCATCCACCCTAGTCCATCTCGGTAATAAACTGCCGCGCTTTTTGGCCCTCGGCGGGATCAAGGTGGGTGATGATGGCGGCCTGTTCCTCGGCTTTTTTTCGGCTGCCGCCCACGAAACCTGGAGCCTCTGCATAATAGTGCATCAGGTCCCAGTGGGCCGCCACGTGGGTGGGGTCGCAGCCGACCGCTTTTTCAAAGTGAGTCCGAGTGAGCTTGACGAGAGAGACATTGCGGAGCTTGCGGAACATGCTCATCTGCTCGACGTGACGTCCGTAGGCGCGTCCCAGCCACACATGATAGTCGGCGTTGCACTGTTCACCGTCCACAGCTTCCTCGAACCAGGGGATGGCCTGTTCATAGTTTTTCTCTGCATAGGCAATCCGTCCCAAATAAAAGGGTGCGCTTGTATTGGTCGGCTGCTGTTGGTGCAGGGCCTCAAAAAATTGACGCGCTTCGACCAACTGACCGGCCTCAAAGAGTTGGACCCCGGTTTGGAGGTTGTCCTGAGCAGCAGCGGGCGGGACTGAGAAGAGACACAGCAAGAGGCTGAGTGAGATAAGGTAGACGGAAAGGACAAGGGAGGAAGACCCCCTCACCCTAACCCTCTCCCTCCAGGGGAGAGGGGATGAATCCTGCCAGGGGAGAGGGGATGAAATCTGTAGGGGCCACCCCCTGTGGTGGCCCTTTCCCCTATACAATCCCCTCCTTGGAGGGGTGGCCCAAAGGGCCGGGGTGGGTTCCTCGCTCCTCACGCTACCACCTGCCGTTAAAACGTAATGAGCGGCTTGACGATATTGTCCGCCTTGGTCGTCATCATAGTGAACGCGGTCTCGACCTCTGTAAATGAAAACCGATGGGTAGTCAGCGGTGTGGGGTCAATGCGCCCGTTCTGAAGCAGCCGCAGCAGACGTGAAACCTGCTCCCGCCCGCCCGGACACAGCGCCGTGTGAATTTTCTTGTCACCCATACCCAGACCGAAATCCGGCAACGGAATACTCAACACATCGCCGGCTTCCCCGTGATAGCCAATGTTCGAGATCACCCCGCCCGGCTTGGTCGCTTTTACGCAGTTCTCAAAGGTCACCGGAGAGCCCAGCGCCTCAATCGCGGAATCGACGCCGAGGCCGTCCGTGAGCTGCATAATCTGCTCGATCGCGTCTCCTTCGGTCGGATCGACAACGATATCGGCGCCCATTTTTTTGGCGAGTTCCTTGCGGTCCGGCTTGGAGTCAACGGCGATGACCAATCCGGCACCCAGCAGCCGGGCGCTGGCCGTAGCGCACAGCCCGACCGGACCTTGGGCAAAGACCGCCACCGTCCCGCCGGCCGGAATCTCCGCATTCTCGGCCCCCACCAGGCCGGTAGACATCATGTCCGTGGTGTATAACGCCTGCTCGTCCGTCAGATCATCCGGGATGACAACCACGTTGTAGTCGGCGTCATTGACAAAAAAGTACTCTGCCATATTGCCGTCGCGCTGGATGGTGTATTTGTAGCCGCCCAGCATGCCGCCGCACTGCGAAGTAATGCCACGCTGGCAGGGGTCACACTTGCCGCACGGCGTGATGGCGTTCACCACCACCCGGTCGCCCTCTTTGCAGGTTGTGACATTCGCGCCGGCCTGATGCACGACACCAACGCTCTCGTGGCCGAGTACCCGACCCTCGGGAATCTGGATGACACCGCGCACGGTATGCACATCCGAGGTGCAGATCAGCGAAGCCGTTGTTTTAATCACCGCATCATTTGGGCCAGGGTCGGGGATCGGTTTGTCGATAATGCCGACCTTGTCTATACCTAAAAATGCCAGCGCCTTCATAGCATCCTCCTGTTTTTCACTGATTTCTATCGGGCAAAGATCTGCCCTTGGTCTCGAAACGCTTTGAACTCCAGCCCGTTCTGGCTGGGGTCCAAGAGAAACATGGTGGCCTGTTCACCAACCTGGCCGCGAAAACGAATGTAGGGCTCAATCAAGAACGAGACGCCCGTCTGTGTCAGCCGCTCAGCCAATGCCTGCCAGGCGTCCCAGTCGAGAATCACACCAAAATGCCGCACCGGAACCTGCTGGCCGTCGACCGGATTGGTGGCCGCGGGTTGGGGTTCTTCCGGAGAAAGATGCGTTGTGACCTGGTGTCCGAAAAAACTGAAATCAATCCAGGTCGCGCTCTCGCGGCCAACCGAACAGCCCAGCAGGTCAACATAAAAGGCCCGGGCAGCTTCCAGGTCACGAACCGGGAGGGCGAGGTGAAAGGGAACGCTTGGCATGAGTGCACGTCCGGGTTGTCGACTGGCGGGTTACAGCATATTGCGCAAATCAGACAGCGTATACGTCCCCGGCAGTTCCCGTCGCTCCGCCATTGTGTCTACCACCTGAGTAAGGAGAGTGTTGATCGGGGTGGCAATCCCGAACTGCTGGCCCATCGCGTGGACCCGCCCGTTCAGATAGCGCGCCTCCGTTCTGCCCCGCCGACAGAACACGTCCTGCCACATGGACGGGAAAACATGAGTCGAGCGATCGGGCAAGGGCTGTGGGGTAAAGTCGGTCCGACTCAATGCGGCCACCATATCCGGCAAGGGCTGGTCACCGGGCAAGGTTTTGAGTTTGATCTCGGCCCGAGCCAGGACGTGCTGGGCTTCCGCCAGCATATCGCCGCACAAGCGGCGCGAGCCAGGGTCGTTCAGCAGCTCCGGCCCGGAGCGGTCGAGAATCGCGGTCGGCGCGTTCATCAGATTGATACAAAATTTCGCCCACTTGCAGGCCTGAATATCGTCTGTCAGCGTTCCGCCCATATTGGCAGCTTGCAGGGCGGCCACGACCCGCTCCGCGGTCTCGTCAAGACCGCGGGGATGGCGGCCAATCACCAGCGAGTTGCCGCCCAGATGGCCAACCTCACCGGGAAAGACAAAACGGGCCCCCAGGTGCAGAGCTGCGCCATAGACCTGGCTGAAATGCTCGACCACCAACTCTTCATTGGTCATGGTATTCTGGAGACAGAAAATGGGAGTATCGAGCGGGACCTTGGCGCGTAGTTGCTCGATGGCAACCGAAGTGTCATAGGTTTTGACACACAGGAAAACAATGTCGTCCGGTTGGACCTGCCAGTCGTCCACAGCGGAACAGGCCGCTGGCGCGGTCACAAACTCACCATACTTGCCGGACATTTTCAGTCCGTCCGCCCGGATTTTCTCAATATGGGGTGGGTCTCCAATAAGCAGAACATCCGTTCCGGCTTTTGAGAGATGGGCGCCGACCGTACTGCCGACCGCACCCGCCCCGAAGATCACAAACCGCATCCGGTCTTCCTCCTGTGCCGGGCGCTAGGGTATGCCGCCAATGGCCCGGCGTCAAGAAAAGCGGGAAGGGGAGGAGTATATGCTACCTCGCTCCTGGATTTCACAATATCGGAGAATTTAGGATTTCTTTCGCGGCCATAGGACCAATGGCGGGGGGCCTTGGGGACTGTCTTGCAGGCTGTGGCACAGCCTGATGACGGCCTCCCCAAGCTGACGCAGGTGATCCCGTATCCGCTCATCGGTAATCTCTCCGCCCTGCATCTGATCGGCTCGAACATACACACTGCCAGGGACGATATGCATATTGAACCAGGCCAATACTGGTTTCATCTCCTGGTCGATGCTGAGGTAGTGATGGTCGGTATAGGCGTTCCCAATCAAACCGGCGACCTTGCCCATAAAGGCTTCGACCGGAATGTGGTCGAGCAGGTTCTTGAGAGCACCGGTATAGGAGCCCCGGTAGATAGGCGTGCCGATGATATAGGCGTCGGCCGCGCTGATGCGTTCAAGCACGTGGGGAGTATCGTCCGGGTAGTCTTCGGGTGGCCGCCCGTCACAAAAAGAGATGGTCACGTCACGCAGATCGATCACGTCGGTCGTGATATCCGGAGTGTGTGCTTGCGCGGCTGCCAGCGCGGCATCGACAACGGTCCGAGTACTGCCGCCAGCCGTGAGACTGCCTGAAATACCGAGCAGTGTGGTCATGGGTACTCCTTCTTCTTTCCCTTGCTATACCCCGTCACGTACCGAAAGAGAACCACTGGCCCCTAGTCAAGGGAGGTGCGGTGGACTGCTGTCCTGGTTTCAGCCAGGCGAAGAATAAGATTCGCGGCTTCCTCGGGACCGTTGTGCCGGCGTAGGGTGCGTTGCATGTGCTCCGCCTGACGGGTGAAGGAGTCCTGGCCGAGTATGGTGTGGATGGCGCGTTTGAGCCGGGCGGTCGTCAGCAGGCGTCTGTCCAGCCGCAGCCCGGCTCCGGCATCGACACAGCGCTGGGCATTGTCGGGCTGGTCTGCGCCGAGGGGAATGCACAACAGCGGAATCCCCTCGGACAGCGCCGTCAGCACAGTGTTCACCCCACCGTGCGAAATGATCAGAGCCGGACGGGTTTTTGGCTCTGCTTGCAGCGCCGTTTGCGGAATATACGACTCGATACGCACGTTGGACGGAACAGTCGAGAATAGATCGGGAGGACAACCGGGGCCGGTGACAACCAGCCCAAAGATGTCGAGCTGACCCAGGGCGCGAATAATCTTTCGGAAGACGCTCAGGCGCGTATTAAAAACGGAGCCAAGAGTGACATACACAAGCGGCTTGTTCGGCGACATGTTTGCCAGCCACCTTGGAACCTCCCACTCAATCGGCCGGTCCCATACCGATGGACCAACATAATGCACCTGGGGCGGCAGGTCGGGCCGATTGTAATCATATTCCCGACTACAGGTATGGGTGAGTAAGGACGGGGCGACGACCTGGGGTGAGAGTGGGTCGGCATGGGGGGGGAGTCCAAGCTGCCGGCGATAACGATTCAGGGCAAAGCGCCACGGAGCCATTAGCGTCGTGGCCGCGCGGAGCGCGCCTTTGAGTCCGAGCCGATAGGGAAAACGGAGGACCGCGGGCATGGTCTCTACTCGCGGAAAGCCGGCCGGAGGGGCATATAGACTCGGGGACATGAAGTGGGTCATGGGGCTCAGCACGGCCCACGGTAATGCCTGCTGCTCGCAAAAAAGCTGGGCGGCAAAGGTCAACGGCCCAGCCACAACAACGCGGGGCCGGAAGACCTGAGTAATCTGTCGGAGTTCCGGGATACGCGTGGGTATTGAAGCCATGAAGATGCGTAAAAAGTCGTAGCTCACGCGCAGATAATGAATGCGCAGGTAGCGAATGAGTGGAAAAAATTCCTCTAAGCGTTCTTCAGAGTAGTGGGGGCCGAGGGGATAGAATGGCAGGCCCTCGCGCTCAATGCGCTCCTGATAGAGCTGGCTGGTAGCCAAGGCAACGGCGTGGCCTCTGGCCTGGAGGTTGTGCATCACCGGCAACACCGGATGGACATGACCCATGCCCGGCTCGGTGACGAAGAGGATACGTTGGGGTGAGTGTGACATGGAGGTGGAGAGTAGACGGATAAGATGAAACTCCCCTCACTCCTGGCGGTATGTCAAGGCGTGGGTGAGGAGAGATTGTTATGGAGATTTCTGGAAGATTGCCGTTGGCTTTGCTGATTAAAATCGAGACGCCGTCAGTTCCACATCCGCTTTACTCCAGGATTTTTTAAATCGCCCGGCAGTGGCTTGGGCATCTTTCTTCTTTCCTTGAGCCCGCAAGCTCTGGGACAAGCCGTACAGCGACCAGCCATTGTCAGGATACTGTTCAAGATCTTTGCGATACACTTGCTCTGCTTCGGCTGACCTCCCCGCAGCTAGCAGGACGGCGCCCAAGTTCTGGCGGACCGGGTAATACCAGGCCGGCGGCTCGTTATAAGCCAGCGTATCCTGAACGTGGACGGCGGCTTCGAGGTGGTTGATTGCCTGGTCGGTTTGGCCCTGCTTGGCCGCCAACTCGCCTGCCACCACATGCGATGCAATAGAGAGGAGCTTGGCGGCGACATTCCGGCCCATCATCATGCGATCTTCAGGGATATCTTTAGCGATAGCCTCTAACTTTACCTGTTCTTTTTTCGCGTCTTCAATTCTGTCTTTTGCCGTCAAAGCCAGAGCGCGGGCATAATGCCAGATCGCTGTCATATAGACGAGGTCTTCCGGGGGCTGTGGTTCATTGAGAATATCGTCCCATTTGCCAAACCGAACCAACGCGCACAACGGCATGGCGGTCCAGCCTTCTAAGGGCGGCACCATGCGAGCGACTTCCGTCGTGGTACGGTCTGCCAGCCTGCGGGCGGCTGCAATCGCTTCTGCACTCCGGCCTGACATTTGCCGCGCTGACCACAGAAAGTCGATGTTATGTGGGTAATACACCAGCGGGTAGATGCCCTGCGGCTGTTCTTTCTCGATATAGGCTTCATCCACCTCAATCGCCCGGGCATTGCTCTCTGCTGCCTCTTCATACAGTCCAACCCGGTTGTAGATATGGGAAGGCATGTGGACAAGGTGGCCTGAGCCTGGAATCTGGGCCGCTAGCCGCCGCGCGTAGGGGAGCGCGCGCTCCGGCCGTGCAGAGGCTTCAACCGCATGGATGTAGTAATGAATAGCCCCAATATGATCTGGATCGCGTTCCAGCACGCTTTCGAGCGCAGCAACAAGTTCTAGGGTGCCGTCTTTCGGTTGACTATCGGGTGTCCAGTAATCCCAGGGGCGAACGTTCATGAGAGACGCGGCAAACAAAGTGGTAGCATCAAGATCGTGAGGGTAGCGTTGGTGTAAGCCGCGCATGGCTTCTGCATAGGCCTTATCCAGTTCTTTCCGATCCGCTTTTTCTGGATCGGATACATAGCGTGTAGCCAGTGCCTCAATATAGGCTCGCTCGTGGTCCCCAGCATAGCGCGCTCGGGTAATGGCCTGCTGAATGGCCTCAAAAGCTTGCTTGCCGCGCTCCGCTGGCATGCGATCATTGATATTTGGGCCAAGTGAAAGCGCTACACCCCAATAGCCCATAGCACAGTTCGGGTCGAGCCGAATGACTTCCTTAAAGGCCCGAATCGCTTCATTATGGTTGAAGCCATACACTAAGCGAAAGCCCTGATTAAAATAACGCTGAGCCAGTTCTGACTTTGTAGTGATAGGACGGTGGTAGATGCCCAGATCCTCGAACAAAGGGACTGGTGCATCACCCGCTATAGCCGCCGTATTCTGCTCTTCGGCGTAAACAGGCTCCGCTAAAATAAACAGGTAGAAAAACGTTAACCAAATCCAAATATATGATTGTCCCACTATAATGTCTCCTCTCTGGTCTCTATTCTCGATCTTAATATTGTTTCCTCGCTGTGAGGTAAAACACCAAACCAACGAGAGACTATAGTCTGCTAGCTCGGTTAGGAAGATACCTATTCGCGTCATCAATGAGAAACTGTCGGCCCGACTAGACGGAACCGGCCCGGCTCAGTATGAAGGAAACAACGGTCCGGCGGCAGAGGTGGACCCCACATCTCGACCTGGCCACTGATTGCTATACGTGGAGGGCAGGATTGGAAACCAACGGGACGGGTGGTGGCTCGATTCGGATAACTGGCGCGCGCCAGAACAATCTCAAAAACATCGATGTTCAGATTCCCTTGAACCAGCTAACTGTGGTGACCGGTGTCAGTGGGTCGGGTAAGTCGAGTCTGGCTTTCGATATCTTGTATGCCGAGGGTCAGCGTCGCTACGTTGAGAGCTTCTCGGCCTATGCCCGGCAGTTTCTCGACCGTATGGACAAGCCCCAGGTCGAGCGCATTGACGGCATTCTACCAGCCATTGCCATTGACCAGAACCGACCGGTGCGGACCTCGCGCTCAACCGTCGGAACCATGACCGAACTGCACGACCATCTCAAGCTCCTGTTTGCCAAAACAGGCAGCCTGTACTGCCGGGAATGCGGTCAGCCGGTGGAGCGCGATTCGGCTGAGTCGGTGTATAAAAAGCTGCGTAAAGAGAAGCCGGACGGCTGCCGCTTTCTGATCACGTTCAGCGTGTCAACGCCGGCCAGCCTGCCCTGGGAAGAGGTCCGGGGCGGCCTGTTGCAGTCCGGCTTTCATCGGATCGTTGTGGCTGGCAAACCGGTCGATATTCAGGAACTGGCAGAACGGCCCGAGGCTACGCAGGAGACCTGCACCGTCCTGGTTGATCGTCTGACCCTGAAAACCCGCTCCAAAAAGCGCATCCACGATTCCTGCGAACAAGCCTTTCAGTATGGCAAGGGCCGCCTGACGCTGCTTTTTCCGGATGAAGACAACAAAGAGGAAACGTCTCCCGCCTCTTCTCGCGATGAAGGAGACGTTTCCTCTTTCACCGCGGTGCCGTTCTCGGACCAGCTTGAGTGCGCGGCGTGTGGCATCGCCTATCAAGAGCCCGTGCCGAATATGTTCTCGTTCAACAGCCCGCTCGGCGCGTGTGAGACCTGCCGCGGGTTTGGCCGCACGATTGATATTGACCCGGAGCTGATTGTTCCCGACCCGACCCTGACGCTGAAACATGGGGCGATCAAGCCCTGGCGGATCAAAGCGGCGCAGTGGGAGCGGCGCGAGCTGTTCTCTTTTTGCGAGCAGCATGACATTCCGACCGACGTGGCCTGGCAGGCGCTCAGTCAGGAGCAGCAGCAGGCCATCATGGACGGCGAGGATGACTACTACGGCGTTCGAGGCTGGTTTAAGTGGCTGGAAACCAAAACGTATAAAATGCATGTGCGCGTCTTTCTGGCCCGCTATCGGGGCTATTTCTCGTGTGAAGACTGTCGGGGAGCGCGCCTCAAACCGGAGAGTCTGCTGTATCGGGTGGGGGGCAAAACCCTGGCTGATATCAATCTGATGAGCATTGGGTCGTGCGCGGAATTCTTTGCCGCCCTCAAGCTGACTGACTACCAGGAGCAGGTCGCCTGTCTCATGCTGGATGAGATTCGGAAACGCCTACGCTATCTGGTCGAGGTTGGGGTTGAATACCTGACCCTGGACCGGCAATCCCGCACCCTGTCCGGCGGCGAACTGGAACGCGTGGACCTCACCACGGCGATTGGTTCCGCGTTGGTCAACACTCTCTATATTCTGGACGAACCGTCTATCGGGTTGCATCCGCGCGATAGCCAGCGTCTGGTCCGTATTCTGCAAGACCTGCGCGACAACGGGAATACGGTCGTTGTGGTCGAGCATGACCCGGAGATTATTCGCGAGACCGACAACGTCATCGACCTGGGACCCCTGGCCGGAGAAAAAGGTGGCGAGATCGTATTCAACGGGCCGTATACCAGGCTGCTCAAAGACAAGCAGTCGCTGACGGGTCAATACCTGTCCGGACGGTTGACCATTCCGCTCCCGCAGAAACGCCGGCTCGTCAGGAAAAAACATAGGCTGACCGTCCGAGGAGCGAGTGCGCATAACCTTCAGGATATCGATGTCGCCGTTCCGCTCGGCTGTCTGGTATGTCTGACCGGCGTGTCCGGCTCCGGCAAATCGACGCTGGTGGAAGACGTGCTGTATCGCGGACTCAAAAAACAGCGCGGGGAGCCGGTCGGCATTCCGGGTGCGTGCCGTGCCATCCTGGGTGGCGACCAGTTGGCCGATATTATCTTTGTCGATCAGTCGGCCATCGGTACAACTCCGCGAGCCAACCTGCTCACCTACACCAAGGCGTTTGACACGGTGCGGCGTCTCTTGTCGCAAACCGAATTGGCGCGGGTCCGTGGCTATACGCCGAGTACCTTCTCGTTCAACGTTGAGGGCGGACGCTGCGAGTCGTGCAAGGGCGAGGGTTTTGAAAAGGTCGAGATGCAGTTTCTCTCGGACGTGTATGTCCCCTGCCCCGAGTGTCAGGGCAAACGTTATCGGGCGGAGGTGCTGGAGGTCCGCTATAAGGGCAAGAGTCTGACCGACATTCTGAATTTTACCGTTGCCGAAGCCATAGAATTTTTTGGGGAGCAAAAAGAGCTCAAGCGCCGTCTGGGCCCGCTGGCCGCAGTCGGTCTGGAGTATATGCGTCTGGGCCAGGCGCTGACCACGCTGTCCGGGGGTGAGGCGCAGCGGCTGAAGCTGGCAACGCATATTGCCAAGGAGCGTTCCAAAGACGCCGCCGCCCACGGCACACTGTTCATCTTTGATGAGCCGACAACCGGGCTGCATTTTGCCGATATCCAGAAACTGCTCAACGCGTTCGACCAACTGGTCGAGTGCGGCCATTCGGTCCTGATTATCGAGCACAACCTTGAGGTCATTAAGTCTGCCGACTATTTGATAGACCTCGGGCCCGAAGGGGGAGACGGTGGCGGGACGGTTATCGCCAAAGGGACGCCGGAGGAGGTGGCCGAGGTCCGGGCCTCGCATACCGGACGCTATCTGAAGGAAGTCTTGGGTTCAGCAGGACGGCGCCCGCAGCGGAAGCAGCGGAAAGCGAAGCCCCCGGCTCGGCCGCTTGTCGCCGAGGTCGGGAGCGGCAAGTCCATTGCCATTATTGGAGCCAAGGAACACAACCTGCAAGACATTTCGGTCGATATTCCGCGCGACCAGATGGTGGTGGTGACGGGCCTGTCCGGCTCCGGTAAGTCGACGCTGGTGTTTGACTTGGTCTACGCCGAAGGCCAGCGACGCTATATTGACAGCCTGTCTGCGTACTCGCGGCAATTTATTAAAGTGCTCGCCCGGCCCAATGTTGACCTGCTGACCGGTATTCCGCCCACGGTGGCCATTGAGCAGCGGATGAGTCGGGGCGGGCGGAATTCGACCGTTGCCACCGTGACCGAACTGTCGCACTACTTGCGGCTGCTGTACGCCAAGATCGGTGTTCAGCATTGTACCCAGTGTGGATCGCCGCTGGCGGCTCAGAGCCGCAGTCAAATCCTGGATCGTATTCAGGCCGATTTTCACGGCCAGAAAACAACTTTTTTCGCTCCGGTGGTGCGGGGGCGGAAGGGGTTTCACAAGGATATTTTAGCCGGGGCGCGCAAGCTGGGCTTCAAGCAGGCGCGCATCGACGGCCGTCCGACGACGATCGAACCGGGACAGAGTTTGCAGCGTTATAAAGAGCACGACATCGATATTGTGATTGGCGAGACGCTGGTGAATGGCGCAAACGGAAATCGGCGTGACACCGAGACGCTGCTCCAGTCGGCCTTGCGGGTCGGGAGTGGTGCGGTGCACGTGTGCGGCGAAGACGAGCGGACCTATAGCGAGCATCTCTTCTGTGTCGCCTGCGGCCTCGGGTTTGAAGAACCTGAGCCTCGCCTGTTTTCCTTTAACAGCCGCCAGGGAGCCTGCCCGGACTGCACCGGCGCCGGATTTTTGTGGGAGTTCGATCCCGAACTTGTCGTCCCGGACGAGAGCAAGTCGCTCAAACAAGACGCCCTCCTGCCGCTGGCCCGTTCTGAGCTGAAACGCGCCAAGAACAAGCTCCTGCGTAGACTCAAGAAGATGGGTGTCCCAGTCGACCGGCCATTTTGCGAACTGGACGCGGAGCAGCGCCAGCTGGTCCTTTCCGGGGACGGTCAGGGACTGCAAGGGGCGTTCGATATCCTGAATGAAACGCTTGACTACGGTGAGGATACGGGTTCATCATACGCGCTGTCGCAGTTCCTGGGTGAGTCAGCTTGTCCGGAATGTCAGGGGGAGCGTCTGAATCCACGCGCGCGGGCCGTACAGGTGTGTGGCCAGTCGCTGCCGGGGCTGATGCGTCTGTCGGCGGCAGACTGCCTCAGTCGTTTGCAGGACCTGTCGCTGTCCGAGCGTGACACGCTCATCGGGCGGCCGATTCTCAAAGAAATCGTTCCCAGACTCAGCTTTCTGAATCAGGTCGGCCTGTCCTATCTATCCTTGGACCGCCGCGCGGATACCTTGTCCGGCGGGGAGGCGCAGCGGATTCGTCTGGCCGCTCAGCTCGGCTCCAATCTGTGTGGGGTGTGTTATATCCTGGACGAACCGACCATCGGGCTGCACCCGCGCGATAATGCCCGCCTGATTGATACCCTGCGGAATCTGCAAGAACGTGGCAACACCGTGCTGGTCGTCGAACACGACGAGCAGACTATTGAGAATGCGGATGTGGTGATCGACCTGGGGCCAGGTGCCGGGGTGCACGGCGGTCAAGTGGTGGCTATAGGCTCGCCCCCGCAGTTACGCAAGAACACCGCCTCCCCCACCCGGGCGTTTCTCTCCTCGGGCCCCCCCCACCGGTCAGTTTCTCTCCTCGGCCCACCCGCGGCTCGGTCCGGTTCGGTCTCTCACGGAGCGTCCGCGGCTGCGCCTGCGGGGCGTGCGAGAGAACAACCTGAAGAATATCGACATTGATATTCCGCTCGGGACGTGGGTAGGCGTGTCCGGGGTGTCTGGATCGGGGAAGAGTTCTTTAGTCCAGGAAGTCCTGGTCAATGGGCTGCGGCGCAAACTGGGTTTATATGCCGGTCGGGTCGGGCTGCATGACAGCATTGACAATACGGAGGGGATTGAGCGTGTGGTCGAGGTCGATCAATCGCCCATCGGGAAAACTCCGCGTTCGGTCCCGGCGTCCTATGTTGGCTTTTGGGACGAGGTGCGCAAGCTCTTTTCTCTGTTGCCCGATGCGCGGCTGCGCGGCTATAAACCCGGTCGGTTCTCTTTCAATGTGAAAGGCGGGCGTTGCGAGACCTGTGCCGGACAGGGCCGCATTAAAATGGAGATGAGCTTTCTGCCCGATGTCTACGTCACCTGCGATGTGTGCGGTGGCAGGCGCTATAACGAGGAGACCCTGGAAATTGCCTATAACGGCAAGAATATTGCCGATGTGCTTGAAATGACCATTGAAGAGGCGGCGACGTTTTTCATTGGTGTGCCCAAGGTCGCGCAACCGCTCAAGCTGCTGAACGATATTGGCATGGGCTATATCCGGCTTGGTCAGGCCAGCAATACGCTGTCCGGGGGTGAAGCCCAGCGCATCAAACTGGCCTACGAGTTGGCAAAACGCTCGCGCGGGAAAACGCTCTACGTATTGGACGAGCCAACAACAGGTCTCCATTTCGCCGATATCGAAAAGCTGATCCACACGCTCCATCGACTGATTGATAAGGGCAATACGGTGGTGACGATTGAGCACAATCTTGACATCATCAAAGAGGCCGATTACATCATCGACCTCGGCCCCGAGGGCGGTGCCGCCGGCGGCAATATTGTGGCCAGCGGTACACCCCAGCAACTCATGAAGAAGGTCCAGCAGTCCTACACGGCACAGTGTTTGAAAGCCTATCTGAACGGAGGGAATCATGGCGCGCGGGCAGACTGAACAGCAGATGGAGAGCGCCGCTCATACGTATTTTGAGCGCGTGACGAACGGCGATGTGGACGGCATTCTCGAACTGTTTGCCGACGATGCCAGGCTCATCAACCCGGTCACCGGTGCCGCCGGGATTCAGGGCAAAGCGGCCCTGCGCACGTTCTACGAAAAATTGACGACCAGCCTGGTTGATTATACGGCTGTGGCCACGGACATCATTATCGAGGGCAATAAACTGATTGCCCCGCTCCACCTCGAAGGCAAGACCACGGCCGGCCGGCCGCTGGTGATGGACAATCTGAACTTCTGGACGTTTGAGCACGGCAAGTTCAAAGTGTTGCGCATCTATATGGACACCCACCCGTACCGCGCGGCGTTGAGTCAGGCGCTGAGTGGGGAGTAGACGATGTGGGCCGTGCCGCCCCTCGAAAAGACCGCGCGTTCAGGCTCTTATAAAAGAGAGGGGTAGGCACCGGGCTAAAACACTCGCTTGAGCGTCCCCAGCAATTCCTTGAGGTTTCCACAGCCTAAGACTGCGTCACACATCGGCGTATAGCGACCCATAACGCTATCACCCGTGTCCCAGCGCTCTTCCGGTTCCGGGTTCAGCCAGATGAGTTTCTTGGTCCTGTCACGGATTCGAGCCAGGAGATCGGGCCGGGGTGGGCGGCGGTTATTGCGGGCGTCGCCCAGGATGAGGACGATGGTGTTACGGGTCAGGAGGCGTTCGCCTTCGGCCTGCCAAAAATGTTGGAGCACCCGACCGAAGTCTGATCGCGCGTACAGGTCAAGCTCGCCATGCGGGACAACATAACCCTGCTCGAAAGAAACTTCGCACAGGCGGTCGACATAAGCGAAGGTGTGAACCTGACGGAAGTATTTACCGGCCGGTGCGAGCAGGGCCAGCAGAAAATCGCTGACGGTTGAGACCGACCCCGACAGATCACACCAGGCCAGCAGGTCAGGCCGACCGGGCCGGCGGCCTTTCATAAACAAATTGACGGGAGCACCGCCGTGTGAAATTGAGGCGCGAATCGTTCGGCGGAAGTCGAGCCGGCCGTGTTTTGTCCTTTGATAGCGACGGCTGAGATGACCCCGGAAACGATGCGCCAATTCGTCTACCAGGTCTTTGGCGTCTTCAACATCCCGGGAGTCGAACAGACTCAGGGACTTGTGTAACAACGCCTTCCGGCTGGCGAGTCGGGCCTTGTCTTGTTGAGAGGTCTCGTCTTCCGTCGGGTTCTGGCTGGCGTCTCCGGCTGATTGGAGTAAGGCCGTCGGCGATTCTTTTTTCTCTTTCGTCTCAGCGGCTTGCGGTTGGACAGATGGTCGTGAGAGAGGTCTCTTTTCAGACTGCCGCGGCTGCGGCCGGGTGCGTTCGCTGTGCGCTGTTTGGGTGGTGCGTGGACCGACTCCCTGGCCGGAGTGTGGCAGCGGTTTCTTCCTGGCGCGTGGGTGAGAGCCGGTAAAGAAGCGGTTGAAGACGGTATCAAAGGTGTAGCGGTCCTCCTCGTCTTTCACCATGCAGGCCGCCAGTGCTTCGCGCAGGACCTCTCGCTCAACCCCCGCTGCCGCAACCGCTTGTACGGCATCCAGGCTTTCGCTCAACGCGATGCGCAGCCCGGCAGTTCGGAGTTCGTTAATAAAGTTGAGTGTGGCAGAGCGCATGAAGGTGGGGGTTGGGGATTGGGTTAGGGGTAGCGAACCCCCCAACCCCTAACCCCTAGTTCCTAATCTCTCCTACACCTGTGGCTTGCGCTGCTCGCGGTAGATGCGCATGGCCTCAGCAAAGTCTTTTTCCTCAAGCGCGGTCGTCCGGGCACGGGATATTTCCGACGACCAGGTCTCCTGGCCCAGCGTCCAGGACTGATGCAGAAGATGTTTGGCGACGGTTGCGGCCCGGCCGCCAACTTTTTGACAACGGGCGACGAGCTGCTCGGTCTCCTCTTTGAGATTCTCGGCTTCAACGACTTTGGTCAGCAGTCCCCAGTGCTCGGCCTGGGAGGCATCGAAGCGTTCACCCAGAATCAGGATTTCCTTGGCTTTGGCGAGACCGATGAGTTGGGCGAGTTTATAGCTCTGGCTAGCATCGGGCGGCGAGCCGTAGAGCACTTGGGGTAAGGAGAAGAAGGCGGTATTGGCCGCAATCCGAAAATCACAGGCCAAGACCAACTCGCAGCCGGCGCCCAGACAGGCGCCCTGAATGGAGGCAATAGTGAGGGCGTTGAGGTGTTCCAGGGTATCCAGCGCGCGTTGCCAGGGAGCCCAGGCCGCATCAATAGCTGCGTTGGTTGAGGGGCGCAGGGCAGCCGCCTTGAGGTCCATGCCGGAACAAAAGGCGCGGCCTTCGCCTTTCAGCACGACCACCTGGAGGTCGGTATCAGCGTCGAGCGTTTGACACGCCGCTTCGAGGTCGGCCGTGAGTTGGTCGTTGACCGCATTCAGGGAGGCTGAACGATCCAGGGTCAGAAAAGCTACCGCCTCCTTTTGCTCAATATAGAGGGTGTCCCATTCCATGCTCTTCTCCGCGCTGCGCGACAGTCTGCATGCTTTTTCCTATTCCCTCCATAGCATACCAAGCTCCACTGACTTTACCAGCAGCTTCCGGTATATAGACCGCTCAAGGAGAAAAAAGCGTACCCATGGCAAAACACACACTGGATCAACTGCTCGAAAAAATGTCGTCCGGAGATAATCGAGCGCTGGCTCGTCTGATGACGCTGGTAGAACGAGAAGATGAAAGGCTGGGCCGTATTCTGGAGGCCATCGGGCCCAGGCAAGGGCACGCCTGCACGATAGGAATTACTGGCCCTCCGGGCGCCGGCAAGTCGAGCCTGGTAGACGGGCTGACGACGCTGATGCGGCAGGCCGGAGAAACGGTTGGGATTGTCGCTATCGACCCGTCGAGCCCCTTTACCGGCGGTGCGCTGCTGGGCGACCGGATTCGGATGACGAAGCATTATCTTGACCGCGGAGTCTTCATTCGGAGTATGGCAACGCGCGGCAGTCACGGCGGGCTGTCCCGTGCGACCAAAGACGTCATTAAGCTGATGGAGGCGGCACGCCTGGACTATATTCTGGTTGAGACGGTCGGCGTTGGGCAGACGGAATTGGACGTCATGGGCACGACCGATACCGTGCTGGTGACGCTCGTACCGGAAGCCGGTGACGGTGTTCAGGTTATGAAAGCCGGGCTGATGGAGATTGCGGATATCTTCGTCGTCAATAAGGCCGACCGAGACGGGTCGCAGCGGATGATGACCGAACTCAGCCTGATGCTGGAGCTGAAATACAGTAATCGTCCGGCAGATGAGTCGGCGCAGTCGCCCTGGCGCATTCCCGTGCTGGCGACCCAGGCGATTAACGGTACGGGCCTGCCGGAGCTGTTGCAAGCCATGCGGGATCATCATCAGTCGTCGATTGCGTCCGGAGAACTGGCGCGCCGCCGCTCGGAGCGCCGCCGCGAAGAACTCATTACCCGGGTCGAATATGAAGTCCGTAAACGCTTGACCGTCGGCGCCCGGACCGATCCCGAGCTGTCGCGCTATTTCGATGCAGTTGGCGCCGGCACGCTTGATCCCCATACCGCGTCCCATCAAATTCTGGAAAGCGCCGCGCTTCGAGATGAAGCCGGACCCAGCGCATAAGGAGGGAGTTATGAAGGCCGCAGTCCTGTACGAACTCAGCACCCCACTCCAGGTCGAAGAGGTAGACCTCGACAATCCCAAATCCAAAGAAGTGCGCGTCAAGATTACCGCCAATGGCGTGTGCCATAGCGATTATTCCATTATCCATGGTGTGATTCGCTCCCCGTTGCCCGTCGTGCCTGGTCATGAAGGTGCCGGTATTGTTGAAGAAGTCGGGCCGGACGTGACGATGGTGCAGCCCGGCGACCATGTGGTCCTGTCTTTCGCTCCCTACTGCGGACACTGCTATTACTGTGCCCAGGGCAGTCCGGTCCTGTGCGTGAATATGCGGACGATTATGGGCAAAGGCGCTCTCCTGGATGGTACCTGTCGGCTGAGTAAGAACGGACAGAAGATTCATCATGCCGCCGGTCTATCGAGCTATGCGGAATACGCGGTAGTGCCCGAAATCGCCTGCGTCAAAATCCCGCACGAGGTGCCGCTCGACAAAGCCTGTCTGGTCGGCTGTGGAGTCATGACCGGGGTCGGGGCCGCCATCAATACCGCCGCGGTCAGGCCCGGCACAAGCGCCGTGGTCATTGGCTGCGGAGGAGTGGGGTTGAATGTGATTCAGGGCTGCGCGCTAGCCGGAGCGAGCATTATTATCGCGGTTGACCTGATGGATAATAAGCTCGAATACGCCAAAGAGTTCGGCGCGACCCATACGGTGAATCCGGCCCGAGACGATCTGACCAAGACCGTGCGAAGCCTGACCGACGGGCGTGGCTCGGATTACGCTTTTGAGGTGATCGGCCTGGGCAAAACCATCGAACAAGCCTATGCCTGCACCCGGCAGGGTGGCAGTACGATTGTCGTCGGCGCACCGGCGCGGGAAGAGACGGTGACGATCCCGGCGTTCAGCCTGCTCAACGAGAAAAAAATTCAGGGTTCAGTCTACGGCTCTTCTCGCCCGCACGTCGATATGCCGCGCCTGATTGAGCTGTATATGAACAACAAGCTCAAACTCGATGAACTGGTGACGCGTACCTACTCACTCGATGAAGTAAATGATGCCATGACCGCGCTGGAGAAAGGCGAAGTTGCCCGGAGCGTGGTCGTGATGTAAAAGCGGCCTGAAGGAAAAGGATCGCTTTCCTTGAGCTTGCCGGTTCAGGGCCTGAGCACGGAGCCCTCAGCCGCGCGGATGATACTTGCGGTGTACCTCGCGTAAGCGCGCGCTCGCCAGATGAGTATAGATTTGCGTTGTGGCAATATCAGCGTGGCCCAGCATGGACTGGACCGCCCGCAGGTCCGCTCCACCCTCCAGCAGATGCGTCGCAAAGGCGTGCCGCAAGGAGTGGGGATAGACCGGACTGCCCTCAGGATTCTTCTTGGCGTAGCCTTTGATCAGCGCCCAGAATGCTTGACGGGTCAGCGGCTTCCCGGAACGAGTCAGGAAAATATAGTCGCTGCTCCGGTGCTTCAGCAGGACCGGGCGGACGGTGTCGAGATAACCCTGGAGCTGTGCGAGTGCCCGAGTCCCGAGGGGGACGAGGCGTTCCCGATTGCCCTTGCCCCGCACCCGGACGAATCCCGCTTCCCGATTGACCTGCGAGACTGTCAGCTGCACCAGTTCGGAGACGCGTAGGCCAGTCGCGTATAACACTTCGAGCATGGTCTGGTTCCGCATGCCGAGTGGGGTCGTCGCGTCTGGCAGTGAGATGAGTGCGTCTACCTGTTCCTGAGACGGGACGTGGGGCAGGGCACGGCCAAACTTGGGCAGATGGAGTAGGGCGGTTGGGTTCTTCCCAGGCAGTTCATTTTCCCGTTGGAGGAAGCGGTACAAGCCGCGCAGCGCGGTTAAGACGCGGGATTGGGTACGGGTTGACATGCCCTGTCCGTGCAGGACGCTGAGAAAGCCAACGATATGGCGCGAACCGGCTCGTCTGACATCCGAGATATCCTGAGTCGATAAATAGGCGCAGAACCGGTGGAGGTCCCGGCTGTAGACCTCTACCGTACGCGGGGTTAAGCCCTTTTCTACGGTGAGATGCCCTAGAAAGGTGTCAAGCAGAGTATCGCTCTGGGCACTGTTTGGGTGAGAGAGGGAAGTCTGCGTCATGCGGCTTCCTCATGGCTACGCAGACGGCCTTGCAGCTCTGCCAGCACCTGGTCGGGATTCCCAACCTTCGCGCCGGTCACATCCGTCACGTAGAAGACGTCAAGGACCTGATCGACATTGGTGGTGATTTTCGCCAGGTGGATCACCAGGCCGAGTTGGAACAGGGCGTGGGTCACCTCGAATAAGAGCCCGATCCGGTCAAGCGCCGTGACATCGACCAGGGTGTAGGTTGGCGACGTCGTGTTATCAATCGTAATCTCAGTCCGCAGGCGCGGGCGGGCGCGTTGCAGAAAAGCCGGTGGTCGCGCCGCCTGCAGCAGGTCCTCAACCGTTCGCTCTCCGTGTAAGACTGAGTTCAGCCGTGTATAAAATCGAGCCCAGGTATCTTCCGAGAGTAACATGTCCTGACGGTCCAGGTGTGACAGCCGAAAGACATCCAAAGCAATGCCTTGCTGGCTGGTGCCTCTGACTCTGCTGGTAAAGGCGCGTGCTCCGGAAATGCTGAGGCTACTGACGGTGAGAACGCCGGCGAGCATGGAAAAGAGCCCTGGGCGATCACGGGTGACCAGGGTGAATTCACTATACTCCTGCTCTGGAAAGTGGTGCAGGCTGGCGCGGTAGGGAGCGTCAGACTCTGCCCGGACAAAGCGGCTCATGAGTTGGAAATGCTCTGGGACCGCATCCTCCGGGGTCGTCAGGAAATAGCTGTCCGGCATTGCGGTCAGGAACTGGGAGAGCTGATCGACCGCTGCTTCTGTGACTAGACGCCGTTGAATGCGATCTTTCCGACGCTGGAGGCGTACGTCTTGATCATCCTCAATCAGCGCTCCCGTTTCCAGGCGCTCCAGGGTGCGCAGATAGAGTTCGTTGAGGAGCCCCCCTTTCCAGCTATTCCAGACCTTGGGACCAACAGCCTTCATATCGGCAAATGTCAGCAGATAGAGCCGCTTCAAGCACCCAGGATTCTCTACCGTCCGGGCGAAATCCGCAATTTGCGCGTCGTCTGAAAGATCGCGCCGTTGGGCGATGTGAGACATAAAGAGATGCTGGCGGACGAGGACCTGCCACTCGTGCGCCTCGTCTGGTGGCAGTTGCCAGCGACTGGCGGCTGCGTCCACCATCTCGGCGCTCCGGGCGGAGTGCTCGACGCCAAACCCCTTGCCCACATCGTGAAAGAGCATCGACAGGAATAAGAGGTCCACCCGGTCAATCTCACGCATGACCTGGGTCAGGAGCGGCAGACTTTCTTTATATTCGCCGTCGCGCAAGCGTTCGATTTCTGCCACGCCGTGCAGTGTATGCTCGTCGATGGCATAGATATGGTACAGGTCGCGCTGCGTTCGCCAGCGTAAATGGCCAAACTCGGGTAACAGCCATTCGAGCAGGCCGACTTCGTGCATCGCGTGCAGGGTTGGGGCAACCCGCTGCTTCCAGGAGAGGATGGCGAGAAAGGCATCCCGCACGGCGGGGCGGCTGGCCGTATCTGGTGGGAGATCGGTCAGTGCCTGACGAATCGCCTGCTTGGTTTCACGGGTACACACGACGCCGTGACGCTGGGTATCATGGAAGAGGGTCACGAGATTGAGCGGCTCCTGCGTGAGCATCTCAGGTTTCGTCACGTGCAGGGCCTGGTCAACAATACGGATGCCTTCACGGATATCCCGACCCCGCGGGCGGCCCAGGAAGTTGAAGAGTCGAGACGGTGCTGCGCAGCGCTCAAACATGAATCGGGTAAAATCATGAATAGTCGTGACGTGTTGGTAGTAGGTCCGCATGAACTGGGTAGCGTCCGCAAAGCCACACGCCGGGGCGAGTTGGTCCTGGTGTTCAAAGGTCAGCGTGTCCTGCTCGGTCCGCTCAAGCAGATGGAGCCCATTCCGCACTCGCCACAAGAAATCCTGGGCCGCTTCTACCTCGGCCAGGGTCGGTTCCGAGACGACGCCTTTGACGATGAGTTCGCGCCAGTTGGTGAGCTTGAATTTGACTTTGGCCAACCACCAGGCGGTGTGCAGATCGCGTAACCCGCCACAGCCCTCTTTCAGGTTTGGTTCGAGTAGATAGAGCGAATCGCCGTGGCGCTGGTGGCGGACGCGACTCTCTTCGGCTTTTGCCTGAAAAAACTGTTCGGTTCGTTTCTCTACCAAGTCGCGCTGAATGGTGGCCTGAAACTCCTGCGCCAAGGACTCTTCACCACACAGGTAGCGACTATCCAGCAGGGACGTTTTAATCTCGAAATCCCGACCCGCATGACGGAGGCACTCCCGAATATTACGGACCGCATGGCCGACCGTCCAGCCCGCGTCCATCAGACTGTAATACAGAGTTTCCCACACCGTCTCGGCATAGGGGGTGATTTTCCAGTGGTAGAGGAAGAGCAAATCGATGTCGGAATGCGGATTCAGCTCTCCACGGCCATAGCCGCCCAGGGCAAACAGACTACAGCGTTGGCTGAGGCTGGTATAGCGACGCGTGTAGAGACGGGTCGCGGCGGTAAAGACATACCGCACGAGTTGATCGATCAGCGCGGTGTGGACCTCGACTACGGAGCGTCCACTCTGACTCTTCGCTTGGTGTCGCACCAGCAACTCGTGGACCTGGGTGCGATAGGTGCCGGCAATCCGACCGAGGTCCCAAGCGGGATCAAGTTCCACGTCCGGGTCTGACGAAGGGAGGGGCGGTAGCTCAATAAGACTGGGAGGCGAGTATTGCTGGTCGGCATCCATTATACGCTGTCTTTCTTGATCCGTGGCAACTCTTCTTTGATAAATCGGGCAATTCCTTGAAAAAGCCCTTCCGCTATGGCTTCCCGATAGGCCGAGGAACGTAACAGCCGCCCCTGGACGCGGTGCGTCAGAAATGACACTTCGGCCAAGACACACGGCATATGCGCTCCAACTAACACATAGAATGGCCCTTTTTTCACGCCCAGGTTACGTGCCTGCGCATGACGTTTGGAAACCTGGGTCATCATAGAGTTCTGGAGGGTGTGGGCAAGAGCAATCGACTCTGGTTCGTTCACAGTATGATAGAGATCGCTCAGAATAAAGGATAATTCGCTTCCTGGCGATGCCAGACCATTTTCAAGGTTCGCCAGCCGAATAGTGGCCCGATCATTGGTATTGTTCAGATAATAGGTCTCCACTCCCTGGAGGCGAGGATTTTCACTCGCATTGGCATGAATCGAAATAAAAAGATCGGCCTTGGTCGCATTGGCCTGGGCCGTGCGTTCCGGAAGCGGAACAAAGACATCCTTCTCCCGTGTATAGAGCACTTTAACCGGAAGGCGGGATTCCAGCTTCTTGCCAAGTCTTTTGCTGATGGCAAGGACCACGGTTTTTTCCTTGAGCCCGTCAACGCCGACCGCGCCCGGGTCGCGCCCACCGTGCCCAGGGTCAATCATAATTCGATATTGAGGAGGTGGGGGTGCTCGTGATTGTTTGGCCTGCTGGCGCGGCGGCGTTTTTTCACTCTTGCCTTTGACATCAATAATGAGTCGATACGGAGAGTAGAGTGGAAAGGCGGTATAGCTCTCAATTTGTTCCAAATCGAGCACGACCCGAGCCGTGGTTGGCGAGAACTGGCCCGTCCGGATGCGCTTGAGCAGGCCGTCATCCACGGGAATGGGCGCCCGCAACTGCGGATCAATCCGGGCCGAGGAGAAATCGATGACAATCCGGGGCGGCCGATCATGGTCCCGGTCAGCGGCAACCCGGAAGTGCCGATAATCTGCTCGGTCCGAGAGGGTGATAATGACCCGGGTGTAATCCGGGACTGAGGTATGCCGTATTTCTTCGAGAGCGGGACGGGGCGGGGAGAGGGCAAAGGCGAAGGGGGCTACGCTCGCAAGAAGCACCACCCCCAGCATCCACCGAAACACCCCACCGACCATGGGTAGAACTTATGTCCCAAATTCCCACGATGCAAGATAGCGCTTCTGCTCCGGGGTCAGCCGGTCGAGCTGGATGTCCATGCTGGCGAGTTTGAGGCTGGCGACCTGGTCTTCGATCTCTTTGGCGACAGGGTGCACGTGGGGCGTCAACTGGTCCTGATTTTCCACCGCCCAGCGCACGGTTAAGGCCTGCGTGGCAAAACTCATATCCATCACCGCCGGCGGGTGTCCCTCGGCCGCGGCAAGATTGACCAGCCGCCCCTCGCCGATGACATAAATGCAGCGTCCATCCTCCAGATGATAGCCGTCCACGTTTGTGCGCACATTGCGTTCAACCCGCTTGGCCATTTTCTTGAGCGCCTTAATATCGATCTCAACGTCAAAATGGCCCGAGTTGCACAGGATGGCGCCGTCTTTCATCCGCGCAAAATGCTCTTTGCGCAGCACGCTGGTGTCGCCGGTCACGGACACGAACAGCTCCCCCTCGCGGGTCGCCTCCCGCATGGGCATGACCCGGAAGCCGTCCATGGCGGCTTCGAGTCCGCGAATCGGGTCGATTTCGGCCACGATGACTTGGGATCCAAGCCCCCGGGCGCGCATGGCGACGCCTTTGCCGCACCAGCCGTAGCCGGCGACCACAACCGTCATGCCGGCCAGCAGGACATTGGTCGCCCGCAGCACCCCATCCAGGGTGGATTGTCCGGTTCCGTAGCGGTTGTCGAACAGGTGCTTGGTAGTAGCGTCGTTCACGGCAATGACCGGGAACTTCAGGACGCCGTCCTTGTCCATAGCGCGCAGCCGGATGACGCCGGTCGTGGTCTCTTCCATGCTGGCGCACATCTGCTCGGCGCGGTCGGCGTAATTCTTGTCGGTATGCAGCAGCGAGACCAGGTCGGCGCCGTCGTCGAGGGTCACGCTGGGCTGATGAGCCAGGGCTTGGTGCAGGTGGGCATAATAGCTCTTGTTATTCTCGCCGCGAATCGCAAACGTCGGGATGCCCTCGTGTTTGACCAGGCCGGCGGCAATATCGTCCTGGGTGGACAGCGGGTTGGAGGCGCACAGGGTGACGTCGGCGCCGCCAGCCTTGAGGGTCCGCATCAGGTTGGCGGTTTCGGAGGTGACGTGCAGACAGGCCGCCAGGCGCACGCCTTTCAGGGGTTTCTCGCGTGAAAAAACTTCTCGGACCTGACGCAGGGCCGGCATGTGCTGGTCGGCCCACTCGTAACGCTTCTTGCCTTCCTTGGCCAGCTTGGGGTCTTTGACATCGCCTCGGCTTGTACGCATGATTCCTCTTTCTGCTTCTGACTTGGGTTATCTACACGGTCGTCGACGCGCGCTTGAGGGCTTCTATACGGTCAATCCGCTCCCAGGGGAAATATCCGTTCTCGGCCGGTCTCCCGAAGTGGCCGTAGGCCGCGGTCTCCCGATAAATGGGACGTTTCAAATCAAGCGTCTGGATAATGGCAGCGGGTCGAAGGTCGAACTCCTGACGGACGATTGCGGATATGCGTTCCTCCGGTAAGACACCCGTGCCGAAGGTATCAACATAGACGCCGACCGGTTCTGCCACGCCGATCGCATAGGCGAGCTGAACCTCGCAGCGTTTGGCTAAATCCGCGGCCACAAGATTCTTGGCAATATAGCGCGCCATATACGCGGCGGAGCGATCTACCTTGCTGGGGTCTTTGCCCGAAAACGCACCACCACCATGCCGGCCGTAGCCGCCATAGGTGTCGACGATAATTTTTCGCCCGGTCAGTCCGCAGTCCGCGTACGGGCCGCCGTTGACGAAACGCCCGGTCGGATTCACGAGAAACGTCGTCTTCTGGTCCAAAAACTCCGGTGGAATGACGCGTTTCACGACTTCTTCAACAATGGCCTCTTTGATTGTGTCATACGCCGCATCAGGATCGTGTTGGGTCGAAATCAGGACCGTATCCGCGCGCACCGGTTTGCCGTCCCGGTATTCCACCGTTACCTGCGACTTGCTATCCGGTCGCAGGAAAGGCAGCTCGCCTCTTTTTCGTATGGTGGCCATTTCCTGGACCAGGCGGTGGGCCGTATAAATGGGAAACGGCATATAGTCTTTGGTTTCATCGCAGGCAAAGCCGAACATCATGCCTTGATCGCCCGCTCCCTGTTCCTTGTGGAGACCTTTCCCCTCGGATACACCTTGATCAATATCCTCGGACTGCTGGCTGAGCGCGGTCAGCACGGAACAGGTGTCGGCGTCAAAACCCAGGGAAGAGTCGATGAAGCCGATGTCGCGCACGATCTGGCGGGCGACATCCATGACAAAATGATAGCTGGTCTGAGCTTTGGTTGTGACTTCACCTGCCACGACGATCATGCCGGTCTTGACCAGCGTTTCGCAGGCCACCCGGCTGTCCGGGTCTTGTTCGAGTAAGGCGTCCAGGATGCCGTCTGAGATCTGATCACACATTTTGTCCGGGTGACCCTCTGACACTGATTCGGACGTGAATAAATACTCTTTCCCCGTCATGTTTTTTCTCCTTGGTGTGATGCTACCCGTACCCTAGACGGCTGGGCGCATATAATAGAATCCCCTTCTGAGCGTCAAGGGGCTTTTCACTGACCTGATAACTATTCTTCGTCGAAACGATTGGCGACGAGGCGGGTGAGTGTCGAGAGAGCCTCCTCTGCATCGTCGCCCTGAATCTGTAGCTCAAGGACGCTGCCGCGCGGCGCGCCGAGGATCAGCAGGTCGAGGACGCTGCGGCCGTTCGCCGTCTGTCCCTCCCAACTGACGCTGACCTCAACCTTGAGGTCTTTGATGGCTTTGACGAAGGACGCTGCCGCGCGGGCGTGTAAGCCCATTGCGTTGAGGAGGGTGAGCCGGGCGTGGAGGGGGGGGGTCATCCCGATACTCTTTCCCGCTGCCTGTCTCGGTGCTGAATCCGAACGGTATAATCCCAGGCTTGGAGCTGTCGGCCCAATTCTTCGGCGATGACGACCGAGCGGTGTTGGCCGCCGGTACACCCAATGGCCAGAGTGAGATAGCTTTTGCCTTCTCTGGCATACAGGGGCAGCGTCGATTCGAGTAAGGCCGACGTCTGGCTCAAAAAGAGAGCGGTTTCCTCCTGGCCGAGGACGAATTCTACGACGGCGCGTTCCGTACCGGTCTTGTGCCGGAGCGCATCGACAAAAAAAGGATTGGGAAGAAAACGGACGTCCAGCATAATATCGGCATCGATGGGGATTCCGTATTTATAGCCAAACGACTCGACGGTAATGAGTAAAGGCCGTTGGGAGTGGGGATAGCGCTCAATATGCTGAAGGAGGGCCTCCCGGAGTTCGTGTACGCTATACGCAGACGTATCCATAACCAGGTCGGCTGAGGCGCGCAGTTCGGCGAGCTGTTCCTCTTCGGTCCGAATCCCTTGGAGGACGCCCCCGTCTCCGGCAGCCGGGTGGGGACGGCGGGTTTCGCTAAAGCGTCGCACGAGGACATCGGCGCTGGCTTCAAAATACAGGATCTTGATCTGGTGACCCTTCTGGCGCAGCCCTTCAAGGACCGTCGGGTATTCGTGCAGAAAAATACGCTCGCGCAGATCAATCCCCAAGGCCACTCGGCCAATATGCTCCTGATTATTTTCGCTGAGCTCAAGAAATCGGGGGATGAGGGTGACTGGCAGATTATCGATACAGTAGAAGCCACGATCCTCCAGGACGCGGATTGCGGTACTTTTCCCTGAGCCTGATAAGCCCGTGACGACAACGACTTGCATAGCGGTACGTGTCGGGTGTGGCCTCCCCGCTACAGGTTGTTATCTTCCTCGCAGATCAGCCGGTGTAAATCCGCTTGGCTACCGCCTTGGAGCAAGCGTTCTCGAAACGTCTTGTCTTTCAAGAGTCGAGAGACCCGAGCCAGGGCCTTGAGGTGGACGCCGGCAGAATCCTCTGGCGCAACCAGCAAAAAGAAGAGCCGCGTCAGCCCGCCATCAAGGGAGCTACAGTCCACCCCGTGTGGACTCAGGCCAAAAACGGCAACTACGTTCCTGAGTCCGGACAACTTCCCATGGGGTATGGCAATGCCTTCACCAATGGCCGTTGTGCCGAGACGTTCACGGTCCAGGAGCACGGCGACCAACTGCTCGGCGTCGACACCTTGTGTGTGCTGGGCGAGGTGTTGGGCGAGCTCACGGAGGACATCGGTCTTTGTGCGGCCCTGGAGCTGGGGGAGAATAGATTCTTGGTTGAGGATATCAACGACACGCATGGGAGTATTCCTTCATTCCGAATAGGACTACCGCCTAGCGGGCGTATTTCCGCTTTGCAGAGGAAAGAATATTGAGGCCCTCTCTGTATTTGGCGACGGTCCGGCGGGCAATCTTGATATGACTACGGGACAGTGTTTTTGCAATTTCTTCATCACTCAGGGGTCTGTACGGGTCTTCCCGATCAATCAGGGCTCGAATTTGGGCCTTGACGCTTTCCGCCGAAACGTCTTGTCCATAGTGGCTCTTCAGCCCTGTTGTGAAGAATTTTTTGAGTGGATACAAGCCGCGTGGCGTGGCGATATACTTGCCCGCAATGGCCCGGCTGACCGTTGACTCATGCACGCCGATGTCATCTGCCACATCGCGTAACACCAGTGGGCGCATATGGGAAACGCCATGGTTCAGAAAATCCTGCTGAAATTTGACCAGACTCTCAGCAACCATGAGTAGGGTCCGCTGGCGTTGGTGAATACTCTTAATCAGCCAGGCTGCTGCACGCAGTTTATCCTGGACATACTCTTTTGCCTCGCCGTCTTGGGTGAGTAAATGGCGATAGGCATTGCTCACCTTGAGACGCGGCAGACCCTCTTCGTTGAGCGTCACCCGATACTCGTCTCCGATCTTATGGACATCCACATCCGGCGTGACATAGCGGATATCCCCGTCACCGTAATTGCGTCCGGGCTTGGGTTCAAGAGCCGTAATGATTTTGATCGCCCGCTGGATTCCTTCCGTCGGAACTTTGAGCGCTTTTGCCAACCGATCATAGCGCCGTCCCTCAAGGCTCTGGAGATGCTGCTGGACAATCGTTTTTGTTAAATGGAGCAGGGACTCGTCAATCGCTTCGTCCTCGTGCTGAGCCGCACACAGTTGTAACAGTAGGCATTCCTGGAGGTCTCGGGCGCCGACTCCAATCGGGTCGCACGACTGCACAATACGTAAGACTCGTTCAACCTCCTCGGGACTGCCGTCTGCACTCTCTGCGAGTTCCTCGACGCTGGCCTCCAGATAGCCGTCAACGTCCAGATTGCCGACGATCAGAGAGGCGAGATGTTCTTCTGTTTCGGTCAGGCTGCGGAAGCGTAACTGCCAGGTGAGATGTTCGGCCAGCGACTCTGTGCGGGGCAGACGATCCTCTGGGGCATTTTGACGCTCACTATCCGCGTCTTCGTCTCCAGGTGGAGGAAGGGCCGGCATGTCGTTATTGTTATTATAGGTGCTGAGATAAGTTTGCCAGTCAATCTGGTCCTTTTCTGTGTTCGCGTCTGGTGTGGCGGTCTGGGTTGGCTCTTCGCCATTGCCGCGGCCGTCGTCAAAAATCGCCTCGTCCTCGGTGACGCGCTCAATGACCGGATTCTCCGCCAGCTCTTCATCAATGAGCGTATCAAGCTCTCCACGGGGCAGCTGCAGAATTTTGATGGCTTGACGCAATTGGGGCGTCATCACCAGTTTTTGGGTTAATTTCTGAGTCAGTCTGAGGTCTAACCCCATACAACTCTACCCTTGTCCCTAGTCACTAGAGGCGGAAGCGCTCTCCCAAGTAGACCTCTCGGGCGCGACTACTCGCCGTAATTTCCTGGGGCGTTCCTTCCTCAAATACACTGCCATCGCTCAGAATATAGGCCCGGTCACAAATGCTCAGCGTCTCTCGAACATTGTGGTCGGTGACAAGAATGCCGATCCCGCGTTCGCGTAATTGCACAATAATCTCCTGGATATCAACAACCGAAAGCGGATCGATTCCGGCAAAGGGTTCATCCAGGAGCATAAATGCCGGCGACATCACCAGCGCACGCGAAATTTCGACCCGGCGTCGTTCTCCTCCAGAGAGCGAATCCGCCCGATTGGCTGCCAGATGGCTAATCCCTAGCTCTGCCAGCAGCTCAGCCAGGCGTTCTTCGCGTTGCGCTTTGTTCAGGGAGGTAGTCTCCAGAATAGCCATGACATTTTCCGCTACGGTCAACTTTCGGAAAACTGAGGGTTCCTGGGGTAGATAGGTCACCCCCCGGCGGGCCCGCTTATGCATGGGCAAGGTCGTAATCTCGTCATCATTATAGTAGACTTCACCCTTATCGGGCCGAATAATGCCGACGATGATCGAAAAGGTCGTCGTCTTTCCGGCGCCGTTGGGACCGAGTAAGCCCACCACTTCGCCGCCTGTGACGCGAACGCTGACATCACGCAGCACGACGCGTTTCCCGTAGGTTTTCCACAAGCCTTCGGCTTGGAGGACTGGCGTATCACTCACTCCGCTCTTCTTTCCTTGTGCGGCGCGCTGCTCGGTTTCGTCGCAACGGCTCCCCTGGCGTATTAGTCGGGAATAAGGACCATCTGGGCCCTCCGCTTTCCCTTCCCACCTTTTACAATACTGCGATTCTCGTCAAGAAAGACGGTCACGATATCTCCCTTGACTCGGTTGGAACCCTCCTGAAGAACCGCGTTCCCTCTGAGCGTAACCGTGCGTTTTTTCTGATTGAAAATCGCTTTGCGGCTCGTGGCGCGCCGTCCGCCAGAAGTAATTTCGACACTCCCCTCGGCAACAATATGTTTGAGCCGTTGCTGCGCTGCGGTATCCGAGGCTGCTGATGCGGGGTCTTCATACAGCACCGTTAGCCTATCGCTCTTTAAGGTCATATCCCCCTGGGTCACCACCACATTCCCGCGATACTGGATACGCTTCTCTTCGTAGAAGAACTCGAGGTCATGCGAGCGAATATGAATGGGGTCTTTTCGAGAGGTGAGGGACAGGGAATCCGCAAAGGTCGCGGCCGAATCTTGGACTGTTTGGTCGGTCGGGCTAGGTTGGGCGTCTTCGGCTGCTCGCGTCAACGTAGACAAGAAAAAGGGGATAACAAGGATCGTGACAAAGACCACCCACCCAGTCCCCACCGCTGTTGAACGCATCATCCGGACTCCCGTGTCACCGTCGTATAGACCTCTGCCTTCAGGGTCAGTTGCTTGGTATCAACAGCGACAGTATAGCCTTTGCCTTCAAGCGTAAATCCTTGACCGACAACGTAAATGACCCCGTCTGAGGATATGGTATTCTTCTGGCGGTCGTAGGTTGCTTGGTCGGTCTTTAGGGAGATTGCTCCCATCTGTATCTCAAGGTTACCCCGGAGGTCGATGTGGAGTAAGTCTGACTCCCCATTCAGGTGGACTGTGCCTTCCTGACAGCGTAACGCGACTGCTTCGCCATCGCTGAAATAGAGCGAAACTTCTGGAGTGTCAATGACGACGGCGTTGGTATCCGCAAAATAGCGCGCCTGCCGGGCCACAATTTCCCACACTTTTTTGCCGTCCTGCATCTTCACCCGGCGGAACTCCGTCATGCGCTGGACCATTGTCTCTTCGGTCACGTCCGGGGTCGAGAGTTCGTCGATGAGGCGCGCGGTCGCCGGATCTTTTCCCACCTGAGAGCTGAGATAGCCCAGGGCAAGGATGAGCCCAAGTACCGTAATGCCCAGCATAAAGCGGATTTGATGACGACTCATGAACGTACTCCAGCAACCGTGGGCAGCCTATCATCTCTCCTATGCGAATCAAACAAGAGCAGCACCCATGTGCTGAAAGGCGAAACGACGAATGGGGGTGGCGTGACCAAGACGGTCGTTACGGGACTGCCGGCACACTCTTGACCACGCGGTCGAGGTCAACCAGCGTGTGTAAAAGGGACTCAAGCCGGGCCAGAGGAAAGACCGTGGCACTGTCGCTCAAGGCCCGCTCCGGCTCCTCGTGGACCTCCATAAACAGCCCGTCAATCCCGACCGCTACAGCCGCCCGGGCCAACGGTGGGATAAACTCTCGCTGCCCGCCGGACATTGGGCCACGCCCCCCCGGTAGTTGAACGCTATGGGTTGCATCATACACAACCGGATAGCCGCAGCCGGCGAGGATGGGTAGCGAGCGCATATCAGACACAAGATTATGGTAGCCAAAGGAGGCGCCCCGTTCCGTCAGTAGAATACGCGGGTTGCCGGTCGAAGCAACTTTCCGGGCGACATATTCCATGTCGGACGGCGCGAGGAACTGGCCTTTCTTGATATTCACGGACCGCCGGCTGTGTCCCGCTGCCAAGAGCAAATCGGTCTGACGACATAAAAAAGCGGGGATCTGAAGAATATCAACGACCTCTGCCGTCGCCGCGACCTCCTGGGGCGTATGCACATCGGTCAGGAGCGGTACGCCCAGCTCGCGTTTGACCTCTGCCAGAATACTCAGCCCTTCCTCCATGCCCAGCCCGCGGAAAGAGGCGTGGGAGGAGCGATTTGCCTTGTCGTATGAGGATTTATACACGAACGGAACGTGCAGGCGAGTGGTCAACGAACTGAGTGCTTCCGCATGCCGTAGCGCCGAATCCCGGTCCTCAATCACGCACGGGCCCGCGATCAGCACAAAGGGCGTACCGCCGCCAAATGTGAGCGAACCAACGCACACCTCTGGCGGAGAAGATTCTCTACAGCTCAATGCCGGGCTCCCTCAGCCTGGAGGAGCGGCGCCTGGAGGGAGGCAAGGCGTCGCTGTATCCCAGCCTGGATAAAGCCGCTGAACAAGGGGTGGCATTCGAACGGGCGGGAGGTGAACTCCGGATGAAACTGCACCCCGATAAACCAGGGATGATCCCGTAACTCGATTGCCTCGACCAACGCGCCGTCAGGAGAGAGACCGCTAAAAACCATGCCCTTGGAAGCGAAGAGTTCACGGTAGGCATTGTTGAACTCATACCGATGGCGATGGCGTTCGTCTATCTCTTTTTGCGTATACAGGCTTAGGGCCAGACTCCGGTCGGCCAAAGCACAGGGGTAGGCACCGAGCCGCATGGTGCCCCCTTTATCCACGATCTCGCGTTGCTCATCCATGAGGGCAATAACGGGAGCGGGCGTCTTCTCATCGACTTCGGTCGAATTCGCCCCCTCAAGGCCGCACACATGCCGGGCGAATTCGACTACCGCCATCTGCATGCCAAAACAAATACCTAAAAAGGGAATATGGTTCTCCCTGGCGTATCGAATCGCGGCAATTTTCCCCTCCGCCCCTCGTCGCCCAAAGCCCATCGGTACGAGAATGCCATCGGCCTGTTGCAGGGATTCGGGGAAGATATCGTTTTCGAGTTGCTCTGAGTCTATATGGACGATATCGACGCGGCATTTGTTGGCAAATCCCCCGTGGGCGAGAGCCTCGTTGATACTCTTATACGAGTCTATGAGCTCAACATATTTCCCAACCATCGCAATGCTGATGTGGTCGCTTGGGTTGCGAAATGTCTGAACGATGGTTTCCCAGCGGCTCAGATTGGGTGAACCTGTCCACATATTGAGCTTCTCAACGATCCGCTCGTCCAGGCCCTCTTGGTGAAAGACCAAGGGCACTTCGTAGACACATTCCACATCTTTGGCTGTAATTACCGCATTGTCATCCACATTGCAGAACAGGGCGATTTTGGCTTTGACGTTCGGCTCAAGATAGCGGTCCGTGCGGCACAGCAGCAGGTCGGGCTGGATGCCCAAGCTGGTCAGCTCTTTGACGCTGTGTTGGGTCGGCTTGGTCTTGAGTTCACCGGCGGCCGAGATGAAAGGGACGAGCGTCAGGTGAATATATAAGACGTGCTCCTTACCCCAGTCCCAGCGAAACTGGCGAATCGCCTCAAGAAAGGGCAGGCTTTCGATATCGCCAACCGTGCCGCCCACCTCGCAGATCGCGACATCAAAACCGTCTGCCGCAGTCAGGATACGCCGCTTAATCTCATCGGTAATATGCGGAATAACCTGGACTGTGCCGCCCAAGTAGTCGCCTCGGCGTTCGCGGGCAATCACCGCATCATACACCTGGCCGGTGGTGAAACTGTTCTTGCGCGCCATCCGGGTCGAGACATAGCGTTCATAGTGACCGAGATCGAGGTCGGTCTCGGCCCCGTCATCGGTGACAAAAACCTCCCCGTGTTGGAAGGGGTTCATCGTGCCTGGATCGACGTTGATATACGGGTCCATTTTGAGCATGGTGACGGTCAGGCCACGGCTTTCCAACAGGCCGCCAATAGACGCTGCGGCGAGCCCCTTGCCCAGAGAGGACACCACCCCACCCGTGACGAAAATGAATTTTGTTTTTCGTCCATCCTTCCCAACATTATTCATCGCAATGCCTCCTCTGCACGGATGAGGTCCTCTGGGGTATCGACTTCTATGGTCGGACGTTCTGTTTGAGTGACACAGATTTTATAGCCCCATTCGAGGGCACGCAGTTGCTCAAGTTTTTCAGCCTCTTCCAGCGGAGTCGGGGGTAAAGCAGTAAAGGTCAGCAGGAAATCCTTCCGATAGACGTATAGACCGATATGCCGGTAGGCCAGGACCTCCCCCTGGTTTCCCGACGCAGGCACGCTATCGCGATAGCATGGAATAGGGCTGCGGGAGAAATACAGAGCATAGCCGCTCCGGTCGGTGACGACTTTCACTACGTTCGGGTTCCGCCACTCTTCAGCCTCGTATATCGGTGTTTTAACCGTGGCCATGGCCGCCTCGGGAGACTCCTGGAGACGCACAACCGCCGCCTCAACCATCCGCGGCGGGAAGAAGGGCAGGTCGCCTTGCACGTTCACAATAATGTCGGCGGCGAGTGGTCGGGCCGCCTCCGCCAGCCGATCGGTTCCGGTCGGGTGGGCGGAACTCGTCATGACCACGTCTCCACCGAAATCTTTCACTGTCTGGGCAATACGCTGATCGTCAGTTGCTACCAGAACCCGGTCCAGACCGTGCACGAGACGGGTCCGCTCGTACACGTGTTGGATCATTGGTGTGTGGCGAAGGAGAGCGAGGGGTTTTCCCGGGAATCGAGTTGATCCGTAGCGGGCGGGGATAATAGCAACAACTGACACGCTTGGGAGACCTCAGGACCCGCGGCGGCAAGGCCGCTGGGCCGTCGGGGGGTCACTATACGGGAGAACCGCAAGAGCGTCAAACCGAACCCGCAGGGACGGTTGTTTTTCCCTGCCGGCACACCGGACGGAGCGGGCACTGTGGACAGCGAGGCGCGCGTGCCACACAAATGGTCGCGCCCACATCCATAATGGCTTGATTAAAGATATGGGCCTGCCCCTTGGGGGTAACCTGCCGGGCAACCGTCCAGAGGAAGCGGGGCGTACGCTGCCGGAGGGTAAGGCCAAAAAACCGCCGCAGGACCCGGGCCGCGTTGGTATCCAGAATGGCGGCGTCTTTGTGAAAGGCGAAGCTTGAAACTGCCCCCGCGGTATATGGGCCAATGCCGGGCAGTTTCGTCAGCTCTTCCGGGTCGCGCGGAAATTTGCCCTGGTGTTGAGTGACAATCTGTTGGGTCGCCTTCTGCAGATTTCGGGCCCGCGCGTAGTAGCCCAGGCCGTCCCAGGCCTCACGGACCTGGGGTTCGTGCGCCTTCGCCAGGGCCTCTGTCGTGGGGTATTTCTGCAAAAATTTCTCGTAATACAGCAAGGCGCGTTGGACTTGGGTTTGTTGCAGCATGACCTCAGACACCAAAATCTCATAGGGGTCGCGCGTCCGTCGCCAAGGCAGATCCCGTCCATGCTGCTGATACCAGGCAATCAGACGGCGTTGAAATGCCCGGATAGTTGCCGGGTGAGCAATCAGCGGGTCCTTCCTCCGCCGTGCGCGGGCGGGCTGGGGTTTTGGCGTACGTAACACTGTGGACCTCTTGTGACAGAAACCCGGCGCTGGGGAAAGGGGGAAAAGGGTAAACGTGCCCTCCAATAAGCGTGCCGATGTTGGCACGTTTACCCTTTTATTCGTCTTGACTCTGACAGGGAGAGTCATTAAGGTGACGGCGCTCTTTATGGAGGAGGCAGGGCAGTCATGACGGGCCAGGAAAACTTAGAAAAAATGATTGCAAAGATCCTTCACCGCCACTGTGAGTTTGGCTGGGCGCACTACTACATCCCCAGCGAAAAATTTCCCAACTTAGTAGAAGAACTGCTCAAGGTCTTACAGCCTGCCGACGAAGCGGGGGAAGACGAACTGGTGAAACTCTTCCTTGAGTTGAGACGACACACATCTGAGCAGGAACGCGTCGGGCAGCTCCTCACCCATTACCGGGTGCTGAGACGGAGCGGAGCCTCTTCATAGCGCCGGTTTCCCGCAGCCCCTTGCACCGGCTGCCGGGCTGTTTCACGTCGTTCCTGGCTCTACTGTTTGGGCAAAAGAGGCGTCCCGAGGGATTTGACAGCCCACCGTCCGGCAGATAGTGGCTTCGGTATCTAAAGAGTAAACGTGTCCAGCATCTGCCTATCTATTGGTGGAGGACACGTTCACTCTTTGAGGTAGTGCATGAACGAACCGCAGCGCACCCGCCAGATTGTCGCCGGGCTCCTCTTTCTCTGTTTTCTACTCTATTTTTTCGATCTCGGACGCATCCCCTTTTACAATTACGAAGAATCAAAAGAAGCCCTGATCGTCTGGGAAATGGTGAACGGCGGCGGGTGGATTCTCCCTCTGCGGAACGGGGTCGAACAGCCACTCAAGCCGCCGTTGTTTCACTGGATCGGTGCCGTGGTCTCCTTGATTACCGGCCAGGTAAGTGAGTGGGCGGTCCGATTCCCCTCCGCCCTGTTTGCCTCTGCAACCGTCCTGGGTACGTTTTTCTTCGGGCGCGCGGTCTGGAACTGGCGGGTAGGGTTGCTGGCTGCTCTGATCCTGGCCACCTGCCCGGAATGGGCACGGTGGTCAATCAATGCGCGTAGCGATATGGTCCTGCTGTTTTTCCTCACGACTGCGCAGTTTTTCTTTTTTCGCGCCTTCCAGGAACGGGCGACACAACCGCGAACGCTCATTCTCCTTTACGCCAGCATCGGTTTTGCCGTCCTGGCCAAAGGGCCGTTGGGGCTGCTGCTGCCCATCCTGGTTGTGGGCAGCTTTTTGTGGTGGACCAGAGAACTCGCGTTTCTTCGCCGCCTGCATCTCGGCCAGGGGCTGCTGATAGCGGGCTGTATTGCCGCGTCGTGGTACGTACTGGCCCTCTTCCAAGGCGGCGGAGAGTTTTTCCAACGCCAGATTCTGGATGAGAATGTGTTCCGATTTTTTGCCAGCGAGAAAGGCGGACCGAGTCGAGAGCACACCCTGCTGTATTATGTGCCAACGCTCTTTGTCGGGATGCTGCCTTGGAGCCTTTTCTTTCCCGCACTTGGATTTACGCTCTATCGGGCAGGCGATCTCCGGCGGGAGAAGAAACAGCTCTACCTGCTGCTCTGGGTAGGGGTTGAGTTTCTCTTTTTTACTCTGGCGTCCGGGAAACGCAGTAATTATATTCTGCCGCTCTATCCGGCCCTGGCCTTATTGCTCGGGCGGTGGTGGCAAGAATTGATAGAAGGGTCACGAGCGTTATCGTCGCCTGCGATCAAACGCGTCGTCCGCGGCTGCGCGCTTGCCCTGGGCGGTGCTGGGGCGCTCATACTCATTGTGCTGGTCACCCACGGCGTCGGTTTTAATCTGGATCATCTGATTGCCCCTTTCCTGCACCCTCGGGATCGGGCGAATCTGCCTATTGTCGCGCAGAGTTTACAAGGTCAGTTTCCGCTCGTCTGCATTTGGATTACGCTGCTCGCCGGAGCAACCGGCTGGTATATCTGGGGGTTGCGTCGGGACCGATGGGTCTCGGTCTTTGCCGCGCTGACGGTTTCGATCTCCGCATCGCTATACTTTGCGAATGCCCTGTTTCATCCTCTTCTGGCCCGAGAGCGAACGTATAAATCCTTTATGCTGGGCGTGCGTTCCATGGTGCAGGACGCGCCGCTGTATTTTTACCATCCGGCCTCTGACTATGGGGCCATTTTCTACGCGGACCGTCGTATCCCTGAAATGAGTCAGGGCGCCCTCCAACAGCCATCAGATGTTGGGGACGTTGACGCATGGTATTCGGGCGTCGGACCGGGAGGCGCACCGCAGACTGACGCCGTGCTGTATGTACTCGTCCGGGAGACGGACTGGCCGGAGCTCTCAGAGAGCCAACCTCTTCTTGAGCGTCTGGTCACGAGTGAGAGCAAGGGACCGGACAAGAAACATCGCCTGGTGCTTGCCGCATTGCTCCCTCGGCCTGAGCAAAACGAGGAAACGGGGACAGCGGTCCTCCCTGCCCCGTCCGAGTCCGAAGAGCCCACTGCGCCTGAAACATCAGGTGAACCCATGGACGAGAACCCTGCATCGTGAACAGCCGCCTGGTGCGTGCCGTTCGGACTGTCGAGGAGAAGCTGTTGCAATCCCACGTTCTCTTCTTTGGCGTGTTTCTCAGCCTCTTCTGCGGCCTGATATTCATCTGGGGCCTGGGTGACATCCCTTTTTACACCAAGGGACAACCGCGCGAGGCGACCGTTATCTGGGAGATCTATCACAACGGTGACTGGATTCTGCCCTTGCGCAACGGCCACATTATTCCGTCAAAACCTCCGCTCTTTCACTGGCTTGGAACGCTGGCTGCGCTCGTCTTGGGTCAGTTGAGCGAGTTCTCGATTCGCTTGCCTTCCGCGCTACTGGCCCTCATCGGTGTGCTCCTGACCTATCGGGTCGGCGCCGTCCTGTGGGGTGTTGAGGCTGGGCTGATTGCCGGTCTGACCCTGGCCACCAGCTTTGAGTGGGTCCGGGCTGCGACAACGGCCCGAGTGGATATGACGCTGACCTTTTTTATGGTCGCGGCTTTTTTCTCCTTTTGGTCCATATATCGCGAGCAACGCGTGGGCTGGGGCGAGGCGCTCGGTTTCTTCTGCCTGCTCGGTCTGGCCACCCTGGCCAAAGGACCCATCGGCGCGGTGCTGCCGGGTCTGGTCATCGGCGTCTTCTTGTGCGTCAAACGTGACCTGCTGTTTGTCCGTCGCTTGCATCTCGTCACCGGCGGTTTGCTGTTTCTCCTCATCGCCGGATCGTGGTACGCGCTGGCCCTGTGGCACGGCGGCGAGGCGTTTTTTGAGAAGCAGATCATGAAAGAAAATGTGCTGCGCTTTGTGTCGAGCGGGTCGGCAGGCGCCGGGCACGTCCACCCTTTCTATTATTTCATCCCTAATCTGTTTCTGGGCATGGCTCCATGGAGCTTTTTCTTTCTGCCGCTGCTCTATTTTTTATACCGATGCCGGCAGGATTGGGCCGAGAAGAATTTTACCTATCTGATTGTCTGGATCGTCACGATTTTTCTGTTCTATTCGGCTTCAAGCAGTAAGCGCACGGTGTACATCCTGCCCATCTATCCGGCCATTGCCCTGCTGCTGGGAGCCTGGTGGCAGGAACTCCGTCGAGGAGAGATCGACCTGCCCCCCGGCTTTCTCGCGTTGCTGAAGACCGCCGGCGCTGTCTGCTGTGGGGTGATCGGTCTGGCTATGATCGGGGTGATCGCTCACGCCAGCGGGTTTGATCCGCTCGGTCTGATCCGGCCGTTTCTGCACCCGAAAGACCAGAGCAATCTGCCCTTATTCACGGGTATTGTTGCCGGCCATCCCGGCGCGTTTGCCAGCTGGTTTTTAGGCGTTGGGAGCGCAATGGTCTTGTTAGTCTGGGGTCTGCGACGCCAGGCCTGGGACCGTGTGTTTGGCGGACTGGTGGTGTTTACGACGAGCATCTTCCTACTCATCAACCACGTGATTCAGCCCACTCTTGCCGCCGCGCGGACCTTTCGGCCCTTTATGGGCCGCATTGTCGAGCAGGTGGGGGAACAGCCCCTCTTCTTTTTCCGGAGCTTTGACAGCGGTGCCCTGTATTATGCTGACCGGCGCATCCCCTTTTATTTCCCGCCCACAACCCCGAAGACCAGCTATTTCATCCTGCTCTGGGAAGAAGAGTGGAAGCGCCTTCAGGCTGATGGTTTTGCGGACCAACTCCGCATCATTGATATCAGTGAAGGCACCGGACCAAAGGGCAATCACCGGCTCCATCTGGTTGAAGTCCCGGCCGGCTTTGAACTCCCGCCCTGGGAAGACGACCTGAAGGGGTTGATTCGCAAGGACGCGATGTAAAACGCTCTCGTCGGGCGAGGGGGTTTCACGCAGATCTGTTCCGCCGCACCGGATTGACTGACCGACAAAGGTTGTATATCTTCCTATTGAAATTGAATTTCAAAATCATTTGTCAGTAAAGAGGCCAGCCGCTACCAAGCTCAGAGCCCGTAAGGAGAATACTCCTTACGGGCTTTTTTTGTTTTTCCCGTCCGTCGTGTCATCATGCGCAACTTCTGGATCAGCCTGCATCTGTACGCGGCGGCGTTTTTAGCGCCGCCGCTGTTGTTCGTAGCCATTTCCGGTGGACTCTACCTAGTTGGCATCAAAGGGACAGTGACCAGCACCCCGGTGACCGTGCCCGCCGGTGTTGTCGTTCATCCGGCCTCCGATTCTCTTGAGGCTGACGTACGGGCTCTGCTGCGCGATATCGGTATTACGCACGACTTTGAATACGTGAAGAAGAGCGGGAATACGCTGTATACCCGTCCGACCTCGCGTCTTCACTATGAGATTTCGGTCGCCGATGACTCGGTAGCAATAAAGCGTAATGTACCGAACCTGCAAAAACGCCTGATCGAACTCCACAAGGGGCACGGGCCGTTGTGGTTCAAGGATTTCCAGAAGATTCTGGCGAGTGGCGTATTGTTCATTGTCTTCAGTGGGTTGTGGCTTGGGCTGTCTAGTCCGGGGTTGCGGGCCAGAACCATTGCCACCGGTATCGTTGGTCTGACCGCCTTCCTGATTCTGGGCTTTGTCGTATAGGCGGATCAGGGGTTGGGCTGGTTCGTGACGGACTGGGGAGTGGCACCTATTTGAGGCGCGAAACCGGGTAAGGAGAGAATACGTGGCAGTTCAACGCCCAAGACTGATTGCCAAAGGAGCGGCAGCACTCTTTTGTGGCTGTTTGCTATGGACCAGCGTCGGCCCCGTCGCGCAGGCGCAAGACGAGGAATCGCCCACATTGCTGGATAAGATCACGATATCCTCTTACGCCACCCGCAGCCCGCAACCGACTTTTGATGTCCCGGCGCTCGTCTCCCAGGTAGAGACGGATGCCCCAGGCAACGCCCTGGCCGGTGACGTGGCGGACCTGCTGGAATTCACACCGGGCGTAGAAGTGGACAACGGCCCGCGGCGGAACGGACAGACGATCTCCATCCGCGGTTTTGACGATGAGGCGATCATCACGCTCATGGATGGTCGCCGCCAGAATTTCGAGTCCGGGCATGACGGCCGTTTCTATGTTGACCCCTCGCTGCTGAAGTCGATCGAAGTGGTCAAAGGCGCGTCCTCGGCCATATATGGTGGGGGCGGCATTGGTGGCGTAGTGGCCTTTGAAACAAAGGATGCTGCGGACCTGCTGGCCCCAGGCCAGAGCGTGGGTGCCCTGGCTTCTTTCGGCTATCGCAACGCGAGCGCTGAATACGCTCCGAGCCTGACGGGGTTTGGCCGTTACCGTGGCTGGGATGTCCTGGCCAATTTCTCCTTTCGCGATTCGGGTGATATCGAGCAGGGCAACGGCAACGAGCTGGATACGGACGACCGCCTGCTGTCCGGCCTGTTCAAAGCCGGCTACACCCTGAAGGACTTCCACATGCTCAAGTTTCAGGCCCAGGTGTTCAATAATGACGGGCAGGAACCCAATAATGGCGCCAGTGCCAGCTCGGCGTTGTCCAACATTATTGTGGATAAGGAAGTGCAGGATAACCAGTTCAGCCTGCGCTACGTATTCGATAATCCGGCCAATCGCTGGTTGAGTCCGAAACTCCACCTGTATTACAACGACACCGAGGTGGAGGAAGAAGACGTGACCGGCCGGCTCGTCGGTCGGGTACAGACGCGGGAGATGGACACGCTCGGCTTTACCATCGACAACCAGACCAGATGGGCGGTGAGCGGTATGCACGGACATACGTTCTCGTACGGATTTGAAATCTACACGGACGACCAAGTCGGCAAGAGTTCGGCCACCCCTGATGGAAAGCGGGGCGGCGTACCGGATGCTGAGGCCCTGACGCTGGGCTTGTATGTGCAGGATGAAGTCGCCCTCCACACCCCTATCGGTGAGGTGCTGTTCATTCCGGCCCTGCGCTTCGACCATTACGAGAGCGACGACGAAATCGGGAACTCGCAGAACGAACACGAAGTGTCGCCAAAAGTGTCGCTGAGCTACAAGCCGATTGAGAACCTCATGCTGTTCGGAAGCTGGGCTCAAGCGTTCCGAGCTCCCAATCTGACGGAGCTGTATCCGGCCGGCCTGCATTTTCCGGGCGGGTTTCCTATTGAGTTCGGGCCGTTGACCAGACCGGAAATCGGTCCGGACGGTCGCCCGGTGCTCGGCCCTGATGGCCGCCCGGTGCAGGTGCCGGTGCTCAGGCCCGATGGCAGCCCGGTGCTCGCCCCCACCTTTTTTGCCCCGGACAACCGCTTCGTGCCGAATCCGGATTTGCAGCCGGAAACCGTCACCACGATTGAGGTGGGGGCGGGGCTGAACTTCGAGAGTATCCTGGCGGCGAACGACCGCGTGACCGTGAAAGGGTCATGGTTCACCAGCGAGGGAGACGACTTCATTACCCCAGAAGTCGATGTCCGGGCCGGAACGACGAAAATCCTGAACATCCCGGACGCCGACCTGATGGGCTGGGAAGCAGAGGGCCGCTACGAACTGGACCTGTTCACCGCTCGACTGGGGCTGTCCTACGTCAAAGCCAAGAACGACGATACTGGCGAATACCTGCTCAACAATGTGCCGCTGACGGTTGTTGCAGGGGTCGAGTTTCGGATAGACGCACTCAACGGCGTGGTCGGCTGGCGTGGCCGGTTTGCCGAGAGAAATGACCGTGTGGGTGACAACGACGTGCCGACCGACGGTTATGGCGTGCACGACCTCTATTTTCGTTGGACCCCGCATCAGCACTGGACGCCGGACGGCCAAGGATTGGGAGCGATAAGCGTGGACTTCGGAATCGAGAATATCGCGGATAAAGCATACACCAAACGCTTCGCTAGCTTGCTGGAAGAAGGTCGCAGCTTTGTCACTCGGGTGTCGTACCAATGGTAGCGGACATCGGTCGGCGTCTCATTCTGGCCTGGGGGCTGGTCTTTTTTGCATTGCCGGCCGCTGCCGAGGCGCCGCGCCGCATTGTCACCATTGGCGGAGCCCTGACGGAAATCGTCTACGCGCTGGAAGCGCAGGAGATACTGGTTGGCAACGATACCACCAGTTATTATCCGCCGGAAGCCGAACATTTGCCCAAGGTCGGCTATCAACGCGCCCTGTCCGCGGAGGGGATTGTCTCGCTGTATCCCGACCTCGTGATTCTGACCGAAGAGGCCGGACCGCCGGCCGTGTTGGCACAGCTGCAAGCGGCCAATATTCCGATCCTGCAACTGAGAGCCGGCCGTTCGCTGGCGGATGTACGGGACGCCATCCGGGTGATTGCCAGAGCCCTGAAAAAGGACCGAGCGGGCAGCGCCCTGATTGATGCCATTGACCGCCAGACTGCCGAACTGGCAAAAGTAACGGCCCGACAACCGACTGATAAACGGGTGCTTTTCATTCTTCAGCATGGCGGCGGGGCGCCGATGGCGGCCGGCCGAGAGACCGCTGTGGACAGCATCATCAGACTCTCGGGTGCGCGAAACGCCGTCACCGGATATGCCGGCTATAAACCCCTCACTCCGGAGGCTGCGGCCGCTTTGCAGCCGGACGTGATTCTCACCACGGCCCGAGGGCTTGCACAGGCCGGCGGCAAGGACGCCCTGCTGACCGCTCCGGGGCTGTCCCTCACGCCGGCCGCCAGGACCGGTAGCCTGATCGTGATGGATGCCCTGCTGTTGCTGGGGTTTGGCCCGCGTACCACACAAGCCGCGGCCACGCTGCACGAGGCGTATCAGGGCTTGTGAACAGGGCGGCGAAACCAGTGGTATTGCCCTTCCTGCGGCTGCGGGTGACCGTGCTGGCGCTACTGGGCGGGGTATTCATCCTGACTGCCTTCACGGCCGCATGCATAGGCGCGGTGTCCGTGCCGGTCGTTTCGCTGTTCGACGGCAGTCTGAATACCCAGCAGGAAGCCGTCCTCTTCTCCATCCGGCTGCCGCGCGTGCTGCTGGCCAGCGTTGTCGGCGCGGCCCTGGCCGTTTCCGGCGCGGCCCTGCAGGGCTTGTTCCGCAATCCGCTGGCCGACCCCGGCCTGATCGGCATTGCCAGCGGTGCGGCGCTGGCCGTTGCGATCATGATCGTCTGGGCCGGCCCGCTGACGGGCACGCTGGGCTTATACGGGTTGAGTGTCGCCGCCTTTATCGGCGGGCTGCTGGCCTGCCTGTTGATTTTTCGTCTTGCCCGACAAATGGAAACCTTTTCCGTCACCTATATGTTACTGGCCGGGATTGCCATCAACGCGCTGAGCGGGGCCGGAACCGGCTTCCTGACCTATCTGAGCGACGATACCCAGTTGCGTGCCCTGACATTCTGGACCATGGGCAGCCTCGGCGCGGCGCTCTGGCCTACGCTCAGCGTAGCCGCCACGCTCGTCCTGCCGGCGACGCTGCTGCTGATTCGGAATGCCCAAAAACTGAATATCCTGCTGCTCGGCGAGGACGAAGCGCGCTATCTCGGCATCAATAGCGAACACCTGAAACGCAGCGTGACCATCTGTGTCGCCCTTGCGGTCGGCGCTGCCGTGGCAACGAGCGGGATCATCGGCTTCGTGGGCTTGGTCGTGCCGCATATGATCCGCCTCACCATCGGGCCGGACCACCGCCTGTTGATTCCGGCCTCCGCCCTGCTGGGTGCGACCCTGCTGCTGGTGGCCGACACCCTGGCCCGCACCATTGTCGCCCCGGCCGAAATGCCGGTGGGCATCCTGACCAGTCTGATCGGCGGGCCCTTCTTTTTGTGGCTGCTCGTCAAGCAATACGCCGGGAGGTTCGGCCTGTGATCGAGGCGACAAACGTCTGCTACCGGGTCGGGGCCACGGTCATTCTGGACGACGTGCGGCTGAGCATCACACCGGGAACCGTCACGGCCATTCTGGGGCCGAACGGAGCGGGAAAATCCACCCTGCTCAAATGTCTGACCGGAGCGCTGCAACCGGAGGCCGGCCGCATCGTGCTGGACGGCACGCCGCTGGATGCCTATTCACTTGCTACGCTTTCCAGAAAACGGGCGGTCTTGTCCCAAGCCAGCTTTGTCAACTTTCCCTTTTCGGTACTGGAAATCGTAATGATGGGGCGCAGCCCCTATATTGGCAGTCAGGCGACCGGCAGCGACGCTGTCGTGATACGGGAGGTGCTGGAAAACGTAGACGCCTGGCATCTGCAACAGCGCATCTTCCCGACCCTATCGGGCGGGGAGCAGCAGCGCGTCCACCTGGCGCGCGTGCTGGCTCAGATGTGGGACCGGCAGCACGCCTATCTTTTCCTTGATGAACCGACCACAGCCTTGGACTTGAAACATCAGCATCAGATACTGCGGCTGACGCGTCGGATAGCACAAGAACGGAGTATGGCGGTCTGCCTCATCCTGCACGACCTGAACCTAGCCATGCAGTACGCCGACCGGGGCGTACTCATGCAAGACGGCAGGGTGGTTGCGTCAGGCATGATTCGCGAGGTGCTGACACCCCGCAATATCGCCACCGTATTCGAGGTGCCCGCACAGGCAGTGTTTGGCGACACAATGCCGGGTGGTGCGCCAACGGTGTCGTAGTGAACAACGGAGCGCATAGATCGTGGTAAGAGGGGAGAAGCCCCGGGGCAATCGGAGGGAACCCCGGGGCCGATGCAAGGCCCAACACCAAAAACCTTGCAGAGGGAAGACGAACCTGCGGCCTGTGTTCGGCCCTGCACGCATACTGCCCGCAGCAACGGCGATTTCTGCGAGCACGAGGCAAGAGCCGTAAGCCCGGTGTAGGTTCTATTGAAATTGAATATCAATTTCAATTATGTATTTTGTAGCTCCCAGGACGACATTTGTCAAGTCCTTTTTTCCTGCTTGACCCGTTCACCGGAATTATATAGGACTTTAATTGAAATTGATATTCAATTTCATTTGTCAGTAAAGAGGCCAGCCGCTACCAAGCTCAGAGCCCGTAAGGAGCAAACTCCTTACGGGTTTTTTTATATTCGTTGATGGACGAATGAAGTGAGGAGGATTCCGAGCATGATGAATAGGGCAGGTGAGGCCGTAAAAGGTTTTATGGTACGCCGAATTGTTTCACTCAATGGGATACTGACTGGTATTATGGTGGCTCTGATCGTTATTCTCCTGCCCAATGCCGCATTCGCTCAATCGGCGACGCCAGGTTCGATTGTCGTCCTCGATACACTCGTCGTGACAGGCCGACCTGGAGCGAATGCAGAAGCACTTGCCCGCGATAAGCTTGAATCGATTCCCGGCGGGACCGGACTCGTTGCCGATAGTGACCTAACGGGTAAGACAAACGTGACACTCTCTGATGCCCTCGTCTCAGTGCCAGGAGTGATTGTACAAAACTTCTTTGGCGGCAACGACCAACCTCGTATCCAGATTCGTGGGTCTGGCTTACAGCAAAATCCGGTTGAGCGTGGTGTCCTGGTGCTGCAAAACGGGCTGCCGATCAATCGGGCTGACGGCTCATACATTGTGGGCTTGGCTGATCCGAGACAGGCCCAGTTTATTGAGGTGTACCGTGGCTACACGGCGAACCGACTCGGAGCCACCGTTCTCGGTGGTGCGCTCAATTTCGTCTCGCCAACCGGTTCGTCGGCACCTGGCATTACTGGCAGAGTAGAAGGTGGAAGCTTTGGACAGGTATCAACCTCCGCTCAAGCTGGTGCACGACGAGGCGACTTCGACGGTCTCGCTCAGATTAGCTTCAGTCGCCGGGACGGATTTCGTGATTACAATGAGTCCGACCGGCTGAGAGTAGACGCTAATATCGGTGCTGAGTTGACCGACGCTATCTCCAGCCGCCTCTTTATCGGTTATACTGACCTGGGTTTTGATGTTGTAGGTCCGCTGACCAAGCGACAGCTTAAGCGGCATCCAAAACGTGTCTCCACCGGCCCCACAGTCCGCCCTAATCCGAACCCTCCACCCCCGTTTCTGGTGTCCAACCCTGGGCCGAACGTTAAGCGCGACCAACCCCAACGCGAACTCGATCAATTTCGTCTCGGTAACCGGACAACGATCTCTTTCGGGAATCACCTTGTTGATGGAGCTTTTGGTTACGCGTATACGGATGACGCTTTTCGGTTTCCAATCCCCGCCGGTATTCGTGAGACGGTAGGGGGAGACTTCAGCTCCGTCCTACGCTACGCCTACAATCCTAATGCCTCCCAACCGTTACCCCTGTTCGATGCCACCGCAAAATATGTCGTTGGTTGGGCCGACCGAAGAAATTTTACCAACAACGCCGGCAGGAAGGGGCTACTGTTTGGCCGAAGCGAACTCGATGCCAACACGCTCTCTCTGTATGCCGGACTGAATATTCCGGTTGGCGCTGTTTTCACGGTTTCGCCCTCCATTGCCTTTGCACGAGCGGAACGCGACAATGATGATACCTTTGAGGCGGGAATGCGTCCAACCATTGCGTTTCATCCAGCCAATTCGAATCAGCCATTGCCAAACGGTGCGGTGCAAGCCGGTAATACCAGCTATGCGCAGACCTATTCTGGTTGGAGTCCGAGCCTAGGTCTGACAATTCAACCGACCGAAAACCACACCTTCTTTGCCGCGGTCAGCCGTAGCTTTGAGCCCCCGACTTATGATGACCTGATCGCCACCGTGAACGGTACGCCCCATAGTAGCCCTGGCCGACCGAACCCCGGCAATCCAGCTCTCCCCGCAGCCGCCTTCCATACCTCTCGTCTCAAAGCCCAGCGGGCGACAACAGTCGAAGCCGGCTGGCGCGGTAGATACGGAAGAATGACTTGGGACGCACTGGCCTACTATTCCTGGGTGAGGAATGAGCTGCTGAGTCTGCGTGACGTGACTGGTGCACCACTCGGTGCTGTGAATGCCAACAAAACAACCCATTTAGGTGTTGAGTTTGGACTCGGAGTACAGCTGACCGACAAACTCAGCGGCCGGCTTGCCTACACCTTTCAGGATTTTCGCTTTGACGGAGACCCGGCCCGTAGCAATAACGACTTGGCCGGTGCTCCACCGCATAGCCTTAATGCCGTCCTACAGTATGACTTCCTGCCTAACTTGTTTGTACAGACAGAGGTTTACTCGCGTCCCGACAGCACCCCGGTGGACAATCTGAACACTTTGGTCTCCGAATCGTTTGTGACCTTGGCCGTGCGGGCCAACTACGATCTTAATGAATATCTCAGCATTTACGGTGAAATACAGAACATAGTCGATGAGACGTATGCCTCTTCGACCCTTATCGTCGACCGAGCTCGGCCCGATCAGGCAGCCTTTCTGCCGGGTGACGGGCGGACTTTCTACGCTGGCCTGAAAGTACAGTTTTGACACAGTATCTGAGGAGGAATCTATATGTCTTCTCGTGAATCTCAGGAACCCAACGTGCTGCCGGGTACGGACCTGGATGTCTCGAAAATGCCGGCCCACTGGCTGCTGGCCCGGCTGGGTAAACGGGTGCTGCGTCCGGGCGGGCTGTGGGCTACCCGGGCGCTGCTCGACAGTCTGGCCATCGGTCCGGCCGATGATGTGGTCGAATTCGCCCCCGGCCTCGGCGGTACGGCGCGCATGATCCTGGAGAACACCCCGCACAGCTATACCGGGGTTGAACGCGACGCACAGGCCGCCCAATGGACCCGCCGCCACCTGCCGCCTCAGCCCGGTGTCTCAGTTGTGGTCGGTGCGGCCGACCGGACCGAACTGCCGGATGCCTCCGCCTCGGTCGTGCTCGGCGAAGCCATGCTGACCATGAATACCCAGGAGCACAAGCGACGCATTATTGCCGAGGCATTCCGCTTACTGCGGCCCGGCGGTCGCTACGGTATCCACGAGTTATGCCTCGTCCCCGATGATATCTCCTCGGCCAAGCGCGACGAGGTTTACTCCAGCCTGTCCTCGGTTTTGCACGTTGGAGCCCGGCCGCTGCCCAGCGCAGAATGGCGGGAACTGCTGGAGACGGTAGGCTTCCAGGTCGAGTATAGCGGCTATGCACCGATGCGTTTGCTGGGGCCCCGACGCCTGATCCAGGATGAGGGCATCTGGGGTGCTCTGAGGCTGGTCAAGAACATCTGTCTTCAGGCCCCGGCCCGGCGGCGCGTGCTGGCCATGCGCCGGGTCTTTGGACAATACCAGGACCACATCAGCGCAATCTTTCTGGTCGTGAAAAAGCCTGAAAAGTAAGTGTGGACGATACGGTCCGGTTACACTTCGGCCCACAGTCTGACCAGGTTGTGATACACGCCGGTCAACCGTTGCACTTCCGTATCTTCACCGCCCTGTTTCCGCGTCAGCGCCTGGATGCTCTGGTCCAGATCAAACAACAACAGCCGCTGGTGGTTGTCACGGACCATGCTCTGTATCCAGAGAAGCGCACAGAGCCTGGTTCCGTGTGTCACCGGAGTGACACGGTGCTGGCTGCCGGAGGGATAGAGAATCAGGTCGCCGGCACCGAGCTTGATCTCCCGGGTGCCGTAGGTGGTCTCAATGGTGAGCGCCCCACCGTCGTACTCGTCAGGTTCACTCAGAAATATCGTAGCCGACAAGTCGGTCCGCAGCATCCGGTCGGCGCCGCCCGTCGGCATGATCGGATTGTCTCTATGCGCCCCATAGCGATGCCCCGCACAGTAGCGGCTGAATGTCGGGGGGAGTATCTTGTGGGGGAGGGCCGCGGAGAGAAAAAGCTGGTGTTGTCCCAGGGGTGTCAATAGCTGCTGGCGGAGTCCGGCTGCCGGTTTGGACTGATCGTCAAGCTGCTGGTTCACTTTGACGCTGCTCGCCTGCGTGCCGGCCGTGCGTTTGCCGTTGAGCCACCGGGCCTGACGCAGGGTTTCCCGAAATTGGCCGACCAAGTCTTTGCTCAGGACACTGTCTATGGAAATGAGCATGGCGTATGCCTACCCCTGATCAATACTGGCTCTCCTCTCTATTTGGCTACTTGGTCGAATGGCGTTCGCGTCGATACTTGCAAGCGTTGGACAACCGGTCAATGCCATTGTGACCTCCAGTTCCTCTCGCAAGAGGCGCAGCATATGAGCCACGCCTAAGGCTCCCGCAACGGCAAGCGCATAGACCTGTGGTCTTCCGACCAATACGGCGTTGGCTCCCAGAGCAAGTGCCTTAAAGACATCTGTTCCGCGGCGTATTCCACCGTCCAGCAACACCAAAAAGTCAGGGCCGACCGCTGCCCGGACACGCGGCAGGGCTGTGAGGCTGGCCGGTAGCCCATCCAACGTCCGTCCCCCATGATTCGACACCACCACTCCAGCCAGTCCCGTCGCGGTAACGCGCGCTGCGTCGTCCGGGTGAAGGATGCCTTTGACGATAATGGGTAGCGGGGTTGCTCGACACAGCCATTCAAGATCGGCCCAGGTTGGCGCATGTGCCATGAGCCCCTGGAACACCACACTCTGATCCGCTGTCAGGCGTGCCGGGTCAGGAACTGGTATATCCGCCACATTCACGGCCTGGACATGCTTGGGAAGGATGAATCCCGCGCGTTGGGTACGATTGCGCAACCCGTTGATCGGGGCATCAACGGTGACGACCAGGGCCGTATACCCCGCGTTTTCGGCACGTCGTACCAGTGAAAGCGTCAAGTCTCGGGACGTCTGGAAATACAGTTGAAACCATTTGTTCTTGCCCAATTCCGCGGCAATATCTTCCAGTGATACCGAGGACATCGTGCTGGCGATAAACCCGGCTTCCAGGGCATCGGCGGCCTGGGCCGTAGCAACCTCACCCTTGGGGTGGACCAGTTTATGGTAGGCCACGGGCGCCAAGAGCACAGGATGACGGAAGGGCTCACCGAGCAGCGCCAGCGCCGTAGTCCCCTGGGTGCAATCGGTCAGCACCCGCCCGGATAGCTCTATCTGATCAAACGCCTGGCGGTTTTTGTTCAGGCTGAGGTCATCGGCCACGCCTCCGGCGATATATTCGTAGATGGCGTGCGGGACAAAATTCTTCGCCAGCCGCTCGTAGTCCGAGACCGCAGCTAACTCGGGCGGGATGCGGTCCAGCTTGGGTCTGTTTTCGGGCTTCATGCGCCTCTCCTTACTGGCGCGAATCGGAGTCATAGTTGCGGAGCGACACCCCCGTCGGGGTGTCGCTCCGGTGTACGCTAAAAGCTGGCCGTGAGCGCCAGCCGGGCGTTGAGTGCGTCGCCGATGTAGACGAACGAGCCACTGCGATAGCCGGCCAGATAGTAGTCCTCATCCGTGACGTTGAGTACGTTCAGGCGCAACCCGATCTGGTCGGTGATTTTATAGTTGGCGAACAGGTCCAGCGTCGTATAGCTGGGGACTTTATACGAATACTTACCGGCCTCCGTATCATAGCCGGCCGCGGAATCGGGCTGGCCGGTGAACATCTTGCTCTTATACGTCACGACCGCGCCGACCGAGAGCGCCGGCAGATAAGGGACGCGGTAGCGCAGTTGGGCAAAGACGCCCTCGTTGGCGAAATTGCTCAGGCGTAAGCCCTTATTGGCCCTGTTGTAGGAATCGCGGACTTCCGAATCCATGATCGCCGCGCTGACGACCATGCTCAGATCCTCAGTCAGGTTGCCGACTATCGAGAATTCAAACCCGCGCACGCGGTTTTTGCCGGTGTTGAGCGTTCCGATGGACTCGTAATCGTCGCCCACGTTTTCCATCACATCGTCTTTGGTGATCTGAAAGGCGGCTGCGGTCACCAGGAACTTATTATCAAACAGGTTCCATTTCGAGCCCAACTCCAGATTCTCAGTCATCTCGGGTTTACTGTCGCGAACCTGTGCCGGGGTGCCGCAAATCCCGCCGTAGCCACAGTTGCCGCCCAGGTCCGACTCCCCACCGTTGATATTGCTGGAGGTGGCATAGGTGAAATACACATTGCCCCAGTCGGTGAACTGATACACCAGCCCGGCGTGGCCGTTCCAGAAGTGATCGGAGTAAGTGTAGTCGGTGCTGACGCCGCGTCTCACAACTGTGTTTTTGTAATCAAAATAGTCCATGCGGACCCCCAAGAAGCCGGTCACGCCCCAGCCAAAGTGAACGGTGTCCATCAGATAGGCCGACACCGTGTCTATGCCGTAGTCCGAATCGAAATCGCCCCGGCTGATGGCGAGGTCCATGAAGCTGTTCAGGTTGGCGGTCAGGTTGCCGCTGTTATCGTACATGCAATAACTGTCGGGGCGGCTGTACAGCGTGCCGCGCCAGACGCCCTCGACATCGCAGTTAGGGGTGCCTCTGGGATCGACATTATAGCGTCCGTTGAGCACATTATGTTCCGAGTACTCCACACCCAAGAGCAGACCGTGCTGGGTAAAACTCAGGCCAGTGTCCAGAAAGGCATTGAGTTGGGTGGCAACATAGTCCACCTCCTGCCAGCCGTCTTTCTGGCTCAACTGCCACGCCACCTGATCCGTGCCGGTCAGCTTCCAGAAGGCGCTGGTTCCGGTCAGCACATAGCCGTTGTCCGTGAATCCATAGCGGGTGGCGCTTTCCAGCCGGAAATTTTCGTTGAACTCATAGCCGCCCCGAAACGTGAAGGTATGCACCTCCGACTTGATAAAGTCGCGGTCCTTTTGCAGGTAGACCGGAATATCATCAAAGGGGTCGCCGAACTGTTCAATCTGGGTCCCGAGGTCAGGGTCGTCCTCCGCATCAAGAAAATAATAATCAAAGGACAGGTAGAACTTATTATCCGTGGGGTCGTATCGGCCGGACACCGCCGCGCCGCGGCGCAGGCGTTCTGCGGGTGCCCGGTCCGGCACTTCCTCGTTGGCGTACAGCAGGTTGGCTCGTACGGCCAGTTCATCGGTGAAACGCTTATTGGCGTCCAGATGCACCCGGTAATACTCATCGGTGCCCAGACCGCCTTGAAACTTGACGAAATCGTATTCGCTGCTGGCCTGTTTGGTGATGCCGTTGATGGCCCCACCCGTCGAGCCGCGACCGGCAAAGGTCGAGCTGGGACCTTTGGTGATTTCGACCTGTTCCAGGGCGAAGCTCTCGCGGATAGTCATGCCGGGGTCGCGCATGCCGTCTACGAACACGTCGCTACGGGCTTCGTGACCGCGAATGATATAACGGTCGCCAAAGGCGTTGCCGCCTTCACCCGTTCCCAAGGTGATACCGGGCTGAGCGGATAATATCTCACGCAAGTCGGATTTACCCGAATCTTCGATCTGAGTCTGGGTCAGTACGGTCATGGTCTGGGGCGTGTCGGCCAGTTCCTCCAGGCGGCGCAGGTCACCCGAGACGCGGGCCTTATACGGCACGCCGGACTCGGCATAGGGGTTGGTATCGATCGTACGATCCTGAATCTGGACCTTGTCCAGCAAGACGGCCTCTTCCTCGTCCTGGGCCTCCTGGGCCAGGGCTGTGCCACCCAACATCACCGCGGAAATGCTCAGGGCGACCGCATTGTTGGTAATAGTCGAAGAGGACGATTGGCGCAGTTCCGGTGGCTTTTTCACCTTGTCTGCTCTTTTTTTCCTGTGCTTCATCCTTTGCTCCTCTCGTTTGTGGACATTTGTTATTGTGTGGTCAGGGAGAATTCGACCGGCAGCACGAGATACAGGCGCTCGCGGGCCATAGAATCCGGCATGGCTGGCAGCGGACTGGCTTTGACCAACAGGTCAAGCGCGGCTTGGTCCAGCAGAGGATAGCCCGAACTTTTTTGAACGTCGGAGGCGAGTACTGCGCCGCTCCGGTCAACGGAAAACGCCAGCACCACGGTGCCCTGTTGTCGCTTTTTGCGGAGTGCCGGCGGATAGCTTTTGTACTGGCTCAGTCGTGCCAGAAGCTGGTTTGGGTAGTCGCTCGGACGGGCAGGCTCCGCTTCAGGTCGTTGACCGGACCGTTTCCTCAGTCTGGAGTCGGGGGTGTGCAGGCTGACACAGAAGCTGTCGCGAGCCCGGCTGTGTCGGAACGTGACACAGTCGGACGTGCCAACGACGCGCCCCTGAATATGCAGCACACCCAGGAAGACGGGGGGCTGAGTTTCTTGGGCTGAGGTCAGAGGAGCTAACACCACAAGGGTAATAGGCAGCGCTAACGCAACATCAATGAGACAGGTGACAAGCGGGTGTCTGTATGCCGGGGGTGGGTTGAACTTGAGTGCGTCCGTGTTCCTGTGCCGCATTCCTTACTCCGGCGCTATTCCGTTATCAGCGAGTATTCGATGGGCACGGCCAGACGCAGGCGTTGGCGCGGCATGGAGTCGGGCATGGCCGGCAGGGGGTTGGCGCGGGCCAGCATGTCAAGCGCGGCCTGGTCCAATAGTGGGTAGCCGGAACTTTTTTGAACGCGGGAGGCGAGCACGGTGCCGCTGCGGTTGATGGAAAACGCCAAGACTACGGTGCCCTGCTGTTTTTTCTTCTTTACTGCCGGCGGATAGTCTTTGTGTTGGTTCAACCAGGCGATGAGCAGGCTGAAATAGTCCTTTGGGTTACCGATCCGGCCACCCAAGACTCGACGCTGCCGCTTTCCGGTCGCGCGCTCCGCGGCGGCGGAGCGCGGGTTGGGGCTGGGTTCGGCACGGGTTGACACGTCAGCTTTAGCAAGCAGATTTGGTGTTGCCTCCTCTTGGGGATTCGGCTCTGTCTGCGTCGGTTGCTCAGGTTCGGGAGGGCGGGGGAGGGCTTCCGACGGCTCGACCGGGGGTTGTTTATCCACCACGGCCTGTTTTTCGACCGGGACGACTGGTTGCTCGGGAGCGGGAACTTCTACCGGTTGCATATCCGGCAGGGGTTGCACGGGTGGAGTTGATTTGACCTCGACGTTTTGCGACTCTGGTTCCGTTGCTTGCTGCGTGGCGTTGGTTTCGGGTTGGTCGGGTACGGACGGGGCTATGGGTCGCTCGGTCAGGTCCGTATATGAGCCAATCCGGCCCAGGCCGATCTCGACACCACCTTCACCCAAGTCAATCGCGCCGCGCGGTTGGGGCTGCTGGGGTGCCCAACTGAGATAGGCATACGCACTCACGAGATGAATCCCGAGCGCGACGCCGAACGCGAAACCCCAGTGCAGGTGTTTCATGGCCGGCCCAGGCCCTCCGCATTCACGCTGTACAGCATCACCGTCGCAATATTGTGGGAGCGAACGACATCCAAGAGCTTGTCGAGGGTGCCTGCCGTCACGTCCCGGTCCACTTTCAGTGCCACCCGTTGGATGTCGTCGGCCAGCACGGCTTGCAGGGCTGGACCAAGTGCCTCGAACGAAAGCTCCTCCCCGTTGAGGGCGAGTTGCTGATGCGTATTCAGTGACAGCGTAATGGGCTGGTAGCGGATGGGTTTGTTACTGACGGAAGTCGGCGGGCGGAACTCCTGCCGGTCGGCCATTTGCCCGGCGATCAGGAAAAAAATCAACAGCAGCAGGACGATGTTTATCAACGGGATCACGCCAATGTCGTTGCTCCGGACGCGACGTGGATTGACCCGCGCAATGAGTCTGTCGGCTCGGTGCTGACTCACTCTTCCGCCTCCCGTTCCAGGGCCGCTCCCAAAACGGCCTCCGAAACGCCGGCCGCGGTAAGCCGCTCAAAGGTGGAGATAATGGTTTGTATGCGAGTGTCGAATTCGGGAAAAACGACGACCGGTCGAGTTGGGTCAATGGCTGCGGAGAGCGCAGCTTCCGTATTGGGGTCCGAAAGCTGAAACAGGCGTCCGCGGAGCGAAAGCGAGCCGCCCGTATGCAGGAGTAATGCTTGGGGTTTCTTCGGGCTGGCATCGGCACTAGCGGTGGGCAGTCGCAGGTCAACCGCTTTCCAGCGTGTAAAGGTAGACGTCAGCATGAAAAACATCAGCAAAATGAACACCACGTCGATCAGCGGGGTAAGGCTGATGGGTCGGCGGCGCGGGTGATATAGCGACGTATCGTTCATCCCGCCTTCCGGGAGCCGGGCTGCGCGTGCAGACGTTCGACCTTATGTTCGGCCCGTTTTTTCGCCTCAAGGGTGAAGATACGCTCCAGCCCATCCAGCATGGCGGCTGACTCAACCTCGACCCTGCGTTCAAACCAACTGTTTGCCATTGAGACCGGAATGGCGATGGCCAGTCCGGCCGCGGTCGTCAGCAATGCCTTCCAGATGCCACCCGACAGCACGCTCGGATTGACCTGTGTGCCCGCGGCCTCCATGGCCTGAAAGGCATCGATCATGCCGAGGACGGTGCCGAATAACCCCAGCAGGGGGGCTAATGACGCGACCACTTCCAGGATGCGCACGTAACTGTCCAGCTTGGTGACAAATGAACGTGCCAGCCGCCTGGATTCATCCTTGACCTCCTCAATAGAGAGTGCACCGGTTTCGAGCAGTTGAAGGGCGTGGCTGATGAGTCGGGCCTGATAGTTTCGCTGGCCCTGCAACAGGTTGATGGCCAGCGCCCGTTCTCCATATTCCAGATTCGCAAGGGCCTGTTCCGCTATGTTACGCGGCCAGGGTCGCTGCCGCCGCCATTGCCACAGCTTAAGCAGAATGACGGTCAGAGCACCCAACGACAGGCAGGCCAGCAGGCCGATGACCGGTCCACCGGCACTTAAAAATCTTGTCAATTCAGCATACATAGGGCCCATACCTCGTACCGGGCGGATGAAGCCGAGACATGAAAAAAGCCCGTAAGGATTTTCGTCCTTACGGGCTCTGGGTGTGGGAACCTCGGGCCTCAGCGCATTGGCTATCGACTCTCCTAGTCGATATTTTTGTCGCTATCTTTCTTAATTGAGAATGAATGTCATTTTCAATTAGTATGAGGCAACTCTATATGGTTTACCAACTCTGTCAAGGGGTAGGGTTTTTGCATTTCCCCTGACCATGATCGGCAATGACCGCGAGGCGCACGGCGCCCTGTGGGAGTTGGTCCGCTGTGCCAATGAGGTGGACGTCAATCCGCGGTGGACTGCGAGGCTCAGGTTCTGTATGGAGGCGTGAACAGAGCCAGCTGACGTGTCTGGCCGGGTCGCCGGAAGGCTGCGGTTGACAGTTGGGGGAAGGGCCTATCCAGCCCGGCTTTGCGGCTCATCGTGGCAAACAAACCATGAATCGACTCGGCCCACACTCCCTCCCCCCGCATCCGCGTCTTCCATCGCGCGTCGTTCAGTTTTCCCTGTCGCATTGAGCGAATCCGGTTCAAGACCTTGTTTTTTCGTTCGGGATAGTGATCTTCCAGCCACCGGCTGAAAAGTTCGGACACGCCATACGGCAGCCGCACAATGGTATGCCCGGCACACTGCGCACCCGCCTGGGCGGCAGCCTTGAGCAGGGCCGGAATCTCGTGGTCGGTGAGTCCGGGGATGATGGGGGCGACCATCACACCAACCGGAATGCCCGCCTCGGCCAGAGCGGCAATAGCGGCCAGACGGCGCGCCGGGGTCGAGGTCCGCGGTTCGAGACGACGGGCCAGCTCGGCGCTAAGCGTGGTCAGGGACACACCCACCCAGGCGGCTCGATCTTCGGCCAGTTGAGCCAGCAGGTCACGGTCGCGAGTCACCAAAGCACTCTTGGTCACAATGCAGACCGGGTTGTGATAGGCGGCCAGCACCTTGAGACAGCCACGGGTCAGCTCAAGCTGGCGCTCAACCGGCTGGTAGGCGTCGGTGATACCGCTGAAAAAGATCGGCTGGGGCTGCCAGGACGGTGCAGCCAGCGCTTTGTCCAGCAGTTGAGGCGCGTCCTGTTTGACCATAAGCTTCGTCTCAAAGTCCAGGCCGGCTGAGAACCCGAGCCACTCATGGGTCGGACGGGCGTAACAATAGATGCAGCCGTGCTCACACCCGCGGTAGGGGTTGAGGCTGACCCGAAAGCCGACATCCGGGCTGGTGTTATAGCTGAGAATGGTCCGCGAGGGGTCACGCAGCAGGCGGGTTTTCGGACCGGCATTCTGTATATCAGAATCGGTAGGGTCAGGTTGATAGGCTATGGTCTCAAAGCGATTCGTCGGATTGCGGGGCGTACCGCGTCCCTTGAGCCGGGTGGTGGGGTGTTGCATGGGGCTGTCCATCCGACGAGAAGCCTATCACTTTCGCTTTATTTTCGCTACTGGGATGCTCGTAGAATTATACTCCTCCTCTGCCGGACTCCCGCCAACGGTCCATTCGGCAGGACTCGCCGTGGCATCATTCGTTCGGACCAATCCGCGAACTGCCACCCTGGGAAGACGATCTGAAGAGGCTGATTCGTAAAGACGCGATGTGAGGGGGCCGCCCCGCTAGGAGCGTTCCGCAAACTCAATTGCTTTTCGAGCTTCAAGCGATATGTCACAGGGCCATGTCACCATAAACAAAAAAGGGCGGGTACCAAGACCCGCCCTTTATGCGTCACAGTGAAAACGCCGGCTAGACCAGCAGCGGTGCGATCACCAGGGCTACGACCGCCATCAGCTTGATCAGGATGTTGAGCGAGGGGCCCGAGGTGTCTTTCAGCGGATCGCCGACCGTGTCGCCCACGACGGTGGCCTTGTGGGCTTCCGAGCCTTTGGCCTCGCCCTCGATCTCACCCTTTTCAATCGCTTTCTTTGCATTGTCCCAGACGCCGCCGGCGTTGGCCATAAACAGGGCCAGCAACACGCCGGTGACGGTTGCCCCGGCCAGCATGCCACCCAGGGCTGCCGCGCCAAGGACCAGACCGACCACGACCGGCGCGACCACCGCAGTCAGGCCGGGCAGGACCATCTCCTTGAGGGCGGCTGCGGTTGAAATGTCCACGCAGCGGGCCGCATCCGGCTTCGCGCCTTCCTTGCCTTCGAGCAGGCCGGGGATTTCGCGGAACTGACGCCGGATTTCATCCACCATCTGCCCGGCGGCCCGGCCCACCGCGGTCATGGTCAAGGCTCCGATAAAGAACGGCAAAATCCCGCCCAGAAGCAGGCCAATGACCACGATCGGATCAGTCACCACGATGAGCAGCGGTTCCATTCCCGCCGCCAGTCGATTCTGGTCAACAGCTTGGGTGAACGCGGAAAACAGGGCCAGGGCGGTCAGGGCGGCAGAACCAATGGCAAAGCCCTTTCCCATTGCCGCCGTGGTATTGCCCAAGGCGTCCAGTCCGTCGGTGATCTTACGCACGTCCGGGCCAAGTTCGGCCATCTCGGAAATACCGCCGGCATTATCGGCAACCGGGCCGTAGGCGTCCACGGTCATGGTCACCCCAACCGTGGCCAGCATGCCGACCCCGGCGATGCCGATGCCGTACAGGCCGGCAAAGTGGTTGGCAATAAAAATAGCGGCGCAAATGGCCAGCACGGGCAGCGCGCAGCTCTCCAGGCCGACCGCCAGGCCGTGAATGATGTTGGTGGCATGGCCCGTCTTGCTGGCTTCCGCCACGCGTGTGACCGGGGCGGCTGAGGTGTAATATTCGGTGATGAGCCCAATCCCGACCCCGACGACGCAGCCGGCGGTAACGGCCCAGAAAATCCCGGTTGTGACCGGGAAGATGGAGACCAGAATCAGAGCCGCGACAATGAAGGCGCCGGCGGCAATAAAGCCCGAATAGCGTAGCGCGTTCTGCGGACCCGCGTTCTTGAGGGCTTTCATGGAGAAGATGCCCAGAAACGAGGCCAGCAGACCGACCACGGCCATGCTGAGCGGCAGGGCCATGAGCGCGTTGCGCTCGCCTCCCAGATTCGTAAAGGCATCGCCGTACACGGTGGCGCCGATGGCGATGGTCGCAATGATGGAACCCACATAGGATTCGAAAATGTCCGCGCCCATACCGGCCACATCACCGACATTATCCCCCACGTTATCGGCAATCACACCGGGATTGCGGGGATCATCTTCGGGGATGCCGGCCTCAATCTTGCCGACCAGATCGCTGCCGACGTCCGCAGCTTTGGTATAAATGCCGCCCCCGACCCGAGCGAACAGGGCGATGGAACTCGCGCCCATGGCAAAGCCACTGATGTATTTTGAGGTTTCCGGGTCAGAGTACAGGCCGAGAAAAGCGCCGACCCCGAGTAGACCCAGGCTGGCGACCGACAGGCCCATGACCGCCCCGCCATTAAAAGCCACCAGCAGCGCGGCGCCCTCGCCCTCTGCCCTGGCGGCCTCAGAGGTGCGGACATTCGCCTTGGTAGCCGACTGCATGCCGAGATAGCCGGCCAGCGCAGAACAGATCGCACCGGCGAGAAAGGCGATACCGGTCTCAGGCGCGACCTTCCAGGCGAGCAGGCCGAAGACAACCAGCACGAAAATGATCAGGATTCGATATTCACGCCTCAGAAAAGCCATGGCCCCTTCATGGATAGAGCTGGCAATCTCCTGCATGCGTTCATTGCCGTCAGGCTGACCGGAAACGGACTTGAAAATAGCAAACGCCACGATCAGCCCGACCGCGCCGAGAATCATTGCGTAGAGAGACACCGCATCAGAGGTGATGTCCATATTTCTATTACCCTCCTCGTCTCTGGGAATACTGAATGACTGCCCTCCGCCGGGTGTCGGCACGCGGGGCCACACCCGAAGCGGTACGCGGGGAAGATAAACGCTTCTGCCAAAAGAGTAAAGGGCCACAGGTGTGAAAAGCGTGTGACATCGGGACCGAAAAGCCTCCCCCAGGGGAGGCTGTCGAGGATCGCCGTAGCGCCCCCCGCTCTGCCCACCCGTTCCGCTCTGCCATCTGGCCGGCGGCCCGCCAGAGAGCGGGGAGTGAGGGGAAGGGATTGAATACAGGCCAATGCGCGCCTATATTCCGGCTTGGAAGCCGAAGATGCTCTGAGCGAAACGCGGGCGGCGCCCACCGACCATAGAACGCTGTTTAACAGATGGCTGATTTTGAATGGGTGATTGGGCCACAATTGCGCAGGGGCGCCGCATACGTCGCTCCTGTCGGTCGTATATGTCATCAAATGTCGTACAAAAAGACCTTTTACGGTTCAATATGTCATCGAATTGTGCACAAAAAGACCTTTTACGGTTCAATAAGTTATTGATTTTATTGCATTCAGGTCGGAGACCCCCCCTATATTTTTTTAGAGTGTTTGCTAGAGAAGAACAACGTTTGATAATATCCTACCAAGAGTCCCCCGCAGACACGAGAAAACCGGGCCGCTCCCTCCGCCTCCCCGCTCGGGAGGGGTGCCGCGTAGCGGCGGGGTGGGTTCCTCACCGTCAATCCGGGTATATAACTCCCGTACCCTCGGACAACGTGAAGGAGAGACAGAGATGCGACCAGTACGGGATGTGTCAAAAGAAGAGAATTACCGCGTCCAGGTAATCGGGCCGGGGATGACCGAGACGGTGCGTGAACCGGTCGAGCCGGAACCGGCCGGCAGCTTGGTCCTGCTGCCCTTTCGGGTCGTCGGATACGACACCCAGGGCGACGGCACCTGCACGGCTCGCCTGGAGCATATCAATACGGACGGCAGCACAACCGGCGGACAGGCCAACGGTATCCCGCTGCGGCCAACATCGGCGCTCGTCGTTGCCGAAGAAGAGATGCCCGGCCTGTTTGAAACCCGTGATGTAAAAGGGTAGGGGCAACCCCCTGTGGTTGCCCTTTTCTCTTTTGGTTGCCCTTTCCTCTTCGGTTACATCCTTCTCAAACGGCCCTCAGGATCGACCCTGGTGCGCAGCACGTGCAGTTCTTCCGGGGTGGGCGTGGGTGTAGTGGGAACCTGGGCTGGCATTGTGAGGGCAAAGCCGGTCTGGGCCTGCACTTCTTCTGGTGTCACGCCTGGGTGGACGGAGTGCAGGCGCATATGCTTGTCCTCTTCGTCAAAGTCCATGACGCACAGCGGGGTGACACAATACTTGGGGCCTCCGCCGGGCAGCCCCAGTTTTTTGCGGGCGTCCGCTCCGCCGTCGCCCCAGCCATAGGTGCTCATATAATCGCAGCGCTCGACCAGAATCCGGGGTGAGTGGGAGTTGAGGACAATATAATAGCGGCCCACGTGGGTGCTGAGCGTTGGTGTCCCAACCGAACCGGGGCCACGAAAGCGGAGTGTGGCATAGTTCGGCCCAACGCCGATCAAATTGGTATTGCCATGTGGGTCAACCTGGATCCCGCCAATAAAAAACACGCGCTTATGCCAGTGCTTGACATCCTCGAAACGATGACCCGTGTCGCTGAACGACTCGGCCCAGCGCACCACCCGGCTATCCCAGGCAAAGGCCGGCAGAGGGAGGGTATACCGGTCGGCCACATTCATGCGGGTGCCAAAGAAGATCAGCTCCATATTGGGGCCGTGCAGCAGATGAGCCAGTCGCACCGCGGCTTCAACAATGGGCATGGCCACCCCGACCATCAAATGCTCCGTGTCTTTCAGGTCGCGAGCAAGGAAGACGGCCATGATTTCTTGCGGAGAAAGGTCCTGGGCAGAAACATCGCTCGACATAGTCTTTTCCTTTGGGACTTACATACTCTAGTTGATACATCCATTTTCTGAGCAAAATCATCGCTCAGAGAAAATGAGTTTACTGAATTCTTGGTTTCCTCTTCCCCGGCCCAAACGCTTTAGCATCGGCCACGTCAAACATCATTTTGACCAGAGTTTCCGGGTCTTTCGGCATCGGAGGATGCTCGCGTTTCTGTTTCTTGGGTCTTTTTGTTTTCGTGTGTTTTGTGGGCATACGTCTGTCTCTCCTTCTCCTTGCTATACAGAAGGGGAAGTGAGAATCAAGAGAGTGTCAACGTGCAAATCCATGGAAGCAACAAGGAAACGCTCTTTCCGCCCTTGACCCGTCCGCTGGCTTAGGTCTACTCTAGCTTTGCAACCGTTTATTTCGTCGAGTACCCGCTAAGTCGGGTCACTCGTTCAATATAATAGCCGCGTGTAGCAAGGGAGTCATGACCCGAGCTGCGGTGAATAGACGAGACCCTTCTGCACTCGATGAGATGAATGGTTGCACGGCCCGGCATACCTGTGTCGGGAAGAGAATTGTGACGTATGCTCCTGGGCTGGACTGCAATTCCGGCCCAGGAGCCCAACAGCCGCTCAGTGGAAGTGAGCACTGCTGGCATGGGACCCAGCTAATTTATCCATTGGGCGCGGAAAGGGAAACCGCCCAATGGCTACCCGTCGAGAACGGGCTCAGTATCTTCTTCGCTGGCTCGTCAAGCATGTCAAACAATACGGCCACGCTAAGCAATGCAGCTTAGTTACCTATACGGAAGTTGCTGAGTTTCTTGGAGGGACACCCTATTTTATCACTCCAGACTTAAAATGTTTGAGTGATCTCCTTCAAGCATTTCAAGAGCGCGACCGGCGCCTCAAAATTCCGCTTATTCAATCCATCGTTATTCGGAAAGATACCCGTGCTCCGGGGTACGGAATCGCGAAGCACCTCGATCCGCCTCTCACAGAGAAAAGATACCTGGCTCTCAACAAAAAAGATCGCCGTGCTCGCGTAAAATGTGACCAAACTAAAGCGCTCCACTATCCGCATTGGGACCGCGTTGTCAAAGGCGTGGAAGCGCTTCCTGATGAATAGGAGGAGTAGTCATGAGTGATGATCCTGAACGAGATAAGAAAACAGACGAAGCTATCGCTGACGTGAAACGGCAGTTATGGAGAACCGCTGGAGAAGGCGTAGGCTGCCTTGGAATTAGCATCGCAACTGTTATTTTCATGTTCGCCGCGTTCATCGTTATGGGAGCCATAGGTATGCTCATGGAAAGCTGTTAGCCTACGCTCCTAGTCATCTACACAGAAGACTAATACGGTAGAATACCTTCTTTATGGTGCGTGTTGCTATAGAACGGTAGAAGTGGGGGCGGCGGGAATCGAACCCGCATTTTATGCTCAGTCAAGGCATTGTTCTATCCATTGAACTACGCCCATTTCAATGCGTTTTATGGTACTTCGTACCTGAGGTAGGGGTGACGGGATTCGAACCCGTAACCAGCGCTTCGGCAAAACGCCGCTCAATCCGTTTGAGCTTCACCCCTACCTCGAACCTTCTTTTATGGTACTTCTTACCTGAGGGTAGGGGTGCGGTAGAGGAGCGTAATGCGCGTCAATAAGGAGGCGAGCAACAATCTCGACGCCCCATAGACCACGATGGGGCCATGTCGTATGATCTGTACCACAGCCCAGTCGGACGCAACCCGGTTTCTGTGGGGGTTACTACGTCCGAATAAGTAATGGCATGACGAAAGGAGGGCTGAATCAGTGAGCGTGTATGCCATCATTCTACAAAAGCCGCAGCAGGATATGTGGAAGAAAATAAAGGATATGTGGCCAAACCGTAATTATGTCCTGAATGATATTGCTGCTTTTATTTCCCCACCTGGTATATCAACATCATTTGGAGTGGCCGATATGCTTGGTATGAATTCCGAGGAAAAAGAAATCGGCCTTGTGGTCGAAGTCACTTCCTCCCACCAAGGGTATGTAGACAAAACCCTTGTTGAATGGCTCAAAAAGGCGCGTGATGAGTAATGGTCTTTTGAATGTCGTGGATGATGATCCTCAGCCTACTAGCTCAGGAGGGGACGGCGGTACTTTTGATTCCCGCTTGCGCGCCTTGGAACAAGATGTTCGTGAGATAAAGACGAACCTCAAACATGTGGCCACCAACGAAAACGTCCAAATTATACGGACAGAAATTTCGACGCTGGGAGGCGAACTCAAGGGGCAAATCAAGGACGTGGAAAAAGAAGTAAAGGCTTTGGAAAGCTGGGCGCTCAGTAAAATCATCATGGTTATCAGTCTGGTCGGGATGCTGATAACCATGATTGTTGGAGTATTGCGGTATTTATCCCCATAACTCCGGTTTTCATGACGTTTACCGAATCAAATCCTTGTACCGCAGTCGCTTCCCGACCATTCCCACCGCCAACGCCACCATTTGCTCAATCGTGTCCAGAGAACGGATATTATGGCGTCCTGCAAACTCTGCCACATACCGATGGAGATGCTTCACGCTCATCTTGTGGTATGTACCGTAGTAGCCACGTTTCAACGTCGCCCAAAAACTTTCAATTCCGTTCGTATGGGCTTTTCCTTCCGCGTACTGCCCCACGCTGTGTTTCACAGACTCGTGGTTCTCCAAGCCGAGATAACCGCGATGATCGTCCGTGTAGATTGTCGTTCCTGGTTCTATGTTCTCGTTGACAAAGGCGTGGAGCGTGACTTGATCGGCATGTTCAATCGCCGCAGCCCGCACGCGGTTCGTTTGCCGGTCTTTCATTCCCACCACGGCGGTTTTCCCAACAGGGCCGCGACCAGATTTGAGCTTCTTACTGGCGTGCTTGTTCCTGTTCTTGCCTCCCACATACGTTTCGTCCACTTCGACAGGACCATTCGCCATCATGACGGTATGCACGGCTAACGCTTCTCGAATCCGATGGATCATATACCACGCTGTTTTTTGCGTGAGGTTCAAGTCCCGGTGAATCTTCATGCTTGACACGCCTTTCAGGCTCGTCGTCATCAAGTAGAATGCAATCACCCATTTCCGCAGTGGGATCGGGCTACCGTGCATCGGTGTCCCGGTTTTGATGCTGAAATACTTTTTGCAATCTGAGCACCAGTAGGGCATTGGCTTGTCGTTCGGAACGCGCTTCGTATTCTCCGAGTCACAATACCCGCAATATCGACCATCGGCCCAGCGTATTCCCTCGAACCATTCACGGGCCGACTGTTCATCCGGGAACAGGTCGTCAAGGAGTTCTAAGAGCGACACGCCTTTTCGGTACGATTTCCCAGGGCCGGACGGGTGCGTCACATGGCGCTTTTTCAATGGTGTTTTGGCGGTAACGGTGCGCTTCTTTGCCGTGACTGTTCGTTTCGTCAACTTTTTCTTCTTGCCGGTAATCGTGTAGTCTCCCAGGATTTTTTCCATTAGTTCTTGCTGGGTTATCTTCTTTTTCATACCCAGCAAGGTACACGAAATTAGCTGAAAAATCAAGTCAAGTATATAGATTTTGACTCCTCATATCACCATTATTCTTGACTTTTCCTAGCTCCCTGGCACAATAGCTGTGGAATGGCAAAACCCATCATAACAGCACAGGAAGTCTCAGAAACGTTGGAAGAAATAATGTCAAAAGAAGTGGGAGTGCCTAGCACGCTGTACCTCATAAGCTATGACATTAAAGCCGAAGATGAAGATGCCTATGACAGGATCCACAAGAAAATCCAGAAAAAACTGGATGACATCAAAGCGAAGAGGGTTTTGAAATCTCAACGGGCAGTGAAAAGCACGACACCGATCGTCAAGCTGCGTGATGAAATCATCGGTGTCGTATCGAGCCGTGATAGAACATTAGTCGAGCTTTTCATCACCCCCTTCCGCATCGGAGACACTACTCACCACGGTGCTGGTCTCAATGCCCGTCTTCGGCATCTCTAACACCTTTCGGAATCCTTTGACCCATTGCCATTCTTCGGAAGATTCAGGCGTAATCAATAACCCACCACACGCTAGCTCTAGTTTCATTTTCTTCTCCTCTACCATAACTCACTGTGAGTGATATTCACAAATTCAAGTAGGGCATGCACGCCACATCAAAAAAAAATAGCGACGCTGGGTGCGTGAATTTTTGGAATAAAACGCTGTTATCAACTAGAGTATGTAATTCCCTTTCCTTTCTCTTATCAGGGGAGGCGGGATTAGTACTCGTGCAGTTCCAGCAGCCGTCGGATGCCGATCTGTTCCAGATAGTCGGCATGGGTTGCCGGTTCTCGGCAATAGCGGGTGAAATACGCGTGCAGGGCTTGGGTGTCGCCCTTGGCCGCAGCGGTCGAGGCGTCCAGATAGCCTTTGAGATGGGCGTTGTCCTGGATGTAATAGCCCCGGCTGTAGAACGGATGGGCACCGTAGGGAACCCGCACGATGGCATCGGCGCCGGCAATCGTTGTCGCCCACGGGTCCTTGCGGATGTCCTCGTTAGCCACGACTTTTTCCACCTGGACAATGGTCTGGTCCGCGGCGCGCTGCATGAACAGGTCTATCCAGCCCGGTCCGCCAACGTGTTGGACATTGCCATACGCATCGGAAACGGCCGCGTGCAAGAGGGTCACGTCGGGCTTGATCGGTGGGACGGCCAGCAGGGTTTCGTCCCGAATCGGGTCGCTGAAGACCTTGAGGTCCGGGTTGACTTCGGGCAGGGAAGTCCCGACGCCACCGCGCCACGGCAGGAAGGGCAGGCCCTGGGCCGCCGCCTGGAGGCCCGAGGTCAGAATACCTTCTTCACATTCCCAGACCTCGATTTCACCGCGCTGTGCGGCCCGGCGAAAGGCTGGGGCGACCGGCACTCCAAAACCGCCGCCCGCATAATAACTGACGACTTTTCTGACGCAACCGGCGGCAATGAGCATATCCAGCGACAGGCCGACATCGACAACCGTCAGGTCTTTCAGGCCGCGCCGGATGATCTGATGCACAAGGGCCATCGGCGTTGGGGAGCCGATGGCAACCGTCATGCCGTCTTCGATTCGGATAGCGGCTTCAACTTCATCAATAACGTGAGAGCTACGTGATTCCACGAGTGTTCCTTCCCTTCGACCAGGCTCAGGACAGGCCTGGTGCCTGATATATGCCTCTGTGCCCTCTGTTGGCAAGGGTTGCGATTTACGGACGGACCTGGGTGGGTTACACTGAGTGATACAGGACAGACCGTTCGTAGGAGGCGGGCGAACAGGAGGGAGAGACTATGGCAAAGACTGTACGGGACATTATGAGCGCCGAGGTGACCACGCTGGGGCGGAACGACACGCTACTACTGGCAAAAGACATCATGAACCTGGGCCGCATCCGGCATTTCCCGGTCGTTGAGGACGATGAATTGGTCGGGGTCGTCAGTCAACGCGACCTGTACCGGGCCTCGCTCGGCACGGTCATGCAATACGGAGAAAAGGCTCAGCGCGCCTTTTTGGAAAGCGTCGTAGTCAAAGAGATCATGGCCGATCCGATTTCCATCAGACCGGACGCAACGGTCGGGGACGCCGCCCGGCTGATGATAGAGCACAAAATTGGCTGCCTGCCTGTGTTGGAGAACGACCGGCTGGTTGGCATTGTGACCGAGACCGATATGCTGCAAGTCGTGGTGGATATGGCCTGAGGGCTGTCGGGTTGCACCGGGCACGACAGCCCGACACCATCGGAAGGAGGAGACCCTATGGAAGACAAAGACCGTCTGGGAACCAAGCTGCAACAAAAAGAGAAGGCCGAGGAAAGCCGCTATTTTGCACAACGCGACCGTGAGCTGATCGACAAGATGAAAGAGCAGCGTGAGGCCGAGCACGAGGATGAGATACGCGAGCTGGCCCTGAACCGCTGTCCCAAGTGCGGGGTGCGGCTGACCACCCGGCTCATTGAAGAAGTCGAGATTGACGAGTGCGGGCAGTGTCAGGGCATGTGGCTGGACAAGGGCGAGCTGGAAGCTGTGTCCGCGCAGAAGGGCACGCACTGGGTCAAGCAGTTCTTTGACGGTATGGGCCATATCCTGACCGGCCCCAAAAGTTAGAGCAGATCACGGTGCTGTGTAGCGCGTCTCTCTTCTCCTTATAGGAGTGCGGGCTTCCAGCCCGCATGGCGGCCAGGATGGCCGCCATGCGGGGTCTCAGGGCCGTCATCAAGATTGTAGACCGCTACCACGCAGCCAGAGATGGGAGATAAGTTATGGGCCAGAAGATTCATTTCACCTTTCCGCTCACCGTGGAGAGTGAAGAGGACCTTATTCCGCTCATCTTGGCCTATTTTGCGAAACGTGTCGGGCGCGAGGAAAATGTCACGGCCCGTTGTACAGCCCGACAGATCATCCGGTTGATCCATCACTATGCCGAGGAACGAGGGGGCGACATTGTGACTTAGGTATATAATTCCCTATTTTTAGGGGTTTTTGTCCCCTTGGGGTGGCTTGATGCCCGTGATCTCAGGCAATGTTTGCTGGATATACTTGGCTACCCGGCCTCATTGCCGACGGAGGTGTCGTTCGGATGAATCCGATTCGCCCTCTTTGGTCGGGCGGTACTTCCTGCGCAGCAGTTCCATCGCCGTGTACTGGAGGTCCCTTAGGTACGCATAGTCTATCTTGCCCGTATGCCAATGGGCTATGTTGTTCCGGTACTCTGTGAGTTCTTTCGGCGACCTCTTGCCTGCGACCACCGTGTCGATATTGTCGAGTTGGGGATACCCGAGGTGTCTCTTCGCATCTTCAACTGCCTGCCAGAGCCGCAGATACCAGAGTCGCAAGTAGCCGTCGTCCTTGGTCTTGTCCAACAGGATCGAGTCGAACAGTTCCGCCGCCACCGGCTCCGAATCCGACATCATCCCCTGAAGCATAGCCCCTATCTTGTCCGCCTTTTCCCTGAGGGTTGACGGTTCAAGGCGAGATATCACCTCTAACGATAGGTCCCCGAAGGATGCTTCTATGGAATAGACCGCTTGTCTTTCGTTGCTGACGAAACAGGAGTGGTTGCAAAGCATCTCCATATGCCTATCGACGTTTTGCTCTACCTTGACGGCTGTTAGCACCATGTTTACGACGGACATATCAGCGTGGAAGTCGGGCCACGACCCATCGTCCGCACGCACGGCGAACAAAGCCCTTTCGCCTTCTCTTCCCCCCTCTATTATGGCCTTGCCGTTACGGCATTCGTCTAGTGTGAAGCACTCGCCACTGTTCAACTCTGTTGGCGGGACTTTCGCGTATTCCTCTATCACGACAAAGAGCGGCACTTCTGGGTGGGGTTTCTGGTTGGCCTGTTCAACGGCCCTCTCGTATATGCTGCGGACACCGGCACGCAAAGACACGGCGATGGAGTAGTGGGGCGACTCGGCTGGGCTCTCCTCAAAGTAAGCCAGGAGGTCTGATATGATTGACGCCTTGCAACTATCGCGCGAGTAGATGACCTGATGATTGACGGGTTCTTCCGCCACCAGATAGGAACCGGGGAATCTGAATACAAATGTCCGGCAGTGTCCGGTGATCGTACATGTTGCGGGTTTACCGCCGAAATGCTTCTCTGCTGGCTCTACAATAAGCTTCTTGGCTCCGTCTAAGGTGGCGAACCCTCGTCCAGATGATTCAAGACTGCTGAGAAGGTTCTCTCGCCGTTTCTTACTGTCCCTCTTCCGCTTGCTCATGGTTGCCTCCGTTAATTGTAGCCCTCCTGTTGGGTAGCGACTTTTATGGTGCCAAAAATTTTTGCTCAACAGCTAGGGCGAATTGCGGCGGCGTTTCCTTTTCGGCTTCGGCTTCACTGCCAGCGGCGCAGTCATTTTTTCATACAATCCGAACAGATGCTCCACACGTTCGCGTTCGGAGGCGAAGCCGCCGGGCCGGTACAGCCGGTCCACCGCCCGGTCGAGGGCGGTATGGGCCTTGCGCAGCTTGGGCGGCATCAGATCGGGGTCGTTCAGGTCGGGGACTAAGCGGCTGACGCCATGCACCGTGGCCGCCTTGTGGGCCGCGATGGGGTCGGCCCTCGCCGCCTGCTCTCCCACCGAGTGTGCAAACTATGGCCGCCACGCCAGCTATCGCCTCGATACACCTGAATGAAAACTGCTCTAGCGTCGCGTGATTTTAGGACCAACGTACATCACGTACAGCGGATCAATCGCTGTGACGGGCCACGAGAAATGAATACGAAGTGGGGGGGTGTAATTCACCTTCCCGTGCCAAGAACAGAACAGGGAATTTTTCGGAAGAGCCGGATGCGGAAACGTCATCTCGGTTCGAAAATCATTCTTCTCACCGTCCGATGAATCAGAAAACCACGCTCTTTCTCCGGTGAAGTATTCCCTATAGAGCCTGTGTCCCTCGGCGGTGCGCTTTCCTTCTGCGTCGAAGCATGTCTTGAGTTGATTCAGCGTCTCAAGGCGGCTGAGTATGTCTTGGGCGGCTTTGGGGACTAAAGGGTAGCCTTCGAGTGGATCAAAGCAATCCGAGGAAAACGTTAACTGCGGCCAGCGAGCCTTCGACATATTTGCCAACATCTTCCACGATACGATTTGAACGGGTGCCGTGCGTAAGATGCCTTCCAACGTATCAGCGTCTCGATAATTGACCATCTCAACCGTCTCCGCTTCTTCATCGCTCTTTTGCCACTTGACTACCGCGGGCGAGAAGTTCCACGAAGACGGAATCAGGCTTACGAGACTGGTTTCGATCCTATCCAGGCAGCGGTACGCCGCCTCTCCGACGGCGGTGTCGGTGACAACGGCTCCGTTACATTCGAGGTATTCATCAGGACTATGTCTCAGCTCGTCCTCGTCCCAGAACGGCCCATGTCGGGTCAACCACTGCATCAGGGATTGTTGTTCATCCCTGGCCAAGCCCTGGATCGCCTGCGGCAATGACATTGATCGGGTTACCTGAGCGTTCAAAATCTTTCTATGACAGTGGAGTTCACGCCCGTACCGGCGCGCTGCCCTGCGGATACCCATAACCCGCATGAGGGCCGAGCGGAATGCGCCAAGATCATGAAACTGTCCGTGGATCGATAACTCGTTTGCAAGGAGTTCCACTGTTAGTCCCATCCCGCGAAGTAGTTCATATCCTTGTCAAACTGATCGAAGAAACCCTCCGGCCACGCATCGATGTTGCCCGTGTCATCCAGAACAGGGCTCATCACTTGCGATTCATGAGCCCCCCGAGATTGAAAGAAGTGAATCGAAACCTGGTCGGCTGGCAGCCGGCCTGCTCTGACCGCGCGCCGAATGCCGTTCAATATATGATCGCTGTGGGTTTCCAGAATGACCTGAACCCCTGCTTGGGCGACCTCCGCCAAAAACTGTCCCATCCGTGCCTGTCCGGCAGGGTGGAGGTGGACCTCCGGGTTTTCAATCAGCAGAAGATTCTCGCGGCTCGCAGAGAGCGCCGCAACGACGATGGGTAGAACCTGTGTGATTCCAAATCCTGCATGAATGGGACGATGGAAGTCTGTATCGTCGGAGGTGCGAAGCCCCAGCGTTACGGCATTTGCATGAGGGACGGGAGCCACCTTCAAGCGACATTCGGGGAAAAAGGTTCGCATTCTCGCCTCTACCTGTTGCTGCAGACTGGCGCTCGATGCATCCGGCAAGGCAAGTGCCTCGTGGACGTGTTCGTCACGTTTGGCATACAACACGCTCACGGCGTATTCTCCTGACGGTCCCACCACCGGCGCTACCTGCAAATCGTGCATTTTGTACATCTCCCGCGGACCGACCCTCTCCGCCGTGAGATACGTAAGATCCCTCAAACGAGCAGAGAGGGATGGCGCAGTATCCGGTGGAAGCAGGTAACGGAACTGCGTTGGAGCATCCATCTCATCACTATCGGCGACGATATGCTTGATGGTCATGGACATCTCTGAACGCTCGCCCTCGAACGTCCATTGATAACGGGTCTCCTCGTCCACTAAACCGATCTCGCAACTGTGCCGGCCATGAACTTTGTCAACGACATCGGATACGGTACCGAGCTGAATAGCCTCGCCGTTCAGTATCAGACGTAGCGACCATTCGTGTTCGCGCATTGTCTGATGCAGCAGGACAAGAGCCTGAAGCACCGAAGATTTTCCAGAGGCGTTGGTCCCTGACAACAAGGTCAACGGACGCAACGGAAGATGAAGCAGCTCGAAGCATTTGAAATGCCGCAAATCAAGCTGGCTGATCACCTAACACCTCCTTGAACATCTTTTCGGCTAAGGAAAACCGACGCTTAACCACATTGGTCGCGTTCGTGCTTTTGGTTATGGCGGATTCGAACCCGCTATTTTTCATCAGGTCATAGAATGCCTTCCTGAGCTCCTGTGTATGGGACTTGACTGTCCCTTCCGGGTAACGTGACAGCCCGGTTGACATTACATCCCAAAGCGAAGCGTTAAGAACGGTCTGTTTATCTTGTAGGCTTTGGTGCTTCCTGAACGCCTGTCTGCCAAAGACTTCATAATTGTTTGCGAGACCTATCTGGAACTCCGCCGACAGGTGCGACAAGTCTCCCGATTTCAGACTGTTCATTTTTTTGAGCGCTTGCGCGAGAAACTCGTCCATATTGCCAGTGTATAATCCTCTGAGTTGAAACGCACAAAATCGGTTAACAAATTCGCGGTCGCGCATCGTTCCTTGGTTCAGACTGCGGCCTGTAGCTCGTAAGAAAATTTCTGTGTGCGCCTCAGTTTTGAGAAAGCGAGTCGCCTTGCCCATGTACAAGCTATTACGCATCTGCTGCCGGGTAAGAGGAACACCGCTATTCACACGCTCAAATATATCCAAGCGCGCCTGCTCCGGTATCTTGGCGTCCATGATGTAGAGGATCAGATTACAATCCTCGACGCGGTTTTGGAGCTTGGGCGGTAGATCTTTGAACCGCTTGTTGTTCAGTTCGTCATTGCCGGGAATCGACAGGGGCAACTCGTTATCGAGAAATCGCTTGAAGGTAGACAGGCGTTGCAAACCATCCACTACTACCATTCGTCCTTGGTCGTCCTCTGCCAAATAGAAAACCGGCAGAGGAATGCGCATCAGCACAGATTCAATGAGCTTGGACTGCTTTTTTTCAGGCCAAATGAAATCTCGTTGAAAGTCTGGGTCCATGATGTAAGCGTCTTGTCCGATTCTTCGCACAATCTCGTAAATTGTGCGACTTTCGTGGCGGATCAGCAGCGTGTCTAGCGAATTGTCATCCGACGATAAAACGTCATCATTACCGCCAAGGCCCTCGGGTTCCTCTGGAGTGATGTCGGGTTGTTCAGCCATTATCTGATCCTTTCTCTCATTTCTTGAATAATATACATCTTGCTCACGCTGTCTGCGCCCCCCATTATACCCGCCTTCGCCGTTTCTTTTTCGGCTTCGTCGTTAGCGGCGCGGTCATCTTCTCATACAAGCCGAGCAAATGTTCCACGCGCTCGCGCTCGGAGGCAAAGCCGCCGGGCCGGTAGAGGCGGTCCACTGCCCGGTCGAGTGCAGAGTGGGCCTTGCGCAGGTTGGGCGGCATCAGGTCGGGGTCGTACAGGTCGGCCAGGGTTGCGCCGGGATGGGTGGCGCGGGCGTCGAGTACGGCTTGGGCCAGCGGTTCCAGCTTTGCCAGGTCTGCGCCTTCGGGCGGTGTGGGGAAGGTGTTGTAGACTAGGCCGATGGAATAACGGTAATCGCTTTTTAGCCGACCGCCGACATGGCGTAACCAAGCCATGTGCATGGCGGAAGTGAGCAACGCGAAATCGTTCAGACTGGCGTTTTCCAGGACGCGAACAAGGTTGCTCGGAATCGTGGGTGGCTCTAGCCAGCCGATAGGGACATACTCCCGCCGTTCAGAACTCACCTCGGGGACAACCAGAAACGGCGTGGTCGGGATTGACCTCCCTTCCAGTTGGGTTGGTCTGTTGGCCAGTTTAACTGTCGCGGCTTTTTTGCTCGCCAGACGCATGGCGCGCACCCGCCGAATGCGCTCAACGACCAGCGGCATCGCTCGAAGCTCCTCCGGCTTGGCCTCTTCGAGAAAAAGTATCCAGCGTGAGAGCCCGTTAATATGCTCGCGAGACCCGATGAAAGGACGAAAGAACTTTTCGGCGTTTGGCTCTCGGTCGATAAAGTCGTTTCGCTCCTGATCCGAGAAGATGTAATGCCCTCCATCAGTAGGCTGTACCCCACGCATCATTCTTGGACGCTCTAAGATGGGAGTAATTGTGTCCCGAACAATCGTATGCGGATTGCTCAGCCCGCTTACGTCAAAGAGATACGGCGAGAGCGCAGCGTGCCGGGTCTCCTCCGGGTCGCCGTTCAAGTCAGGGTAGCTGAATAACCGTTTCTCTATCCGTACATTCTCCCGTCGGTCCAATCCGAGAATGACGACATGCACATGCGCCTTGCCGCGTGCATCCGAGCCCCAGGCGAAGGTGCGGTGAGCGAAGGCGATTTCCAGCTTGTCCTCATCGAAGAGGTACGGCCATAGCAGGGCCACCTGTTCTCCTTGCGTGATTGAATTCGTAGACACAAACCCAATACGCGTCTTCCCGGTCACGTATGCCCCGGCCTTCAGGAACCATGCCCCCACATAGTCAAGCGGAGAGGCAGTCTTGCCATGCGGATTGGTCAGCCTTCGCATCTGCTCTCGCTGTTCCTTCGACTGATAGCTCTGTCCACCGAACGGAGGGTTACCGAGCACATACGAGCATTCCTCCGGTGACAGGAGGGCTGCCCAGTCGGTTTCCAGGGCGTCGGCGTTCAGAATATGGGGCGATTGTGTTAGTGGGATACGCACGAAGGTTTGCCCGAACTCCAGGCTGAGCCGGTTGTTCATGATGTGGTCCATCATCCACAGCGCAGTCTCGGCGATATGGGTCGGGAACTCTCCGATTTCAATGCCGTAGAATTGGTCTACGTTGACGACCGACAAGGTCGTCACGTCCAGCTCGCCCGTTTCCGCGTCCTCACGATAGGCGCGCAGTTCCTTCAAGACCTCAATCTCCACAGCGCGCAACTCACGGTAGGCAATGATAAGAAAATTGCCGCAGCCGCAAGCAGGGTCAAGAAAATGCAACGTCCCCAAACGCTGCTGAAAGCGATGCAGTTCCAGCCGGCGATGCGTGTCCTTGCGGGCTTTCAGCCGGGCGAACTCCGCCCGCAGGTCATCCAGAAACAGCGGCTCGATCACCTTCAAGATGTTCTTCTCGGTGGTGTAGTGCGCGCCCTGGGATCGGCGTTCCATAGGTTCCATGACCGATTGGAACAGCGCACCGAAAATGGCCGGAGAGATAGCGGTCCAGTCGAACCGGCAGGCGTCGAGCAATGCCTGCCGCATGGGGGCATCAAAGTCGGGAATACGGAGCGAGCCGCGGAAGAGGTCACCGTTCACATAGGGAAAACGTGCCAGGTCTTCGTCTAACTTCCTTTGGCGTTCGTCTTCTGGTGTATTGAGCACTTGAAAGAGCCGCGAGAGCCATAAGCCCAGGTCCGAGCCGTCCTCACGGGTGCGCGTTTCCAGGAAATCGAGAAAGATGTCGCGCGGCTCGAAGATGCCGGTATCGTCGGCAAACAGGCAGAACACGGTACGGACGAGAAAGCGTTCGAGGTCGTGGTTGGTGTAGCCGGACTGTTGGAGCGCGTCGTGCAGGTGGCCCATGAGTTCGGACGCCTGAATGTTGACTGGGTCCTGATCCTTGAAGGTGCGCTTTTGTACGCCCAGGATAAAGCCGAACTTCTCGACATTGTGGGGCAGGTCGGCCAGAGAGAAAAACGAGGTTTCCCGCTCGTCCAAGTCGTGCAACTCAAAGGTCCGAAAGTCGCTGACCAGGATGTAGCGTGGACGTTCTTGCTCGGGCAGGGCGTCGAAGTAGTCGCCGGCTTGTCCGTAGGCTTTGGTCAGGTCGCGGCCGGCACTCTTTTGTTCGACCAGGAGGACACCGGGCCAGAACAGGTCGATGAAGCCTGAACGATTATCCAGCTTCTTGACATGTTCCTCATAGCGCGCAACGGTGCGCCGCTTGACCCCGAAGATATTGAAGAAGTCGTTATAGAAGCTTTGCGTCTCGCCTTTCTCATAGGCTGCGTCCCGCCACTCTTCGGCAAACGTAGCGGCACGAGCACGGATTTCATTCCAGGACAGACGCATCGGCTTGCCTCCTCGCTGCACGCCTACTGTAGCCGAGATACCCGTGCCTGCGAATCCCAAGCCCCGTTGACAAGTCTGAGCTGGCCCCCGCTCATGGTAGCACCCACGGATCGACAATCCCCCTCAAGAACCGCCTGTGAATATGACCGTCGCACGTCTCACACGCGCCATTCGAGCGTGACGACTAGAGCAAATCACGATGTTGTGTAGAGTGTCTCTCTCCTCCTTGAGGAGTGCGGGCTTCCAGCCCGCATGGCGGCCAGGATGGTCGCCCTCCCAGGCGGGGAGCCTCCCCATCCCCTCCCTGGCCGCTTGGTGCCAGCCATTGTCTTTCCCGACGAGCGTGGACTGGCACGGCTACAACGTATCGTGAAACGCTCTAGGAGAATCCGACGCTCACCCCCACGAACCAGTAGCGGCCCAGGGCGTCGTACAGGCCGGGGAAGGTGTTGCCGTTACCGAGGATGGACGGCCCGGCCGCATTGCCCGCCAGCGGCGGAGCCTTATCGAACAGGTTATTCACGCCGACGCGCAGGCTGGTGTATTCGTTGTAATTCCAGATTGCGGCCAGATCGAAATAATGCCGTGCGCCGAGATCGACCTGGGTGGAGTTGAGGTCTTCGACACCGCTGATGTAGCGCCACATGAGACTGGGCCGTACCCCCCACGGTGTCACCCAGGTGGCGCGCAGATTGTTCCGAATATCCGGGGTCGGAAAACCGCAGGTGGCGCCCCAGTTGCCGGCGCAGTCTACCTTGCGCGCCCCTTGTAACTCCTGCTGGTCCCAGGTGGAGGTGATCGACAGGATGTCGCTGAAGCGCAGCCTTCCCCAGCGGCCCATTCCTATGACACTAAGAGGGAGGTCATAGCCAAGGGTGATGTCGAAGCCTTGGACCTCCTCAACTGCCAGGTTGTCGAGCAGAGACACAATATGGCCGCTGTTGTCGATGTTAGACCCCAGCCACAGGTCGCCGCTCCGCCCGCGTCTGACCTTGGCGCACTGCGAGTCGTTGCCGTCCAGACATTCGTTGAGGATGAACTCCGGCGTCAGGGTGCTGATGCCCTTGCTGATCTCGATCGAATAATAGTCCAGACTGAAGTTGAAACCTGGGATAAAGCCGGGTGTCCACACCAGGCCGAAGGAGTAGGTATCCGATTCCTCGGGCGCCAGGTCCGGGTTGCCGCCTTGCAGAAAGTTGTACTGGGCGGCCGGTGAATTTTCGATATTGCCGAACTGGGTCGCCGTCACGCCACTGCGGGCGCACTCCTCAAGGCTGCGGCCCTCAGCCGTTCGGCCGTTGGTGACGGGACCGGCACACGGGTCGGCGTTCATCTCGAACAGGTTGAAACCCTGCGGCAGGAAGCGTTCCCGCACATTCGGTCCGCGAATCGCCCGCTGGAAACTGGCCCGTAGCCGGATGTCGGCATTAACGGCCCAGCCCGCGCGGACACCAAAGGTATTGGTCTGTTCGCCGTAATCGTAATCGGAATAGCGATAGCCCCCATCCAGTCCCAGTTCTTCCACAAAAGGTACGCCGTCAATCAGTGGTATACCGGCTTCAATGAAAAATTCCGTTACATCGGACCCACCGCTGACAGGCTGGCTGGCGCCGCCCTGGCCGGCCCCATCGCCGCTGCGGTAGGCATGGTCGGGTTTGAATTTGAGATTGTCGTCGCGGTATTCGCCGCCCAGGACCACGTCCACGCCCGTAGTGGCGAATGGTGACCGAATGCCATAATCACCCAGATGTCCGGCGATATAGCCGGACACGACCGTCTGGTCGGTCGCCCCGCGGGCGGACAGGGGCAGCGTCAGGTAGTTGATCATCTCCTGGGTCACCGCGCCCTCCCGAAAAATGTTCCAGGGGACGCAACTCGGGTCGGAGCCATCCAGCACGGAACGGCAGACAACTCGACCTGTTGCGGGATCGCGCACCGCGTCCAGCGCCCGTCCGATGCGGGTAACCGACAGGTCGTTCAGATAGGTGTTCTGCATGCGGACCTCGGAGTATTGATAGTACAGGTCATAGCGCCACGTATTATTGAGGTCGCCGCGCAGCCCGAATACGCCCCGGTATGAGGTGTGGTGCAGATCGTTTTGCCGGTTGCCGCCCTCCACATTCCGGCGGCCGATAAAGACCTGCTGGCTGTCGTCTCGCGTCAAGCCGTACGCGCCGCACAGGGCATCGAACTGTTGCTGGGACAGGAATGGATTGCCGCAGCCCAGCGTATCGGTCACAAAGAACGCACCCGAGGGAGCGATCTGGGCGACCGAGCGATTGTCCATAAACATGAACTCGGAGTACGCCTCGACCCGGTCGTGCAGGTCGTAATGGGCAAACAGGCCGGCGGTCCAGCGCCGGTCGGGGCGCTGAAAATAGTTCGACGGACCGTAGTTGAACAGGGTTCCCTGGCGGGGTACGAAGCGGTCGCCCTCCACCTTATAGTCAAAGCCCTCCAGCCCCCGGCCGCGCAGCAGGCCGAAGTCGGAAAAAGTACCCTTGGGCTGGGTGGCCGAGCCGAAGCACTCGGTCAGGTCGTTGCTCAGGGCGCACGAGCTGTAATCGCGCTTGGCCTGGAGCACCGGGTCGATATCGCGGTAGGTCCCGTAGACCGTGACGTTACCGCGGTCCAGGTTTTTGCCCAGAATCAGCGAGACATTCGAGATATCGCCGTCGGATGTTGAGTCCTCGGCGACCTCATATCCGGCATCTTGGACAATCCGCTGCCACCGGTCGTTGCCGTTATCGTGCTGGTATTGGCTGAACTGGTAATCCAGCTTGATGCCCTCGAAGTCGTCAACCATCAGAAAGTTGACCACGCCGGCGACCGCATCCGACCCGTAGGTGGCCGAGGAGCCGCCGGTCAGCACCTCAACGCTTTTGATCAGCGCGCCCGGAATCTGGTTGATATCGGCACCGACTCCTCCTTGCAGCGGCGAGCCGGCCGGCAGGCGGCGGCCGTTGACCAGCACCAGGGTGCGTTCCGCGCCCAGATTGCGCAGATTCAGAGTCGCGGTGCCGGTGGCGCTGTTCGACTGGCTGGCGTTCTGGGCGGAGTAGACCTGCGGCAGGGTGCGCAGCATGTCCTCTACCCGGACGGTGCCCTGGAAGGCCAGGTCTTCGGCCTCAATCTGGATGACCGGGCTGGAGCTGACCAAATTCGCCCTTTGGATACGTGAGCCGGTGACGACCAGGGCTTCCAGCTCTGACGGCTCTTGGCGAGCTTCGGCCTTCGGCTGTTCAGTTTCCGGCTGCTCGGCATCTGCGGCCAGGGCTGGCACGATTCCGCCGGCCAGCAGCAGGGCGAGCGCGACTCCGTACGGCAGCAGCGTTCTTTTTGCCATGAGAATCCTCCATTGTCGCCCGGAGCCCAGGGTCAGGAGATGCCGACACGCATCCCGACGAACCAGTAGCGGCCCAGGGCATCGTACAGGCCGGGGAAGGTGTTGCCGCCTCTGCCGGCCTCGCCGACGAGCGGCGGTTCCTTGTCAAACAGGTTGCGGATGCCGAGACGCAGGCTGGCGTACTGGTTGACTTCCCAGATCACTGACAGGTCGAAATAGTGCCGGGCATTCACCGGGATGGGACGGTCCGGGTCGGTCTCCGTGCTGGTGCTGATGTAGCGCCACATCAGGCTGGGTTGCACCCCCCAGGGGCTCAGCCAGGTGGTCCGCATGATATTGCGGATTTTCGGGGTCGGGGTGCCGCATGAATAGCCCCAACTGCCCGCGCAGGCGATCTTCGGAATGTCATCCGTTGCCTTGAGCGTATACGTATCGAGAAAGGAAAGCCGGTCCGTAAAGCTGACGGAGCCGTAGCGACCCAGACTGAGCATATAGTCCACGCTGAAGTCGTAGCCGCGGACCTCGGCGATGGCCAGGTTTTCCAGCACGGCCTCAACATGGCCGGTGGTCTCGATCGTGTTGGAAGACAGCCACAGGTCGCCGCCCGGCCCACGCTTGACCTTGTCGCACTGAGAGGTTTTGCCGTCCAGGCAGCGGTTCAGGACAAGCTCGGGTGACAGCGCGCCGACGCCGCCCTTGAGCTCGATGTCGTAGTAATCCATGGCAATGGTGAGGCCCTCAAGAAATCGGGGCGTAAAGGTCAGGCCGAACGAGTAGGTATCCGCATCTTCGGGAAGCAGGTCAGGATTGCCCCCGATCAGGAAATTGTACTGACCGGCCGGTGAGTCGGGGATATTGCCGAACTGCGCGGCGGTCACCCCGCTGCGGGCGCACTCCCCAAAGGTGCGCCCGGCCGCGGTTTTCCCGTCAACCACCTCGCCGGCACACGGGTCGGATGTCATATAGATCAAGCCCAATCGCTGCGGCAGGAATTGTTCCCGGATGCTCGGGGCGCGCACCGCCCGCTGATAGCTGCCGCGCAGGCTGATGTCGTGGTTGATGGCCCAGCCGGCCCGGACGCCGTAGGTATCGGTCTGGACGCCGTACCAGGAAGAGCGATAGCCGCCATTCACAATCAGTTGCCGGATAAACGGAACGTCTTCGATGAGCGGAATACCGGCTTCAAAGAAAACAGCCGGCACGTCGAAGCCGCCCTTGAGGGGCTGCCGTGCGCCGCCAAAGCCGGCCCCGTCACCGCTCTGGCTCCCGAGGTCGGGCTTGTATTTCAGATTTTCCTCGCGCCATTCGGCGCCCAGCGCGATGTTGACGCCGGTGGTGGCGAACGGAGACACCAGGCCGTAGCGGCCGAGATTGGCGGCGATATGGCCGGACATCACATGCTGATTCGTGCTGCCACGGGTCGTATACGTTCCTCCGATATAGTCGGTCATGTCTTTGGTAACCGCGCCCTCCTGAAAGATGTTCCAAGCCACACAGTTCGGGTCGGCACCGCTCAGCGCGGACCGGCACACGATATCCCCGCTCACGGGATCGTACACCGCATCCAGGGCGCGGTTGATCCGGTTGGCCGACAGGCCGTTCACGAATTTGCTCAGGGCGCGCACCTCGGCGTATTGGTAATACAGATTGTAACGCCAGACATCGGCAATCTCGCCCCGCAGCCCGAACACGCCGCGATACGAGGTATGGTGCAGGTAATCCTTGCGATTACCGCTCTCGACGCTGCGCCGGCCGATATACACATTCTGGATGTCTTCCCGCGTCAAGCCGTACTGGCCACACAGGGCCTGAAACTGCTGATCGGACAGAAATGCATTGCCGCAGTGCAGATGGCGTTGTCTGAAGAACGAACCCGAGGGAGCGATCTGGGCGGTGGTGCGGTCGTCCATGAACATCAATTCGGTGTAAGCCTCGACATGTTCGTTCAGGTCGTAGTGAGCAAAGGCGCCCGCGGTCCAGCGGACATCAGGCCGTTGAAAGTGATTTGGAGGCGCGTAGTTGTAGAGGCGCCCGTCCCAGTTCGTGAACTTATCCCCCTCGACCTGATAGAAGAACGGTGGCCCCGGGTCATATCCGGGCTTGACCTTGCGGGTGCCGAAGTCGGCAAACAGGCCCTTGGGGATCGTGCCCGAGCCGACGCACTGGTCAAGACCGGGTGTCAAATCGCAACTGGAGTGATCCCGGTCGCCCAGGAAAACCTCTCCGCCGTCACGCCAGGTCGCGTAGGCGGTGATATTGCCGCGGTTACCCAGGTTTTTGCCCAGGATGAGCGAGACGTTGGACAACTCGCCGTCCGCGGTGGAGTCGTCGGCAACGCTATAGCCCTGACCGGAGATCAGTTTTTTTACCGCGCGATTGTCATTATCGTGCTGATGCTGGCTGAACTGATAGTCGAGCTTGATGCCCTCGAAATTGTCGATCAGGATGAAGTTAATCACGCCGGCGACCGCATCCGAACCATAGGTCACCGAGGAGCCGCCGGTCAGGACATCGACGCGCTTGAGCAGGGCGCCCGGAATCTGGTTGATATCCTCATTACCGGTCCCTCCCCAGGGCGAGCCGGCCGGCATGCGGCGGCCGTTAATCAGCCCCAGGGTGCGCGATGAGCCCAAGTGACGCAGATTCAGGGTGGCGATCCCGCTGGCGCCGTTGGCGTTGGAGGCATCCTGACCACCGGTGAATACCGAGGGCAGGGAGCGCACCAGCTCTTCCACCCGGACCGTCCCCTGGTGCAACAGTTCTTCGGCGTCAACGCTGACGATCGGGCCGAGCTCGACCTGGTCGGCCGCCTGCTGGAGACGCGAACCGGTGGTCACGATCATCTCTTCCAGGGCCTCCAGTTTCTGCGGATCCTGGCGGGCTTCAGACTCCGGCTTTTCGCCGGCTTGCGGCTGTTCAGTTGCCGCCTGATCGGCGTCGGCTGCGCTGGCCGGTACGGCGGCGAAGGTGAGGAGTAATGCGGTTGCTACGGCTCCGGCGAGCTTCCGTCCTGGCTGCATGTATGTGCTCGCGCTCATGCATGCGGATGTAGGCCGCCAGTGAAGATTTGTCAATCGCAGGTAGTGGTCGATACGTGTAGGCCGCGCCAGGCAGATTTGATCTTTGAGCAGGCTTGATCAAAGTATATCCTGTGATCCGGTTGGGCTGCCAGGAAGAAAGCAACTTCGTTGTCATGGAACACAAAGACTGACTCGGCGCCCGTTTGGTTGCTCAGCCGCCTGATCTGTTTTTTGATAAATGGCGGTCGCTTCTCTCGCGGAAAGTGTTGGTAGATCAGCAAAGAATGACCGAGGGAAAAAGATTCTTCCAATTCCTTCAAGTATATGTATTTACTGGAATCCTTCGTACCAAACTTAACTGACTCAACTTCCATCCCCATATCGGGATCGAAGAAAACCAGTTGGGAGTCTTTTGCAAGATTAAGGAAGTCATCAAGATATTTCCCTCTTGAAATTTTGTCGTCAGGCACAATGTCGGAGAAGTACTTACAGTTGCGAAGAAGACTGCCTTCCTCCAGCGCCTTCACGTCCCGAACACATTTCTCAACGACTTGCGAGCGCAGAAAGTCGTATATCAACGGGTCATACTCGCGCCAGCTCTGGGGATCGGACAGATACTCAATCTTCTGGCCGTCAGACCCTCCACAGGATTTGGTCAGGAGCCAACACACTGCGGCAGAGAGGCCATAGTCCGATATGAGCATTCGTATCAAACTGTATTTTAGGTAGTCGCGGCGGTCTCCGAAGTACTGATTTTTCATAATCCTGACTGAAAGTTTCCTGCTGCTGGTTACGAGCAGCTTTACGAGCGGCGGGAGAGGTGAGGATGCCACTAGAAGCAGTGGTATTTCAGATAAGGTTCGAGGCAGACCCGATAATCCAGTCTTTGTGCAACTGAGCCCACTTTGGCGAGTGCTT
>MPMI01000058.1 GCA_002238415.1 Desulfurellaceae bacterium bin18 | reverse complement strand
ATAGCAGCGGTCCTTGAGGCTACGCTTGGCATCTCCGGGCAGCGCCGCTTGGGAGAACGACACTGACTCTGACAGTGTAATGAGAACGCGGTCCGCATCGGCTGCTATTGACCGAACAGGACCCGCCTTGTCTACTGTCGACCGGGCAGGAGTTGAAGAGGCGACGGCCGCCGGAGCGAGCAGGAGTATACACACGCCGATCCAGCCTCCTGTCCACCACAAAGAGGCGTATCTGAAAAAAGCATACGGCTGGAAAGCGTACTTCATTGAGTCAAGTCATGGGCGGGACATTGCACGCACTGGAGCGTTGAGCTGTATAGATTAGGGATGTATCAGCGACTATCCGAAATGCCTACACGGCGCAACGGGCCGGGCTTACCACTCCAGCCGCGGGGCGGCCGAAGAACCCGCATCCTGGCCTTCCCCCTGCAGCAGATACAGACCGCGGGGCGCCAATTGCAGCGCGGTCTCATCGATCGCCTGTCGGTTGAAAAGACTTGATTGGGGAGCTGTCCCTTCGGGCGACTGCTGCCCGAGAAGACTTGACTGGGCGGTGATCCCTTCGGACGGCTGCTGCCCGAGAAGACTGAGTTGAGACCTTGCCCCCTCGGGCGTCTGCTGATCGAAAATACTGATGGCTTGCGCCGGCCGGGTTTCGGACGAAAACGGGGTACGCAGGTCCAGATACTCGAGCGCTCCAGAGGCCTGGAGTTCAGCAGCGGGTTCCGGTAAAGCGACGAGGTCTACCTGCGGTTCAGCAGCGGGCTCCTGCCGAGCGACTTGGTGTGCCGGCGGTTCAGCAGCGGGCTCCGGTCGAGCGGCGTGGTTTACCTGCGGTTCAGCAGCGGGCTCCGGTTGAATCGTCGGAGTTGGCAGTTCCGCCGGCATGAAGTGTGCGCCGGTCATATTATCCTGCCACGTCGAACGGCCGACAATAATCTGTAGCCGATCCGGGTTCGCAGCCTGCCTGACCTGGCAGGGCTGCGCGCTGAGGAGATCAAGAACGACGCGCACCGTCTGGGGCTGAAACTGGGCCACCCGGACCTGCTGGACATGCTGCGAGTCCCCAGCATACACGCGCTCTACCTGTTGCCCCAACACACCGGACACATCAACGTAGCAGCGGTCGGCACGCCCATGCAGCGGATCCTTTGGCAGCGCTGCCTGAGTATACACCGAAGCGGCTGACAGATGGACCGTGACCTGTTCGGCCGTGACCTCTATGGACTGAACGGCCGCCCCGCCCCCACCGTTCGCAGCAGAACTCCGGCCCCCCCACAGGACCAAGGGAACGGCTATGCACAGCAACAACACCAGTCTGAAAGGCCGCATAAAAGGGGATTATATAGCTATTTACCCAAACGGCAATCAGATCAGCGTGCGTCAGCTTCCTATTGTTATCAGAAACTGATAACCTTACTTAAGGGGTGTTATCATGAAGACCCTACAAATCCGTATCGCCAGTTACGATCAGATGAAGGCCCGTACCTTGGCGGTCGCGCGCGGCGAGCACAAGCCCGTGCGGGGAGAGCCGACCGTCTGGTTCCCCTCGGTCGAAAGCTTCGCGAAGGTGCTCTCCGGGCGCAATCAGGAGCTGTTGGCCCTGATTGCGCGCGAAAACCCCGGCTCGCTCACCGAGCTGGCGCGGCTGGCCGGACGGGAGAAGTCCAATCTGTCGCGGACGCTGAGGACCCTGGCCCGTTACGGTCTCGTGGAATTGGAACCCGGCCTGCACGGCAAGCTGATCCCTCGGGTTCTGTATGACCAGGTGCAGCTTGATGTCTCGCTGCATTCGACGATGTCCCATTCCCAGCGGCCTGAGGCCGGTCCGGCCGGCTGAGGGCAGGCGGTGACGATAGAGTGGGGGCAGGAGCAGCAGAATTTTGTGATCACGGGGGTAGAGTGAGGGGCAAACCCACCCCGCCGCTCACGCGGCACCCCTCCTCGGAGGGGTGCTCTTTTATCCCCTCTTGGGAGGGGTGGCCCGCAGGGCCGGGGTGGGTTTCTGCGGCGAGAGCGTTTCGCGCTCGGTGAACCTGGATTCCCTAAGAAAAAAAGGGGAGGAGATCGGTAAGCCGGATTCTGTGCCCTTCCCTAATAAGGAAGGGGAACGGTCATTCCTCTAGGCGTATCGTTACCGATACGCTCGAGCGATCGAACCCAGAGGGAGAGTGGGGCGACTCTTGCCCGTAGAACGGGCTCCTCTTATTTGATCTTGCTCCAGGTGGGGTTTACCCAGCGTCCTTGATCTCTCAAGGAATTGGTGAGCTCTTACCTCACCTTTTCACCCTTACCAGCGCAATTGCTGGCGGTCTCTTTTCTGTGGCACTTTCCCTAGCCTTACGGCAGGCTGTCATTAGCAGCCACCCTGCCCCACGGAGTCCGGACTTTCCTCGCTCCTGCTGTACAGGACCGCGACCGTTTAATCTCCTCCCACACTCTATTAGGCGTCGGCCGCCCCGTCTGCCTCGACCTGTATGTACACAATCCGTCCACAATAAGGATGCGGGCAATGAAAGATCTCACGGCTGCCCTGCATCTGGCTACTCTGAATCTGATTACACATATGAGGCGGAATACGCATATAGCAACCCTGGCAGGTTTCGTCGCGGACTTCCACAACGGCCAGGGCCCCACGATTGCCGAAGATACGCTCATAGCGCGCGCATAAATTCGCGTCCAAGTCCGCCACGAGTTGTTCCCGCTGCCTGCGGTCGGCCTGCGTTTCCTCTTCCAAGGTCGCGATTTGTGTTTCTGTCTGGGCCGTCTCCTCAGCGAGCTGCGCTTGGAGCTCTTCGAGGCGCGTTTGGATATCGGCGAGTTGTTGCTGCTCCTCTTCGAGTTGCTGCATCACACTCAGGATGCTTTCTTCGATCTGGCCATTCGCCTCTTTCATCAATTCGATTTCGCGCTGGAGTGCAAGCTGTTCGCGCTCATTCCGAACACGATTCAACCGGACCCGCTTCTCTTTGATCTTTTCTTCTTCCAGCTTGAGTTGTCCGTCCGTCTCGCGCTGTTGGCTTTCCAGTTCGCTGATACGCTGTTGCCGCTCTTCGGCCTCCCGCTGCCGCAGTTCCTTCTCAGACCTGATAGTGGCAATCTGCTGATGGAGATCTTCCAGTTGTTGCTCTTTCCGCTGAAGGCGCTGGTCAAGCTCTTGTAGGCTGACCAGCTGGGCGATCTGCGTGGTCAATGCTGACCTCCTTTCACATCTGGCACATCCGGCTTTCGTGGAGAGGCACCCCCCTCCGTCTTGTATGGGCCCACCAGGACTCGAACCTGGGACCAACCGGTTATGAGCCGGTCGCTCTAACCAACTGAGCTATGGGCCCATCTCTCCGTCTCAGCGGCCCCTTGTATACCATGCTCCTCGCCGTTTTCCTACGACCTCCCCAATGCGCGCAAGGCCTCGAGCCGCTGGCGTACTCCCGCATCATCTCCGCGCTGCTCTGCCTCTCGAATCTCTCGTTGAAGCCGGACTCGCTTGGATTTGTGTTGCACCTGCTGGATTTTCCCAATGCAGTCCCACATCAGTTGCTCCTGCGTGGCCGCGCGCTCTTCAGATTCTTCTTCGCTGAGCGTTTTTGAGACGTAGTCAGCGACTCTTTTTGGTAAACGGTCGAGAAACGCGCCAATATCGATGCTGGCCCGACCGGCTTGCGTCGTGTGAGCGGCCTGCTGCCAGGCTTGCGCGATATCTGCGGCGACCTCCCCCCACTCTTGAAAGGTGGGAATCAGATTGCGCTCACAGACATGTGTCACCACCTGCCGGTCCACGAGCATGAGCTGGATTAACTCCAATTCAGCCGAAGAGGGCGGGCTGCCCGGCCTGGACCTCTGCGGGTCGGGAGAAGGAGCCGAGCGCTGTGGAGTCCGGTTCGGCCGCAGCCGGCGGAGTTCTTCTTCGCTGACGCCAAAACGCTGCGCCACCTGCGTCAGCAGCGCTCCCCGGGCCAGGGTGTCGGTCATGGGCGACAAGACCGCGACAGCTGCTTTCGCCGCTTGGGCACGCTGAAAGGCCGACGCCTCGGGGGGCGGGGCGTGTTGTGTAAAATAGAACTCCTCTAAGGGCGAGGCCGTATCGATCAATTCTTCGAGCCCCTCCAGCCCCTGCGCTTGTCCGAACGAGTCCGGGTCTTCGCCCTGAGGCAGGAAAACTCCGCGCCCCGTCAGTCCGGCTTCAACACATAGCGGAAAGGCTCGGGTCGCGGCCCGACGGCCGGCGTCATCACCATCAAAAAAAATATAAATATCCGTCGAGAAGCGTTTGAGCAGGCGTAATTGCTCCAGGGTCAGGGCGGTCCCGAGCACGGCGACGGTCTCGCGCAAGCCACGTTGCACGAGCGAAATGAGGTCGGTATAGCCCTCAACCACAAGCACCCGGCCGGTCTCGCGAATGGGCTCTTTGGCTTGGAAGAGGCCGTACAGCAGCGACCCTTTCTTATACAGGGCCGACTCGGGCGAGTTGATATATTTGGGCTGAGGCCGCTCTCTGCCCGCGTCTCGCTGCGGGTCCGGCATGAGTCGACCACCAAATCCGACTGGCCGCCCGGTCACATCGGTAATGGGAAACATGAGGCGGTGGCGGAATTTATCGTACCACTGCTGGGGGCCCGGCCTGTTCCGTTCGTTCTGTCCGCTGCGCTCGCCAATCAGCCCCAGCGCGGCGGCCTTGTCCATGGGCGCGCGCCGGTTGGTAAGAAAACGAACGAGACCATTCCAGCCGGCGGGCGCGTAGCCAAGCTGGAAGCGCTCAGCTACTTCCTTGGGGATGCCACGCTCGTCCAGATAGCGTCGTGCCGCGGCTCCGACTTGCTCGTCAAGCAGACAGTAGCGGAAGTAGGTTTTGGCCAGACTTGTCAGCCGGTAGAGGCGGTCCTGCTCCCGCGCCTGCGGGCCGTCAGGTTCCTGTGGCAGCGGGACTCCGGCTTTTGCCGCCAGGCGTTTGACAGCCTCCGGAAAGGAAATGCCTTCGAGCCGGCACAGAAAAGTAAACGCATTCCCGCCTTCCCCACAACCAAAACAATGAAAGAAGCCGCGCTCGTCATTCACACTGAACGATGGGGTCTTTTCTTCGTGGAACGGACACAAACCGGTGTAATTCTTCCCCGCTTTACGCAGAGACACATAGACGGAAATCACCTCGACGATACTGACTCGGGAGCGAATCTCGGTCAGCGTCTCTTCGGGGATTTTGTGTGCCATAGCGCTCCGACGCATGACTGAGGACAGCAGAGGAAAACGCTGAAAAAGAAAACACCCACCTTATTCAAGTGGGTGTTTCTCTGTCACTCGTCTCTCAAGCAATGCGACATATCGTCTTAATACATGGATCGACTTGCTCGGCGTAACGCACGTTTTCGTGCAGCAATAGCCTTCCGCTTGCGACGGACACTCGGTTTCTCGTAGTGTTCGCGCTTTTTCAACTCTTGCAGAATACCCGCCTTTTCACACTGCTTTTTAAAACGGCGGATGGCGCTTTCTATGGGCTCATTGTCTTTGACTCGGACACCTGCCATACGGCTGACTCACCCCCTCCCGACTGGGGATCTTTTCTGGATTACTCCTTTGTCCAGCTTAGGGACTTCCCCCAGAAAGTCAAGAGATTGAAGGACTTACGGCCTTGACAGGTAAACCGCCCCTACGCTAAGGAGGCCCCACAGCTGCATTCAAGGAGGTCTGTTTCATGGAATTTAAAGAGGTCATTGGCCGGCGTCGCTCTATTCGCTACTTCCTCCCCTACCGTCCGGTTGAGCGGGAAAAGATTCAAACCATTATGGAGGCGACGCGGCTCTCGTCCTGTGCGGTCAATGCTTCATTCCTCCGAGCTATCGTTGTGGAACGCGATAAAATCGCCCCTGAAGACCTGGAAGCGCTCAAGGTCCCCACAACAACCCTCCAGCTCGACATGGCTCCGGTGCATATTTATTTTTACGGCAATCTCAACGCGATTCAGGAAAGCCATGGACAGACCCTCAAGGAACTCTTCGATGTCGGCGCCCTCAATCCCACCCACGGTTGGAGCCATAAATTCATCGAGGAGACCGTTTGGGCGCAAATTTTAGATCCGATTTCAAAGGACCCCAATATTAATCCCATTGCGGTTTCCATGGATAGCGGAGTGGCGATGAATCAAGCTCTGCTGACCGCGTTTGACGAAGGACTGGGTGCCCTGCTGACCGCATTTAACGCCGAAAAGGCCAAGGCGATATTCAAGGTGCCGGACCATTTCATGCCGCTCTACGCCATGCTTATCGGCTATCCGGCCGAGTCTTGGGAGGCGGGAGGACAACGGCCGCGCCCCGCGCTTGAAAGCCTGTATTTTGAGGGAGAATATGGCGTGCCAATGCAACGTGACCCGGCCGTCGTCGAGCAGCTCAAACAGGATAAAATGATACAGGAGCCCGCGCCGCTCCCGTGGCGTAAGGATGAGGTCCGGGCGCTCTCGCGTATGTTTGGCCTGCCTGAGTGAGGTGCGGTATCCGGGACGGCCCGGCCGTGGGTCCGTCCTGGGACTCCCAAGAAAGAGGTATTGTACGCAAACTCCACGTCTTGCCCTCCCCGCCCATATCCGCCAGCAGCTCAACCGTATCCAACCGTTCTCCATTATGGCGCAGGCCTGCGCCGTCGGCATTATCACCGGCTGTGGCGCCATTCTGTACGACGCGCTGATTCATCTGGTCCAGGGGGTTGCCCTGGGTTCGGACGACCATCCGCTCCACGCGCTTCCCGAGTTGCCCTGGTATCGCATTCTTCTTGTGCCCACACTCGGCGGCTTGGCGGTCGGTCTGGTCGCTTTTTTTCGTTCGCGGGACGCGCAAGGGCACGGGGTCCCGGAAGTCATTGAGTCGGTTGCCCTGGGGAACGGGAAGTTTCGCTGGCAGACGGCCCTGGCCAAATCCGTTTCTTCTGCCCTCACTATTGGTTCCGGAGGCTCAGTCGGACGCGAGGGTCCCATCGTCCATATTGGGGCCTCGCTTGGCTCGGTTCTCGGCCAGTTGCTCAAAGTGCCTCCCAACCGACTGCCGACCCTGGCGGGCTGTGGGGTAGCGGGCGGTATTGCGGCGGCTTTTAATGCACCTATTGCCGGTGCCTTTTTTGCTCTTGAGGTGGTCATCGGCAATTTCGCCATGCCGGCCTTTGGTCCCGTAATGTTGTCCTCCGTCCTGGCCACGGTTGTGAGCCGGGCCTATTTTGGCGATCATCCCGCGTTTGTCGTTCCCGCCTATGCCCTGCTGAGTACCTGGGAGCTGCCCTTCTATCTCGGGCTCGGCATTGTCTGTGGCCTCGGCGGCCTGGCCTTTATGTTCATCCTGGATCGTCTGGAGAGAAGAGCCGAACAGATCACTCTGCCCAATATGCTCAAACCAGCGCTGGGCGGATTCCTGGTCGGCGGTCTGATTCTTGTGGCCCCGCATGTATACGGCACGGGCCACGGCACCATGGACATCATCCTACGCGGTGGCCTGGACTGGACATATCTACTGCTGCTTTTTCCCCTCAAAATAGGGGCCACCAGCCTGACCCTGGCGTCGGGGGGCTCGGGTGGGCTTTTTTTCCCGGCGCTCTACCTCGGTGCCGTACTAGGCAGTCTGTGTGGCATGGTCGTCGGCACCGCCTTTCCCGCGATTACCGGTCCGAGCGGCGGTTACGCGCTGGTCGGTATGGCGGCCTTCTTGGCCAGCGTGGTTCACTGTCCGATCACTGCCTTTCTGCTGCTCTTCGAAATTACCGCTGACTATCACATTATCCTGCCACTGATGGTCAGTTGTACGGTGAGTACGGTGGTTGCCAAACTCTTTCGGGAAGAGTCGATTTACACCTTACAGCTCTTACGGCGCGGTATTGATATCAGGCGGCGCGAGCAAACCCTGATGCAGGGTTTCACCGTAGGCCAAGTCATGCGTCCGGAGCCGCCAACCTTCCGGGAAGGAGCCCCCTTCCCCGATGTTATGGACCATTTCCTGGCCAGCACGCTGCCGTTGAGCTTTGTGGTTGATCGAAACCAGCGCCTCCTCGGGATCATCTCCATTCACGACGTGAAGGCAACCCTTCAGGATGACAGTCTGGCGCCACTCGTTGTGGCGGCGGATCTGGCCCGGCCGCCGGACGTGGTCACCACCGCCCAAGAAACGCTGGCGCGCTGTCTCGAAAAGTTCAGCCTGAGTGAACAAGAGCATTTGCCCGTTCTTTCGGTTGATCAGAAATTAGAGGGGATTGTCTCGCGGTACGATGTGCTGGACCTCTATAATCGGGAAATTTTGCGAACCGAATACCTCGGCGTCAGTCTCCGGTCCGAGGCACTCACCGAGACGGTCCACCAACAGGTGCATTTACCGCATGAATATATCGTCGAAATCGTGCATGTCCCTCCGTCGCTCATTGGGAAAACACTGGGCGAGTCTCAGTTACGTAGTCGGTTTAATGTGACGGCTATCGCAGTCCGTCGTGGAGGCTTCCACAGTCCGGACGCGCTCCCCGACCCCGACATCCCCTTACGCCAGGAGGATTCTCTTGTCCTTGTTGGTCGTGCCGAACACCTGCGCCGCTTAACCGATAGTACGGATGATATGTCTCAAGCACGAGGATCATAGGCTGGCCCTGAGGTCATATCATGTGTACAAACAAGACACTCCAAACCCGCTCCCTTAGATATCGGAACCATGCGTAGCGCCTGGTATAAGCACCTCACAGACCTGCTCCAAACCGGTCGCGAGGGACTGACCATTGCCCTGGCCTGTGGTGTCGGTCTGCTGGTCGGCGTTGCGGCCATTGCCTTTCACGAACTGCTCCATTTGGTCCAGCGCATTGCCCTTGGCGGCGATTCACCCCTCTCAATTCTGCCGACCCTGCCGTGGTATTGGAAAATCGTGCTGCCTGCCCTTGGTGGAGCCCTGGTTGCTCCGATCGTCTATAAATGGGCGGTGGAAGCCAAAGGCCATGGCGTCCCTGAGGTGATGGAAGCCGTTGCGCTGCATGGCGGGATTATGCGCGCCCGGGTGGCTTTTGCCAAAGCGCTGGCCTCCGCGGTGACCATTGGTACGGGCGGCTCGACCGGCCGCGAAGGTCCGGTTATCCAAATCGGGTCGGCCTTAGGCTCGACGTGTGGACAACTCCTCGGTCTTACCCCTGAGCGCATCCGGACCCTGGTCGGCTGTGGGGCTGCGGGCGGCATTGCCGCCACTTTTAATGCACCGATTGCCGGGGCATTTTTCGCCCTCGAAGTGATTCTGGGGAACTTCTCCATTCCGACCTTCGCACCGATCGTGCTCTCCTCGGTGTTGGCCACCGCTGTCGCCCGGTCCTATCTGGGGGACTCGCCGGCATTTGTAGTCCCGGAGTACACCTTGGTCCACTATGGGGAGGTCCCGCTGTATGCCGCCCTCGGCATGCTGATGGGCCTGGTTGCCGTAGTGTTTATCTGGGCGCTGTATAAAAGCGAAGACTTGTTTGAGCGCAGCCCGCTTCCTCCCTTCTCCAGAACAATCGTTGGTGGTCTGTGTGTGGGAGGCCTGCTGCTTATCGCACCGGAGGTCTACGGGACGGGCTTTGAAGCCATGTCTCGCCTCCTGCACGAGACAACCGCATGGCAGATGCTGGTCTTCCTCTTTTTGCTCAAGCTCCTCGCGACCTGCACAACATTGGGGTCCGGCGCTTCAGGGGGAATTTTCTCGCCGTCACTCTTTCTTGGTGTAGTCGCAGGAGGTCTCTTCGGGCAACTCGTCCACTTCGTCTTTCCAAGCATAACCGCCTCGCCTGCAGCCTATGCCATGATTGGTATGGGTGCGGTTGTTGCCGGGACAACACACGCACCGGTGACGGCCATTCTTATGCTGTTTGAGTTGACCGATGGCTACCAGATTATTCTGCCGGTTATGATTGCCTGTACCCTGAGCACAGTGACGGCGCGCTATCTCCATCCCCATTCGATTTATACACTCAAACTCGCTCGCCGTGGCGTTTCGCTCTCATTGGGCCGGGAAGAGACCGTGATGCGTTCCTTTCACGTCGCAGATGTCATGCATCGTCCGGCCCCGACCCTGCCGGACGATACGGCGTTTCAACAGGTCGTGAGCCGCGTCCTCGACTCACCCGACCCATACTATTATACCGTCAGCCCCGGCGACCAACTCACCGGAGTGATTTCGTTGCACGACATTAAAACCTTCCTCAACGAAGGGGGGCTTGATGGTCTCGTCGTTGCGCGTGACATGGCGCGGCCGGTCCACACCGTAGCCCATCTGCACGAGCCCCTGACAGAGTGCTTACGCAAATTCAGAGAGACCCAGCTCGATTGTTTACCGGTCACCGCCGATGCAACCAGTACCCAGGTGATTGGCGTTGTCACCCAAACCGACCTGCTTGAGGTCTACGATCGAGAAGTCCTGCGCAAAGAATTTCTCGGGACGCTGCCGGACCCGACTACGCAGGACGAAGGTACGCTGGCGATGCCGTCTCAATATACGGTTCTGGCCCTGCCGGTCCCGGCTCCTTTTCGGGAGAAAACCCTGCAGGGACTGGACCTGCGTGTCCGCTATGGCGTAACAGTGCTGGCCATCCGCAATACGACTGCGTCCGGCTATGAAGACCGTCTCCCCCAGCCGGATCAGCCGCTCCGGGAAGACGAAACACTCATCCTGGCTGGTCCGAGAGAGGGCATGACCCGGCTCCAGCAGGAAGCGCGGGTGGCCCCACTCTCCCGAGAGTAACCCGAGGTCTGCTGGAGTTTATTCTTCACCGGGCGGAGGGTGACTCCGTCCGAAGTCAGGGGACGACAGACAGCGGCAGCGTCGCGGCAAGCTGCTTCGCAAATATACCCGGATCAGCCGTAGGCAAGGAGCAGACGTGCTGTTCACACACGTAGGCCGTCACTTTGCCTCTGATTGCCCGCTTTGCCTCAAGCCACGGAACAACCTGCTGGTGGGTGGCGAGTTCGTCTCCCTGCGTCACAATAGTAACGACACGATTAGGCAAGAAATGCTGGCGCAGTTGCTCTAAGAAAGGCTCAACCGTGTCGTCTGTCGACGCTTTGACGATCGCAATTTCCTTCGGCCGATCCAGGAAAAAATCGAGAGCACTGAGCAGACGTGGCATGCTTGTCGGGCGCTGGTTCAGCTCCGAAGCAAATGCCTTGAAGCAGCGTTGCGCGCGCTGGCGATAGTCGGCATTCAGGGTCCATTCCGCAAGCCGCAGGAGGTTGTGTGCGGCCACTGCATTGCCAGACGGTTCAGCTCCGTCGTACGCAGGCTTTTCACGGGCCAGGAGTTGCTCCGCGTCATCTGCGGTCAGGAAGTAGCCACCGTTTTTGCTGTCCCAGAAGTGGGTGTCCTGTAGCGCTTGCAGCGCAATGGCTTCTTGCAGCCAGCGCAGTTCAAATGTGACCTCGTACAGATCGAGCAAGCCGGCAATGAGACAGGCATAATCATTGAGGTAGGCATCTCCGCCCACCAGCGTCCCCAGCGCGCTGCGTCGTAGCCGCCCATCCCGTTTTACCTGCGTCAGCAGAAACGTCGCGGCGCGTGTTGCGCGCGTGGCATAGTCGGGAACGTTCAAGATATGCGCCCCTTTGGCAAAAGCCGAAATGGCGAGGCCATTCCACGCCACAAGCACCTTGGTGTCCGTATGCAGCGCACGACGCTGCTGCCGTGCTCGGTAGAGAATCGCTCGGGCCTCTTGGCGTTCGCGCTGCGCCTGGTCCAGGCTGAGATCGAGTTCTTTTGCCACCGTCTCAAGCGGACGCGCAACATGAAGAATGTTCGTACCCTCGAAATTCCCCCGGAGCGTCACGCCATAATGGGACCGGAGCAGGTGGAGCTGTTTTTGACTCAGGAGCTGTTCGAGTTCGGGCAGCGTCCAGGTGAAGAAGGTTCCCTCTTCACCCCCGCTATCGGCATCTGTCGCCGAGTAAAACCCGCCACCTGGGGCGCTCATCTCGCGGTCGAGATACTCCAGGACTTCCCGGGCGATACGGGCGAAGTCTTCCCGCCCAGTGATTTGATACCCTTCCAGATAGGCGACGGCGAGCAGGGCGTTGTCATACAGCATTTTCTCAAAATGCGGCACGCGCCATTTTTGGTCCGTTGCATAACGGTGAAATCCGCCGCCAACCTGGTCGTATATCCCACCGGTCGCCATAGCCTCCAGGGTCTGCACCACCATATCCTGAATCTTAGGGTCATTGGTCCGGCGACTATAGCGCAGGAGAAATTCCAAGCTGACACTCCGCGGAAATTTCGGCGCCTGTCCAAAGCCCCCGTACTGCGTGTCAAAACGTGCTGTGAAATGTTCGGTTGCCTGCGTCAAAACGGTCTGGGCAGGATACTCCGCTGACGCCTCCGGGGCAGCGGCCGCCTGGATGCTCTGGGTCAGCTTCTTGGCCACCATGGCCACCTGATTCGGCTCTTGATGGTAGGCCGTTTGCAATCGGGTCAGCAGGGTGAGCAGTCCGGTCTGCTGCCCGCGCATGCCGTCGCGCGGCGGGAAGTAGGTACCGCCATAAAAGGGGCTGCGATCAGGGGTCAGCCACACGCTCATGGGCCAGCCGCCTCGTCCGGTCAACATTTGGACGGCTGTCATATAAATGCCATCGACGTCCGGCCGTTGCTCGCGGTCAACTTTGATCGCGATATAGTGGCGGTTCAGGTATTCGGCAATCGCGCTATTCTCAAAAGACTCTCGCTCCATCACATGGCACCAGTGACAGGTCGAATAACCGATGGACAGGAAGACTGGTTTGTTCTCTTTTTTTGCGCGGGCAAAGGCTTCATCTCCCCACGGATACCAATTGACCGGATTGTGGGCGTGCTGGAGAAGATAGGGACTGGGTTCAAGGATCAGTCGGTTCGTATACTGCGGACGACCGCCTTCAAAGAGATGCCGGGTGCGGGGCGTATACGCGTCTCCTTTTGCCTGGAGTGCCTGCTCAAGCTGTTGCCGCACCGCCGTCGGAAACGGCTCCATTCCGGGCATCGGTTTGGGAGCGGTTTCTGCCAGGGCATGGGTCAAGAGGAGGAGGCTCGCTCCGATGAACCCGTAGCATATGATCTGCATGGAAATCCTCACTCTCGATTATTCCTTTTAAAGGGCAAAGATACATGTTGCTGCTGGCCCCACCAGTAGTCTATATCAGAATGATTGCGCATGACTGCTGAAATATCGACTGCTTTCAAGGGGAGCTCTTCAACGAGCTGAGCAGAGTATGCCATCTTCAAAGTGTTCTTCCGCTGCTTCGTTACGTGCCGCGGAGTCCTCTCACGATACAATCAACCAAGCGTCTGAGCACAGGTCCCACTCTTGGACTCCCCTCCTCTCCGTCATTATCCCGGTCTATAACGAGGTCGAAACAATTTATGAGCTCTTAAGGCGGGTTGCCCGCACCCCCTTTCCCAAAGAGATCTTTGTCGTTGATGACAACTCGACTGATGGAACCCGAGAATTACTCCGGGATCTGCCTGACATGACACGGCTGCTTGATGGCAGCCCTCTTCCTGCTCCGTGTCGGGTGAAAGCCCTGTTTCACCCGACCAATCAGGGGAAAGGTCAAGCCGTCCAGACCGCCTTGCGTCACGTCAGCGGCTCTTTCGTACTGATCCAGGATGCGGACCTCGAATATTCTCCCTCCGATTATCCACAGATACTCGCCCCGCTCCTGGCTGGTCAGGCCGATGTGGTGTATGGATCGCGATTTCTGGATTCCCCGACATGCTCGTTTTCCTGGCACACTGCCACGAACAAGGTCCTGACAACGCTCTCCAATATCTGCACCCGCCTCCAACTGACAGACATGGAGACCTGTTATAAAGCCTTCCGCGCCGAGGTGTTACAGGGTCTCACCCTCCGTTCAAAACGCTTTGGATTTGAGCCTGAAATTACCGCTAGAATCGCTCGTGGTGGAGTCCGCATCTGTGAGGTCCCGATCTCGTACAGTCCACGCAGTTATGCCGAAGGCAAGAAGATCCGTTGGCAGGACGGTTTTGTCGCTCTGTGGACGATTCTCCGCTGCCATATTCTTGAAGCTGATGAGAGAGTAGAAATGTGACCACGCGGCTGAGCCTCGCGAGCCGTTCCCAAGTCTGGTCAAGTCCTTTTCGTTTTCTTCCGACTTTTCTTTTTTGAGGTCACTGTCACGCACCGCCGGAAAATCCGGTGCCAATTGGTCATTGTACCGAATTGCTGTACGTACGACTCAAGGCCAAGTAGCGCCCGGACTAAGAAGAGCCTATGCCCAGGCGTCTTAAAGATCCGATGCCGGAGACTGATATTTGTCACCTCTCTTGCCCTCTCCACCGCGTGAAAGTCGCGAGGGTCATAGGGGCGGTCTTCCAGGACGGGCTCAAAAAGAAGATACATAATCCGAACAAGCGGCTCAGGATCATCACCAGGATCGAGATAGCCCAGCTCAAGAAAACACCCCGCCATGGTTTTTTCGTCTTGTGCTAAGATGGCTTGAGCCAGCCGGCGGTATCCTGCTCGAATCTCATCCGGGAAAAGGCGTACACTGCCAAAGTCCAATATGGCAATCTTGGGATGGTAGGTAATCAGATAATTCCCAGGATGCGGATCCGTATGGAGCACCCCGAAGGAACAGAGCTGTCGCCAGGTAATCTCAAAATACTTGACCGCCACCCAGTCTTTAAGCTCTCGGTCGACGCCAGGAGCTAACACATCCTGGAACTTATAGCCCTCTATACGTTCCAAGGTTAAGACGTGCCTCGAGGAAAAATCCGGATAGACACGGGGGATGATGACCTCGTCGTCGCCAGCGAAGAGGCGCTGAAAAATCGCAATGTTTTTGGCTTCATTGACATAATCGAGCTCTTCTCGTAAGCGCTCCTCCATTTCTTGATAGAGCTCAGTCGCATCGAAGTTTTGGCGCATGACATCGCGGGCGATAAGGGTCAGAGCGTTGAGCAGCGCTTTCAGGTTTTTGAGGTCCTGCTCGACGGTCTCGCCAACCCCTGGATACTGGACCTTCACAACCACCTGTGTACCGCTCCAGAGCTGCGCCCGGTGGACCTGTCCAAGCGAGGCCGCGGCAAAGGCCTTTTTGTCAAAGGACCGAAAGAGCTGTTCCGGCTCTTTTCCAAGCTCGCTCTTAACCTGGGTTCGGATGAGCTCATAATCCATCGGCGGGACGGACGACTGGACGACCGCGAGAATGTCGAGGACCTCGGTCGGAAAAAGATCGCTGCGCATGCTCAGTATTTGAATCAGCTTCATGAAGGCGCCGCGGAGTTCGTGGGAGCCTTCCACAATCTTCAGCGCGTTTTTGATATGCAGCTCAAACAGCTCCCGCTCCTTTGCATCCGCCGACTGAAATGACTGTTTCAGGGCGTTCCAGGCGTAGCTACTGCTGACCGAGGTTGCGAGCGAGCCGACCTGAAGAGCGCGTTTTGCCCGCCCCTGGGTCAAGGTGTTGGAGGATTTTTTAGAAGACATTGACGGGATAATGACCGCGGATTATCACTGCAACCTGGATACCGTAACGGTTAAACTGCTGCTTAACATAAACGAGGCATTCTCCCTTTTGTAGTAGCAACGCAGTGCCCCCACTCCAGAGAAAATAAAGGCGAGACACTCACGGAAGCCGAGACTACAACGGTGCTTTCGATACTGCTCTATGCTACAAGACCTTTTTTATAGAGATGCTCAAGAATGAGCCGCCTACTTTGCGTAGAAGGTATTGAGACGAGGAGTACTGGAGTGACCGAGATACTCAGCGACAGAAGAGGCGACTGCGTTCAGATCCGCTTAGCGTCCAGCGAGACGAATGTGCTGACCACCGAGATGCTAGGCGCCTTGTCCGCCGCGTTGGCAGAGGCCGAGCAGAGTGCCCGCGGGGTAATGCTGTGTGGGGGCGACAAGTTCTTCTCCAACGGCGTCGATCTGGAATGGGCGCTGACCCAGTCGAGCGCCGATATCCGCGCCCTGTTTCTCGAACTGGGATATTGCATCCTCAAGATTATGGAATCTCCTGTGCCGGTCGTCGGGGTGGTGAAAGGGCATGCCATTGGCGGGGCGTTGGCGCTGCTGCTGGCCTGTGACTATCGGTATGGGGCAACTGGCCGCGTGTTGCTCGGCAAGCCGGAAATCCTGCTGGGGGTCCCCAACCCCTACTATGGCGATCAATTGCTGCGCTTTATCGCCGGGGATTTTGTGGCCTCCGACTTAATTTACACCGGCAGACTCGTCCCTGCTGACGAGGCCCACACTCTCCACCTGATTCACGGTGTAGGCACGAAAGAAGAAATCGAAGCGATGGCTTGGCAACAGCTCCTCGTCCTGCGCGATCTCGCCCCCGAGGCGTTTGCCGAGTCGAAACGGATGAGAACCGGACGCTTTTGCGCCGATGTGAGAGAACAGATGTCGGCCCGGGTGGCGCGTCAGGTTGAGATCTGGCACAGCGCTGAAGCCCAGACCAGATTACACGCCGCAGCAAAGCGTCTTGCCCGCTAACGCCGGTGGGCCCCCGCTGATGACAGACCCTAGCCTTTTCGATCATACCTGCATACGAAGGAGATGCTTGAATTGCCCATGTCTGAGGGAACCAATCTCGTGTGGCCATAATGCTGCTGGGGCCAACCTGTCAGGTAAGGAGAAAGACGGATGCATGATGTTGTGATTCGTGGTGGAAGCATTGTTGATGGCACCGGTAAACCGGCGTTTACCGGTGACCTTGCTCTTGCGGCCGGTCGTATCGCCGCGGTGGGCAAAGATCTGGGTAGCGCAAAGAAAACGATTGATGCGGACGGCCTCCTGGTCACCCCGGCCTGGGTGGACGCCCATACTCACTATGACGGCCAGGTTGCCTGGGATGAGCAAATGACCCCGTCGCTGTGGCACGGCGTATCAACCGTGGTCATGGGGAACTGCGGCGTTGGATTTGCACCAGCTACCCCGGATCGTCACGACTGGCTGATCGGATTGATGGAAGGGGTCGAAGACATTCCCGGCCCGTCATTAAGAGCAGGTTTGCCCTGGGGATGGCAGAGTTTTTCCGAATATCTGGATGTGTTGGACACCATGCCACGCACTCTGGATGTCGGCGGTATGATCACCCATGGCGCGGTCCGAGCCTTTGTCATGGGCGAACGCGGGGCCAAGAATGAACCCGCAACGGAAGAAGATATTGCCCGGATGGCGACTATTGTCAAAGAAGCCGTACTCGCCGGCGCGCTGGGATTCTCGACCTCGCGTACTTTAGCCCATACCGCCAACGATGGCGAACCTGTGCCCGGAACGTTTGCCAAAGCAGAAGAGCTGATAGGTATGGCCAAAGCTGTGCGATCGACTGGGCGTGGCATCCTCGAAGTCGTCCCCCGTGGTGCGGGTGGGGAAAACGCAGAACTGCTGCAAGAAGTCGAGATGTTTATCCGGATTGCCCGTTCAACCGGGTGTCCGTTCACCTTCCCCTTTGTTCAGACCAACACCTACCCGGAGCAATGGCGGGAAGTGATGGCCACGTGTACCGCTGCGGTGAAGAGCGGCGTGCCCATCGTGCCCATGGTCTTTGCCCGCCCGGTGTGTGTGTTGTTCAGTTTTCAGGGAGAAAATCCGTTTGAGTATCTCCCCAGCTTTCAGCCGCTCAAAAAACTTGCGCACGATGAGAAAATGGCCGCCCTGCGCAACCCCGCGCTGCGACAAAAACTCGTCACAGAAACAGACCCCCATACAACCGGAATGTCGCTGCTCTACCAAAACGAAAAAGTCTGGGAACGGACGTATCCCATGGGCCGGCCCCTCAGTTACGAACCGGATAGCACGCAGAGCATCGCGGCTCTGGCTGCGCGGGAGAAACGTGACCCACGCGAGGTGGTCTACGATCTGATGTTAGAGCAAAACGGCCGGTCTTTTTTGATGTATGCCGCATTCGGATATGCCGATGGCAACGCCGACTGCCTGCGCGAGCTGATATGCGACCCGATTACGGTCCTGGGTGGCAGTGATGCCGGTGCCCATGTGCGACAAATTATAGACGCGGGCATGCCGACATACGCCCTGACGCATTGGGTGCGCGATAAAGCGGCCGGCGATCCAAGCCGACTGCCGCTGGAGTTTATGGTCAAGAAGTTGACGCACGACAGTGCCCGTCTCTTTGGGATGACCGATCGCGGGACGCTGGAGCCTGGGGCGAAGGCCGATGTGAATGTGATTGATTATGCCAACCTGAGTGTCAGCCACCCGGAAATGATCTATGATCTTCCTGCCGGTATGCCGCGTTTGATGCAAACCGCGAGCGGGTATGAAAAGACCTTTGTAAGTGGCGAAGTCGTGCAAGAGAACGGCACAGACACCGGCGCTCGGCCGGGGCGTATCGTACGCAGCGCCTAGCGACCGGTATGCCGGTATGCCTGTAATCAAGAGCACTCAGGTAAGGCTCGTTTTTGGGTTACAGCTCCAAGGGCATTTTGAAGCAGGTGTGCATGATCCGGTCGCGGTGTTCCAACAATATGGGATCGACCGCAGCGGTGACCTCGGCAGGCGTGTTCTCGAACATGGGCCGAATGGACAGGTCGAGCAAGATGTCTTCGGGCGATTGGAGGGCAACGAAGTTACTAAACGCGGCCCAGTAAAAATCGGCGGCCGTAACGGATTGTCCGATAATGTAATCGCTCCCGCGGGCTTTTTGCGCTTTGAGTGTCGCGGCGAGTTCTGTCATGAAGGCTATGACTCGCGGATTGGCAAGTTTCGCGTCCGCATCGCGGTAGCCATATTTCAAACCGAATGCGGACGGTCCGGTTGCGTCATCAGCCGGACGCATCATGTCGAGCCGCCGGTTCCAGCCGAAACCAAGCTCGCCGCAAATCTCGTGACCGATTCCGAACAATTGAGCGCGCTCGGCTGCGTTTTCCGGTACGATCGGCTTTTCCGGCGCGAGTCGTTCGAGCAAAAGCAAAATATCATCCCAACGGTTGATGGGTTTTTCATCGTTCCAGGCAACCACCGGCCCGCTATTCGTACCCGACCACGCAAGCAACTCGGGGTTTTCCTGCATCGGTTTTTGCGGCCCGAGCGTAAAGTCCAAGGACTTGTACTCCATCATCCCCCTCACAGCGACTCCCCAGGCACTGGGCATCCCTTGCACTAAAATAAGACGGAGGCCATCCGCGTTGATGGCTTGATTGATGTCAACATAGTCCATTGCTTGTCTCCTCCTATCTTCGGTTACGAAATCTTTCGCATCTCTCTTTAACGAAATTGCAAGTCGCCCGCTACCCGTGCCCGAACTTCACGTGTCGTGAACAGGTCCGGCTCTTTTTCATCCGCCGACCGGACGGGCTGTTTCAGGGCGTTCAAAGCTCGTTCAAGAGCTCGGCACGATGCCCATCGAGCTCGGGCGGTCCGCGGCGAATCGACGGGGCCTCCCCGTTTATCCGTAGTGGTGAAGCGAAAGTCCGGGTAGTTGCACCGTTGGGAAGCGTTAGGGGTTGGACCCACCCCATCTCGACAACCTGCGCGTCTGACAATGCTTCAGCGTACGTATTGGTGGGGCCACACGGGACTCCCCGAGCTTCAAAGGTTTCAAGCCAGTCGGCCACAGTACGGGTGATGAACACCTTTTCGAGAATTTCTTTCAGTACCGTCTGGTTGGCAGCGCGATCGGTCGTCGTGAGAAACCGAGGATCGACCGCCAGATCCGGCTGACCGACCTCCTCGCAGACGATCTGCCACAGCTTGTTATTGCCGGCGGCAAGTACAAAATCACCATCCTTGGCCCGAAACAGATCATAGGGCGCATTACGGGGATGCGCCGCGCCGAGTTTCCGGGGATTTTTTCCAGTTCCAAAAAATTCGCTGGTTTGGAGGGCGGCAATGGCCATACTCACGCCCATCATCGGGACGTCAATATAGCCGCCAGGTCCACCCGCCCGGACTTGGGTCAACAAGGACGAGACGGCAAAGGCGGCATACAGGCCGGCGGCAAAGTCCGTTAACGGAACCCCGCATTTGACGGGCGCTCCATCCGGATCTCCGGTCACGCTCATGATCCCCGCTATCGCCTGTATCGTGACATCGAAGCCACCCTGCTGGGCGCGCGGGCCGCTTTGACCAAAGGCTGACAGTGAGCAGTAGATCAGCTGAGGGTACGCCGCGGCGAAGTCCTCATAGCCGAGTCCGAGACGCTCCATCACCCCAGGCCGGTTGTTCTCGATCACCACATCCGCGCTCTGGACCAATCGGCACGCCACGTCGTTATCGGTCGCGTCTTTCAAATTCAACGCGATAGAACGCTTATTGCGATTGAGTGAGGCAAAGTTCTCACTAAACCCGCCCGTTATCGGCGGCCATTGACGCAGAGTGTCACCTTGCCGTGGCTCAACCTTCACCACGTCCGCACCAAAATCCGCGAACAGCATGCCACAAAAAGGACCGGCCGCCACATTGCAAAACTCAATCACTCTGACACCCGCGAGGGGTTGCATTGATCCTGCCGTGCGATTCACTGCCTCTCTCCTCCTGACCCAACCGCATCGCAGCCGCGGTTGGCGAGATTCAGACTTCACGTTCCCCGTACCGCCTACGAGCAGCCGAGATGTTCACCCCCACTCTTTGGCAGTGCATAGCGCAAGTCGGCTTGCTGCATAAGGGGCAAAACAGTGGTGATAAAATAATCGAGGTCTGGCCCGAAGTCGAAGAAATTGACCTGCACCCCATCCACGCCAGCCTGACGCAAGCGTACGAACCACTCCACGATCATTTCCGGTGTCCCCACGAGATGGAGATTGCCGCCCACTGCCCACTCGAGCGCGCTATGCTGACGCCACGAAGACTGGTCCCCACCCATGAAGGCGTTGAAGAAGTTTGTGACTGCCACCTCATCACGTTCATCCCGAATCCGCTTATACCACGCCTGCGCCTCTTTCTCAGTTGGGCGACAAATCACATGCGGATTAACGAGAATCTTGACCTCTCGGCCCTTTTTCCGGGCTTGCGCCTTGATCGGTCCAAGGCGCTGGGGTAAGGACGCGCAAGCCTTGTCCGGGTCAGCTCCCGTAGGCGAAGTCGCAAAGATGATATCCGCGTGACTGGTGGCATAGTCCATACCCGCCGGCGACGAGCCGGCACTGACCAGGACGGGCAAGCCGTTCACGGGTTTGGGCGCAACAAAAGCGCCGGCCGTCTTGTACCACTCGCCGGCATAATCGAGGTTTTTATCCTCAGTCCACAGCCGCTTCATTACGGTCGTGAATTCGTCCGCCATGGCGTAGCGTTGATTGTGTGGAAATGCTTCACGGCCAAACATACCGGCTTCGTCCGACCGATAGCCGGTCACGACATTCAGGCCCCAGCGGCCATGACTGATATGGTCGATGACAGCTCCATATTTTGCAATATGTAAGGGATGCCAGCCGTAGAGGACATGGATCGTTGAGATGAGCAGGACATTGCGGGTCAGCGGAGCAAGTGCGGCACTGGTGATAAAGGGATCAATTGAGTGCTCACGAAAATGAATGTCACCCCCATAGCCACCTTTGCCGAGCCAGGTGGCTAGAGCAAAGATGAGGTCAAAGCCGGCCTCGTCAACCCGGACGGCGAGTTCGGCGTTGTACTCAAAGGTCCACGAGGTCTTCCTGGGAGCTTTCGATGGTGTCCACGCGCCTTGTTGGTGGGGCATGAACAGCCCGAGCATAAGCGGTTGGCGGACCGCTCGCTCAAACGAGGTGAGGCCATCGAGCTGTTGCAGATGGGGTGCGGAGCTGATGCGTGTCATGGCTCTCTCAGCCGGCAAGCAGGGCACGGGCCTGAGTGGTTTTGCCCTCACCCGGCTTGGCCACGAAGGCCGGTCTCTAGCCGCCGTCCGAAGCCGGTGCGTCCAACTCGGGCAGCACCTCGGTCATGAACACACCCAGTTCCTCCAGCATGAGTTCTTTGGGACAATGCGCGTAGTGCCAGATGAGCGTAATGTACTCGCACGGAAGCGAGGCGTAGATATGGCGCCATTCCGCTTTCAACTGCTCCACGGTGCCGCCCAGAAAAATACCACTGTCCTTCATGCTCTGGAGCGTAGCCGCTTGGGTGTCGAACTTGGGGATGCCGTCGTAGAACGTCGAGTAGTGTTGGACCCACATTTCGTAATCGTAGCGCAGCAGCTTGTCGGTAAATTCCTGTTCGTCGCGCCCGAGATGAATCCAGCGCGCAATATTCTGTCGGGCTCCTAGTGGATAATCCTTGCCGGCCGCCCGTCCCTCTTCAACGTACAGCCTGGCGAAGTTCACCAGGGTATCGAGGGCCGTGAAATAGGTCGGCCGAAAACCGTGCTGGGCCAGAAAGGGAACCGAGGCGGCACTGCCGCTCATCGGGACGAACACCCGCGGATAGGGGTCGCTATACGGGCTCGGCACCACGCTCACCCGGCGAATGGCGCCGTCGGGTCCGAGTTCCCCCGGCGCGCCGGCAGCCTCGATACTCTTGCGCGCCGGGTAGCCCTGTACACCGGTTTCATACGGATACGGAATCTCGTAATGCGGCTGCTTGGTAGCCACGGACTCCTGCTGCCAGCACTGGAGCAATATGCGCGTACTCTCCTCGAACATCTCTCGGTTGCGCTGGTCCGCGGCGCTGCCGTCCGACACGGTCGCCACGGCCCGGACATGCTGCCCCAGGGTGTCCATCCAGCGAGACTGGTAGCCCCGCGTCAAACCCACAAAGAAGCGGCCCTGGGTCATGTGATCGAGGATGGCGGTTTCCTCTGCCACCCGAATCGGGTCGCGGGTCGCCATTACGTAACCGAGGGCACCAACATAGGCATGCTTCACCTGACTCGCCCACCAGGCGTTCAGGACGCCGGGGTTCGGCCCCACCTCGTAGCCCTCGGAGTGCAGGTGGTGCTCGATGGTACTGATGCCCCACACACCCATTTCGTCGAGCTGTTTCACGAGGTCGAAGGTCTCATGCAGCACCTGATGATACACGTCACGATTGCGTCCCAGTGGGCGCTTGCGCTCGCGGTCGGCACGGTCCTCGGCCGGAAGCACGGGGTAGATTTGCACGATCACTTTTGGTGTTGCCACGCCGTTCTCCTTTGTGTGGTCGGTATCCCGCCTGCGGCATACGTGTATACTCGGTTCCGAAGCGACAACCGAGGACCCACGCGTCACTCGCAACGAGGTAGTCAATCAGGCCACATTTCTCTATAGCGAAGAGTATTATACGCCAGTCGTATTCCATAGCAATGTGAGGTGTGCCAGTGAGATTAGAGATGCAACGGGTTGAAAACGTGTTTGAAGGCATGTCCTTCGGGAGCGCCGGGACGTACGAGAAAATAGTCGGACGGGCCTATGGCGAGGTCGATCCTACACATCCACTCAATCGAGATATCGTCAACCTCGACAAGGCACCGACGAATACCACGGGCCGGGTCGAATACGCGGTGGACTTCTGTGTGCTCAAACCCACCGACCTCGGCAAGAGTAATCGACGCATTTTGTACGACACCCCCAATCGGGGTGACAAGCTGGCCCTGATTGACATCAACGACGCCCAGAAGGGTCCGACTTCCAATGACCCGGTCAGCGCAGCAGACGCCGGTAACGGTTTTCTCATGCGACAGGGGTATGTGCTGGTTTTCAGCGCCTGGCAGGGTGACACGCAACCGGGCGAGGGACATATGCTCGCCGAGTTTCCAGTCGCGACCAATAATGGCGCTCCTATCGTCGGCGACTCGCGCGAGGAAATGATTTTCGGCCACACTGATAGCCCGGCCGTGCTGCCGCTCACGTATCCAGCGCATTCCTTGGATCAGAGCAACGCGACGCTAACCGTCAGGCTGTATGAGGCAGACGCGCGCATACCCGTTCCTGCCGAGCGCTGGCGATATGTCTCACCCAGGCAGATCGCAATCGATTTGGTTGAGGGCTTTGATGCCGGTGCCATATACGAGTTCATTTACCCGGCGTGCGATCCCATTGTCATGGGCCTCGGTTTTGTGGCGGTGCGTGACTTTGTGACCTATATGCGCTCCACCGAGCCGGACACTGCCGGCCAGCCCCACCCGCTGAGCCCCGACCCAGGCGCGCCGGCTATCGATCATGTGATTGCCTATGGACGCTCGCAGCCCGGCCGCTTTTTGCGCGAGTTTGTCCGCCTGGGTTTCAACCAGGATCTGAATGGCGGTCAGGTCTTCGATGGCATTTATGCCAGTATCGCCGGGTCACGGCGTATTTTCTTGAACGAACCGTTTGCGCAGCCGGGTCGCTTTCACCGCCAACAGGAAGACCATCTGTATCCGGGCGATCAGTTTCCGTTCAGCTATGCGACACGGACGGATTCGGTCAGTGACAAGACCGATGGCATCCTGGCACGCAGCTTGGCGACCAACACCTGCCCCAAGATCATACACGTCGATTCAAGCACCGAATTCTGGCTGGGGCGCAGTTCGCTAGTGGTGACCGACGAGCACGGCGAGGACATCGAAGTCCCGGATGAGGTGCGGGTCTTTCTGTTCTCAGGTACGGGACATGCCGGGCCGATTATGCTGAACCACGCTGCCGTATTCTCTCAGAATCCGACCTATGCCATGAACTTTTTGAACTATAATCCGCTGAATCGTTCACTCCTGATCGCCCTGGATCAATGGGCCACTCAGGGGATAGCACCGCCGGACAGTCGTGTCCCTCGTTCGGGCGACGGCACCCTTGTTCCCCCATCACCCCAGGCTGAGACCGGGTTTCCGGCCATCCCAGGCGTCCGTCACCCGGAGCGGGTGAACGAGTTGTCGGCAATGGACTACAGCCAGCAGCCACCCGTACCCGTCTCCGGCAAAGCCTATCGCGTGTTGGTGCCCAAGGTCGATGCCGACGGCAATGAGCTGGCCGGTATCCACTTGCCCGCTATCAGCGTCCCGCTCGGTACGCATACCGGCTGGAATCTGCGTGGGGCCGGATTCTCTGCGGGTGCGCTCATGCTGGTGGGCTCGTATTTCCCGTTTGCGGCGACCAAAGCGGAACGACAGGCCAACCGCGACCCCCGACCATCGTTGGAAGAGCGCTATCCCAGCCATGACGCCTACGTCGTTGCGGTCAGCCGCGCTGCCGCCGAGCTACAGGAGGCGCGCCTGCTGCTCGCCGAGGACGCGGAGCGCTACGTTGCCGCGGCCAAAGCCGCTTCAGTCGGCGGCTAAGCGGCGCGGCTACACGCAGGCGAACGCCGGACGGACGAGCAGGGAGGGAAGCATGCCAACCGAACACGAGAAACTGTGGGACTATGACGCGGTGACCATCGGTCAGACCGGAACCGAGACCACGGTCACCCTCACCCTGGACACACTACGCGAGTACGCCCAAGCCACCCAACATGCCCGGAGGGCGGAACTGGAGCAGACGAACGATGTGACAACCCCGGCCGCAGTCCTGGCCATGCCCAGCATGGTGTTGGCCTACGCGCCGCTATTGCGCTACGACCTGGCCGAGCACAATGGCTTTGTCGCGCTCGAAGACGCCAAGACCGCGCGCCGCCAGACGCCGTTTGCCAAGTGCGACATTCGGTGGCATGCACCGGTCATGGTCGGTGATTGCATCACCGCCACCCGTCGGGTCCTGGACAAGTACGAACGACGCGGCAGCAAGTTTGTGACCTTTCGCGTGGAAGCGGTCAACCAGCGCGGGATCAGGGTCACCGACTACGATTACACCTGCATCTTCGCCTATGCCCAGGGACAGAAGACCGTCCCCGCCTCGGAGGGGGCCGGGACGGAGGGAGCTCCAGTCAAGCCTGGGCACCCCGTAGCCGAAGCGCGTCGGGTACTGACGGCCGAGCAGGCCACAGTGGGTACCACGTTGCCGGCGCTCCAGGTTACGGAGAGCCAAGACACGATTCTGGGCTATAACGATGTCCAGTTGGCGGGCCGGCTCATGACGAGCAATATCCATACGGATGAGGAGTTTGCGCGCCACAACATTTTTGGCGGGGCTGTCAACGCCGGGCCCGCCACCCTATCCTACGTGGAGCAGATGCTCACCCTGTCGTTTCCGCTGTCCGCGTTTTACGCCGGTGGCCGCTTGCTCATGCGCGCTATCGAGCCGTTTCGGGCCGGGCAGGTAGTGACCCTGCGGGGCGAAGTGACGGCGGTACAAGCCAGAGCGGATCACTATCAGGTCGGCTGTACCGTGCGCGGTACCAATCAACCGGGCTCACTCGTGTGCCTGGCCGAGGCCACCTTGAACCTCCCCCTTACGGAGGAGTAGGGCAGCGTCCTTATGCAAAAAGAATTTGGAGACGCATTTGCGTCGATTGAGGATACGACCTTTACGGCAAAATACCGTGCCGGGTGCCACTGTCAGGCCGTCCAATACGAAGTGAGCGCGGACCCGGTTGACGCGAAAATCTGTCACTGCGTAGTCTGCCAGACGCTGCACGGCGCGCCAATGCAGTGGGCCGCCATTTTTCACAAACGCCACGTGCGCATCACGCACGGCATCGCTCAGCTCCGCTTCTACAACAGTGAGCGGCGGCAGTATGAGCGCATTCTCCCCTGCAAGGTCAGTTGTGCCGGGTGTGGGACGCTGATTGCGGATGAAGGGCGTAAGATGTGGCTGGCGTTTCCCTCCCTGTTTGATTTTGGGCGCCCGCCTCAGGTGCCACCGAGTTTCAAACCCACGTGTCATATTTTCTATGGGACGCGGGTGATGGATATGACCGATGAGCTGCCGAAGTGGGCGGGCCATAAGAATAAGTCCGCCCTATTGTAAGCAGGCGAGTTGAGCTTGGACCAGCGGACGCAATCAAGAGGTCGTTGTTCAACTCTTGTCGGCTTGCTCATCGTTAGGCCGATTGATCAGGGTAGCCGCGGCAGCGGCACCAAATCCATTATCGATATTCACCACGGTCACACCCGCCGCACAGGAATTGAGCATGGCCAAGAGGGCGGCGACGCCACCGAAACTGGCGCCGTAGCCGATGCTTGTCGGGACCGCGATGATGGGTCGATCAACCAGCCCGCCAATAACAC
>MPMI01000010.1 GCA_002238415.1 Desulfurellaceae bacterium bin18 | reverse complement strand
GCGTACGGTGGCGAACTTGTGGGCGGCGGTGAGCCCGGCCCTGGCTGCCGTCTCCCCTACGGAGTGTGCCAATTACTTCCGCCACGCCGGTTATCGCCTCGCTACATCACCCTGAAAACGGCTCTAGTCCGGAATGCGGAACGCTCTCCCCAACGGTTCAAACCCTTCCACATCTTGATTGGTGAGCTTGTGGCGAATCTGCTCAAACAGACGAATCGTCTCAGGAGAGTACAGGTGTTCTCCACAACGCAGACAGACTTCCGCAGAGACGGTCACCGCAGCGAAATTCGCACCCCCACGGAGGAGCTTTTCCGTCTGCTTCGCAACGACTTCTCCATTGCATACCGGGCACTTACTGAATGGAATCATCTCTGTCTCCTTGTACGCCAGTTGACCCACCGCGCCGGATCGGGCCTGTACGTTGTTATAAGGGCTGCCGACCTCGTTACCCGATTGTAGGCCCAAACAGTATGAACAGGCTCGTCGGTAGGCGTATCTCCGTAAATCAGACAACTCGGATAAGGTCTATCGTCAGGGTAGTCTTCGATGATTTCACCGTGGATAACGCTATAGATGATCTCATCGAATAACAGATGATCGGCAAGAGCTTCAACATCTGCGTGATCTGTAATGCGTATTCGACCGTTCCTCACGGCGTCGAGAATGTCTTCAATATCCATTTTGAACCAACCCTAAGCCCGTAGGTTGGGTTAGCCGGAGGTGTCACCCAACCGCCCCGGCAGGACCGTAAGACTTGCGCCCACCCCGTGAGGTATCGTGTGTTTGGGGGTTTACCCTAGTCTTTTTTAAGGCTGGGATTAATCGCAAACGCTTTGGCGAAATCTTCCTTTGCGCCTACCACGTCGCCTAAATCGTGTTTAGCAATCCCCCGATTGTAGTAGGCTATGGCATCTTGAGGATTGAGTTCAATCGCTTTGTTGTAGTCGGCGATGGCGCCCTGAGGGTCGCCCAACTCGTTCTTGGCATTCCCCCGATTGGTGTAGGCTCCAAAATCTTGGGGATCGAGTGCAAGCGCCTGATTGCAGTCGGCGATAGCGCCTGGATAGTCACCTGAAGCACGCTTGGCAGCCCCCCGATTGGTGTACACCTCGGCATATTGGGGATTGCACTCAACTGCTCGGTCGTAGTCTGCAACAGCGCCCTGATGGTCGCCCAACTCGTTCTTGGCACTCCCTCGATTGTTGTACGCCTCGACATATTGGGGATTGCACTCAATTGCCCGGTCGTAGTCGGCGATAGCCCCTAGATAGTCGCCTAAAATGTGCTTGGCCCTCCCCCGACTGTTGTAGGCTTTGGCGAGTTGGGGATTGAATGCCAGCGCTTGGTCGTAGTCCGCAATGGCGCCCTGAGGGTCGCCTAAATTGCGCTTAGCCCTCCCCCGATTGTAGTACGCCTCGACATATTGGGGATTGAGTTCAAGTGCCTTGTCGAAGTCGGCGATAGCGCTCCGATGGTCGCCTAAAACGTGCTTGGCGATCCCCCGATTGTGGTACGCCTCGACATATTGGGGATCGAGTGCAAGTGCCTTGTCGAAGTCGGCGATAGCGCCCTGATAGTCGCCTAAAACGTGCTTGGCGATCCCCCGATTGTAGTAGGGTCCAACATTTTGGGGATCGAGTGCAAGTGCCTTGTCGAAGTCGGCGATAGCGCCCTGATAGTCGCCTAAAACGTGCTTGGCGATCCCCCGATTGTAGTAGGGTCCAACATTTTGGGGATCGAGTGCAATGGATTGGTCGTAAGAATCTATCGCCCTTTTATAATCTCCCTGCTGGTGAAATGTTACGCCCAGATAAAAGTAGTCTTCCGCTGTATAATCACTGTAGGGTCTATCATACGCATTCGAGAGAGCGAAACCGGTGAAATCGCTGAAAAGATACTGCTCCGCAATGCCAAATCTCTCTTTTAATTCCTCTCTAATTTTTTCCTTGCTGCTCCCATTGACTTTGATTGCTTTGTAGTGTCTTTCGCCTATCTTCCCTTCTCCAAATACAAAAACCGATTGCTGGGCAACGATGCGGTTGCTCAGGTGGCTGGGTTCCCACTTCCACAATTTGCCCTTATCCAGAAATTCTTCAATGGCTTTCCCTAAGTCCTGGTAGCCCACTATGGCAAAACGTTCGGAACTATCCGTCGCCATAGCAACTACTTTTCCTGCTTCTTGTGGTTTTTCTCGACAGGCAAACCAAAGCGCAATCAGGGCATTAGTAGTAAAGTCGATCAGGCAGGTCGCTGCACCATTATGTTGTAATTCCGCAAGTAATTCCAAATCCGAGTGGCTTTTGCCCTGTCGCTCCCGAAACCCGCGTAAACCTGCGCTGTTCAACAACTGCTTCATGTAATTTTGAAAGACGGGCGGAGGCGGCGGTGTCCCTTGCGATTCTTTTATTCTGAGATGCGCGGATGATTCCACTTCCCAAGCGGCGTTAGTCATACCGCGATAGACGAGCAATATGCCTTCCAGTTGCTTTGTCCACGCAATAAATTCTTCAACGCTTTTTATCGGTTCACTCACTTGCTTCTCTCTCCCGTTGTTTCAGCTTCAGCCCTCTCTCCACACCCGCCCCACAACCCCCCGAATCTTCTTCTCAAATCGCTCAATCAGTTCACGGTTGGCGTTGACCAGCACTTGTTCAGCTTCAATTTCTGCGACAATGGCATATTGGGTTTCAAGATTCGGTATTGGAATTTTAACCTGTAGGTTGGGTTAGCCGAAAGCGTAACCCAACATCCCCGGCAGTACCATAAGGCTTGCGCCCGCCCCACCACCCCTATCGGATTACGCCATGCTCATCTGACCTACGACTCGGCGTGTTTCGAGAGCAGCGCTCTGACGGATGGGACCAACTCGTTAGGAATTCCCATCATCGTTTGCGTTGGGTCCTCGAACGCAGCCTCATCTTCCGCCACAGCTTCTTCCTCCGTTTGGGATTCGTAATGTTGTAGGAGATGGCGGCGGCCCTTATCCCATCCGGGTGGAAAGTTGGTCGTCTTTTTCATCGCAGACCTTCGTCTATTGCCTTGTCAACAATAGAGACCTGAAGATCCCTCTATTCCTGGACGCTCAATGGAGCCTTAAAGAATCAAAAGACTTCTTATTATTCCTCCCAAACCAGCCCGAAATACCCGAGACCTTCTCGCGTTGGTCAAGCAGGTAATCGTGGTTGAATGAGAGAACTTCTAAGCGATCATCGTAGATGATGTGAAGATGGTTTTCGTAGTGACGGGAGCGCGGAAAGACTCGCCATGACACCGGCTCGCCAGCAATAGAGAGTATTTCACCATCGCTGGATATGACAACCAAGCTAGAGTCTAACTCGACAACAGTCCCGAACAAGGCGACCTTCGCCGATACGATAGCTTCTCCATGACGTTCAAGAGACAACAAGCCAAGGCGTTTAATAGGTTCTTCTTGATCCCAAGGTTGATATTTAGCGACTCGTATTGAGCCGTTCGCCGCCTGGCAAATCTTGTCCTGAGCTGCCCAGGAGTACACTCCGGCAGGCTCTTCAAAGTCTGAAAAGATTTCTTTTTCCGGTATTAGTCGATCAAACTCCCGTCGATACGACTTCTTTCTCGGCGTATAGGATTCCTCGTCGGATTCCCCGCGCGTCCGGTAATAGGCGGCTAAGACTCCCGGTCCGGTTAAGGACGATCCATAGACGCTGTGAAAGGCCCACTGACACTCGCTGCAATGCTGCTCAGCAAGGGGACGGGGATTGGCCTCGGGAGCGGATTCGGAGAGCCTTGTGAAGGGAGAGTTGGTGTCATATTCCCACAACCCCGCTCCTCCGGTGGAACTGAGATCGTATTCCCACAATCCCGCTTCCCCGGCGGCAAGAGACAAGGAGTTATATGACGCGCCCAGCGCTAATACAGGGCCGTCCCATAGCCTTTCAACGCGAGTGCTGATGGGGTATTTGGTCTGTCCGTTGCAGTTCGCTGAAAAGACTCCACTTTGAGCAGAGACGTACAGACGCCGATAATACACTGTGGAATCTGCATGAGGAAAAGGAAAGCGGTTCTCTTGTTGGCCTAAAGACGCCTCTTTGATCTGCTCTTCTTCTAGGACAAGAGGGGTTTCGGCTAGGGCGGCAAAACGACTATTCATTATGGTCTTGAATTCTTCATCGTGGAAAATCCCTGTTGCCGCTACTCGGTATAGATAATCACTGCGCTTCAATGCGCAGACGAGAGCGAGCTTAAGAGCGTTGTCAACCGGTAGAACTTCGATGAGTCTATCCCAGTCCAGAGTCAGGATTCCACCTTCTCTGTCAAAGAGATACAGCCGGCCTTGGTATATCTGTGTATCCCAGTAGTGCCCTGGGATAGTCAACTTCAAAGGCGACATGGCTGACCTTTCATGATTTTCCGAATCTTCGCTGGATTCAAGATATTGGTCTTCATCCAGATTGCGAGAATTCGTTCCGCGGGAATGTCCTGTTGGTTCTGCTGATGGTCGGCGGGATAGCCATGCCAAGTTCCCTGATTCCCTACGAATTTTGCTATGAAAACCTGAGTGGTGTGATCCTGAGCAAGCCCGAGATAATCCGGTACACCATCCGAATAGTGCAGCCCCCAACCATTATTGTTTTCTGCCCACTGGTTTGCATGTGTCATGTCAAAACATGCGACTTCTTGTGAACGAGAGATTGACCATTGAGACTTACCTTTTGTTTTATTCCGGTGCTGAGGGTTAGGCAAATATATCATAATGATTACACTGGTTTTCTCGAACGGTCTTTTTGAATCGCACTTGATACCTTTCTCTTAGCAGGGAACTATGCCGCCCTATCCATTACAGCAGCCCGTAGGTTGGGTTAGCCGGAGGTGTCACCCAACCGCCCCGGCAGGACCGTACGACTGCGCCCGCCCCGCCACCCCTGTCGGATTACGCCGCGCTAATCCGACCTGCGACTTACGATTCCTTCGTCGAGGGTGGCTGAGAACTTGGGGTAGGAGGTAAAGTATCAAGATAAGCCGAATTGGCCTTAAAATCGGAATCATCATATTCCTGAGCATTTTGTGGCCGCAAACTCCGTAGACAGGCTTCAACTGCCTCTGCCGTAAATCCACCATTGAAATGCTCGCATCCATTGAAGAAAGGAAGATCGGGAAGCGAGTCATCTTTGTTTATGACATACTTTCGGGATTCCGAAGGAAGATAACTGAGGGTATCGTTGATTTCATCATCACGAAAGGCAAATCCGATGAAAATCGCTACATCCGTTTTGAATACTACCTCATCTAGATGGTCATGGAATTTGATGAAGGGCTCTTGATCAAACTCTTCTTTGTATCCTGGATACAAGATTAGATGGTTCTGATGGTTTCCCGTGAAATTCGGATTGCCTACGATAATGTCTTCATTGTGACGCTGCCAATCCACAGAACCATGCAGCTTGGTCAGCCGGCCCATGTCATCAGTAAGAGCATGGGGATGATCCCAGCAGGCGATGTCCAATCTCATTTGGATGTCGTTGGAGCTTCGGCCTGTCTTTACTTTTATCTCGGCCTCCTTAATCACAGTTTCCAGTACGAGGTCGTAGTTCGTCGTGAAAATTTGGATGGCTGGATCAACCTCTTCAAGTCCTTTGAGAAGTCGTACCCAATTCGACAACTTCTCGGGGTCGGGAGGTGTTGCATAGAAATTATAGACTTGCGCATTGATCTTGTTTTTTAGAGTGAGAATTTGAGCCTCCAGGTTAACCATCCCACTTAGGAGATGTGTTAGGTCAGGCGCGTTCCCGATAAGCTGCTTGATACGATTCCCTGCCATAATCCATCCCGCCATGTTATTGGCATTAAGGGAGGCTTGGAAATAACCTTGAAGCTCGTCCAAATTCCATAGGACTTCTTCAATGTCTATGGGCTCTTCACCTTTCTTATGCCGTAGGAATTCACGGATCTTGATAAACAAGCCGTCCCCTGTGATGTCATCTGGAAGACGCTCGAAGAACTCAACGGTGGTTGGATATTGTTCGGGGTCAACAGCAGCGGAGCCTCCGGCTCCTACAAAAACAAGAATCATAGTCTTTTTATCCTTTCAAAAAATCGGACACCGCTACGGGAAATATCAAGAAGAGGCCTCGCCCCACACTCTCTCAAGCGTCGCCTGAATCTTCTGCTCAAAGCGTTCTATTCGCTCGCGTTTGGCTGTGACGGAGGGCTGCTTGGCTTCGATTGGGGCCAGGGTAATCCATAGCTAGCTTCCGAAAGAGAAGCCTGGAACTTGTCGAACGGGACCGTCAAAGGAACGCTTTCCATCACTGTTATGTAGAGGAGTTCTGCGAGATATTGCGCAGCATTGGATTCTGATTGGGAGACACCACGTTTTCCAGCATGTACCAACGCCGAACGAGCACCATAAAGAGACTTAACCTCCTTGGCGATCTTCTCTCGTTTTCCGGCATTAGGGCTCAGGATTGTAGCAGCATATCGGGCAATTGTTTGTACGACGGGCGCAGAGCTATCATTACTGGACAATAAAGACTCGATTGCCGTAAAAAAGAAAAGGAAACGTTCCGCCCGGTCTATTGTTTGGCGCCCACGGGTAAGCCAGCCAAGCCCTTGGCTGAAGCGTTTAGCCAATGGCTTCTCATCAGAGAAAAAAATCGCCTGTGCTCTATCTTTGAACTCCTGCTCCTTAGTAATTGCGGATATGGCATCATCGACAACATAAAAGTGGGGTCTTGACGCGTTTATGGATATTCCACCTTCGGGGTTTAGTAGAACGCCTTGCTCCTCGACTTTTAGATCGGTCGTCGGCATTGGCTCAGCATCACCAAAAGAAGGAAAATCCAAGTACTCACGATGCGGGTATGACAATCGAAGTAAACTAACGGCAACATTGATCAGCCAGATAGCTTCTTCAGCAGCATTCCCCCGCGCGGCATTGACAGAGATATACCAGCAGGTTGGCGGTATCTGGATCAACGAATTTGAATTAATTCCTTCGAAACTAAATTTGAACTCTGATCCAACTTGTACAATATTTTTCAAATTCTGCATCTCGGAGAGCAACAAATCATTCGATAAAATTGCCCGCACTGGACCAATTTTGATTTCCTGCACGTGTTCTCTGAATCCTATAATATAGTTTGGAACGAGGTATACAAAATCACGTTTCGCATCACGAAAGAGATCGTCCAAAAATTCCTTTTCGATGGCAGGTATATCCGATGACGGACTGATCTCCGCAAGACTTTGACAAACGTGTTTCCAAGCAAGATCCACAATCTCCTTTTCATTGCCTAATTTTGGTCCCAATAGCTTGATACAGCGAGCGACGAGCTGATTTTGTGCTTCTCGAACCTTCTCATTCACTTCAAAGAAGATACCATTCAAGTGTTGGTATGAGCCCTTCTCGAAAAGCTCTCTGAGACTAGATTTATCCTCCCAAACAGAATCGCGAGCAGCCCGAAAAAATTCATTCGCCTTTTCTCTCAGTTCCCTGTCCGATTTGTAATTATAGCCCATCGGTGCAGATTCCAGTATTAAACGTAACAGCTTGCGCAAAGTGGATTTCTCAATTTTAGCAGCTTCGTCAATCACTCACGTCTCTGCCTTGGCCTCATCCTCTCCCCACACCCGCCCCACCGCCGCCTGAATCCTTCGTTTTTCATCATCTATAGCAATTTCATGTTTCTCAATCTCGCTTTGGCATCGCTCAATCTCTGCCACAATTTCCCGCTGCACTTCTAACGGAGGTAGGGGGATTTGGAGTTCTGATAACTGTCCTTTCGTGACTCCTTGGATCGTTGAACCACGGCTTGTGTTTTTGAAATTTGCGACCCGATCTTTGAGGACATACACCAGAAAATCGGCGTTGACCTCTTCCTTGACGATTAACCCTTGAGAGTCCTGGCTGATACACACATCAAAGTCGTTTCTGAAGAGTTTCCCTAAGCCAACTCTGGTGACAACAATGATATTGCCTTTGGGAATGAGATTCGTCGCTGATTCTCTAATCGCGTCCTGCGTGATGTACTTTCTCGGTATTGCAGTCTGAAGGTCTACAATATCCGCGCTCGTAATCCACGGAATATCCCCGTTCCAGTAGTTCTCATTTTTCGTCGATGGCGTCCCTCCGCTCAAAATCTCAACGCAGATATCCCGTAATTCCACCAACGGCCACCTTGCATTAGAATACGCGAGCGTTTCCCGATACCGCTCCCCACTCAGATTATATTCTCCGTTTGTGGCAATCTTCTCCTTTTCTGTGGTGAGCCCGTATGTCGTTGTGGGTTCGCTCTTCGTGTGCTCTACCCCTGGTTCAGCCACGCGGTCCGTCAGCGCGGGCTGGAAATCGTCCCTCGCTTCCCCCGCCCGCAACCGTCCAAGATATTCACCAAGCTCCTTCCGCACCTGCGGCAAATCGTTCTTATCAATCGCCCGGCGTTGCGCCCCCAGGTCGAAGCCGTCGTTTTCCACCTTGAAGAAGGCGATACGGTCAGCCTTCTTGGCCAGTACCTTGTCCAGAATCAGAATCGAAGTCTTGACGCCGGAATAAGGCTGGAACACACCCGCCGGCAGCGAGACCACGGCAACCAGGTAGTCCTCTACCAGCAGCTTGCGCAGTTGCTTGTACGCAGTCTGGCTCTGAAAAATGATGCCCTCAGGCACGATGATGCCAGCCCGGCCGTTAGGTGTCAGATGTTCGGCGATGTAGTCCACAAACAAGACTTCGCTGCGCTTGGACTGGACCGAAAAGCGGTTATGGGGCCGGATGCCGCCCTTGGGCGACATAAACGGCGGGTTGGCCAGAATCACGTCGGCGTATTCGTTCCAGCGCTCCTGGCTGGTCAGGGTGTCGTACTCGAAGATGTGCGGGGCGGCAAAACCGTGCAGATACATATTGACCAGGGACAAGCGCACCATGTCGGGCGAGATGTCGTAGCCCTGAAAGTTGGTTGCCAATCGGCCCCTTTCGTCCGGTGTCAGGGTGCTGTGGCCGTCGGCGTCGGTGTTTGCCTTGAGGATGTGTTTGTACGACGAGATCAGAAAGCCGGCGGTGCCGCAGGCCGGATCGAGGATGGTGTCGTCCTTTTTGGGGTCAATGACGGCCACGATAAAGTCGATAATATGCCGTGGGGTGCGGAACTGCCCGGCATCGCCCTGGGAGCCGAGCACGGACAGCAGATACTCGAAGGCATCGCCCAGGCGTTCGGAGTGGTCGTAGGTAAACTCGTCAATGATCTTGAGAAATTCGCGCAAGGTTTCAGGGTCGCGGTAGGGCAGAAAGGCGTTCTTGAAAATATCACGGAACAGCGGCGGGATACCGGGGTTCTCCGGCATCCGGGTGATGGCATCGGCGTAGAGGTTGAGAATCTCGTTTCCGCCCAGGCCGGAGTGCATCAGCTTGGCCCAGCCGAAACGGGTGAAGTCAGCGGCGAAGAAGGTACGCGTGCCGCCGAACTCCTCGCTCTCGGCGTCAATGTCATCCATGAACTTGTAGATGAGCGCAATGGTAATCTGTTCAACCTGGGACTTGGGGTCGGGCACCTTGCCGACGAGCAGGTCGCGGGCGGTGTCGATGCGGCGTTTGGTGGTGGTGTCAAGCATAGTCTGAACCGTGATTTGTGGGATTTGTGGGATTAGCAGGATTAAGAGGATTTAGGGGGTTTTGGGAGTGCGCTGATTCTTTTGGTTGAACTGCTTGTTGGTGACTCGTTTGAATTCAAGGCTTCTGGCGCCAAAATTGATGAGCAAGCCGACTTCCAGATCATACGCCTCCAGGTAGTTGATGGCCTGGGCCAGATGGACATCTTCCAGTTGGATAATGGCCTTCAACTCTACACTGACAACATTGCCCACCAGAAAATCCACCCGTCTCGTCCCGATGTGTTGGCCTTTATAGTAAATCGGCATGACATGTTCACGGCTGAAGGGAATGCCTTGATCCGCCATCTCGATTTCTAATGCCCGCTGATAAATCACCTCCTGAAAGCCATTCCCCAGAGCAGAATGCACCGTCATAGCACACCCGATGATCTGGCCGGTCAACTCCGAATACTTCTGCTCCCTCTTCATCCCAGCCCGTCCCTCCCCATCCCAGTCAATCCCATAAATCCCATAAATCCTGGTCAATCACAGTTCAGAATTGGTTCAGCGCCACATAGTCTTTTACATACTCTGGAATAAGCACGCGGTATTTCTCCGGCACGGCCCGGAAGTCGCCGGTGGAAAAAACCGGAGAGGTGGCCAGCCTGGCGAACTGCCGGGTGTCGATAATGTCGCGAGTGTAGCCGTCGGTGGTATACGCCTTGAAGTAGGTCTTGATGGCCGCGATGGAGTCCGCCCGTGTTGGCGTATGGTCGGCGACAAACTTGGCAAATTCTTCTTCCAGCAGCTCGTCCTTGGATTTGAAGCGCGGGATAATGCCAAAGACTCTTTCCAGGATTTCACGCAGGGTCAGACGGCGGTCCACGGCAGCAGCTTTGCGCAGCTTGGCGAGGGTATAGTACTCCTCGGGTTTGTCGAAGACTTCGCGATTGACGTAGTCGATGACGCGGTCCCACTGGCCGGCCTCAACGGCCTGTACGATGGTCTGGTCTTCCCGCACGGTATCCGCGAACCGGTCGAAAAACACCCGGTCTATCTTCATCCCCTCCGGGCCGATGGTCTCTTCTACGATTCCTTCGAGGATGTCGCGGCCCAGATGCTCGTAGGTTCCGTAGGGTTGCGGGCCATCGCCGTTCCCCTTAGCCCCAGGCCGAGGCAGCTCAAGGATCTCGTCGTAGTTGAACTCGTCCTCGAAGTATTCGCAGTTGCCGAAGAAGTCGAACAGCTTGAAGGCGGTTTTGTGTGGCTGTTTGACGACATCCTTGAGGTCTTCGTCAAACAGTTGGTCGAGGAAGTTATGCCTGCGGGTCCCGCGTCCCTTGATCTGAACGAAATCGGTGGGTGAGAAGATGGGCCGGAACATACCGAGATTCAGAATATCGGTGCAGTCGTAGCCGGTCGTCATCATGCCGACCGTGACGCAAATGCGGGCTTTGCTGGTCTTGTAGTCGGGCAGGAAGTTGCCCGAGCCGAGCAGGTTGTTATTGGCAAAGTTAATGGTGAACTGTTGGGCATCGGGAATCTGTGAGGTGACCTGTACGGCGAAGTCGGATTGGTACTTGCCGGGAAACATGCGGTCGGCCATCTGGTTGAGGATTTGGGTAAGCTTGGCCGCGTGGTTCTGGCTGACGGCAAAAACGATGGACTTACCGACCTCGCCGCTGATCGGGTCGCGCAGCGCATTCTCAAGAAAGGTCTTGCAGAACAGTTGGTTGGTAGCTTCGGCAAAGAAGCGCTTCTCGAACTCGCGCTGCTTGTACGCTTCCTGTTGATCCTCGCCGTTGCCATCGGTGAACGACACAACAAAGCCCTCTTCGGACAGGAGTTGGGTGGTGATTTCCGTGCGCGCGTCCACCACGGTGGGGTTAATCAGAAAGCCATCCCGTACACCGTCGATCAGTGAGTAACGAAAGGTTGGCTGTCCGCTCTCGCAGCCGAAGGTCCGGTAAGTGTCCAGCAGCAGCCGGCGCTCGGCCTCGCGCGGGTCCCGCGTCGTACGCTTGGTCTGGTCGAAGCTCCGTAAGTAATCGCGGGGCGTGGCAGTCAGACCGAGCTTGTAGCCGACGAAATAATCGAACACCGCCCGCGCATTGCCGCCAATCGAGCGGTGCGCTTCGTCGGAGATCACCAGGTCAAAGTCCGTCGGCGAGAAGAGCCGCTGGTATTTATTGTTGAACAGCAGGGATTGAACGGTACTGACGACGATCTCGGCCCGCCGCCAGTCGTCACGCTTCTCCTTGTAAACGACCGTCTGAAAATCTGCCGCCAGCAGCCCGACAAGCGCCTTACGGGCCTGCTCCTCCAGTTCCAACCGATCAACCAGGAACAGCACCCGACGGGCGTTACCGGAACGCAGAAACAGCTTGATAACCGCCGCTGCGGTGAGGGTTTTACCTGTGCCGGTCGCCATCTCGAACAGAAAGCGGTCGCTGCCGTCTTGAACGGCGCGTTGCAGCGCATGAACGGCCTTGAGTTGATAGGCGCGCAGAAAGCGCAAGGCGTTGGCCTGAATGAATCCGGGTCGTTCGGCTGTGTTTTTCCAGGCCGCTTCGGAGGCGTAGCGCGGGCGCTGGGTCAGGACGATATAGTCGTCGTTGACCTGTTCATTGACCAGACGCTGCGGGTCGGGTGAGGCATTCGCATAGTCGGCCACCGAGTCCGGTGTGGGAAACGCCGTGATAAGGTAGGGATTGCCGCGCTCCAGATCCCAGAAATAGTGCAGGTTCCCGTTGGAGAGCATAACGAAGCGGCAGTTCAGCGAGCGGGCGTATTTGCGCGCCTGTTCTTTACCGACCAGCGGATTCTTGTCCTCAGCCTTGGCCTCCAGCACGATGAGCGGGAAGCCCTTAGCGTCGAGCAGCAGAAAGTCGATAAAGCCTTTTTTAATGTTCTCGAAGTTCTCGCCCAAACCGTCGATGTCGGACGCCTTTATCGTGACGCTGGGTTCAAGCCGGATATTGGCGGGTTGGTCACCGTCAGCAAAGAAACGCCAGCCAGCGGCTTCGAGCAGCGTATTGATCTTGATGCGGGCGGTGGCTTCGTTCATTCCGTAGTCATACTATATCTGTTGTGGTATGTCTTTTCCGCGTAGTTATGAATCTCTTAATCCCATAAATCATAGTTAATCACAGTCAATCATGGTCCAAATTCTCCCCTCGATTCTCTCTGCCGACTTTCGATGTCTCGGACAACAGATTGCCGAGGTCGAGCAGGCCGGAGCAGACCGTATCCACGTCGATGTGATGGATGGCCGTTTTGTTCCCAACATCACCATTGGTCCGCTGATTGTCGAGGCCGCCCGCAAGAGCACCAGCCTGCCGCTCGATGTCCACTTGATGATTGTTGAGCCCGAGCGGTATATCGCCGATTTTGCCAGCGCCGGTGCGGATATCATCCTGGTGCATCAGGAAGCCTGCCCGCATCTGCACCGAACCGTTGAGCAGATCAAACAGCTCGACAAGCAAGCCGGTGTCGTGCTCAACCCCAGCACCTCGATTGCCAGCCTCGAAGAAGTGATCGATATGCTCGATCAGGTTCTCGTCATGAGCGTGAATCCCGGTTTTGGCGGGCAGCGCTTTATTGCTTCAAGCACGCAGAAAGTCCGTCGCCTCCAGCGGCTGTTACAGGAACGCGGAGCCCAGGCGGCGATAGAGATTGACGGCGGTATTGATCCGACCACGGCTCCGGCGGTTGTGGCTGCGGGAGCCTCTCTGCTGGTTGCCGGTTCCGCCGTCTTTGGCGCGCCGGGCGGCCCAGGCGAGGGCGTGCGACGGCTGCGTGCCAGCCTCTCACAGCCTGCGTAGGCAGAGAACTCGCCGGGACTGCCTATTTTTTCCGTTTGCTCTGCTGTAACAGATCGCCCAGGCTGAGCCCAAACCCCTGCCCTTGTTGGCTTGAGGCCAGATATGCCTGGGTTTCCGCCTGCTCTTCATGCGCACTGACCTTGGTGCGGGACAGGCGGATGCGCTTCCCCTCTTCTTCGACTGCCAGGATGGCAACCTTCACCTCGGTGCCGGGCGGAAACTCTCTGCGGTGGTCGGTGCCACGGGGCGTTCCCATCTCTGCGTTGGGAATCAGGCCGGTCTGCCCAGGGCCGAGTCGGACAAATAGCCCGAACGACTCGACCCGCTCAACCGTGCCGGTCAGGATCGTTCCGGCCGTCAGGTCCAATTCCTCAGCGTGATCGCCCGGAGCGAGCCCCTCTGGGGCCAGGGCCAGGGCAATCCGTCGCTCCTCAGGGTCAATCGAGAGGATGAGAACGGTTATTTCCTGATTGGTCGTGGTCGCCTCTTTGATTACGCCCTGTTGGCTGCGGGGAATTTCGCTTACATGCAGCAGCCCGTCAACGCCTGGGATTAGTTCGACAAAGACGCCGAAGTCAGTCATCCGAATCAGACGACCGGTCACCACCTGCCGTTCGCGCAGTTGCGCGCTGACAGTACTCCAGGGGTCGTCTTCCAGGGCTTTCAGACTCAACCCGACCTTGCCGCTTTCCGCGTCCATGCTGAGCACTTTGACAGTGACCGTTTCGCCCACGCTCAGGTGATCGGCCGGCGTTCCCAGCCGGGAGTGGCTAATCTCGGAGATATGCACCAATCCTTGCACGCCACCAAGATCGATAAACGCGCCGAAATTGGTCAGCGAGGCCACTGTTCCCGGCAGGACTGCGCCCGGAAACAGCTTCTGCCGCGTCTCTTCTGCGGCGCGCTCAGCCTGCTCTTCGAGGAGGCGGCGACGGGAGAGGACAATATTCCGCTCGCTGAACTGCGTGACATAGAACTCGAACGTTTGGTTGAGAAAGCCCTCTGGGGAATCGGGCCGGTGAAGACTCATCTGAGAGAAGGGACAAAAGGCCCGCATCCCGGCGACCGTCACTTCGTATCCCCCTTTGGTCTCCCGCGTGACGGTACCTTCCACCGGTAAGGTATTCTCCACAGCCAGGGCGAGCCTCTGTCTTGCTTGCGCGCCCTTGAGCAGTTTGCGTGAAAGGCGGAGTTCTCCCTCGGTTGAGAGCACAGTGGCCTCCACCTCGTCTCCGACTGCAATATCAAACTCGCCCTGCTCATTTTCGAGCTCGGCCCGATCAATAATCCCCTCCCCTTTATCCCGAACATCAATGAAGACGCTATCCGCACTGATGAGGATGACCCGACCCTTCACCACCTGCCCGCTGCTCAGCGCCGGTCCGGTCTGTTCCTGTTCGAGCAGGGCGGCAAAGCTCTCTTCAGTCGTGGCCTCTTCAGGAGGCGATTGTTCTGGATGGTCGCTCATGCGGCTCTCCCTGTTCTCTTTCAAACAGACGACTATAACACGCCCGGATCGCTTCCCGCTGGCGGTGGTACTCGGCCAAGACACGCGAGCCGGCATCGGCTCCTTCGTAGCCCATCCGCCGGGCCAGGGACGTCAACTGCTCGGCATTCCTCTCCAGCGCCTCAACCGGCTGATCGCGTTCAATACGGAGCCGGTTTTCGAGCCGGCGCAAGAACTGGTAGCCGCGCTTGAGCACCTGGCTCTCTTCAAGAGAGAGCACCTGGCAGGCTCTCAGGGCGTCCAAGGCAGAAAGAGTATCCCTATGCCGCAGTGCAGGAAGGCGGTGACCATAGCGCAGTTGCAACATCTGCACAAGAAACTCAACATCGACCAGACCACCCCGGCCCGTTTTGATATTAAACCGCTCGTTCGTCTCTCCGGCCAACTCGAGTTCCATCCGGCCACGCAAGCGCTGAATCTCAGCCACATCGGTCGCCAGAATGGGTTCGCTATAGACGTAGTCCTCGAACAAGGCATTAACCCGCGCGGCCAAGGCGCTATCGCCCGCGACGGCGCGCGCCTTAATGAGCGCTTGCCGTTCCCACAGTTGAGCCTGAGTCTGATGATAGCGGGTAAAGGCAGCTATCGAAGACACCAGAGAACCCGCGCGGCCAGAGGGGCGCAAACGGGTATCAATTGTATACACCGCACCCTCACGCGTTTGGACCTGGAGCACCGAAATCAGGCGCTGGACCAGCTTGGCAAAGATTTCTTGTGCGGCGAGGTCTGACCCGCCCTGTCCGGTCGGAGAAGAGAAACCCGATTCGTACAGGAAGATGAGATCGAGGTCTGAATTATAGTTTAATTCGCGCGCGCCCAATTTGCCCATGCCCACAATAACAATCCGTCCAGGCAGGTCTGTCCGCCCTAATTTCTCCAACAGCGCCGCGCGGGCGGTCTCATACGCCCCGTGGAGACAGGCCTCTGCCAAGTATGACAGTTGGACGCTCACCGATGGGAAATCAAGCTGGCCGTTAGTATCGTTAATGCCGATGCGCAGAAACTCCTCATGCCGATATTGACGCAGAATATCGAGGCGGTCCTCAAGCTCCGGAGCCCCCGTAGTGCGCGCCATTAGCTCGTCCCGCATCAGTTCTTGAGACTTGTACAGGTGGACCAGGTCGGCCCGAACCAGGCTGTCGAGCAATTCCGGCCGGCGTAAAAAGATACGGGACAGATAGGAGCTGGTGCCGAACAGGCCGATGAGCGTTCGGAGGGTATGGGGATTCTCACGTAAGAGCGATAAAAAGCTCGACCGCGCACCAATCGACGCGAGCAAATCCGCCATGGAGGCCAGGGCCCGGTCAGGGTCTGCCGACCGACAGACTTCATGGAAGAGGGTCGGGGCAAGCGCGTACAACAGCTCGCGTCGCCTCGGCGGAGCCGGAGCATACGACGGACCATCGTGCAGCAGACGCAGACGCTCATACGTGTGGGGCAGTTCACGAAACCCAAGCTGCTCCAGACGCTGCTGTGCTCGCTCAGGATCGTGCAACTCGTCGAACAGGGCTTCAATGGCTGCCTGCTCCTCGGTTCCGGCGGCCTCGGAGCTGCCTTCGGGAACATGAAACAGAGAGCGAAAAATCGTGTGGACCGCTCGTGTATGATCCTGGAGGGTCGTCAGGAAAACGGCCAGCGTATCCTGTGCGGCTTCGGGCTGGCCCGCAACCCTCAGCCGACGTGCCAAGGCCCGCAGTTCGTCTTCAGAGCCGGGCAGGGTATGCGTTTGGCGGTCGTGCACCATTTGTATCTTGTGCTCGACCTGACGCAGGAAGCGGTAAGCCGCGGCCAGCGCGTCGCGGTCTGCGGCAACGAGGTAGGCCCCCTCCACCAAACGGTCGAGGACCTCCAGGGTGTTCCGTCCCAGGACGCGCGGGTCTTTTCCGGCATGAATGAGTTGCAAAACCTGGGTCACAAATTCGATTTCTCGGATACCGCCCCGCCCGAGCTTGACGTTCAGCCGCCCGCGGTCGGCCCGATGCAGCGAGCGCTCAATCCGCATTTTCAGCGCTTTGGTATCCTCGACCGTGGTGAAGTCGAGATAACGACGCAAGATAAACGGCGCCACCTCGCGTAAAAAGTGCTCACCCAGGGCCTGCTCGCCGGCAATAGGCCGCGCTTTGAGCAGCGCCAGACGTTCCCAGGTCTGGCCCCAGGACTCATAATACAACAGCGTGTTTGCGAGCGAATTGACAATCTGACCGTTCGTCCCATCCGGTCGCAGGCGGAGGTCAACCCGGAAGACAAAGCCCCCAGTCCCGGAGGTGCTGAGAGCCTGGGTGAGATGCCGGGCGAGCTCGGTAAAATAGGTCCGGGTGTCAATTTGGCCCTTTCTTCCACCCGTTGTGAGGCCGGCATCACATTCGTACAGGTAGATGAGGTCAATGTCCGAACTGAAATTCAGCTCTTCTCCCCCGAGCTTGCCCATGCCGAATACCACGAAGGCAATCGGACGTTTTTCTCCCGCCTCTTCAACACAGGCTTCCCCGTAGTCCCGCTCCATCCTGGCCCGAGTGTATTCATAGGCAATCTGGACTGCGGCATCGGCCAGGGCGCTCAAATCGCGGGTTGTCTCTTCAAGGGACACCCGAGCGAGCAGGTCTCGTGTTCCGATCCGCAGATATTCACGATTGCGGTAGGCGCGCAGCCCATGTAGAAAATCATCTTCAGTCAGATCGCACGGGAGGGCTGGACGGCACGCCTGAAGGTGGGTAGCGGTCGATTTTTCCGTAGCAGCGTGATCGGTCAAAAAGACGGCTTCCCAGTCCTGTTCCTGCTGGACCAAGACAGTCGAGAGATGCTGACTGGCCCCCAGAAGAAACAGCAGGTCACGAGACAGCTCGGCGGATTGGAACACGGCGCCCGTCCCACAGCCATGCTCTAGGAGGCGACTCAGATTGACCGCCGCTCCAGACGGGTCCGGCGCGTGCGCAACGCCGGCGACGATATGCTGCCAGCAGGACGTCAGCTGTTCGCGCCAGGGCAGCAGAGGGCGAAGAACATCGGAGGAAATATCCCCGGACGTGAATGCTGAACTGGCGTCAGACAGAGCAGGCACGGTATATAGGGAGGGGCAGGCTGCCCGTACCCCTCCCTCTCTCCGTAAGCAAATGAGCGGCTAGGCCGCTTTGGGGGCGCTCATGGTCTCACATGCATCCAGCAGCCATTTAATGCTCGACATTTCGTCGTCAATAATGGTCTGCAGGAGTGCTTTGGTTTGCTGATCGTCCTGAATCTGATCAATGGAATCGGTCAGCGGCTTTAAGATGGTCTCGGGGTCTTTGAGCACTTCGGCAAGGGATTGGAGCTTTTCCACATCGCCCTTCTCTTTTGACGAGTAGAAAGGCATTTCTTTGTCCCGCCGCTCGGCCGGTACTGTACACTGTGGGTCCCCACCCAGCTCGCGCAGCCGGGATTCCAAGAGGTGGGCATGAAAAGCCTCACGCTGCTGCACGGTCCGCAAGCCACCCCTCACACACGCCTCGTCACTGGCCTCAATCCAGCCGTTGAGGTATTCCGCGGCAAAGTCTTCTCCACACCGGAACTCGTCCAGTAAGGCCAGAATCATGTCTTTCTCGGTGGCGTGACTTTCCCCGTTATAGGTATAGGTCGCTGCCCCGCCGTTGGACAGTTCCTCCATCTGTTCTTCGAACAGCGCATCCGAGATAACACCCTTGCGATACGCCTTGAGGAGCTGGCGAACTTCGAAATCTGCATTTGGCATTGTTTTCTCCTTTCAGCCTTTTTCTGACAGATACACGACACATAGCAGACATGCCGGGGGCTGTGTCAACTTCGTCTGTTCAGAGTTTAGGCAGTCTGGTCTGCAACTGCTGCTCTTCTGAGCATTCTTTTCTGCCAAGAGCAAGAAACTGACTTGATTTCTATCAGTTTTCTCCTTGTCCGGAATTGGCATCAGCTTTGCAGATATTTTCTGATCAAGTGTACCGAACGTGTTCCGGCAGAATCCAAGGGACACATTTTTATCAAGGGGGTAGTAGATGAAAAGAGTTATCAGCATTGCGGCTCTCGCGGTCGTATTGGGAGTTGCAGGGGGCGTGAGTGCCTCGGGTGAGGAGGAGACTGCCGCGCCAGCCAGTCCTGATGTGCAGGGAATGCTGCAGCAAATGCAGCAGCGGATTGATGAGCTGGAAGGAGAGGTAAGTCGCCTCAAGGAAGGCCCTGGAGAGAACGGCGAGGCTGGGAACGGTATCATGGACCTGACCAACCGTGTCGAATCGCTGGAAGGCGGCCTGCTGGGCCTGAACGGCTTTCAGTTTGGCGGCTTGATGTATGGGTCTTATAACTACAACTTCAACAGCCCGGACTCGGGTAGCAACAATATGCGCATCTTTGACCAGAACCACAACGACTTCACCATGGACTTGTTGCAGCTCGAAGTGTCCAAGGAAACCGAGAGCGGGGTCGGCTTCCATGCCGTGCTGGACTACGGTGAGACCGCCGGCCTGATTCAGTCTGACTGGGGCGGAGATCTGGCGCATAACTTCGAGGTTCAGCAGGCCTATATGACCTACACCTTTGGGGTCGGCAATGGCGTCGAGATGAAGTTCGGGAAGTTCGCCACCCTGCTGGGCGGCGAGGTGATCGAATCGCCCTATAATCCCAATGTGTCGCGCTCCTTCATGTTCGGCTACGCCATCCCGTTCACCCATACTGGTGTGCTGTTCTCCACGGCTCTGAACGACAATATCAGCCTGACGGCCGGTGTCGTGAACGGCTGGGACAATGTGCGGGATAACAACAACGGCAAGACCTTTCTCGGGAGTTTGGGACTGGAGCTTGGTGACCTGGCCTGGACCTTCAACGGCGTCTTTGGAGCAGAGGACGACGACAGCGGCAGCTCCAAGAGTGGCGTGTTCGATACCGTCCTGACCTATTCGCCCATGGAAAACGTAGACCTGCTGGCCAACTTCGACTATGGCACGGCCTCGGAACAGGTGGGTGGAGACGACGCCGACTGGACTGGGCTGTCGGGCATTGTCACCCTGGGCGGCGGCCTGCTGGACGAGAGCCTGGCGGACTGGTCCTTTGCGCTGCGCGGCGAGTGGTTCTCCGACCCGGACGGCTATCGGACCGGTATTGAGCAGGACCTCCGAGAAGTCACCGGTACCTTCAAATGGCAGATGACAGAGAACTTGCAGGCTCGCTTGGAGTTCCGCCACGACTGGTCCAATAAAGATGTGTTCGACGACGGTAGCGGCTATTCGGACGACCAGGATTCGATGATTGTGGAGTTCGCCTACCTCATGTAGCCGAATCTCTCAAAGGAGGCTCCTATGAAGAAGATAGAGGCGATCATCAAGCCGTTTAAGCTCGATGAGGTCAAGGAAGCCCTCTCCAAAACGGGCATCCAGGGTTTGACCATCACCGAGGTCAAGGGCTTTGGTCGACAAAAGGGGCATACGGAACTGTATCGCGGTGCGGAGTATGTGGTGGACTTCCTGCCCAAGGTCAAGATTGAAATCTTGATCGATGACGACAAGGCGGCCGAAGTGGCGGATACCATCATTGCCGCGGCCCGAACCGGGCGGATCGGTGATGGCAAGATATTCATCCTGCCCATGGATGATGTTGTACGTATCCGAACCGGGGAGCGGGGAGCAGACGCGATCTAGCCAGAACGACAACTCGTGCCGGGGCTCTGGTGTTGTGAGGGCAACATCGCAAGGAGTCCCGGCAGGGACCAGCAGTATCGAGAACGGCAAAACGAATCGCAACGTCATTCTCAATATTGCTACGGGGCAATACGGGGCATCTCGACACGCGTGAAGGCATCGCAGGCTATAAGGAGGTTGAGATGAAACGTTTATTCGCTTTGGGATCACTCGCTACGCTGGGCATCGGGCTGCTGGCACCGCTCGCCTTTGCCGAGGACGCTCCCCAGTACAAGGATTACGCGGAATTTGCCGCCTCACAGGGGTTTGCCCTGTTTACCGCCCATAATTTATGGATGATGATCGCCGCGGCCCTGGTGTTTATCATGCATCTGGGATTTGCCTCACTCGAATCCGGTCTGACCCAGTCCAAGAACACGGTCAATATTCTCTTTAAAAACACCTTTGTCATCTGTATTGGGTTGATGACCTATGCGCTGTGCGGCTTCAACCTGATGTATCCCGGATTTGCGGAGGATTCTGCCGGTTGGCTGGCCTTTGCCGGGTTTGGCGTTGAGGTGACGGACGAAGTGGCCTCACAGACCAGTCTGTACAGTGAGGGCTACACCTATTGGACGGACTTTCTCTTCCAGGCCATGTTTGCGGCGACCGCGGCAACCATTGTATCCGGCGCGGTTGCCGAGCGTATTAAGTTATCCTCTTTCATGGTTTTTGCGACCATTTTCGTCGCCGTTTCGTATCCCATCACCGGCAGTTGGAAATGGGGCGCGGGCTGGCTGGATATGATGGAAACACCCTTTTATGACTTTGCCGGCTCAACCATTGTCCACTCGGTGGGTGGCTGGGGAGCCTTGGCCGGAGCCATGCTGCTGGGGCCTCGCATGGGGAAATACATGGCGGACGGCCGTATTCGGCCCATCCTGCCCAGCAATATGCCGCTGGCCGCCATTGGTGTCTTCCTGCTGTGGCTCGGCTGGTTCGGATTTAATGGCGGCTCCGTCCTGTCCGGCGACCCCAATCTCGTGTCCTTAACCCTGGTTACCACCTGTATTGCCGCCGCAGCCGGTGGTCTTGGGGCGATGTTCACATCCTGGGTCATCCTCCAAAAGCCGGACCTGTCCATGGCCTTAAACGGTATTCTGGCCGGATTGGTCGGCATCACTGCCGGCGCCGATCAAATGGCGGCTATGTCCGCCACGCTGATTGGGCTGATTGCCGGGGCGATTGTTGTCGGCTCGGTCCTGTTCTTTGACAAGATAAAGATCGACGATCCGGTGGGGGCTATCTCCGTCCACCTCGTGTGCGGCATCTGGGGCACCCTGGCGGTCGGCATTTTCGGCAATTTGGCCGGCGGTGCGCAACTCGTCAGTCAGATCATCGGTATCGTGGCCATTGGCATCTTTACCTTTGCGTTCGCCTTTATCCTGTTCAGCATCATCAAGGCCACCATGGGACTCCGGGTCTCGCCGGACGAAGAGTCCGAGGGTCTGGATGTTGGCGAGCACGGAAACGTGGCCTACGGCGCCTCGCAGATGTTCTCCCCTGGCTCAACCCTGGGGGTGAGCAGCCAGCGCTCAATGCGGGCGGAACCCGTTCCGCGTCTCGGTACTGAGGAAGCCTAACCAAAAGAGCAGAGCGGGCAGCTGCCCGCTCTGCTCCCCTCCCATCAATCCGCCTGTGGGGATATGGATTACACCCGACTTTTCTACTCGGTCCCATTGAGAGCGTAGCTATGACACAGGATACGCTCCAGGGACATCTCGAAGAACGACTCGAAGCGCTATTCACCATTGGGGCTGAAATCTCATCAACCTTGCAACTGGAAGAGGTGCTACAGCGTATTGTTGCCCAGGCCCGACGCCTCATGGCTGCACGCGTCTCCTCCATTCTCCTGCTCGACCCTGAAGAGGGCACCCTTCGCCCGGCCGCTACCGAGGGCGCGAGCGAAGCCTATCTTGCCCAGCCAGCGCGTGAAGTGGCCACCAGTCTAACCGGGGAAGTGATCAAAACCGGCCGACCGCTGTACACGCCTGACGTCCGCAAGGAAACCCGCTACCGCGTGGCGGACCTGGCCCGCCGTGAAGGACTGTGTTCCCTCTTGTCCGTACCACTCCGGGCCAGAACCGCCATTATCGGTGTCCTGAACGTCTATACGACCGAACCACGCTGTTTTGAGGATAGCGATGTTCGGCTTCTGACCCTGCTGGCCAGTCAATCCGCGATTGCCATAGAAAATGCGACCCTCTATCGGGACGAAATGCAAACCAGGGAACAACTCCGCCAGTCTGAGAAATTGGCCGCTCTGGGCAAGCTGTCCGCGGGGCTGGCCCATGAGCTGCGCAACCCGCTGAATACCGTGCTCATGCTGATCTACGCGATGTCACAGGACCAGGTTCAAGACTATCCGCGGGATCGAACAACGACCAACGGCTTTTCGGACGATCTCCGTATTGTCCAGGGTGAGTTGCAGCGCATCAAACTCTTACTGGACCAGTTTCTGGAATTCGCCCGTCCACGCCCACCCCATTTTCAGCGCGAACGCCTCCAGGAAATCATGGAAGAAACCCTACTTTTAATCGGCCCGGAGGCACGCGTGCGTGAGATCGTCATCCGCAAGGATTGGGCCAACAACCTCCCCCTGGCCTGGGTGGATGGCACCCAGATCAAGCAGGTGTTCCTGAACCTCTTGCTCAACGCGATTCAGGCCATGCCCCACGGTGGAACCCTGACCGTGCATATCGGCGTTGGGGGCGGCAGCCTGCGGGTCACCATTGCCGACCAGGGAGCCGGGATCTCACCCGAGGTGCGATCCCAGCTCTTTGACCCGTTTTTTACGACCAAAGAAGAGGGCACCGGACTGGGGCTATCCATATCGCAACGCATCGTTGAAGGTCATAACGGCCGCCTGCGCCTCTTCTCTCAGCCAGGAGCCGGCACAACGGTGTGCATCCGACTCCCCCTCTAGTCATGGAAAAAATCCTTATTGTTGATGATGAACGGAACGTTCACTATTCTTTCCGGCGCGTCCTCGGTCGGGAATACGAACTGCTGTCGGCCTTCTCCGGCAACGAAGCGCTGGAAAAAATAGACGACCCAGCCTTGCGACTCATCCTCATGGATGTCCGCATGCCCAACCGCGACGGACTCTCTACCCTCGAAGAGATCAAGCACCGCCGGCCCAGCCTGCCCGTCATCATGATGACGGCTTTTGTTTCAGCCGAAACGGCCATCCGCTCCACCACCCTGGACGCGGATGACTATCTGGTCAAGCCGTTTGATATCGAAACCCTCAAGCAGCTCATCGGCCGCACGCTCAAAAAACACACCTCCGTCCAGGAGCCTGCCTCTCCCCCGGACGAGGCACGGCCGGAACCCCTCTCGCCCGAGGCTGTGCCCATGCTGGGGAACAGCCAAGCCATGCAGGAAGTGTATAAAATTATCGGTAAAAGCGCGGCGCGTGACATTACGATTTTGATTACGGGAGAGAGCGGGACGGGCAAAGAGCTGGTGGCCCACGCCCTGCATACCTATTCGCAACGCAGCAACGGACCATTCCTGGCCATTAATTGTGCTGCCATCCCGGACTCCCTGCTGGAGAGCGAACTCTTTGGCCATGAGCGCGGCGCCTTTTCCGGGGCAGTCGAGTCACGTCCCGGAAAATTTGAACTCGCCCACGGCGGCACACTCTTCCTGGACGAAATCGGGGACATGCCCCCCCTCCTCCAGGCCAAACTCCTCCGCGTGTTGCAAGAACGCGAGATCTACCGGCTGGGAGGACGGCGCTTACGGCAGATCAATGTGCGGATTATTGCGGCGACCAACCAGGCGCTCGAAACGCTGCTTCAAGATGGCCGGTTTCGTGAAGATTTATACTATCGCCTTAATGTCGTACGGATTAATCTACCACCGCTACGGGAGCGCGGTGAAGACATTCTCCTCATAGCCAAGCATCTCCTGCAACTCCATACTCAAGATAACAAAAGCGGCCCGCAAGAGTTTTCTGCAGCCGCGGGTGAGAAACTCCTCGCCTATTCCTGGCCGGGGAATGTCCGTGAGCTTGAGAACGTTATCGCCCAGACGGTGTTGTACTCACGTGGCCCGGTTATCACCGAAGAAGACCTTACCCTGCCTGCCAGCAGCGCTCCGGCCGCCTCGGTATCCCCACCACCAAACGCCGAAGCCGCCCTGAATGCAACCCTGGAAGAGCTGTTTGCCCAGCACGCGGGCAATGTCCTTGCACGTTCTGAGCGGCTTGTCGTCGGCAAAGCGCTTGAACTCTCTCGCTATAATCAGGTCCAGGCCGCCCGGCTGCTGGGCGTGAGTCGCAATGTCCTGCGGGAGCGGATGAAGCGCTATAATTTATTGTAAAACTGCGAGTCGCCACTGGTCGAATGGCAGACGGGGTAACCACAGGGGGTTGCCCCTACATCTAGGCGGGCTGGCGTGGTACGATCTGAGCCTCGGCCGACTGCAACACATCGTACAAGCGCTGCCACAACTCGCCGGCATCCTTGGCCTGCACCAGGCTCTGTCGCACCTCTTCCGCACTCATCGTGCGGGCCAATGCCGCCAGAATCTGCAACTGCGCACCCTCGTCCTGAACAGGTGTGAGCAGCAGAAAGACCAACTGTACGGGCAACCCGTCCGGTGCGTCCCAATCGACCCCAGCCGGCGAACGTCCGCAGGTAATCACGGGTTTCGAGAGCGCTGCCAGACGAGCATGCGGGATGGCAATCCCACTCCCGACGCCCGTTCCCATCAACTCCTCCCGAGCGTGGACCGCCGCAAATACGGTTTCCCGGTCCAATGCAGGCTGGTGTTCCGATATTTCCTGACAGAGTTCCTGGATCACCGCCTGACGTGTCATGCCGGTCAAGCCAGGAATCAGCGCCCGGCGCACAAACAACTCGGCGATATTCATGGCCGGCCGACGTCGAATGGACCACATCAACCAGGGACCGACAATAAGAGAGGAGATAATCGCCGAGAGGACAATGGAAACAAAGACCGGAATGGTGATGATCTGATGCTCTACCGCCACGGCGGCAACCACAATGCCGGTCACGCCACTGGGAGTAAAAGCAATGCCGATGGAAACCCGGTCCACCGCAGAGAGCCCCGCCTGTTGCGCTCCCAGCCACGCACCAAAATACTTCCCGGCGATTGATACGACGGTCACAAAAAGGACGAGAAAGGCATCAAACTGTGCAAAGAAGTCTATTTGGATGGCGATCGTCGCAAAATAGAGCGGTACGAAAATCGCGTGCACCATCTGGGTGAGGATCTGCCGCACCCGTTCGGAAAGCGCCCCGGCATCTCCGGCCATGATCCCGGCCAGAAAAAACCCGAGCAGGCCGGTCAGGCCGATCCACTGCGTGATTGCCCCACACAGCAGCCCCAAGCAACACACAAAAGTCAGCACAACGCCGGGTTGGTGCGGGATACGTGTGACCAGTCCGGTCAGCGATTGGTCAACCAGGCGTAACCCCAGCGAGAGACAAAAGGCGGTAAAGCCGACTGCGGTCGCCAGCAGGAGAATGACCGAACCGATACTCAGCGTGGCAGCCGCGGCAGTGGCAAAGACGAGGCTGAGAATCACCCAGGCCAAAATATCATTCACCGCATAGCCGCACAGGGTCAGGAGCCCCAGATCACTCTTGACCAAATCCAGGTCGTGCAGCACCCGGGCGATAATGACCATGGCACTAATCGCCATGGTCGTGCCTAAAAACAGGGCGAAGGTCACCCGCTGGTCTGGTATGACGAGATACGCGTCAGGCAACAACAACGATAAGAGAAACCCAACGGCCAAGGGAACGACAACACCAATAATACCGATGCGGAGTGCCGGACCGCGCTGCTTCCAGGCCGCAGACACGTCGATTTCGAGGCCGGTCTCAAGCAAGAGCAGGAGCACACCAAACCAGGAAACCGTCTCCAGCATGGTGTATTGAATCGGGTCTGGCGGGAACAAGGTCTGGTACAATTCAGGCGAGAGACGCCCGAGCAGCGTTGGACCCAGGAGAAGACCAACCAGGATTTCTCCGACAACGGGCGGATGACCCCAATGGCGAAAGACCTCACCGAACCCACGGGCCATCACCAGCAACAGCAGGATCTGAAGCAGAAAAATAAGAAAATGGTGCTCACTCAGATAATGTCCATGCGGAAGCATACTCGTATAACCAGTGGCGGGCTCGTGGCTGATTCAGCTCTTAACCGATTTGCGTATGCCTTCTTTATCCGGTGAGACCGCATAAAGTCAAAAGCGTACTCAGAATCCTACGCCGCTGCTGGTGGGGAGGCAACAATGTGATGCTCTCTGTGCAGCGCAACATCTGACTCTACCGCTCTCAGCAGACGGTAGCTCAGGAAAATCAGCAGGCGTCTCTCACGGCAACCATGGCATGCTTTATGCTCTCTGAACACACATACAGGCGTGGGCAAGGGAGAAAAGGTTTTCCCTCCTTTGCCTTTTCTCTCTGCTCGGGGGGCGACGATTTCCCGCGTCGCCCCCCTCCCCCTCAATGTTCACACAGAAAGGAAACACCCACATTGTTGACCGAGGATGCAAACTACGCGTGGTCCGAAGACATCTCCAGCAATTTTCTTGTCATTGACCCGACCGTCGAAACACCGCAGGCGGCACCGCCCTATCACGGAGGCCCACGACAGAAGCTTTGGTGGGCCGTGCTCATTGATGCCTTTTTTGTGAGGGATGCCGCGTGTCAGGGCAGCGAGGGAGCGCAACCACAGTACGAGCGCGATCGAGCCTGGATTACAGACGAGAGTGAGGACCCTTTATCTTTTCGCTGGGCGTGTACTCAGCTCGAGCTTGACCCGCAGCGCGTCAAGCAAGCGTATCACCGGATGCCCATCAAAACTTGGGGAAAGCGCAAACGTCGAACCCGACTCTAGCAGGAGGAGGGCTAACGGACGGGCGTCTGTTGTCTCAGCAGCAGGCAACACCACAGGCATGCCGCAAAGATAGGCACCTCACACCGACCAGACTGAAAAATATAGGCTTTTCTTTGTCTTTCGATTTGGCATACTTCCTGCACTTATTCTCTAGCTGTGAGTCAGAGCTCTTGATCGAGCTTGCTGAAGAGAGTTGCCCTTCCTTCCGCTCTCTTCTAGGCTGCCCTGGGGGCGGTCGTCCCTCCGACCGCCCCTGCCCCCCTCCCTTTTCCATTCACACGTATTTCCAAGTTGGGCTAAGATCAAGGGCTCACAATCTCCTATCTCCAGAAGAACAACTCTGCACATAGGCTAACAATATGATGGTATCTCGGGATACAAGCATCCAGATTGGCCAGGGTCGGCATCAAGGGAAAATATGCAGCCATCCTCGCTACTTACTTTTCTTCCCGCTTCTCTGTATTCTAGCTTTCTTGTGTTTGGCTCCAACATTGCCTAGCCTGTTTTACGGAGACATCGAGCAAGGCATACGGACGAGGAGGAGAGAATGATACAAGGCCGAAGCAGTTCTACAGGATGTACCGGGACACCCTATCAGCAGCTATCTGCTTGTATCCAACACGCAAGTCTCCTGCTGCTCGTCCTGGGGCTCCTGACTGTATTTCCGGCTCCGCTTCGGGCGGACGTCCCGGTCAGCCAGATTTCTCCAAAACTGTCAGTTTTCGCCAGCCTGCGCACGCGGGGCGAGTTCTGGGACTGGTTTGAGGGTACCTCGGGCGATTCTTCGTATGCCTATGCGGCTACCGTGGCCAAGCTGGGCCTGAAATGGCAGCAAGACCTGTTCGACCTGCATCTCGAAGCGCAAAACACGGCTTTGATGGGCCTGCCCGATGACGCCAGCGCGCCGGCGCCGCAGGGCTCCTTCGGCCTGGGGCCCGTCTATCTGTCCCATAATCGTCGCCAGAACGACGCCAGTGTGTTTCTCAAACAGGCCCACCTGACCCTCAAACGGCTCGGTATCCCCGGCCTTCGCCTGAGGGGTGGCCGGCATTCGATAGCCGGAGGCGCGGAGGTGATGAGCAAGGATCCGACTATCGACTGGATCAAACGGATGCGCGTCTCCCAGCGTCTGCTCGGCCCCTTTGGCTGGTCCCACGTCGGACGTTCGTATGACGGCTTCACCCTGAGCTGGACTAAGGACGCCTACAATTTTACGCTGCACGGCTCTCATCCCACCCAGGCCGGTTTTGACCTGGCCGGCAATAAGACTATTGACGATATCGACATCCTGTACGCCGGCTTCAACCTGACCCGGCCCGAGTTCGCCAAAATGACCGACGCGCGGCTGTTCTATATCTACTACGCCGACGGACGGAACCTGCGGCCCACCGATAACCGGCCGGCCGCAGAACGCAGTCGCCGACATATCGCCATCAACACGGGTGGCGGCAACCTGATTCAGGTCGTGCCGACCGGGGTCGGTCCGATTGACCTGATGGGCTGGGGCGTGGTGCAGGGCGGCGACTGGGACAACCAGGATCATCACGGCTGGGCGTTTGCCGCCGAGGCCGGCTGGCAACCCAGCGGGCTGCCGGGGAAACCCTGGCTCCGGATTGGCTATAATCGCAGCTCGGGTGATGACGATCCCAACGACGGCGACCATGACACCTTTTTTCAGATGCTGCCGACCGCCCGGGTGTATTCGTTTTCGACCTTCTATAACCTGATGAATAACGAGGACATCTTTTTTCAACTCATTCTCCGTCCGCTCGAAGGGTTGGTCTGGCGCACGGATTTTCACTATATTCGCGTCAGCGAGAAGAACGACCTGTGGTACCAGGGCGCGGGTGCAACCCTGGAAGGCCGGCAGGCCGGCTTCGGCTTTGTCGGCCGCCCGACCTTTGGCAAGCGTGACCTGTTTCAGATTATCGAAACGAGCCTCAGCTACAACCTGAACAAACACATCAACGTCAACGTCTTTTTTGCCCACGTCTTCGGCGACAGCATCGTGGATCAGATCTATCCCGACGACAGCGCCAATTTCGGCTATATCGAGACGACGTTGAAATTCTAGAGCATTTCACGTATCCCCGTCCGTGCCGGGTCGTGCCCCCGATTGACTTTTGTATTGCTGCGCGTGAGGTACATCCGTATAAGAGTATTGAATGAACTCGGAGGGAGACCTCCTTAGAACGCAGATGAGAACCGCCCGGATGCCGGGGGGCGGGGAACAGACGCTTGCCAAGGAATGGGCCGCACACGTTGGAGGTCGGGAGGAACAGTATGGAAAGCCATGAAACCAGTTATAGTCATCCCTGGCCCCTGTCGCATATCATGGGGGCCGTGCTGCTGAGTGGGAGTCTGCTGTTGGGGCCGGTTCTCCCGACGCGCGCCGAGGCGGACACCCCCGAGGGGGCGTTACGGTTGCAAGATGGGCCGACGGCGGCGGAAGGGCGGGTGGAAGTGTATCGCAACGGCCAGTGGGGCACGGTGTGTGATGATTACATTAATGTTGGCGATGCGGCCGCTGTAGTGTGTCGGCAGTTGGGCTATACAGGGGAGGCGAAAGTCTTTGGCGAAGCCCACTATGGCCCAGGGAGTGGGCCGATTTGGATGGATGACGTTCGCTGTACCGGCACGGAAACGCGGTTAGTGGACTGTCCGCATAATAGCACCAGCCACAATTGTGATCATAGCGAGGATGTGGGGGTGGCGTGTAGCGCCCAGTAAGAGGGAGGCTTCAGTGCTTGCCGGCTGCCCCTGTTCTCTGGCAGGAACGTCGCCTCGGCCGGCGGCAGTGGTTGCGCTTCTTGACGGGGCCAGATGACTCCCGGTCGTCCATCCTCCCTCCGGCCAGCCGCCAACGGTCTGGGAGCGCACGGAGGGAGCGGAACGGACGCTGGGGAAAACAAAATTCAAACGAGCCAAGCTGATCGCGTTCGCCGACCGCCTCACTCTCGGCTTCGGATTCCAGGCCGTCTGTCCCGGAACCGCCCTCGTCGTCCCGTGTTTCGCGCCGTCTCGCCGACTATCCATATATTCTGTCAGATGGAACTTGACCGGCCCAGTCAGTCGTTATTTATACATATCATTGCACCCCAGGGTCAATCATGCATCGGCTCGAGTGGCCCACGACGAGATGAGGCAAGTATGCGTATCCGACGAATTGGCATGTTAACCGGAGGGGGTGACGCCCCAGGCTTGAACCCCGCGCTCAAGGCGATTGTGTATCGTGCGATTGCCCATGACGTGGAAGTAATGGGACTGCCCGATGGCTGGCACGGTTTACTCGACGCGGGGATCGGCGAGGCCATCCGGCTGGAAGATTATCAGGTCCGACGCTGGGACCGTGATGGCGGTACCAATCTGGGCTCGTCTCGCACCAACCCGTTTCACGTGACCCTGCCGGGCGAGGCGGGTGCGTACGACCGCTCGGATGAAGTCATGGCCAATATCGCCCGGCTTGGTCTTGATGCCGTGATCGCCTTGGGCGGAGAAGATACCCTAGGCGTAGCGCACCGGCTGAGTGAAAAAGGCTGCCAGGTGGTGGGCATTCCGAAAACGATTGATAAAGACCTCAGCCACACCGACTACACCTTGGGGTTTGATACCGCCCTGCGCAACTGCACCTCGGTCATTGAGCAGGCGCGCACCCCAGCCGGCTCGCACCACTGGGTGCAGGTGGTCGAAGTCATGGGCCGGTATGCCGGCCATCTGGCCCTGTGGAGCGCGGTCGCCGGAGGCGCGACCCTGGTCCTTATCCCCGAGTATCCCTTTGCCTACGAGCGGGTCTATGAACTCCTGGCCCGACGGCTCGCGCGTGGCAGGCAGGATCGGCGCTACCCCCGCTATGCGGTAATTGTGGCGGCCGAAGGCGCCCACGCAGACGAGGAAGGAGTGGTAACCCTGGACGCCAGCCGGGATGCCTTCGGGCATGAACGCCTGGGCGGCATCGGGAGTCAACTCGCCCAGCGCATTCGCCGCGACACACCTTTTGATTCACGCGAGTTGGTGATCGGCCATAGCCAGCGCGGCGGCAGTCCGTCTGCGCTGGACCGGATTATGGGGCGCATGTTCGGCTCAGCCGCGGTCGAAGCCGTGCGGCGCGGCGACTGGGGACAGATGGTCAGTGCGCAGGGTATTGGCCCGACCTGCCAACTCCGCATGGTCCCCCTCAGCCAAGCCGTCAGCGGGCTCAATACCGTGGACTTGGAGTGCGTGTATGACACCGACCGCTATACTGCAAAAGTGTAGGATGAGTGGCTGGGGGTTGGGGGGTGGGGTGGCTCCCCTCCTGGACGTGTGATGCAAATGAGAAGAGGGGACAACCACAGGGGGTTGCCCCTACGATACGCATTCCCTCTCCCCTGGAGGGAGAGGGCTAGGGTGAGGGGGCCAGCAGGCGGCCTGTACATACGATAATGGGCAATCGGATGAGGAGAAAGGGCTATGCCTGAGTCTACCTATGCGGAGACCCCTTTTCAGAGAGATGCAGCTCGGGGCGATGCACTGGCACACTATCCCGTGTCATCAGCCCGCTTCGATGAAATGTGTTCAGCCCCAGGCACTGTCCGACCCCACTGGCAATACGCTCTGCGCGCTTTCGATGCGCTGGGCGCGGTAGAGCTGGGCCGCCGTCGGAACGAAGTCCAACAGGTTCTGCGTGAAAATGGCGTGACCTACAACGTCTATACGGACCCCCAGGGACGTACGCGACCCTGGGCGCTCGACGTCATCCCCGCCCTCCTCACCAGCCAGGAGTGGCGGACTATTGAACAGGGTCTCGTCCAGCGGGCAGAACTGCTCAATCTCATCGGCACGGACCTGTATGGTCCACAACAACTCATTCACGACGGCCTGCTCCCGCCCGAGTTGATCTATACCCATCCCGGCTTTCTGCGCCCCTGTCACGGGGCGCTGCCCACGCCGATCCCGTATCTGTGTCTCTACGCGGCTGACCTCGCCAGGGCTCCCAACGGCACCATCAGAGTGCTGAATGACCGGACGCAGGCACCGTCCGGAGCCGGCTACGCCCTGGAAAATCGGCTGGTGTTGGCACGGATTCTGCCCAGCCTGTATCGAGACGCTCAGGTCCACCGATTGTCCCTCTTTTTCCGAACCCTGCGATCGACCTTAGCCGCCCTGACCCCGACCCCCCAGACACGGACGGCGCTCCTCACCCCAGGACCGCAGAACGAAACCTATTTTGAACATGCCTATTTGGCCAGCTATCTGGATTATACTCTCGCCCAGGGAGATGACTTAACGGTTCGGGATGGCCGACTGTGGTTGAAGACGGTAGACGGGCTGCAACCGGTCGGCGCGGTCGTCCGGCGGGTAGATGACACTTTTTGTGATCCTTTGGAACTACAGCGGGAATCGCTGTTAGCCCCCCCCGGCCTGCTCCAGGCAGTCAGAAACGGCACGGTCATGGTTGCCAATCCGCTGGGCAGCGGCCTGCTCGAAAATCCCGGACTGATGGCCTACCTGCCCCGGATCGCCAAAGTATTGCTGGGCCAGGACCTGCGCTTGGCCTCGGTTCCGACCTGGTGGTGCGGTGACGAACGGGCTCTGGCCTATGTCGTGGACCATATCGAACAACTGGTCATCAAGCCCGTCTTTCCTCTCCCCGGTACGGCAACCGTCTATGGCGCACAGTTGAGCGTCCAAGAACGCGACAGCCTTATTCAGAACATCAGGGCCCACCCCCATTGCTTTGTCGGCCAGGAACAGGTGGCCTTGTCCACCACGCCGGTATTTATCGAAGACCGCCTGGAGCCACGCCCCATGGTGTTACGCAGTTTCCTGGTCTCCCGAAACGATGGCTATGTGGCCATGCCGGGCGGGCTGACGCGGGTCGCACCAGACACGGACGGGTGGCTCGTCTCCGGTCAGGCTGGTGGTCTGAGTAAGGATACCTGGATTCTCGCCTCAGAACCGGAAAGTCAGTTCAGCCTCATCCCGGCGCCCGAGCACGCCGTCTCGATTACGCGCAGCGGGGGAGAGGTACCCAGCCAGATTGCGGATAATCTGTTCTGGCTCGGGCGCTATGTCGAACGCACTGCCGGGGGGGCGCGCGTCTTCCGCGAGGTCCTCCAGCGAGTATTGGATACCGAGACCGCCCGGTATGATACGTCCCTATCGGCCTTTCTTTCCGCTCACACCCATAGCACCGCGACCTATCTGCGTTTTATCGGATACGGGGAGCGCCGGCGGCTGGCCGTTGCCGAACAGGAATTGTTCGCGACGATTCTGGACGCTGCGCGGCCGGGGAGCCTGCGTTTCCATCTGAACGCCGTAGTCCGCGCCGGACAGGCCGCACGCGACTGGCTGTCAGATGATGCCTGGCGGGCAATCAACCGGCTTGACCGCGAGTTACCACAGGTCAAGTCTTTGAGTGAGATGCTCGAAAGCCTGGAAGGCCTGATTATCGGACTGGCCTCGGTAAACGGTTTGAATACCGAAAGTATGGCTCGCGGCCACGGATTCCGGTTTATGGAAATCGGCCGGCGGCTGGAACGGGCACTGTATACGCTCAGCCTCTTGCGGACGGGCTGTGAGCTGCCGCACGAGACGGAAAAAGTTGTCTGGGATATGGTGCTGGCCATGACCGACAGCCTGATGACGTATCGGCGTCGCTACGCCTCAGCCGTCCAGGCCGGGGCCGTGTTGGACCTGCTGCTGCTCGACGAGAGCAATCCGCGTTCAGTCGGCTACCAGCTCGTACAAATACGGGACCAAGTCTTGAGTCTGCCGCGCAAGAAGCCCCTGCCACACCGGAGCGCCGAAGAACGTATCATTTTGGAGACGCTCACAACCCTACGGGTGACAGATCTGGAACGCTACTCGACATCCACCTGGGACGCAGACATGGATGAGACGCTGGGCCAACTGTTTGCCGGTCTGAGCACGCACCTGCTCGCGCTGTCGGAGACCTTGAGCCGAGACTATTTCAGCCATATTGAAGTACAGCAACAGCTCACCGCAACGCGCTCGACTTCGAGATGATACGCTATCGCGTCACCCACGTTACCGAATATCGCTATAACGCGTCGGTTTCACAGTGCCAGAATGAGGCCCACCTCCTCCCGCGTTCCACCCCGCAGCAAAAGTGTGAACACGGGCAGCTCCGCATTCAGCCGTCGCCGGCAGCATATCAGGATCGGAAAGATTTTTTCGGCAATCACGTCACCTATTTTACCATTCAGGAATCCCATGTCAGTTTATCAGTGACCGCCCGGAGTGAGGTTCTGATCGCCCCAGCCGCTCCACCACCGCTTCGAGATTCTCCCACCTGGGAAGAGACCCGCCGCTCCGTTTCCAAGGACACGAGTCACGCCGGCATCGAGGCGCGACAATTCCTGCTCGACTCACCCCTGGTCCACAGCAGTGCCGCGTTGACCGCGTATGCGACGCCGTCTTTTACGCCGGACCGACCGCTGTTGGAAGCCGTTGCCGACCTCGTTCAGCGCATCTATCAGGAGTTTACCTACGAACCCGAGGCCACAACCGTCTCGACGCCACTCGGTGAAGTGTTGGATCACCGCCAGGGCGTCTGTCAGGATTTTGCGCATGTGGCTATCGGCTGTCTACGCACGCACGGCATCGCCGCACGCTACGTCAGCGGCTATCTCGAAACCGCCGCCTCAGACGACCAGCCTCAGCTCACGGGGGCCGCGGCTTCTCACGCCTGGGTATCGGTGTATTGTCCTGGGCAGGGCTGGATAGATTTCGATCCCACCAACAACATCATCCCCACCGACCAACATATTACTGTCGCTTGGGGCCGGGACTATAGCGATGTGACCCCGTTGAAAGGTGTCGTTGCCGGCGGCGGCAGCCCTGTCCTTGATGTGGCCGTGACCGCGCAACGCGTGTCGTAGGCATTGTTTCGCCTGTAGGGGCACCCCCCCGTGGTTGCCCGGTCTGCCAGAGCCGCCACCGGAATAACGCCTGCCTACGCGCGGTCCGCCCCGTTGGGCGCAGGCAACAGCAGGCTGGCGTTGTCGTCCGGCAGCGCCAGCTTGTCGAAGGCGTGCTCAACCCAGTCGGCGGACAGATTGTTGATCGAGCGGCGTAGCCCTTCCTGCCAGACGGTGGTCAAATCCTGGAGGTCTTCCTTCTGGTAGCAGTGCTGGATGATCCGATGGCTGTTCCGGGTGTACAGGACAACATCCAAGGGGAAATCGACATTGACCGCACTGATCCGGGTTGAATCAAAGGCCAGACAGCCGACCTTGAGGGCAAACCGCATCGGGTCCTGGTAGTGCAGCGTACGATCGAGAATCGGCTTGCCGTAGCCCGCCGCGCCGATAATGTGATACGGCGTGCCCTGGCCGACTTCGACCCAGTTTCCCTGGGGGTAGACGAGGTAGAGACGGTGCTCGGGGTCATTCTCAAGCTGCCCGCCAATGAGGGCGTGCAGGTTGAAATCAAAGCCGCTCTCCTCCAAGGCGGCTTTATCCTCCTTTGCAACCCGACGCACTTGGGTGGCAAAGGCGTTGACGGCCTTGAACAAGCGGTCGAGCGGCTGCTCGCTGTGGGCCAGACTTTCTTCAAAATAAATCAACGCCTTGTCCCGCGCCGAGCGCAGTCCGGAACTCATCAGAAACATGGCATGGCGGTCTTTCTGGAAGACCGACACCTTCCGGGCGGTAATCCGTTCGTTGCCGGCAATCACCCGCGTATCGGCAATCCCAACCAGTCCACCTTGGAGGTTCATTCCTAAACAAAACGTCATGCTCTGCCTCCTGTGAAGAGCCCGTGCGGGAGCGAGGTTCAACGCTCCGTCCCACCAATTGGCCGCAGGGCAAAGAAGGTCTCGAAAATCCCGTCTCCGATCAGATTCAACTTGGTTTGCAGCGCGTCAAGAAACTCATGCAGCCCCTGGTTCAGAATCTGTTGCATCCCGATATAGGCGAGTTCGGCCCGCAACTGACCCATATGCTGCTCGGCCGGATTCCGAAACGTCCCGGCCGGCGTCCCGGAAAGCGCGTGTAAGGACTCCTGCGCCTGGACCAGGCAGTAATGAATAGCACGCGGAAACTCACGATCAAGCACGAGAAAGTCAATGATATTATCCGGCGAGATGTGGTGATATTGTTTGCGGAACATTTCCAGCGCGCTGGTCGAACGCAGGACCGCCGCCCACTGGATATTGTCAAAGGGCGTGCCGATATCGGAAACGGCCGGTAGGAGAATAAAGTATTTCACATCGAGAATGCGCGAGGTTTTGTCCGCCCGTTCCAGGAGGCGTCCCACCCGACAGAAATGCCACCCCTCCCCATGTGAGAAGGTCGCATTGGTCAAGCCCTCGAACAGGTGACCGCCCTGTTTCACCTGCTGAAAAAAATCGTGTGGAGACTCGATCCCCCGGTCCGCGGCGGCGTTGACCATCAGGTAAAAGGTATTGATCTGTTCCCACATATCAGACGAGATGATCTCACGCACAGAACGCGCGCTTTCCCGCGCCGCACGCAAGCAGGAAACAATCGAGTTCGGATTCTCCCGATCAAAGGCCAGGAACTGGATAACCTGCTCTCGGTCGGTCGTACCGTAGCGCGCCTTGAATTTCGCATCGTCTCCCGTGGCGCTGACCAGAGGTGACCACTGTTCGGACGACCCGGCCGGGAGATCAAGGATCATCAACAGGTTGACATCAATAAAACGGGCGACATTCTCGGCTCGTTCGATATAGCGACTCATCCAGTAGATCGAGTCGGCAACGCGGCTCAGCATAGTCTTTTAGTTCGCTTTCTGTGAAAGTGAGACACTACCGCGCTCCCTCAGTGGACGACGCAACAGCGGGGACCACCCAGGTGTCTTTACTGCCTCCGCCCTGAGAAGAATTGACGACCAGCGAGCCTTCCCGCAGGGCCACCCGCGTCAGCCCACCGGGTAACACATAGATATCCTTGCCGTATAAAATAAACGGACGCAGATCGAGATGCCGCCCGACAAACCGCCCTTCGGCTAAAATCGGGGCGCGGGACAGGGCCAGCGTAGGCTGGGCAATATAATTGCGCGGGTCGTCCTGAATGAGTCGGGCAAATTGTGCCCGGGCTTCTTCTGAGGCGTGCGGACCGACCAACATGCCGTACCCACCGGACTCATTGGCCGCTTTGACGACCAGGCTGTCCAGATGGGCCAGGACATACTGAAGGTCTTTCTCATCCCAGCACAAATAGGTCGGGACGTTGGGAATAATATTGTCCTCGCCCAGATAGTATTTGATCATTTTGGGGACATAGGCATAGACGACCTTGTCATCGGCCACCCCGGTTCCGGGTGCGTTGACCACGGCGATGCGGCCGGCTTTGTAAACCTCGAAGAGGCCGGGTACGCCAAGCATCGAATCGGGGTAAAACACCTGGGGGTCAAGAAAGTCGTCATCAATGCGCCGGTACAGGACATCGACCCGCTCCAGCCCTTTGGTCGTCCGCATCTGGACTGTCCCATCGACCACCACCAGGTCCCGCCCCTCGACCAGTTCCACCCCCATCTGCTGGGCCAGAAAGGAGTGTTCATAATAGGCCGCATTATAGATACCGGGGGTCAGCACCGCCACGTTGGGCGACTGAATGTAATCGGGACAGAGACGCAAGAGGAGGTCGAGCAGACGGTTCGGATAATCATCGACCGGCAGGACGTGTGACGCCTCAAAGACCGAGGGAAAGGTCCGCTTCATGATCTCGCGGTTGGCCAGCACATAGGAGACGCCGGACGGACAGCGCAAATTATCTTCGAGCACGTAGACCTGTCCGTCTCCGTCACGAACCAGGTCGGTCCCGGTGATATGGCACCAGACCCCATTCGGCGGATTGAGTCCGACGCAGGCCGGTCGGAAGCTGTTGGCCGACTGAATAATCTCGCGCGGAATGATCCCGTCCTTGACGATCTTTTGGTCATGATACACATCGTCGAGAAACAGATTGAGCGCCTGGATGCGTTGCTTGAGGCCGCGTTCGATCCGTTCCCACTCAGACGCCTGCATCATGCGCGGCAGTACGTCAAACGGCCAGACTTTTTCTGCCGCAGCCTTATCGCCATAGACGTTAAAGGTAATGCCCATATGCAGCAGAGCACGTTCAGCGGCCTGCTGGCGGCGGTTCATCTCACCGTCCGGCAGCGAGCTGATTAACTGCGCCAAGAGGGCAGCTTCTGGCCGGGGGACCCCGTCAGGCAGAAACATTTCATCGTAAAATCCATCGGTATCGTAATCATCAAAGCCTGCCATGCGCTCGCGCTCCCAAAAATATACGATCCTGTCCTGCAGCCGGGAGGAGTCCCACCCCGATAGAGAGCATATGCTATGCCAAACCGTTCGCCTCTGACGAACAAGGATCTGGCTCGCCGGCAGATACGCTGCGCGACGGGCGTTTCAAGAGAAATTCCTTTTTATAACAAGGAGTTAGGGACAGGAGATTAGGGGCTAGGAATTAGGGGTTGGGGAGGTCTGGCCTCCGACCCCCAACTCAAACCCTCTGCTTATTTTTCAGGCAGCGGCCAAAAGACAGACCTGCCCCTACGCCGAATTCCAGCCCGCCCCTGTTCCTGATTCGTAGGGGCAATCACTTGGCGTCCGTGCCCGAAAGCATGTTGCTCAGCCAACATTCTGCTGCTTTACAAACACTTCCATATCGTTTTGTTTTCTCACACCTTGTTCCTCCTTACCTGCCCAGAGTCCATCAATGCCTTTCCCGGCTCGCCTTTTTTCTTTTTTTAGTGGGCTGTGTTTGATTCCTGTAGGTTTGGCCTGCGTCTTGCTGACTCTCATCCCATCAGGCTGTCCCTCGTCGGCGGCTGTGAGGAGGACGCATACATGGCCGGTACGCAAAAAGAGCGACTTGTGGTGATTGGCAACGGCATGGCGGGCGCGCGCATTGTTGAGGAAATCCTGGCTCGTGACCCTGACCGCTTTGCCATTACCATGTTCGGCGCCGAGCCCTACGGCAACTACAACCGCATCCTGCTGTCCAACGTGCTGAACGGCTCGCAGCCCATGGAGGATACCTTCCTCAATCCCTTAGCCTGGTACGCAGAGCATAACATCCAGCTCCATGCTGGCGTAAAAGCGACCCTGATCGACCGTGAGCGGCGCGTCGTTATCGGCCAGCCGATGCGGACAGACGCCCCGGCCTATGGGCTCGATGGCTGCGCCCCAGCCGCGGCGGGCATTGAAGAGCCCTATGACACAGTCATTATCGCTACGGGCTCACGCCCGTTTGTGCCGCCTATGGATGGGATGGGGAAGCGGGGTACGTTTCTCTTTCGGACCATCGATGACTGCGAGCAGATTGCCGCGTATGCCAAACAGTGCCAGAGCGCTGCGGTCATCGGCGGGGGCTTGCTTGGGCTTGAGGCGGCGCGCGGCCTGCTGACCCACGGGGTCGAGGTCACCGTACTCGAAGCCGCGCCTCAACCCATGAGTGCGCAGCTCGACCCGGAATCCGGCGACCTGTTGAACACGACTTTACGCCAGATGGGCATTCCTGTTCTGCTCGGAAAGATCACCACCCATATTCTCGGGGAAGACCACGTCACCGGGCTGCAATTCACAGACGGGTCTACGCTTGAGACCGACATGGTCGTGGTCAGCGCCGGTATCCGTCCCATTGTCGAAATTGCGACCGACTCCGGGCTGGCAGTTGAGCGTGGAATTATATGTGACGACCAACTGCGGACGAGCGATCCCGCTATTTTTGCCGTGGGCGAGTGTGTCCAACACCGTGGTGTCATCTACGGGCTGGTTGATCCGATCTGGGACCAGGCCCGGACCTTGGCCGACGTCATCACCGAGGCGAATCCATCTTCTCGGTATGAAGGCTCCAAGATGGCGACCAAACTCAAGGTCATGGGGGTCGAACTCGCCTCCATGGGCGAGACCAAAAAAACCGAGCCCGACGATGAAGTCGTGATCTACCGGGAGCCCGTCCGCGGCGTGTATAAAAAACTGATTATTCGCAACAACCGGCTGCACGGCGCGATTCTCCTCGGCGAAGCCGACACCGCCAGCACGCTGATGCAGATGTTCAGCCTAGACACCGCGCTACCGGAACGCCGGGCCGATCTCCTTTTTGGGCCGGCGAATGGCGCGTCACTGCTGGCTGCGGCTGATTTGCCGGACGCAGCCCAGATTTGCAACTGTAATGGCGTGTCCAAAGGCTGTATCCGCGCCGCGATTGAAACCGAGGGCTGTACATCCGTCATGCAGGTCGGCGCCAAGACCAAAGCCGGGGCCGGCTGCGGGAGTTGCAAACCCCTGGTCGCCCAACTCCTGGAGGTGTATGTGGGCGAGATTGTCGAGGACCCGAGCGAGCATTATTATGTCCCCGGCGTCCCACTGCCGAAACCGGAACTCATCGCCGCCATCAGAGAAAAACAACTGAAAAGCGTCAGCGCGGTCTTTCACGCATTGGTGGACGGCAAAGAAGACCCAGGCAGCAAGATCGGTCTGGCCTCTCTGCTTAAATCTCTCTGGCCGGACGAATACGAAGACGAGCGCGACGCGCGGTTTATCAACGACCGCGTCCACGCCAATATTCAGCACGACGGCACCTTTAGCGTGGTCCCCCGTATCTATGGCGGCGTCACCTCCCCGGCCGAACTGAAACGCATTGCCGAGGTCGCGGAACAGTACAACGCCCGCATGGTCAAAATCACGGGCGGCCAACGTATCGACCTGTTAGGCATCACCAAAGAAAACCTGCCCAAGGTGTGGCAAGCCCTCGGTATTCCAAGTGGCCATGCCTATACCAAAGCGTTTCGGACCTGTAAGAGCTGCGTGGGCACCGACTTCTGCCGCTACGGATTGGGCGACTCGATTGCCCTGGCACAAAAGATCGAGCGACGCTACCAGGGCGTTGAGTCACCCCACAAAATGAAGCTGGCAACCGCCGGCTGTCCGCGCAACTGCTCCGAAGCCTACGTCAAAGATCTGGGCGCGGTGGCCATCGGGGACGACAAGTGGGAAATCTACATCGGCGGGGCGGCTGGCGGGACGGTCCGCAAAGGCGACCTGCTGTGTACGGTCGAAGGACACGAACTGGTCCTCACCTATATGGGCCGCTTCATCCAGTATTACCGGGAGAATGCCAAATACCTGGAACGCACCTATGGCTTCGCCGAACGCGTAGGCATTGAGCATCTGCGCGCGGTCCTCATCGACGACACGGAAGGTATCTGCGAGCGCTTGGACGCCGAGATCGATAAGGCGGTTGCGGCCTATCGGGACCCCTGGTCCACGGAAGCCGTCCGGCCCAGGAACGTCACCCAGTTCGCCGGCCCGCTGCCGGTTGAGGCTCCGCCTGAGATCTGGAGGAAGACCCAGGGAGAGGAAGCGATCCAATGAACCACAGCCCTATCACGCAAACACCACCGAAACCCAGTCGTCCCCAAAACGCTTGGTCCCCAATGGACTCAACCGACCCAATAGACTCAATGAACTCAATGGACCCAATAGCCTCAACCGACCAGATCGACCTCGGCCCGATCGACTTTATTCCACTCGGCGAGGGGCGCGCGTATACCTTTGGCGGGAAAACGATTGCCGTGTTCCGTCAGCGCGACGAGCATCTGTTCGCCACGGATAATGCGTGTCCGCATAAGGCCGGCCCCCTGGCCGACGGGCTGCTCGGCTCCGGGAAAGTGATCTGCCCGCTGCATATGTGGAAGATCGACCTGGAGACGGGTCAGTGCCTGAGCGAGGATGGCGCCGTGCGGACCTATCCGGTACGCGCGGCAAACGGACGGATTCTCGTTACGCTGACCTCTACGCTGACCCCATAGGACGGAACGGAGTACGCGTGGACGCTTCGACAACAGTAACACCGCCAATACCGCCGGCTGCAACCCATCCTCGGACGCCGGCCTTCGGGCATAAGCAAACAGTTTCCGGCCCGAGCGTCTGGACCGCAGGAATCCGGGGGCGGCTCGCCAGGAGGCTCCAGCATTCCCAATCACATCGGAAACGCCCGACGATAGACCCCACGGCCAGCATTATCGCCACCCTGACCGGGGTCGGTGTTGCCGGTCTCATTATCCTCGGCTCAGACAGTCTGCGCCATTTCGATTGGGTGCTGCTGCCGTATGCCATGGCGTCTATTTTTTGTGCCGCCGCGGTGGCCTATCGCTATACTGTCTGGCTGCAACGCCCACCCACCAAACGCTATTGGTATCAAGGCTGGCGGCTCTTTTGGCAGGGCGGGGTACTGCGCAACTCGGTCATGTTGGGGCGGCAGCTCTTTGATAATTTTGCGACCCAGCGCTTTATCGCCAACCGGAGTCGGGTACGCTGGCTGATGCACGTTTGTCTGTCCTGGGGCGGGACGCTGGCCTTTGCGATTACGTTTCCGCTTGTCTTTGGCTGGCTACATTTTGAGACGCCGGCGGACGATCTCCACACCTATCAGGTCATTTTTTTGGGAGTGAAGGTTCAGGAGTTTTCGGTGGACTCTATAGCCGCGTTTCTATCTTTTAACGCGCTGAATATCTCCGCCGTGCTGGTTTTGGTCGGGGTGGGCCTGGCCATCCAACGTCGGCTGACTGAACCGGGGACCATTTCACTCCAGCAGTTCGGCAATGACGTGCTGCCGATTCTGCTGCTGTTTCTGGTTGCGGTCACCGGGCTGGGTCTGACGGTCAGCGCACGCTGGCTTAATGGACACGGTTTCACGTTTATTGCGATTACCCACGCCGCGTCGGTCATTGCCATGCTGCTCTACCTGCCCTTTGGGAAATTCTTTCATATCTTCCAGCGCCCAGCTCAGCTTGGGGTAGCGTTTTATAAACGCGCCGCCCAGGTCGACCGACAGGCCCTGTGTCAAGTGTGCAAAGAGCCGTACGCCTCCCAGATGCAGATTGATGATCTAAAAGACGTGCTGGGCGAGTTGGATTTCCAGTACCAGCTTGACCACTCGCTCCACTATCAAGACGTCTGCCCCCCGTGTCGGCGCCGTCTGCTGGCCCGGAATCAGGGTCTGACCATGCCGTACTCAGACGACCCGTTCGCCGACACGGCAGAACCGTCACCCCCAAGTGCATCGAGCGTTGCCTAGGAAGGGTTTTATGGCGATCCCCCCGTTATCCGAGCAGGAACTGATTCAGCAGTACGGCCCGCATCTCAACTATGAACCACCCGGTGGTTGGCTGGCGGAGCATGAGCCCGACCGACTTGTCAAAACGCATTGCTGTTTCTGCGGCGTCCAGTGTGGCATTCAGCTCAAAGTCCACAACGAAAAAGTGGTTGGCTTTGAGCCCTGGGAAGACTTTCCGGTCAATCAGGGCAAGCTGTGTCCCAAAGGGGTCAAGCGGTATCTCCAGAACAACCATCCAGATCGTTTGCTGCATCCCCTCATTCGGACGGACAACGGATTTCGGGAGGCGGATTGGGATGACGCCTTGTCGCTGGTGGTCGAACACATCCAGCGCATTCAAGCCACATACGGCAAGGATGCGTTTGCGGTTTTGTCCGGGGCGTCGGTGACCAATGAAAAAGCCTATCTCATGGGTAAATTCGCCCGCGTCGCGCTCCAAACGGCCAATATCGATTACAACGGCCGTTTATGTATGGTCTCAGCCGGGGCGGCCAATAAGATGGCCTTCGGTATCGACCGGGCCGCCAATCCCTGGTCGGATATCCCGCTGACCCAGCTCGTTCTGGTCACCGGCAGTAATATCGGTGAGTGTTTTCCCATCCTGACCGATTATCTGTGGCGCGCGCGGGATAATGGCGCCAAGTTTATTGCCATAGACCCGCGTATGACGCCGATTGCCCGCACTGCGGATTTGTTTCTGCCCGTGCGGCCTGGCCGTGACAGTGCGCTCATGAACGGTATCCTGCATGTGCTCATTGAGCACGACTGGATTGATCACGATTTTATTGACGCCCATACCAAGGGTTTTGAATCCGTACAGAAAGCAGTGGCCGAGTACACCCCACAGATGACCGCCGAGATCAGCGGCGTTCCCGCAGCCAGTATAGTGCGTGCGGCTGAAATGTGGGCTGAAGCCGAGAAGTCGATGCTGCTACACGCCCGTGGGATCGAGCATCACACCAAGGGGGTGGAGAACGTCCTGAGCTGTATTAACCTGGTCTTGGCAACCGGCCGGATCGGGCAGCCAGGCTGCGGCTACGGGACGATTACCGGCCAGGGCAACGGACAGGGCGGGCGTGAGCACGGGCAGCGCTGCAATCAGTTGCCAGGCGGACGCGATATTGAGAACCCACAGCACCGGGAAGAAATAGCCCGAACCTGGAAGGTCAACGAGTCCGAGCTGCCCCATGTCGGCCTGACCGCGGTCGAGCTGATGGACGCCGTCAATGCCGGTCAGATCAAGGGCCTGCTGTCCTTATCCTTTAACCCGTTGGTCTCACTCCCGGATACGAAGTTGACGCGTGCGGCGCTTGAAAAACTCGAGTTCTACGCCGCGATTGATCCGTTCATGTCAGAAACGGCCCACTATGCGGATGTCGTGCTGGCCGGATCGCTTCAGGAAGAAGACGAAGGCACAGTCACAAATGGTGAAGGCCGCGTGGTGCGCATTCGTCGGGCCGTCCCACCGCCGGGGAACGCCCGAGCCGACTGGGAGATTATTGTTGATATCGCTCATCGACTCGGCAAAGAGCTGCTCTTTCCGTATGCCGAGCCCGAAGACCTGTTCCGTGAATTGTGTCGGGCCTCGGCCGGCGGACCGGTTGATTACGCCGGCCTGAACTACACCAAAATCGAGCAGCATAACGGCGTCTTCTGGCCGTGTCCGAGCCGGGAACATCCGGGCACACCGCGCCTGTTTGAAGGCGGTGAGTTCGCCCATCCCGACGGCAAAGCCCAATTTCATCCGGTGACCTACCGCCCACCGGACGAAGATGTTGACGCGACCTATCCCATTATTATGACCAGTGGCCGGGTGGTCTCGCAGTATTTGAGCGGTACCCAAACCCGTCGGATCGGTCCCTTGGTCGATCAATATCCGGGCCCACAGATCGAGCTGCATCCCAGGCTAGCCGAACAGCACGACATTCAGAGTGGGGATATGGTGTGTGTCGAAAGTCGACGTTCGTCCGTGACGCTACCGGCTCTGGTCGTGCGCACGATTCGGCCTGACACGATCTTTATTCCCTATCACTGGCCGGGCGAGCAGTCCGCCAATCGGGTGACCAATCGCGCGCTTGATCCCATCTCCAAAATTCCCGAGTTCAAAGTCTGTGCCGTTCGGCTACGTAAGGTGAAAGCAGGTGTCTGAGTATGGAATTCTTTATTGACCCCTCCCGCTGTATCGGCTGCCAGGCCTGTGTCCATGCCTGCGCCGAGTGCGAGTCGCACCGGGGCGTGTCCATGATTCACCTGGATTATGTTGATCGTTCGAGTTCGCCGCAGACCACGCCGACCGTGTGCATGCACTGCGAGGATCCCACCTGTGCGCGCGTGTGTCCGGCAGATGCAATTAAGCAAACCGCCGAGGGCGTCGTCCAGTCGGCTTTACAGCCTCGCTGTATCGGCTGTTCGAACTGTGTCCTGGCCTGCCCCTTTGGCGTCCCACGCTATCTGGGCGAGATGGACCAAATGATGAAATGCGACATGTGTTACGACCGCACCTCAGCGGATCTCAAACCCATGTGTGCCACGGTGTGTCCAAGCGGCGCATTATTCTTCGGTACCAAAGAAGAAATCGAGCAGAAGCGTCAGGAAAAGCCTATCAACCGCTTCACCTTTGGGCGGCAAGTCGTAACCACAAAAGTCCATCTCATGGTTGGTGACACGGCGCCGGATGAAATGGAGTTTGATGTGGCCAGTTTCTGCGAGTGAGAGAAACCAGCCCAAAGAGATGAGAGCGTAGAGCTATGCCTGATAGCATTCCCCGGTGGCGTGAAGATTTTCCCATTAATTGGGAAGATGATCACTATGTGACCCGGCGTTCCTTCACCACTTTTCTGACCTTTATTTCGAGTGCGCTCTTTCTCGGCACGGGACTGGTTGCACTGCGAGAATGGTGGCAGCGCTGGCGTCCGGCACAGTTTACGGCACTCCGTATTGCCGCGGTATCGGATGTCACTATTGGACAGGCTAAACTCTTTTTTTATCCCACCAAGACCGACCCCTGTTTATTGGTTCGGGTCACCGCGAACCGCTTTGTCGCGTACAGCCAGAAGTGTACGCATTTACTCTGTCCGGTCCTGTATCAAAAGGAGAAAAAGCAGTTCCACTGCCCCTGTCATGAGGGCTATTTCGCGCTGGAAGACGGTCGGCCCCTGGCCGGTCCGCCCAAACGTCCCCTGCCGCGCATCGTGCTTCAGGTCAAGGACGGCAGCGTGTGGGCGACGGGCATGCAGGTTTAGGCTGCGGTATGAATCTACCTTCTGCCACACTGCGCCAGCAGCGCAGTTCGGTGCTCGGTCTGGTCACGGCTTTTGTCGTTGTCCTGCTACTCGTGCAGTTATGGCTGCTGGTCGAAGCAATTGAAGGCCATCTCGGCGGAGCGGGCAGCATTGTCGGCCCCGCGGCGATCGCCTCGGGGGCATGCTTCGTCGCGGCCGTCTGGTTGTGGCGCATGATGCAACGCTGAACGAGAGAGAGACGGTCCGATGAAAGAGCAGGCATTCTACCCTGATCATATTGTCGAACAAATCAAATCGTTCTTTCATAATGTCCACGATATGACCGATTTCTACTATAAGCTCTACCTGCTGAACGGCTTGTGTCGGCAGTGCGATGGGCGGGGCTATCTCCAGTCCCCGGACGAGGCCTGCCCGGCCTGTCAGGCCAGTGGTGATGCCGACATCTAGCATCGCGCACGTATTACCAAACCTGCCGAAAAAGTCCCCTGATACACTTCCAGAACGCTATTTCTCTCTTCGCTTCTTTGCACGTGTGGAGCGTGGCGGGTCCAACAACCACACTTCCCCTGCTTTGGATATGCGCGCAATGAAAGGCGGGGGATTTTTTGTAACGAACCGCTGTATTTTCGGGAGGGCATTGGCAATAGCTGAAGCCATATCTTCACCGGACATATTGCCCGAGGGAAGAATGAAAGCGCGAGCCCCGCTCTGCATGAGCGCTTCACGCTCGGCCGGCCGTCTGCGTATACGATCGTCCTTGGTCAGGATCAGCCAGCCGCGCCGCCCCACCTCAGGCAACCATTCTTCATCCAGGACATCGATCTCAAAGTGCTCTTTGAGCAATTCGACCCTACATCCTTGCTGACGGAGTGCTTGCGCAACAACTTTGTCCCCCAAGCTTTGGTCGAGAAAAAAGGGAGGCCCTTCAGGCCGCGTCTCGGTAGTGCTCGCAGCGGAGCGCTTCTTCGATTTCTGCTGGCGTGCGGCCATAGTCATCCGCAAGTCGGGCAATCGACTCCCCGGCTTCGAATCGTTGGTAGACGACTTCGGTTGAGATGCGGGTGCCGACTACCACCGGCCGTCCAAACGCGATGCGCGGGTCAACAACGATGACACGGGGCGCGGTCTCAGAGACGTCTCGTCGGGTGAATAGATACAGCTTAATCGCCAGCCCGGATACGTCCCGTTCGATCCGATGCAGGTGAGCTTTCAGCATATCACGCATGCTGAGCTGCCCTTCATCTGAAATGGCAATCAGGTTTCCGAACTGTTCGACGAAGAGATCTAATCCATTCGTTTCAAAATGTTGATCCGCCAGTGGATGCGGGGAGGGAAAGTACTGATTGAGATAGCGTAGCGCGCTTCTGACTTTAGGGAACGAGACGCGATGATGACGACGAATAGCGGCGAGGACATGCGCCTCAATGAGATTCACGAAGGACAACAGGAAGCGCTCCGTATCGGCAAGAGCTATGATCGGTTTGAAGCGTCGAAGCCCTTGCTGGGTTGGATAGTGCCGACCACAGACCCACGTCCGGAGGGTAGCGACTGGAATCCGCAGATAGTGAGCCGCCTCCGGGATACCATACGCTGGCAACTCACGTGGGTCTCGCCCTCCGTATATATTTTTTTCTGTCCGACCCATGAACGCGATTCTCCTTGCCATGCCTCTCAGCGTGTGATGACAAGCGTTAACTTCTTACATTCCTTAAATTAGATTAAATCACAAGCCCGGCGGGACCTTCCCCTGTGCACCGGCGGTTCATTCGACGGAGAGGCGACAGACAGCACAACCTACACCATATTACCGTGGAGTATCCCTTTTGGGATTTCGGCCAAAGGCGTGTTGCTGAGTGAGCATATTGCGGGCTGAACAACACGCCCGCTTCGTCCGACTGACGGCACGTCCCGGCCTCCGCAGCCCGGACTTGGGCGTACCGGCGTGAAAAGGCGGCCTTTTCTGCTTTTTCCCGGTACACCCCTACGTTCTGGCCTGTGAATTGCTGTGTCCTCAAGTGTCACCCATATCGTGAGAAGGAGGAGGCAAACGTCGCGATGGAAGTCAAGAATAAAGCCACGAAAATCGATCTGTTCAGTCTGGCAACCCCGCAGATGCGGACCTTTCACATGACTTGGTTCGCCTTTTTTCTGTGTTTCTTCGGCTGGTTTGGCATTGCACCGCTGATGGCGCTGGTCCGTGAGGACCTGATGCTGACCAAGGCGCAGATCGGGAATACCATTATCGCCTCGGTCGCCATTACCGTTATCGTTCGCATTATTATTGGCCCGCTGTGCGACCGCTTCGGCTCGCGCCTGGTCTATACCTGGTTGCTGTTGCTCGGCTCACTGCCGGTTATGGGGATTGGCCTGGCGCAGAGCTATGAGAGCTTTCTACTCTTTCGGCTGGCGATTGGCGCAATTGGCGCGTCGTTTGTCATTACGCAATACCATACCTCTATGATGTTCGGCCCCAATTGTGTCGGTACAGCCAACGCCACCACTGCCGGCTGGGGGAACCTGGGGGGGGGGGGACCCCAAATGGTCATGCCTCTCATCCTGGGCGCTATTCTCTTCTTTGGTGTCAGCGAGTCGCTCGGCTGGCGGCTGGCAATGGTCATACCGGGCGCGGTCCTGTTTGTGACCGGTATCGGCTATTACTTTTGTACCCAGGATGCGCCGGACGGCAATTATACAGAACTGCGCGCACGTGGTGAGCTGCCCCCTGCCGAGGGCAGTTCCAAAGCATCATTCTGGCTGGCGGCCAAAGACTATCGGGTGTGGGCTCTGTTTGTCATATACGCGGCTTGTTTCGGCGTTGAACTGACCATCAACAATATTGCTGCTCTATACTTCTACGACTTCTTCAAGCTCGATCTGGCAACGGCAGGCATTATCGCCGGGCTGTTCGGTCTGATGAATATTTTTGCCCGGACCCTGGGCGGCGTATTCTCGGATATCTGCGCGGTTAAGATCGGCCTCAGAGGTCGGGTCTGGTTTATGGGTGCCGTCCTCCTGGCCGAAGGCATTGCCCTGGTCGTCTTCTCGCAGATGAGCGTCTTACCGCTGGCAATCATGAGCATGATCGTCTTCAGTCTGTTTGTCCAAATGTCCGAAGGCGCGACCTATGCGGTCGTTCCTTTTGTCAACAGAAAAGCACTTGGCGGCGTGGCCGGCATTGTCGGCGCGGGCGGGAACGCCGGGGCGGTTGCCGCCGGTTTCCTGTTTCGCTCGGAAAATATCAGTACCCAGCAGGGGCTTTTGATTCTGGGCTGTGCCGTTGTCCTGGCGTCGGCCTGTATGTTTTTGGTGACCTTCCCGCAAGCGGTTCAGGAGGAAGAGCAGCGCAATCTGGAAAAGGCCCTGGCCGAGAAAGCAGCGCCAGCCGGGGAAGATCTCGCTCCGGTAGTCGCCAGCTGATTGGGATGGGGCCGGTTCGCAGACAAGGGTGAAACGCATGGCAACAGCAACGCAGGAGGCGGGCCTGAGCAGCCTCTCTCACGCCATTCAAGATGGCTGGAAAGCCCTGTCCGAGCACGAAATCGAGGGACTCAAAGGCGCCGGCGTCTTCTTTCGGCGCCAGACGCCGGGCAATTTCATGATGCGACTGCGGATGAGCAACGGGCTCAGCAATGCAGCCCAGTTTCGCACCCTGGCGGCGCTGAGTGAAGAATTCGGGAAGGGCTTTGTTGATATGACGACCCGGCAGCAGATCCAACTGCGCTGGTTTCATATCGAGCGTGTACCAGAGATGTGGCAGCGGCTCGAACGGGTCGGCCTGGTCTCGCTTCAGACCGGCCTGAACAACATCCGTGGCGTGACCGGCTGCCCGGCGGCCGGCCTGACTCCCAACGAGTTGTTTGACGCCTCGCCCGTCACTCGACACTATACTGAGGCATTCTTACGCAACCCGGAGTACACGAACCTGCCGCGCAAGTTTAAGGTCACCATCTCGGCCTGTCTGGACAATTGCACCGCTCCGGACTCACAAGATGTGGGTCTGGTCCCGGCAATCAAAGAGAACGCCGGGGTCGAGGTCCAGGGCTTCAACGTCTTCGTCGGCGGGAAGCAGGGGTCGGGTGGTTATACGCCAGCCCAGGCGCTTGACGTCTTCATCCCACCTCACGACGCCGTTCCGCTGTGCGGCGCGATTGCGCTCCTCTTTCGTGACCACGGCCAACGCCGGGATCGTAAAAAGTCACGCCTGTTTTTTTTCATCCAGGATTGGGGGATCGAAAAATTTCGGCGTGAACTGGAACAGCGTCTGGGCCGTTCTCTCCTGTCGGCAGGCCAGGATGCGCGCAATACCGCCCAGACCGATCACGTCGGCCTCTTTCGCCAACGGCAAACCGGCTTCAACTATATCGGCCTCGTCGTCCCGACCGGACGGCTGTCGGCACCGCACCTGCTCGGCGTTGCTGCGCTGGCGGAACACTACGGCACTGGCGAGATTCGGCTGACCCCGAGCCAGAATCTGATTATCCCGCATATTCCGGATCATGTGGTCGGCGACCTGACCCAAGAGCCGCTGCTGCAAGAGCTACGCTACGACCCTTCGGCCTTCATGCGTGGCCTCGTCAGTTGTACTGGCCGCGATTACTGTCACTATTCGCTGATTGAAACCAAGCAATGTGCGCTCGACACGGCACGCCACCTCGAAAAGACCCTGGGCAAGACGGCTCCTCTCAGCATGCGCTGGTCGGGCTGTCAGAATGGCTGCGGGAACCATACCACCGCAGATATCGGTTTTTTGGGAAAGAAAGTGCAGCGGGAGGGGAAAACCATCGAGGCGGTCGATGTGTTTGTCGGCGGGCGCTCCGGTCCGGACGCGCGGCCCGGCACACAGCTCTTGGCCGATGTCCCGTGCGAAGAGCTGCCTCAGGTGCTGGAAAAGCTCATTCCCTATATGAACCGCTGATGTTGGGCGGTCTGTTGTTGCTTTTTAGCGTCTCACCGCGGTAATCAGCTGCGCTACACCACCGGATAAACGCTTCTTTACGACCTGCTCAAATTCCGCCGCTCGGACCATCTGCAACAGTTCCGATTCCTCCGGCAGGTAGACCACCGAGCGCGGCAAATAGAGATACGACTTTCGGTCTGAGATGAGACCGCCCAGCAGAGGTACGATGCGCTGAAAATAGAAGCCATGACCCCATTTCAGGAGCGTGTGGCGCGGCGTATCCACCTCCAGCAAAGCCAGTCGTCCACCGGACTTGAGGACACGCGCCGCTTCTTGGAGGGCGCGGGGTATAGAGACGAAATTCCGCAGGGCAAAGCCGGACAAGACAACCGAAACGGTGGCGGTCGGCAGGGGTAAGGCATTCGCATCGGCCTGAATGAAGGCCGCGCTAATCCGACGCCGGGTTGCACCGACGAGCATGTTGCGGGCGAAATCCACCCCGATGACGTGGGCACCGGTTGTCGCGGCGAGTTCGCTCAAATCCCCGGTTCCGCACGCCAGGTCGAGCACTCCATCATCGGCACAGACGCCAACGCTGCGAATCGTCTGTCGCCGCCAGTATTGATCGAGCCGCAAGGACAGCCACCGATTCAGCCTGTCATACTGCGGGGCGATCAAATCAAACATCGCCCGCACTGAGGTAGCTTTTTCTGCATCGGGCGGCAGGACATCCGACATGGGAGGCAAAGAATCAGCCACAGACGGGGCAAGCAAGGGCCGGAGGTATATAGGGAACGACTCAACACTACTGACAGCTGAGATCGTCCCCAGACGCACGAACGCCTATGACGGAATGACCGGCAACACAATATGCGACCGAAACTCTTTGTTGTGCAAAACCGTCTGCTGCGCGGTCTGGAACTGCGTCCCGGTCGCCTGATCGCCGCCGGTGTTCAGGTTGCGGTCGAAGCGCGGGAAATTGCTCGACGCCACCTCCACGCGCAGACGATGCCCCGACAGAAACACATGGCTGGTGGCCCATAAGTCGATACGAAACTCATACGGCTCGTCTGGCGACATCAGGGTCGGCTGACTCAGGGAGTCACGATAACGCGCGCGGATAATACCATCGGCAATATTCTGGGCATAACCGTCGGGCCGGACATCGACCAGCTTGGCGGTAAAGTCGGTATCGGTGGCAGACGACGTGGCGTAGAGCACGACCGTGAGGGGGCCAGTGACTTCAAGCGGTGCGTCCAGCGGCTCTCCGGTATAGACCAGCACGTCTGGCCGGCTTTCCACCTCGCGCTGGTCCGTGACCCCAACCGGGATAATCAGCGTGTTGCCGCCACAGGTCGGCACCGGATTGGCAGGGTCGTATTCATACTGATCGTGGGGTTCGTCCTGGGGGGGCTCAAGGCTGAGTCCGCCGTCGCCGTCGCGACTATTCGCCCGGCCCTGACTGTGGAAGTAGTAGGGCGTGTACCGAGTCCGCGCCAGCGGCCATTCATACTCGTCCTGCCAGCGATTGGTGCCCATCACAAACAGTCGGATGGGCGGCTCCTCGGCAATCCCCGAGTCTATCCCCTTGAGCCAATAGTCAAACCAGCGCAACTGCGTCTCGTGCAGTTCAATGACGGCGTTCGGACCAAAGTCAATGTCTCCGGTCCCACCGGAAACTGGCGTGGTATACGGAAAAAGATGAGCCCACGGTCCGAGCAGCAGTTTCTGACCGCCGCGTGCCTCTGGTGTCATGGCCCGGGACTGCAAGCCGCAGAAGTGCACCAGGGCGTCGCGCAGGAAAATATCGTACCACGAACTCACATGGTACATGGGGATGTTGATATTGCGGTGCTGACGCTCGATATTGACCGGCCACCAATAGGGACCGTCGTCGGGGTGGGTCAGGTAATCGCGCAGATACGGCGCCACCTCTTCGAGCAGGTCGGCCCAATACATGAGCGGCAGGCGCAGATAGGCTTCCGGTGAAAGCGGATTCCCAAAATTAATGGAGCGTAGCAGGTCGGGCCGTACCTTTGGCCAGAGTTGGTCCTTAATGCCTTTGCGATCAATAGTGTTGCGAGCGAGGAAAAGCGCGTAGGGCACCTGCCAGCCCAGAGAGAAGGCTCCACCGGTGTGGTAGACCCAGCCTTGATGGTAGTCGGCACCGGCAGAGACGGGGAAAGCACACTGGAGGTGTGGCGGCCGCGTCGGCGCGAGCTGATACTGGGTCGCGCCGAGATACGACTGGCCCTGAGTCCCGACCATGCCGTTCGAGTACGGCAACGCCGCGGCCCACTCGACTGTATCGTAGCCGTCCTGGGCTTCATCAATAAGCGGATAATATTCCCCCTCTGACGCAAACCGCCCGCGTCCATCCTGGACGACGACCACATAGCCACGCGACGGGAAATACTCGTGGTCGCCAAAAACCTCGGCCAATTGTTTGCCATACGGGAGCCGCAATAAAATAACGGGGAAGCGCTCCTCGGCATCCGGCCGATAGACATCGGCGTAAAGCGTAGTCCCGTCCCGCATGACTGCCGGGACGTCTTTTTCCGTGATGATGCGATACTCCTGGCGGCTTTCACGTGGCATGATTCCCCCTCCTTTGAGCCTTCTTATTGAGCCTTCTTATAGAGAGGCAGACTGGGAAACGCAATCAAAACGACGATGTGGAAAAAATCCGTAAGGGGTATATTGTTCGGCATCACACAGAACCGATAAGGGACACAACGCTATGAAGTATTGGCTGGTGAAATCCGAACCGTATAAATACGCCTGGAGCGACCTTCAAAAAGACGGCTGGACGTATTGGGACGGCGTACGGAACTATCAAGCCCGCAATAACCTGCGTGCCATGCAGGTGGACGATCAGGTCCTGTATTATCACAGCAACGAGGGGATGGAGATTGTCGGGGTTGCCCGTGTCATCAAGGAAGCCTACCAGGACCCTACGACCGAGGATGAGCGCTGGAGCGTGGTTGATATCGAGCCGCTTGAAACTCTGGTCAACCCGATAACGCTCAGCCAGATCAAGCGAGACAAGCAGCTGCAAGAGATGGCGCTGGTCAAGCAGAGCCGTCTGTCAGTTATGCCGGTGACCAAAAAAGAATTCGACCTGATCGTCAAAAAGGGACGCGCGAAATAATTCGGATTCCTTCTTGTTCTCTGGGAGGTGCACTCTCGCGGCCCGGCTGGCAAGCGCTGGGCCTAGATACAACTCAGGCCGCGGTTCACGACGTTCTCGTCCACCACAAGAAACCCATCGTTTGTGCTTGACTCGTCAAAAAAGAGTGCTAGGAAAAGGTCAGAGGCCTGTGGGAGTCGGTGGTCAGGGACTCATTCACCAAACGCGTGACTGGAGGGGCCACTGTGCAATACCTGGAGCAACAGCCACGCTCCTTCCCCACTAGCGGACCCTTTGGATTTGCTACCGTCGTCCGCCAGGCCCCACCCGAACCTCCTGCCCTCCCTTTCAGCCGCTTATATTTTTTTCCTGCCCGATTCCCGCACGCTTCTTCCGTTTTTATATGTCCGCGCAAGCGTGCTCCCCCGGCCGTCTCTAGGCCACATGCCCCGATTTGATTTTCGTTACACGACAGACAGGAGGAAGGGATATGAAACCCATTCTCGGCTTCGTTGGATGCGGACTGATAGGCGTCATCCTGCTCTGGGGAGCAATAGCAGACGCCCGCTTCGGCTACCCAGATGAAACGCCGTATGTCCGCCTGTCCGGTATCCTGCTCCCGCTTAATGGTGAAGCAGAGCCGTCAGAGCCAGCTCTGACTATCCTGGTAAAAGGGACCTCTTGGCGTTTCCAACTCGCTAACGTCGAAGAAGTCAAGAAGCATGATCAGGAGGATGCTAGAGTGGACGAACTGCAGCGCCATACCGTTCGTTTATATGGCCCGACACCGCTCCTCGTTCCACTCCAACAACCCACGATTATGGGGCAGCCCATTACGATTGAGGGCTATCTGTACCCTAAGGAACGGCGGCTTTTAGTCGTCACCATAACGGGCGTTCCCGTACTGGCAGATAAGGCCGCCCGTATAGAGAGAAGCGGACAGTAACGCCGGGTTGCTCATGCCCTCACACAGGGGAGCAGTCCAATCCGCTACCGCACTCGCCTCCAAGGAAAAACAGGAGGGAATATGGCAACGATACAATCAAAAGTCATGGATTCGGGGCTCTCAACATTTTCATCGGCAGAACTCTCACAGCTTCTCCGGGAAGGCCTCATCGCCGGTATCCTCGGGGCCGCAACGATCGCAGTCTGGTTTCTCATTGTTGACAGCGTCCGCGGGCAGCCATTCTATACACCCTCAATTCTTGGAACCGCATTGTTCAAAGATGGAGTCACCACACCCGAAAGCCTGGGGGTCGACCTCGAGGTCGTATTCCTGTTTACCTGGGTCCATGGACTGGTCTTTACAGCGGTCGGCTGGCTGGCGTCGTGGTTGCTTGGTATTGCGGAGCGCAATCCTCAGATTGGTTTCGGAATCCTTTTATTCTTTGTGGTGTTTGAATTTGGCTTTATATCTGTGTGTCACGTATTGGCAGAGCCCGTCCTGCACGCGCTGGCATGGCCGGCTATTATCGTCGGTAACCTCTTAGCCGCTATCGCCATGGGTGCATATTTTTGGCGGCATCATCTCGACATGCACATTGAACCATGATGTGGAGGAAAGACCTTCAGAATCGAGGCTGAGAGGAGCGAGGAGAGATGGAACCTTCCAAGAGTAAAGAACGATCCCCACCTTGTACCCGCTCATGGGTTGAGCAGAAAAACGTCCACGATGTACATGACCCCGAGAGCGTAACTCTCCAGGGGAGAGTTGAGAAAGGATACCGTTATGCCGACCTATATCTTGCTTAGCACCCTCACCCCCGAGGGCAGCAAAACCCTGCACCAGCATCCGAATCGTCTGGAAGAAGTCAACAAAGAGATTACCGAGTTTGGTTGTAAAGTAACGGGCCAGTTCGCGACGCTCGGCATGTATGATTTTGTCAGTATTATTGAGGCGCCCGACAACGAAACCGTCGCCCATCTGTCAGTTGATTTGAGCTCACGCGGCACAGTCCATATTACGACCTTACCAGCGATTCCAACCTCTCAGCTTCACGAAAAACTTATGGGACCGAAACAGATAGGCCGGTAGCACGGATTATGTCTCAAAAAAACTTGACACACAACAATCAAGGGGAGTAAGGAGGAAGTATCGGGTCTCTGGTGGACCCCTCGGAAGACGGCGCGCCCGTCAAAAAATCCTCCACGGGAGAGACAGGAGGTGCGAATGGAAAGTCCGCCGGAAAATAACCGCCCGCCAAGGGCGGGCAACGCCCGCGCGAGGCAGTGGCCATTGGGTTCATCCGCTTGATGCTCAGACCCCGCCTGACTGTCGTGCTCGAAAGTACGGAGCCGACAACGGTCGGCCCACAAGAGAAGGCCATCGGGAAAACGGATTGAGAGCAATCCGGAGCAGTCAGGGTGAAGAACAAGCCTGCTGTACGACCGCCAAATCGGGCATATAGACACTGATAGTTCATTTTCAGCGCACAACGCGCGCCAAAGAGGGCGGCCTTTCCGGAAAGGTCGCCCTCTTCTGGTTCTATAGGCAGGAGGCAGAGGGAGTGGAGGCTCACCATGCGTGTACAGCAGATTGACCTGAGCTATACGGACAAAGCCGGAGACACCCTCGGTGGGGCGACACTCCACGTGCAATCGAGGACGCTGTCCGGCCAGGAGGTTTACACCCAGGTATCGCTGGAAGCCCGAGAAGTCAGGGCACTCGAACAGCTGATGCGGCAGGCGCTGAGACGCCTGACCCAAGAAGCCCTCAAATTGATTTAATCCGTTTCGGACGGAGCCAGAAGAAGCGTGCCATTATCCAGGTCGTGTCGAATCGCTTGCAGACAGGTCTCAAAATCTCCCTCGACTAAGCGCCCGCCACTATCGAACATGCCGCACTGCATCATGAGGTTGATTGAGGTGCCGAAGTCGTCAACCAGCAGAAAGCCGTCCTGGTCGATATTTCGTCCGTCCGGCAGGGTGGTAAAAACACATCGCTCCTGAAGAAGTTCCTGCTCCGGGAGCAATCGTTCAATATAGCCATAGGTTGGCTTGCCGAGGGCGTTGCCATACCCCAACTCGTAGGCCGTGCCGTCGTCGATGAGAGCACCCCGAAAGGCATTACAGTTCGCAATCACAATGTCACAGGCTTTGATCTGATCGATATCGCCCCGATAGATGCTCGTAGCGGTTCGCATCGAGCTGTCACTCAGGTCTATATTATTATCCATGGGGTGGAGACCGACAAAACCATACTGGACGCACAGGCTACGCTGCGTCTGCGCATACTCAATAGCGTCGGGTCGAAAGACCTCGGGTCCGGCGAGATAGAGTTTAGGCTGGGTGTTTGGCATAGGCAGCAGGCCTTCGATCTTCTCTTCTAGGACGTAGAGATGTTACCGTCCAATATACTTGGGCTCTCGTTTCTCCAGAAACGACTGTACCCCTTCTTCGTAATCATGGGTGGAGCGTAGCCAGGCGTAGGATTTGCGCTCCAGTTCCAGGGCCGTTTCCAGCGGGGCCTCCGCACCTTTATTAAGTACCGTTTTTAAGGTCCGTAGGGCCAGCGGAGCACGCTCGGCCAGCTCTGTCGAAAGTTCGGCTACGGTGCTCTCAAATGCGTCGCCGGGGACACAGTGCGTAATCAAGCCCCACTGCTCGGCTTGGGAGGCGGAAATGCGACGCCCAGTCATCATAAACAACTTCGCCCGCGTCATACCGATGAGGCGCAGGGCGCGCTGTGTGCCCCCGCTGCCGGGGATCATTCCCAGACGAATTTCAGGAAACGAGAACTGTGAGCGCTCGGTCGCAATCCGAAAGTCGCACGCTAGGGCGAGTTCAAGACCGGCTCCCATGGTATAGCCGTCAATGGCCGCGATCACAGGCTTGCGACAGCGCTCCGGCCAGCTCAGCGTATCCCCCCACTCTTCCAGGTCGGCCGGCGCCTGGGCCAGAAATTCAGACAGGTCCCCGCCAGCGCTAAACGCCTTACCGCCCGCACCACGAATAATGACCACCCGCACCGTGTCGTCCGTATCAAGGCCGTGCAGCAGCCCGGGAAGCTCTTTGCGCATGGCCACAGTGATAGTGTTCATCAGCGTCTGCCGGTCAATCCAGATGGTTGCTTCGGGCCCGGTCTTTTCTACACGGAGGACATCGCTCATTGTTCTTCCTCTTCTCTGTTTTTCATCACAGCGTCTCATACCCGCCCTCAAGCAGCCGGCGGCGTAGCAATTTACCGGTCGGACTCTTGGGTAATGCGGACACGAACTCATAACGCCGAGGACGTTTGAAGTCGGCAAAGTCCTCGGCCTGACGACAAAAGGCGTCCAGGTCTGCCGCACTCAGCGCCACAAAACTCCCGTCAGCCTTCCGTTCGGGGACAACAAAGGCGGTGACCACCTGGCCCCAGCGCTGGTCCGACAGGCCGACGACACAGGCTTCATCAACCTGGGGATGACGAGAGACAACCTCCTCAACCTCAATCGGATAGATATTCTCCCCGCCGCTAATGATCATATCGTCCACCCGACCAACGGTAAAAATATCTCCATCTTCGTCCGCGTACACCAAGTCGCCGCTAAAATACCAGCCTCCCCGCAGCGCTTTGGCATCCGCCTCGGGCCGCCGCCAATAGCCCTGAAACGCTTCGGGCGACGAGAGGCTGACAATCAACTCGCCGGTTTCGCCTCGTGGCAGGATATCGTCCGGATCACCCCGGCGGTCGGCATCGGCCCGCACGATGCGCACCTGGCTGAAGACGCCGGCGCGCCCGGCACAGGTCGGTTTCTCCAGGATACGATCACAGATCGTGAATGTATAAATTTCGGTACTCCCCAGATGATTGACAAAAACCTGAGGCTGGAACATCTCCGCAACCCGTCGGGTGAGTGTCCCTGACATGGGCGCTCCGGCATAGCCCAGCTTGGTGACGCTCTTCGCGGCCTCCCGACTGAAAGCCGGCGCATTGATCAGATCGTGATAGAGCGTTGGGACGAGATAGAGCGCGCTGATCCGCTCGTTTGCAATCAGCCGCGCAGCGGCCTCCGGGCTCCAGTCTGGCAGGCAGATCAGGCAGCCGTTCAGCAAGGCCATGACAATCGTCGATCGGATACCCATCGTGTGGTAGAGCGGCATGACTCCGAGGGTACGGTCTTGGAGACTGTTCCGGCTCTGAAGGCTATGCGCCAGGGCCGCACTATACTCGGCCCGATGCGTGCGCGGCACCCCTTTCGGCCGTCCGGTCGTGCCGGACGTATACAGCATGACGCTGATGTCAGATTCGGAGACCGCAGGCGACGGAGCCTCGGCGGCTCCGTCGTCCTCCAGCAACGTCGAAAAGGCAAGGTAGTCCGTCGGGACAGGGTCTCCAACATAAATCCAGGTATGCACGCCTGACAGTGAGGGGCGCGCCGCCTGGGCCGCGACATGGCTGGCCGGTTCACATATGACTGCAACCGCTTCCGCGTCTTGGACACAAAAGGAGATATCCCCGGCCGACCAGCGCCAGTTCAGCGGCGTGGCAATGGCGCCAATCCGCTGACACGCCCAGTATGCGGTTGCATGTTCCAACCGGTTTTTCAGCAAGAACACGACATGGTCACCGGGGCGAATACCACGCGCATGTAAAGCGTGCGCTACCCGGCGGATACGTGTCTGCCAGGCATGATAGGTCAGCCGCCGGTCACCATCGATAATGGCCTCTGCCTCGGGATAGCGCGCGGCCGCCAGATCGATGAGACTGGCTAGGTGCATGCCGGCTCTCCTGCAAGACGAGCCCCCAACTGCTGCCACAGCTTGTCGGGGGTCAGGGGCAATTCGGTAATTTCAAGACCGAGATGGCGGACGGCATCGGCCACTGCATTGGCAATCGCAATCGGCGCCGTCTGGGCAGTGCTCTCCCCGACCCCCTTTGCCCCGGTTAATGCTTGAGGAGTCGGCAGCACAATATGATCCATCACGATATTGCCCGGCATCTCGTTCACTGTCGGACACAGATAGTCCATCAGCGTCCCGGTCAGGAAATCGCCCGTCTCGGTGTAGCGCAGCTCTTCGTACAATGCGCCGGCCAGACCGTGCAGGAGCCCGCCGGCAAACTGCCCTCGGGCGATCTGGGGATGCAGGATATTCCCGGCGTCGTGCACGGTAATATAGTCGGTCACCCGAATATCAAGCGTCTCTTTATCGATCTCAACCACAGCCACATCCGCAGTAAACGCATAGACTGCAGAGGAGTTCACCTGATCGAGTTCGTTCGGATAGTCGAGCTCACTGGCAACAAACGTGCCCTCAACCTGAGTGGCCGTCTCCAGATGCGACGGCAGCGTTCCGGTTGACCAGTGCAAACGCGCCGCAACGTCTTTCAGGGACAGGCCAAGCTGCGCGTCATCGAGCGACACGATCCGGCCCGCCTGGACGTGGAGACGACTCGCGTCGCACTCCAGGAAATAGGCCGTCGCTTGGAGAAGATTCTCCTGCAACTGTCTGGCAGCCGCGACAATGGAACTGGCCCCAACCGCGCCAAAACGACTGGAATAGCTGCCCGAAGACACCGACCACGGCCTGGAACCGGTATCCATCCCGGCAACGACCGTCACGTCCGCCGACGCAATACCCAGGGCCTGGGCGACAAGAGACGCGGCTGTCGTTTCCTGTCCCTGGCCGTGTGCCGCGGTCTCCAGCTCAACAGTGATGCCACCAGTGGCGTCCAAATAAATTCGGGTCGTCTGCGCCGAGCCAACCCGGACGAGGTTGGGGCGGCGCTGCGCGGCTTTCTTACTCACATCGATATAGCCCATATTCGAGCCCGAAGGATCTATCGCCACCGCCATGCCAACCCCGCGCCACACAGAAGCATCGCTCGGACCCGCGGCCCCCGTGGACTGACGCAGTTGCCAGTAATTGCTCAGTTCCAGCGCCCGCTGCGTGGCGCGGGGATAATCCCCGGAGTCGTACAGCCCACCCGTCACCGTCCGGTAGGGGATATCCTGGGGCTGAATAAGATTTCGCAGCCGGACCGTGGCCGGGTCTTTACCAAGCCTCAGGGCGAGTTCGTCAATCGCGCGCTCAATCGGGAAATAGTGCTGTTGGCAAGCATAGCCACGGTTCGGCCCACTGGGACAGACATTCGTCATGACGGCCAGGGCGTTGACCTCAAGATGCTCGATCTTGTAGGCGTTCATAAAATTACCGATCGGACGGAACAAACAGCCGGGTTCCGGCGCGCGAATATACGCCCCCACGTTGTCCATGAGACGCATTTTGAGGCCGAGCAGTTGGCCGTCGTTGCGGGCCGCGACCTCAAGTTCCGTCACGCGGTCCGTTCCGGTCGAGCTGGCGCTGAGCGATTCCAGGCGGTCTTCGATCCACTTGACCGGCCGACCGGCTTTCCGGGAAGCCAGCGCCGTCAAGGCCATATAGGGATACAGGGCGATCTTATTCCCAAACGAACCGCCGACATCCGGTGGCGTCACCACCCGCAGCTTGCTGAGGGGAACCCGTAGCGCCCCAGCCAGAACCGCCAACATACTATACGGCCCGTGAAAATTGGCCCAAAAACTGACCTGGGGCGCAGACGGATTCCAGCTCGCGATAATCCCGTACGTTTCGAGTGGAAAGGATTGATAGCGGGGGAAAACATAACGCTGCGAGAACACAATATCCGCCGCGCTGAAGACCGCTGCCACATCACCATAGGTGAGCTGACGATCAATGGCGACATTGGTTCCCAGTTCCTCGTGCAGGATGGGGGCCGAGGACTGCATGGCCGCCTCAACATCAACGACGGCAGGCAGGGGCTCATACTCCACCTCGATTGTATCGCGGGCGTCTTCGGCAATATAGCGATTAGTCGCCACCACAACGGCGACCGGCTCGCCGACGTAACGCACCTTGTCGATGGCGCAGGAATAATACCGCCCCGGCCGTTCGGCAGCCACCGCAAACGGACGACTCCACTCTTGGACTTCCCGGCCGGTCAGCACGCTCATGACACCCGGCAGCGCAAGCGCAGCACGAGAATCAATGCTGCGAATCCGTGCATGTGCATACGGGCTTCTGACCACCGCGGCATGGGCAAGATTGGGAAGCGGAGTGAGATCGGCAATATACTGGGCCTGAAGATCAAAGAGACGACGGCCTTCTGTTGAGGACGGCGCAGTGAATTCGTTCATCCTCTTTGGTCCCGTAATCGCTTGGCTGCTTCCACAATGCTCACATAGCCGGTGCAGCGACAGATATGCCCGCCCAGCGTCTCATGGATATCCTGATCCGTGATCGGCTCCGGCGCGTTCTCCAGGAGATGATACAGGCTGAGGGCGAAGCCGGCCGTGCAAAAGCCGCACTGCATGGCAAACTGCTCAACAAAAGCCCGCCCGATCGTTTTTCCACGCTCGGTTTGCATGACCCCTTCAAGCGTAGTGATTTCATGGCCGACCGCCTGCACGGCCAAGCGCAGACAGGAACGGACGGGCAGGCCGTCAAGCAGTACCGTACAGGCACCGCACACCCCATGCTCACAGCCCAGGTGCACACTCGTGCAGCCCGCCTCTTCGCGCAGAAAGTCCGCCAGCGTGGTGCGAACGTCAAGCAGCGTTTCTACTGGCGTGCCGTTGACCGCGGTCGTCACAATGGTTCGACGCTGAGGCTGCACTTATGCGCTCCCAGCCGCGTTCTCTCTTTTCCCGTCCCACATGGCAAGCGCATCCAGGTAGGCGCGCTTGACCATCACCCGAGCGAGCTGCTTCCGATACCCGGCAGAGGCATGCAGGTCGGTGTGACAGTCGAGCCCGGTTACCGCCGATGCCGCGACTACGTCGGCCTGATCGTCGGACAGAGCCCGCTGTGTCAGCACGGCTTCAGCATGCGAGACCCGGAGCGGCCGATCTTCCACCCCAAACAGGACGACTCGTCCGTTCACCCAACGGTCTTCCTCCATCTCGGCCAGTATGATCGCGCCGGCCAGAGCAAAATCGCCCGCCCGCCGGGTATACTCCCGGACCCCCCACACCACGTTCTTGCGGATGGGGATACGGACTTCAGTCAGCAGTTCGCCGGGCCGGACAGCCGTGCTCAGAGGGCCCTGAAAAAAATCAACCGCTGGAATAGAACGCGCGCCGGACAGCCCGACGACGCTCAGTTCCGCCCCCAACGCGCACATGGCCGCCGGCAGTTCCGCGGCCGGGTCGGCATGGGCCAGACTCCCCCCTATTGTTCCGGCATACCGAATGGGCGGATGACCGATCAGGCGCGTGGCCGCAGCCAAAACGGGAACGGTCTGTCGAATACGCGCGTCCCGCTCAAGCCGGTACTGCCGGGTGAGTGCGCCAATATGCAGGTGCTCACCCTCCTGGCGGATATAGCTCAGCTCGTTCAGGCCGTTAATGTCCACAATAATGCCGGGGGTTGCCAGCCGCATATTAAGAAGCGGCATCAGACTCTGTCCGCCGGCGAGAATCTTGGCCTCGTCACCATACTGCACCAGGACTTCTACCACCTGTTCGACTGACTCCGGGGCAATATACTCAAAGGGGGCGGGCTTCATGCATCGTCCTTAACAGCCGGAGAGATATATCGTCTACAAACGCACCTCTCCAACCTCGCGCGGGACTATACTACGGATGGAATAGCCCGTCCAGGAAGTCGGGTGGTTGCGTCACCACACACACGCCTGGCCTTCCAGCAGAGCGTTCCGCTCAGGCCTTCGACGTTTCTCCCGTTGACCTACCCCCGGACAATCCATATGGATGGGAGAGCTGACGTCATTCTTTGCTGAAAGGAGTATGCGTATGAGTGGTCAAGAAGCCGGGCTCAACAACGAGCTCAAGCAACAAATCGTGGCTTTCCAAAAGGAAATGCTGCCAAAAATTCCGCCGGCGATTCGTGAGGTGCTGGTCCGCACCACAGAGGATCAGGTGAAATCCGGCATCGCAGACAAAGCCCTGAAGGTCGGAGACAAAGCCCCCGACTTTACCCTGCCCAACGCCCGTGGCGAGGCGGTGACGCTGTCACAGCTCCTGGCCAAAGGACCGGCGGTCATTGCCTTTTATCGAGGCGCGTGGTGACCCTACTGCAACCTGCAGTTGCAGGCATATCAAAATCGTCTGGCCGAGATGCAGGCGCAGGGCGCCTCTCTGATCGCCATCTCGCCCCAAACCCCGGATAAATCGCTGACAGTTGCCGAAAAGAATGCGCTTCAGTTTGAGGTGCTCAGCGATGCCGGCAATAGCGTCGCACGGCAGTTCGGGCTGGCCTTCCGATTTGTCGATGAGCTTCGGGAGACCTTTGAAAAAATGGGCATCCAACTGCCCGAATACAATGGCGATGACGCCTGGGAACTGCCGATACCCGGTACCTATGTCATTGACCAGGACGGAACCATTCGGCTGGCCTATATCGATGCGAACTATACCACCCGGCTTGAGCCCGGTGATATTGTTGAGAGTCTGCAAGGGCTGAACTAAACGGACGCAGGCTATTATGCGGGGAGCGCTCTTGCTCCCCGCGAGTTATTACCCACCGTAGCACAGTCTCAATAAGAAATGGGCGATATCGCTTGTTTCTCCTGCTCTCCCCTTTCTGAAAAGTTAGTCTGAACTTTAGTCTATTGAAAGGAGAAATGAGATGCCACGCAATCTTCCTTTATCTGAGGCAAAAGCGAAACTCAGCCAGATCATCGCAGATGTAGAGAGTACAGAAGAAGAAATTACCATCACCCGGAACGGGCGTCCTGCCGCTGTCCTGATGAGCGCGGATGAATTCGCGAGTTGGCAAGAAACTAGAGCAATTCGTCAGGACCCCGAATTGATGCGAGAAATTAAACGTGGACTTCGGCAGCTCCAGAGAGGACACCGATTCACTTTTGAAGATATCTTTGGGGAGCCGCTCTGAAGGAAGAGCATGGCGAAAACGCCCCAGCATCGTATAGAAACCGCGAAAGCTGTCCGAGATGCAATCATTCACCTCCCCCCACATCTCAAACGAAGAGTGAAAGCAGCCTTTCGAGCTATCGCGGGCAATCCGCACCAGGCAAAGCCTCTCAAAGATGAATTGATAGGGCTCCGAAGCTATCGGGTCGGCAGGAATCGGCCTGTCCTGCGTATCAAAGACTCCGTCATCGAAATTATTGCCTTCGGTCCCCGGAGTAATATCTACGAACGCGCCGCTGCTGAACTCAGCATCTCATTGCGCGCCAAAGACGAAAACGACAAGAAAGGGTGAGCGCTCGTGAACGTTACCCATCTCTCTTGTTCAGCCTGCGCATCCTACCACGCGCCCAATCAGCTCCATAATCTCTGTACCCAATGCGGTAAGCCGTTATTGGTTCACTACGATCTTGAGCGGGCCGCAGCCACGTTCCGAAAAGACCACCTACCCGCTCGCCCTGCAAGTCTGTGGCGTTATCAAGAGGTGCTGCCCGTTGTCCAGGCCGACAATATCGTCAGTCTGGGCGAAGGCTGGACACCGCTGCTGCACGCCCAGCGGCTAGGTGAACAACTCGGCATGTCGCGGCTCCACATCAAAGACGAATCGTGCAATCCGACGGGATCGTTCAAAGCGCGCGGCATGGCCCTGGCTGTCTCAATGGCCAAAGAACTCGGAGTGAAAAAGCTGGCCGTTCCCTCGGCCGGGAATGCGGCCGGCGCGCTGGCGGCCTATGCCGCGCGGGCCGGCCTCGAAGCCCACATCTTCATGCCCGCGGATGTACCGCTGGCCAATCGGCTGGAGTGCGAACGGACAGGTGCCCACGTCACTCTTGTCGATGGTCTTATTACGGACTGCGGAAGACTCGTCGCCGCACGCAAAGAGTACGAAGGCTGGTTCGATGTCTCGACCCTGAAGGAGCCCTACCGTCTCGAAGGCAAGAAAACGATGGGCTATGAACTGGCAGAACAGTGCGGCTGGTCCCTGCCGGACGTCATTCTGTATCCCACGGGTGGAGGGACGGGGCTGATCGGCATGTGGAAGGCGTTTGACGAAATGGAACAACTCGGTTGGATCGACGCGCGCCGGCCTCGCATGGTGAGCGTACAGGCGGCGGGCTGTGCGCCCATTGTGCACGCCTTTGCCACTGGCGCGTCACACGGCGCGGAGATTCCCAGGCCGCATACCGTGGCTTCAGGCCTGCGCGTACCTGCGGCGATTGGCGACTTCATCATGCTCGATATTCTGCGCAAAAGCGGTGGCACGGCGGTGAGTGTCAGCGACGAGGAACTGCTGGCCGCAGTCGGGGAAATCGGTTCGACCGAGGGCATCTTTCCGGCGCCGGAGGGAGCGGCCTGTCTGCCGGCCCTCAAGCGCCTGCTGCAGCAGGGCGAAGTCAAACAGGACGACCTGGTCGTCCTGTTTAATACCGGTTCGGGGCTGAAGTACCTGGATGTGTTGTCTGCTTAGCTCATGCCGTCACGTTCGAGCGCAGCACGCGGCCGGACAGCGGGCCGGTCTGCTGCCCGTCTGAGAACAGCACCTGTCCGTTCAGGATCGTATGCGCAATGCCAGTCGATTTTTCGATATAGCGCAGTCCTCCACCGGGGAAATCGTGCACCGGCTCCTGTTTGCCGCAGCTGACACTCTCGGGGTCGAAGACCACTAAATCGGCGATCATGCCCGCAACGACCGTCCCGCGCAGTGGAACGCCAAAGACCTGGGCGGGCACGGACGTCAACTTACGGATAGCCTCTTCGAGCGACAACATCTGTTTGTCGCGCACCAGCGTTCCGAGCAGATAGGTCGAGTAGCCCGCCTCACAGCGCATATCGGCGTGTGCCCCGCCATCGGACAAACCGACCAGGGTATGCGGATGGGTGAGCATGTCTCTATTGACCTCGCCGAACTCGTACAAGAACTGCATGTCCAGATCGTCGTTGAGGGCCAGCTCAAAAAACAGCTCAAGCGGGTCTTTCCCTCGCTCGCGGCTCAGGCTGGCCAGGCTCTTGTCCAGCAGGGGTTGCAACTCCGGCTTGTTGACCGTGAACACGCTCAGCTGTTCCCACTGTCCGGTGAAAATACGCGGCTGTTTCAGCTCTGCACGAAACGCGGCCCGAAAGGCAGGGTCGGCACACATACGCTGCTGCTCGTCCAAGGGCCGGTCGAAGATCGGCTTCCAGCAATCGAAATTGCCAAAGATAAACGGGCGCTTCAGACTGAAGCGGGCACTCTTGTAATGACACGGCACCTGCCCCAGCGGCAGATAGCCCCGATCAAACAGCGGCACCACCCGATTGACGGCGGCCTGCCAGGCGTCGGGGGGCGCTTCCGGCTTTTGCAGCAGCCCCAGCCACGTGACCGGCCGTTCACTGTGTAGCAGCAAAAAGGTCAGCAAGTCATATTCGTCATCAGACAAAAACCCCGGACTGCGCGTGAGGGCAATCTCGATACTCCCCCGACCAAGTTTTTTGAGCACGCCGGACAAGACCCCCAATTCGTCGCGGCTGGCCATCCGGCACGGTAACGGTCGGCCCTGAAACCCCAGGTGCTGAGGGAGGACGGTTGTGGAAAAACCAAATGCACCGGCGTCCATAGCCGCCTGGAAGAGCCCGCTGAGCTGCTGAATCTCGGACTCCGTTGCCGCCCGCTCCTTGCTCTCCTCTCCGAGCACATACTGGCGCAACGGCGAGAGCGGCAGCATCATGCCAACATTCATGCCCAGCCCGCGCTGGCCGATTGCGTTGAGGTATTCGTCAAAGCCCCGCCAGGACCAGTCAACTCCGCGTTGCAAAACCTCCAGTGACATGCCTTCCACATTGACCAGATCACCCACCAGGGCTTCCCGGTCGGCGGGCTTGCACGGCGCAAGACCAACCCCGCAGTTGCCCATGATAATAGAAGTCACCCCGTGCCAGGACGAACAGGTTGCCAGCGGGTCCCAGAGAATCTGGGCGTCGTAATGGGTGTGATGGTCGATAAATCCGGGGCATACGATCAGCCCGCCAATGTCGAGGCTGGTGGCTGCCTGGTGTGATGGAATATTGGCCTCAACCGCCGCAATCCGATCTCCGCTCAGCGCGACGTCCGCGGCAAACCGCTCCCGTCCGGTTCCGTCGATAACGGTTCCCCCTTTGAGCACGATATCGTAGGACATAGCTCTCTCCTTTTTTACGGACGAGACGCTCGGTCTGTCTGTGGCCGCTTCTTGATCAGATAGGCATGCGTGCCCTCAAGCACGACTTCATCGTGTTGATTGGTGATACGGGTTTTGAGCCGTAGGACGCCGACCTTGGTCTTGGGGATGAGCTCGCTGACCTCAAGCTCCGGTTGGATGGTATCGCCAATCAGGACCGGTTTAAGGAATCGGGAAGACTGCTCCAGAAAGGCCACCATCGACTCTTCAACCAGCGGCGACAGTTCGGACGCGCCCAGCGCGCCCATAGATGTGACCAGCAAGCCGTGCGTGACCCGTTTGCCAAAGCGCGTGGCCTTGGCGTACTCGTCGTCATAGTGGATAGAATGGTTATCGCCCGTCATGCCGGCGAAGAACAGAAAATGGGCATCGGTCAGGGTTTTGGACGGCGAGCGAAAAATCTCGCCAACCTCGAAATCTTCAAAGTATTTGGTGGTCGGCATCTACTTCTCATCCAGTACGGCAATCGCATCGATTTCTATGAGTGCTTCCGGGCGCAGCAGCTCTTTCACCACGATCCCGGTTGCCGCGGGGAAGCCGTTCGTAAAGAACTCGCGGCGCACCGCGGCGGTCCCGCGATAGCCTTCTTTGGTGGTGATATAGTCCACGGTCTTCACAATATCGTCAAAGCTCGCTCCGGCGGCGTCCAGAATCTTGCCGATCTTCTGAAAGATCTCGCGCGTCTGAGTCACAATGTCACCCGCACCGACAATTTCTCCCTTGGCATTGAAGGCGGTCAAGCCGGAAATAAACAGCAGATTCCCCTTGCGCACGGCGGGCGAGAAGGTATAGCGCTGGTCAAATCCCCAGGGATCAACAATTTCAAGTTTCGGCATAGACTGGTCTCTCCTCTCGTCCGCTTTCGATTACGCCGTAGCGGCAGCATGCAGATGCGGTCCGTCCAGCTCAAGCTGCGCGGCAATCTCGGCCAGCGCCTCTTCGGCGCGCCCCCGAAAATCCTCAGGCGTTTCTCCAGCCTTGATATGCGGGATGACCACAATAGGAATCTCCGGCATGGCCATGGCTTTGGCCTGATCCTGGGCCGCTACCAGGAAGGTATCAAAGGTGACGACAACGGCGCGCACCCCCCGCTTCCACAGTTTTGCGGCGTCGAGCATACAGCCCGACGTACACGACCCTCAGGCACACAGGCCGACAACGGCCTGCTGGGACGCGGCGGCCACTTCGTTCACCAACGCTTCGGGCGACGGACGGGTAAACACCGGCTTGCGCCAGATCGACGCGGCACTCACGGACGGCTTCGCCTCCAGGAGTTCCTTGAGACGTTCAAAGAACTTCCCGGCGATCTCGTTGCCAAAGCCATTATTGACCAAGCCGACCGTGCGGCCTGCGGCGGTATGATCGATTTTCTTCTCTGCAAATGGTCTTCGGACTCCGACGGGGCTGAGTACCCGCATATGACACCTCACTGTTGAATTTCCTTGGTCACGGCAAATCCACCGAGTCCGCCCCAACCCGGACAGATCGCCGCGAAATACGTTTCTCCTCCGGCGACGACAATATGGATATTCCGTGGCCGCTCGGTAATGGGCACCCGGTAGTCGTCATTGTCCTTCTCTACCCAGCTCGGCCAGAACTGGTCTGATATTCCCAGGGCATCAACTGCTCGGATATCCCCCAGTCTGGCCCGGGCGTGCTCCCACAGATACACCCGAACCTCGGGCTTGGACCAGCCTTCGCGGTGAAACTGCCGCGCTTGCCAGGGATTCAGCACCACCAGGGTTTCCCCCATAGCCTGGACATTATTGCTGCCCAATCCGCTGAGCGAGCTGACCAGGGAAGCCAGCATCTGTTTGACCGTGCCATAGCACAACACCGAGTGTGGAGCCTCACAGCTAAACACGGTCACGGCGTTTTTACCGGCTTCGATGCCGCGCTCCACGTACAGCGGCTCCCAAGGGTTTGCCTCTTCCTTTTCTGCAATGCAGAAACTCCACTTGCCGGGATGGGCCTGGGTTGACTTATCCACCTCGCCCGGGACGTTCCCGCCCAGATTCCAGAGGATCAAACGGATAGCGCGACCAATGGTCCCATTTGCCCGAAAGCCGTTGCCAAACACTCCATCGCCCGCGTTGAGTTTGAGTTGTGTCGCAATCGGACCGTGGACAATCGTTAACGGGACACAGCAGTGGGTGGTTGTTTGGACGCCGTTCAGATTGTGCTCGGGCTCCAACATGGCCTCGACCGCAGCAATGATAACCGGGAAATATTCGGGCCGGCAGCCGGCCATGACGCTGTTAATCGCCAACTTCTCAATCGTGGCGATACCTTGCGCCGGCGGAATCTCACCCAGTTCCTCGTGCGGCTCACGTCCCGAGGCTGCAATCATGGCCGCAACCAGTTCTTCGGTCGGCGGGACAATAGCCAGGCCGTCGGTCCAGCCGCGCTCAAAGAACAACTCGACCGCGGCGTGGTAGTCGTCAACGTCAATCTGCTCGGATGTGAACTGCATATGTCTTCTGATGTCTACACAGCCCACAGGGACAGCGTCAAGGGTTCACACCTGCCTCGCAATGCAAGCCCTTGAAGAATGCTGTTCAGCCTCTAGCGGAAGCGCCTCTATTTACTCGGATTGTGCGCCAACCAAAACGAAAGCCACCAGAGCTGGCCTTGCTGAACGATTACTCCAGGCATGATTGGTCGCCCGCTGGATGAGGACATCCCCGGCCTGCATGCAAGTTTCACCTTCTTCCATGACTGCCCACACCTCACCTGACAGGACAATGGCATAGTCTACTGAGTCGGTTTTATGCATCATCGGGGTCGAGCTGGTGGAATCGGCGGTATGACCCGCCTCCATGGAGGAAAAGACTTCGCTCGCATCAGTCCGGTCTTGCCATGCCGCATCAGGCGGAAACTCGACGACGCGGCAGATTGTCCCGGTCGGCCGAGGTTCCAAATGCATAGGACGATCAACCGGGTCGGCATCACCGGACAGGTCAGCAGGCGCAGTTGTCGTCTCCCATAGATCAGTGGCTCGCAGTCCTGGCACTGCTTCGAGATCTAGAATACTCGTGGCAATGGCATCCTCAGCAATGACCGATTTTCCTTCAGCGTTGTGGCCGGTCACAATTCGGCGGATTTGCTTTGGCATCTCTCTCCCCCTCTTATTAAGGCAACGGATATCCTGCCTCCTGATACGAGTCAAACTTGACTGGTGATCCGGTCTGCGCTGGCAAGGTTATCGAGTCTGGGAATGCGGAAGCAGCTCTTCCGCACTCCCGGCGGGCTGGACCGATAGCCCTTCAGGCATATGAATCGTGGAGGTTGGGAGGGCGGCTTGGGCGCCGTGCGATTCGATAATCCCCAGGATTTTCAATAGCACGTCCTGCTTGACCTTGTGGAAGTGGGTCCAGCTTGTCGTCTTGGTAAACGTGTACACAAAGAAATCCAGGGACGACGGAGCAAAGGCATTGAAATTAACCATCAGAATTCGCGAGGTATCGATCTCGGGATGGGAACGCAGCATCTGCTCAACCGCACGGACAATGGGCTCCATTTTATTGGCGTCGTCATAGCGGATACCGATTGTCTCGTAGATGCGACGGTTCAACATCCGTGAGGGATTCTCCACCGCGATCGTGGCAAAGGTCGCATTTGGGACGTATAACGGCCGCTTATCAAAGGTACGGATACGTGTCAGTCTCCAACCGATCTGCTCAACGTCTCCCTCAATCTCGCGATCCGGAGAGCGGATCCAATCGCCCACCGCAAACGGACGGTCAAGATAGATCATCAGGCCCCCGAAAAAATTGGCCAATAAATCCTTAGCCGCAAAGCCGATGGCAAGGCCGCCGATGCCGCCAAACGCCAGCACACCGGCGACACTCACCCCCAGCGTCTGCAAGAGCACCAAGGTCGCGATAACCGTCACAGTCAGACGTAGAAATTTGGCAACGGCATCCATGGTGATGCGGTCGTAGGCTTCGCCCGTGTCTTCATATTTGGCGATAATCGCCTCTTCCCCTTCTCTGATGAGACGGATCAAAAACCAGGCGAAGAGGAGTACGATGCCCAGCCGACGCACGGGGTCAAGCGCCGGAAAAAGCGCGAGTTCAGCATGCTGTTTGACCATATCAAGGGTCAGGCTCAGACCGATGAAGAGCCCCAGAAAAGCCAGCGGTCTTTGCAGCGCTTTGACGACCGCATCGTCCCAATAGGCATGTGAGTCCAGGGCGGTGTGATGCAGACGGCTGAGGAGCCGCCGCAAAATAAAATGCAGCCCGAGGGTCAGGAAAACAATGACAACAATCTGGACCAGCCACGAGGTGACCCAGTCAGGCGTGTCAGTGAAAAGGCGTGAGAGTTCCATACCTGCCTCTGTCGTTGTCCGGCGTGTGCCGGCGGGTGAATGACGGGGGTCTCAACGCATAATAACCAGCCAGCGCGCACTCCAGTATATGCAGAAGAGCGCCACCGCCTGGACTACATGGTAGAGGGCATTATAACTCAAATACACGGGGTGGAGGCTCCACTGCGCGTGCTGTATTCCCGCGGCAGCCAAGGTCAGGACGAGTCCGAGCAGGCCGATCAGGACCGCAGACTCGCGCCCCTGTTGATACACCAGACTATAGACAACCAACAGGAAAAGCGTAGCGGGCAGATAGTGCAGAATGGCGACCAGAAAATCACGCGAGACGAACAGCACCACGCCGCAGTAAAGAACGAAGAGCGCAACAGTACCGGACTGAATCCAGGCAGCCATGCTGTCCGAGAAATAAAGTCGCGCGCCGATGATCCAGCCGCACAGCGCAGTGACTCCAATCGCGATCAGGGTCGCTCCCCAGAGGACGCTATAGCCGAAGGTGTCCGCGTTGGGGAAGTAGCCGTGCACCGTTCCGCCACTGAGGGCAGCCATGCCGATTGAGGCAAAAAAGACTGCAAACCAGAGGCGTAGCGGGTTGTCCGCTTGGCCATGGACGAGCAGCCAATAGGCAAACAGCCCACACTCCAGCGTGAGGGCATAATCGGTCAGGGTGACATCCGGCTCGTGCATGATCGTCGTCACACGGAAGGCTTTGTTTCCACTCCTTGTTCTGGCGTGGTCTTTCCGTTACCACACTGACGGAAAGGATTGAATACAAAAAGGAGGACAGCATGAAATACGGGATTCAACTCGGCGGTGGCGCGTCCGTGTCCCAACGCGACTCGCTCAAAAAACTGGCGACTGCCGCAGAAGAACTAGGCTTTGATTCGCTCCTGATCGGCGACCATATTGTCATTCCCAAACAGATCAGCTCCCCCTGGCCTTACGACGAATATGTGGGCGGCAAGACGCCGTATGCGGTGTACACCGAAATGGTCTGGCTGGACCCGTTCGACACCATGGCCTTTCTGGCGGCGATTACAGAACGGGTCCGCCTCGGGATCAGCGTCGTAATTGTGCCGTATCGGCACCCTTTCGACGTTGCGCGTCGAGTGGCCACCATTGATGTGCTGTCCGGCGGACGTTTTATCATGGGCATCGGGGTCGGTTGGTTGGAAGACGAATTCCGCCTGCTGAACATCCCCTTCACCCAGCGGGGCGCCCGCACGCGCGAATATATTGCCATGATGCAGGCCTTGTGGACGCAGGACTCGCCCCGTTTTTCCGGGAAATTCGTCGAGTTGCAGGAAGACGTCAACGTCCTGCCCCGTCCGCTCCAAAAGCCCCATCCGCCCATCTGGGTTGGGGGAGAATCCAAGCCGGCGTTACGGCGCGTGGCCGCTTTCGGTAATGGCTGGCACTGTGGCCTGGTCCTGCCCGAGCGGATTCCTGGCCTGCTGGAGCAGATCAAGGGACTTATGGATGAAGCCGGTCGCGATTTTAACGAATTGGAGATTACTGCGCTTGCCCTCTCCAATAGGGCCGGCGACAAAGAGCTGGACGAGTATCGCGCCGGCGGCGTTGACGTGCTCTACATGCTGCCGCTGAGCGACGAGACCGATGCCGTTATTGAGGAAATGCGCACTTTTGCGGAGCGAATGAAAAAATCGAATTAAGCAGTTTGCAGAGACGTTCTCAAACAATCCCCTCTCTCAACGTGTGATGCGAATTAAGCTGGGGGGGGTAGTGGGGAACGTGTCGACGTTGGCAACTTCCTGATTGGAAGCTTAGTATTGAACAGTTCAGACCTGTTCGCTGTACTTCCAAAGTCAGACATTGAGGTTGAAGGGAGCCAGCATTTCTTTTGCCTTCTCATAAATGCCAGTTCCCTTCTCAGCGAGTGCAAGGATGTTCTTTGCCTTACCAAGGAATTGATCAATGAGTCCCTCGTTCGGGGGATTTCCGTCTGTTAGCTCCTCTCTCACATTGGTCAAATGGCGGGCTGCGTCCTCTTTGTTCTGTAGCTCACTACGCGTCACAAGTTCAATAAGTTCGCTCAAGCCATCGACTTGTTTATTCTTTTCGGTAAGCGTCGAACCTATGGTTATGGTGCTTCCTTCGATTGAGGCAGTGTTATCCTTGCCCACTGCTGCCCCTGGGGAGCGATCTGCTGAGTAAGTCTCTCTGGCCATTTGTGAACCACCGTGCTCAAGTTGATTGTTGATAATGACCGGAGACGCAGGAAGATAGCTCACGCCACCGGCCTTGAGCGGTGACATTTTAAGCAGCCGTTTATAGAAATCAGCCTCAACTTTGTACATCTCCGCGTTGTTCTTCACCATTGTAAACCGCGCGGTCAGGGCAGCTTTCAGCCTTTCGTGCTCAACACGGTCGATGACAATAGGTAGGTCTTCGAACGTATCAGATTCCTTGAACTTCGTCATGTACTCATCTACGTCTGACTTCACGGTCTCCGTGGAGACTGTGACACCTTGGTCCAAAATCGTGAACCTCAAGCCTATCTTTCCTGGTGGGGTAGTATCAATCGCGATGCTGATTCGATAGCCTTTGAGTCTGGCGAACTCTTCAAATCCTTTGATGGTATCGTGGAACAAACCTTTGTAGTCGTCAGGTACATCAACGAACGCATATCCGCCATAAGGAATTGATGCTCCCGGGTCGGGTGTTTCCACATGAGTGTTCGTGCTGCCGGATTCTGCACCTCTCGCCAACTCCAGCTCCTCTCGCCGTATCTCTAGCTCGGCCCTCCATTTCTCCATCTCGAAATAATCTCGTCGTCGTTGACGTTGCGAAAACCCCCAGGCAAAGACGAGCAGCATAAGCATCGCCATGGGCGGAAAGACCACGTTGAACAAGGAAGCCAAGTCAAAGATTTCAGAAAAAGGGTCCATACTTTACTTGACGAACGTTCGCCAAACTCGTGAGGTAATTTCCAGAACTATCCAAATTTAGCGGAAGCTACAGGCTATATGAATGGGCTCACTGACGCCAGCCGCCGTTCGATTCCGCCATGAGAAGGAGCGCCTATACCGCTCAGTCGTCAAGCCAAGGTTCTCTCCCTCAATCTGCGGGTGGATTATTGACAAGTAAGTATCAAAAGTCAGGGTTTCCCTTTCATCTCTGCGGTCCCCGCGCCTGCGTGACCCCGATCATACTGTCTCGCGTGACCAGTTCGGCGAGCGCTTCCTCGCTCAGGCCCTCGGTTCCGGCCGGGCGCTGCGGGATCACCAAGTAGCGCATATCGGCCGTGCTGTCGTACACGCGGACTTCCATGTCGGACGCTAGCTCCAAGCCAAATTCCTTGAGGACGGTCCGCGGCTCTTTCACCACCCGGGCGCGGTAATTGAGACTTTTATACCAGTCGGGCGGTACACCGAGGAGGGAACGGGGGTAGCAGGAGCACAGGGTACACACCACCACATTGTGGATAGTCGGCGTGTTCTCCACCGCCACCAGCGTACTCCAGGTGTCCACGTCAATGCCCAGCGTGGCAATGGCCGCCTTGGCATCGACCAGCAGGTGTTGCTTAAAGTGCGGATCGACCCAGGCACGCGCAATCACCCGCGCTCCGACTGCGGGAGAGCGGGCATCCATAGCTTCGACCGCCCGTCGAACGTCGTCCGCGCTCAGCAGTCCCTTTTCGATCAGCAGAGCTTGAATGGCTTCTACCCGCTGCTCGTAGTAGGTCAGCTCGGAAGTCTCTTCAAGCGGCAGGTGAGAGTCGGGCGCGTCGTGTTCGTGCATCGCTTACTCCTCGGGAGCTGGCTCCAGCCAGTGTTCATAGATATCGATCAATAACCGGTCGTTCTGACCGAAAGGGGCCGGCTCTGCGGATTCCGCATGTGCCCAGATATGGGTTTGATCGAAACGAACTAGATACAGCGGTTGCTTGGGACGTCCGTCTCCACCATACGCCAGTGTCTCGGGGTTGCGGAACGCGCCGTGGACGGCCTCGATGACGCCAATTTTTCCTTGAATATAAGTCGGCGTCCGGTAATGACCCGGCGGGCTGGCGACTCGGATACGCACCCGATCTCCAGGCTGATACTGCATCGTCCGTTCCTAGTAGGCCGATAGTCCGCCGTCAACCGGTACGATCGCGCCGGTCATCATGCGGGCTTCGTCCGAGGCCAGAAAGAGTGCTACCCGGGCAATATCTTCAGGCTCGCCCACCGAGAACGGATACTTCTTTAGTTGAGATTCCAGGTTGACGACACCGGACTGGCCGGCCGTCTGCGGCCTGTCTACGCCCAGGCGTTGCCGTACCCGGTCGGTCATGATCACGCCCGGACAGATCGCGTTGGCGCGAATCTTGTCCTTGGCATACGTCCCGGCCAGCACCTGGGTAAAAGCAATGACGCCACCCTTGGCGGCGGTGTAGACATGAATCGGAAACGATCCGCGCAAAGCGACGACGGAGGACATATTGACAATCGCGCCACCACCAGCCTTGATGAGTTCGGGAATCCCGTGCCGGCAGCACAGGAACGGGCCGAGCAAATCGAGCGACTGGGTATGCTGCCAGACCGACATATCTACCTCGGTCACCGTCTTGTCTTCAGCAATCGATCCACCCGCACAGTTATACAGAATATCGAGCTTGTCATAGCGCGCCACCGTTTGGCGGATCGCGTTTTTCACACTCTCCTCGATGGTGACATCGGTTTCTATGAAAACCGCCTCTCCACCAGCGTCACGGACCAGGCGTTCGGTTTCGCGGCCAAGCTCGGGCTTAAGTTCGGCAATGGCGACCTTTGCCCCCTCTTGGGTAAAAATCCGGGCGGCGGAACGGGCAATGCCTGAACCCGCCCCGGTAATGAATGCGACTTTACCATCGAGGCGTCCCATCTCTTCCTCCTTTCAAGCCGGACTTCACTCAGTCGGGCCTACCTTTCGCTGCTCCACAATCTGTTCCGCCTTGCGGTCAATCTCAGCTTTGGTCAGGACATTCTTTTCAATCAGGAGCGCTTCAATCGCGCTGATCCAGCGTTCGTAATACCCCATGGTTTCATACGCCTCGGGCGGTAGACCTTCGATCGCCCGCCGTAGCTCATCGACCCGGATCACGCGCCGGTCCGCACTGCTCAGCAGCACGAGTAAGGCATCGGTCCGTTTCTCCCAGAACGACAGTTCATGTTCTGCCTTGTTGATAGGCCCGGCATCAGGCCAGCCTCCGCGGTCATGTACCCCCGGCATGCAACCATCCTTCCTTTTTTTGGGCGGGTCTTTGTATCCTTCTGCCTTAAAAGCCGTGCAAATGGAAGCACTGAAACGGAGTTTGTCTTCCCTTTTGGGCTCGGTTATAGTCGGCCCCATGCTGAAAGCCGGCGGTATCACCATTCACTTTTTGAACGACGGGCTGTGGTGGGATGACGGCGGCGCGCAGTTCGGCATTGTCCCGCGTGAAATCTGGCAACGGGAAAAGCAACCCAACCAACGCGGGCGCATTACCATGAGTCTGACCTGCCCGCTGATTGTGACCCGGAGTGAACTCATACTCGTTGACACCGGCATCGGGAATCGGCTGAGTGCGCGCGAGCAACAATTTTTTACACCCCGGCGCGGAAGCGGTCTCACTGGCCAACTCCGCGTCCTCGGCTACGCACCGGAAGACGTGACTCACGTCGTGCTGAGCCATCTCCATTTTGATCATCTGGGCGGCGTCATTGACAAAGCGGACGACGGCACGATCACACCAGCTTTTCCCAACGCCCGTGTGGTTCTGCAACGGGCGGAGTGGGAGTTGGCCACCCAGCCGCCGGACGAACGTATTGCCGCGGCCTACCGGCACGCCCCGGAATGCCTGGAGCCGCTGGCGAACATGATCCTCATCGACGGGGATACGACGCTGACCGCCCACGTTCGCACAACCGTCTCAGGCGGCCATACCAGCCCGCACCAGTGCGTCATTGTTGAAACAGCTGGAACCGGCTTGATTCACTTCGCCGATATTGTGCCGACGACTGCGCACCTGCGTCTCGCCTGGAACGCCGCGTATGACACTGACCCGTTAGGGACGATCGCCGCGAAAAAACGGCTCTACGCCGAGGCCAGACAGAAAAATTTATGGGTTTCGTTTTCTCACGACGACGTGGTCGCCGCCGGACGTTTTTCGAACGAAACGGGGAAAACCCCGACGCTGGCGGAGACGATTCCCATCGCCCCTCCCAGCGAAACATAGACTGCCTATTCAACCGAGAGTTCGACGCGGCGATTTATGGCTCTGCCTTCCGGATTGTCCGAGCCATCGTCTCTGGCATTGGGCGCCAGGGGCTCGATTTCTCCTCGCCCCACGACTCGGAGACGGTCGGCGGCAACCCCACTCTCCACCAAATAGTCCCGTACCGCTGCCGCCCGATCGCGAGAGAGTCTCAGGTTAGACGGCTCGGAGCCAACCGCATCAGCGTAGCCTTCAATCAGGACGGATAGCGTCGGGTTATCGTTGAGAATACGAACCGTTTCATTCAGTTCCGGCAGGAATTCCGGTCGGATCGTTCGGTCGTTAAAAGCAAAAGGAATTCCTTGCAGGACGATATCCTTTGGAACTGCTTCACCCTTTGGAACTGCTTCGTCTTTTTCTACGGAAGGCGGTGGAGGTGAGGGAGGCCGGACCGGCTGGGGATTCGCGTCTTGCTCGGGCGCCTCCTGCGCGTCCGCCGTCTCTGCCACACGGCCGTGCTCACCGGAGTCGTCCTTGGCATCATAGAGCAGCATTCCTGTCGCGCCAACAAGCAGCACTACCCCAACGAGGACAGACACGCGCCAGTACGCGAGAATAAAAGCAGGAGAGAAACCCGCGAACAGTCCAATCGAGTACGGCACCAGGAAAGACCAATTGGCGGTGAGGACAGCGAGAAGTCCAGCGGTGACGACGGTTCCGAAGAGGATGGCCAGAAACTTTTGCGCAGCGCGAACGGACGTGGGCCGAGCGGCTTCCAGACGACGATTGGGGCGTTTGCGGACACCTTGGAGGGATCGAGCAACCCTCGCCATCCACCGGACGTTCAGTTGCAGCCAGACTTGGCCGTGGATCATTCCCCAGACGAACCCACATAGAACGGCAGCAAGCGCGACAAGCACAACAATACTATAGCGTCTCCATTCTCAAACGCTAGAGCGAGGGCCAGACTATTCCCACCCCGGCAGGTCAGTGAGACGACAAGACGAGATACTGCTGCTCAGACTCGCTCCACTTGTTGCGGGGCGTCCGAACACGCTAGGCTGGGACGCCTTGCGCACCGAACAGGTGTGTCTATTGGCCCGCAGTGCAGCACATCGTATGGATACACCTTCCTTGACCCCCGCTTCGGACCGAAAACCGCACGTCTTCTACGGCTGGCGGTTGGTCGCGCTCAGCGGCTTCATCATGATGCTGGCCCATGTCCCTCTGTTCCACGCCATGGGTGTATGGGCCGTGGCCCTGGAACGAGAGTTTGGCTGGAGTCGGACCCAGCTCGGCCTGGCCCTGACGTTTACCCGCATTGAGGGCGGCCTGATGGGCCCGGTCGAGGGGTATCTGACCGATCGTCTCGGCACGCGCCGTATGGTCCTCATGGGTCTTTTTTTTCTTGCCACCGGCTTCCTGCTGTTGAGTCAGGTTGACGGCCTGTGGATGTTTTACACCGCCTATGTCGTCATGGCGGTCGGCCAGGGGTTCGGCGGCTGGCTGCCGCTGATGACAATGCTGAACCACTGGTTTGTCCGACGCCGGGCGAGTGCGATCGGCTGGGCCAATGTCGGCAGTCGCCTGGGGGCATTATTCCTCGTCCCGGCGATTGCCTGGGCCATTGATCCCGACTATGAGCGTCTCGGCTGGCGGATGACCGCCCTGCTGCTGGCAGCCTTTACCCTTGTTGTTGCGGTCCCGCTGACGCGGCTCATCCGTGACCGACCGCAGGACTATGACCTGCTGCCCGATGGCGGGCCAATACGACAAACAGACGAAACCCGAAGCGCACAACGTTCAGCGGTATCCCAGCCCATCAGCCCAGTCTCCAGTCCCGACCTGACTGCCGCCCAGGCACTCAGAACACCCGCCTTTTGGCTCATTTCCTTTGGCCACGGCTTTACCTCCATGGTGCTCCTGGCCATCATGGCCCATTTGGGACTGCTTATGGAGGATGCAGGCTTTTCGGTTCAGACAACAGCCTTGCTCGTCTCTGTGTACACCGCTGTTTCCATGGTCTTTCAGCTCGTAGGCGGTTATGTCGGCGACCGCATGCCCAAACGCATCGCCCTGTTTATCTTCTCTACCCTCCAAGGGGCTGGCGTGGTCGTGCTGACCTTCTCGACTTCGACCCCCATGCTCTTCCTGTTTGCCGTCCTCTTTGGCATCGGGTTCGGTGGACGGAACCCGCTTACGGTTGCGATTCGGGGCGACTATTTTGGCCAAACGTCTTTTGGCAGGATACTCGGGCTGTCCACTGTCCCGATGAACATCCTCATGCTGGTCGCACCGCCCTTTGCCGGTTGGATGCGTGATGTCCGGGGGGATTACATCCTGGCTTTTTGGGTTTTGGCGGTGTGCAGCTTCCTTGGTGGTCTCTGCTTTCTGTTCGCCAAGAATCCCAGACCGGCACCACCCGCCCAATGAGAATTGACAGACATATTCACGTCCTCCTAGAATATGAGCCCTGAGAGTCTTTCTTATAATCAGCTTCCGCGAAGACTCCGAGGGAGGATCTCATTATGAGTACGCCGATTACCCTACTCACGCTGTCTCACCAGTATGGCAGCGGGGGAAGCCTGATTGCCCGCGATCTGGGACAACGCCTCAACTGGAAAGTCTGGGACAAGGAAATTGTCCAAACCATTGCCTCCCAACAACATGTCTCTGAGGATTATATTGAAACCAAAGACGAACGCGTGGGTTCGTTTATCGAACGCGTCGTCGAATCATTTGGCGTCGGCGGTTTTGAAAGCGCGTATAACATTCCGCCACCGCTGCGTCTCAAAGACAGCCAACTCGCGCGCCTGACTCGCAAGCTGATCGAACAGGTGGCGCAGGAGGGCAGCGCCATTATTGTCGGACGCGGGGGAAACTGCATTCTGGCCAACAGACCCCAGACCCTGCATGTTTTTGTGTTTGCCGCGCTCGATGCCCGCATTGAGCGCGTGATGAACGTAGAGGGCCTCACCACGGACGAGGCCAAGCGACGCATCACCGGAATGGATAAACTGCGAACAGATTACGTCCACAAGTGCTACCAGGCGGACTGGCGCGATGCGGACGGGTATAATCTCCAACTCGACTCAAGCGTGTGGGGCGAGACGGGAACCGCAGATTTCATTCTCCAGGCTCTGGAACAGCATACCGGGCCTGTTCGGAGCTGAGCTAGGGGTATCAGTATGACACCGATGACTCCGATCATTGCCAATATTCACTTTCCTTTTAGTCTGATGAACGCCGCTGGGGCATTATCGACCACGCGAGCAGAGTTGCTCGCCCAGGCCCATTCGGAAAGCGGTGCTGTCGTCACCAAGTCGATTACACCAACGTCGTTTCTTGACCCTGGAGCACAATGTGGCCTGGAAAACCCCGGAACCGACTACTACGTTGAGGTCATTCCGGAACTGCGTCAGTGGAGCAAGCCGGTGATTGCCAGTGTTGCCGGTCTCACCATCGAAGAGTTCGTTCAGGTTGCGCAGACACTGACGCAAGCCGGTGCGGACCTGATTGAGATTAATCTGAACGATCCGCATGTGCATGCCTACGTGAATCCGTTTCAGTCTGTCGAACGCTTGGACGAGGTCGTTTCAGCGCTTCGCAGACAGATTGCCGCTCCGCTTGCCATCAAGCTCCCGGCTACGGTTCCACTCACACTTTCGGATGTCGCACACGCCTTGGTCCGAAATAATATTCCCGTTGTCATGTGTCACAACACAGGGGCGAACGGTGGTCCGTCTCAGGCTCAGGCCGTCCTTGAGGCGACGGAGGGAAGACTCGATATTATCGGCGTAGGTGGCGTCTCAACCGGTGCGCAAGCGCTCGCCATTCTCCAACAGGGCGTGAAGGCCATTCAGGTCGGCTCGGCGGTCGTCAAGGAAGGCGTAGGAGTATTCGCACGACTGAAGCACGAACTGGAGGAGTTAATAGGGGCGGAGACTGCAAAGCTGGCATCCTAATGGTGGAAGGCGTATCTTGTAGGCTGACCTGAGGAAGAAGCTCAACGGTTTTTCTGATCGTGAGTCATTCTCCAGAATAGAAATGCAACGCTTACGAGGATAGTCATTCCACCAGCAAAGGCGATCCATTCATAGGCACTCATGCTTAGGTTTCCTGTACTCCTGTAAAGAGTTTCCTGATTCTTTTATTCTGTCTCCAAGCTCCGGCTATAAGAATAACTGTAACAAAGGTGCCTGCCCAGGCCAAGAGAAGTTTTAGTGGAGTTAGTGTTCCCAAGAACAAGCCAATCGATCCTCCCCCTATGGCCAACGTGAAAAGAGCGATAAGCTTTAATAGCTCCGTCTCATATTTAATTTGCTCCGTATTACTCTCGGCCATAAGAGTTTCCTCACAGTAAAAAGGCGATCTGTTCTAAAAAACTCCGGGTCCGTGGAGCATCGTCTTCATTCGGCATGTCCTGTAACTGCTCCGCCAGCTTCCGCATATCCTCTACGGTATCCACATCGTACCAGCGTGGGATCAGACGCACATTCAGGTTATGCAAGCGAGCCTGTTGCAAGGTCTGCTGCATGACCTTTTCCGTACTCCACTCGATATGCTCAAACAGTGCCGGCAGCCCTGCATGGCCGGCCTGTGCACCGATACAGTAATAGCCGCCGTCACTACTCGGTCCGAGGACGGCATCACAGTCCGGATTCTTCAGCAGGTCGAAGGCCGAACGGAGATAGGCGAGTGGCACGGAGGGAATATCACTCCCCATGATCGCCACCCGTGTCGCTGCTCCCTCGAACAGATCAATAAAGATATTCAGCTCACGCTCACCAAGATCCGTGCCCCGTTGCGGCAGATAGCAGACGGAGGCAGGCAGCAGCGCACGAAAGCGCGGCTCGCTATCAGCCGGGGTAAAGGCGACCCAGACCTGTACCTCTTCGAGCCGGGATACCCGTTCAACCGTATCAAGGAGAAAGCAACGCGCCAGTTCCGCGGCCTGGTCGGGCCGGAGCGGCGGACAGAGGCGTGTCTTGACCTGTCCGGGCAGGGGCCATTTGGCAAAGATCACCAGCGCGTTGGCAGCCATGCTGGGGGGTGTAGCGTGGATCGCTGTGGGGGGCAAACATGCTTGCCGTAGGGAAATATTTCGAGCAGGCTTCAGGTTGCGGATTTCCAAAATTCGGGTGCCACTTTCGCTCAAAACCTGAGAAATCGTGAAATATTTCATGCCGATTTTGGCCGAAATCGCGAAAAGTCGTGTTTGGGCAAGTAGTTAGCGATTTTTCATGATTTTTCACGCCTTAATCACCCCTTAAATGATGCTTCAGAGGGGTCTTTTGGGGGCGATTTGAGGGGAGTATGAGGGGGCGATTTTGGGACGGCGTATTACATGAAGAACGCCCCACAGAGGAAGCCGAAAAGCCAGAGTAGAGTGGCGGTTTCCATATTTCATGCACCGTGAAATTTCATGAAAAGTGAAATTTTTAGTGCCCTCTCGTGCAACTCGGGCAGGGGCAAAATGGGGGGCTGGTGGCGCGGCTGTGCAGCTAGGCGCGGCGGGTTTCCCAGGAGCCCAAAAGCGCCTTTTTCCGCGCGCGCCACTCGCCGCTTTGAGGCTCAATTCTGGCGGAAACTTCGGAAGCGGTTGCCTGCGTCGGAGTTTGAGCGCGTGCGTGAATCGGCCAAAGTCATGAAAAGGGAAAAACGGCGGCGGCTTCGTGGGCCTGGCTAGCTACATAATTCCCTCACGCGGCCTGGTCGGGCCAGAGCGGCGGACAGAGGCGCGTCTTGACCTGTCCGGGCAGGGACCATTTGGCAAAGATCACCAGCGCGTTGGCAACCATGCTGGGGGGTGTAGCGTGGTCGCTGTGGGGGGCAAATGGGGATACGGAAAACCCGCTTGTCATTGGCAAAGGGCCTTCTAGCCTCTGGATGCCGGCTCACGTCCGGCATGACGAGCGCGCAACGGCATGGCGGGGACCTATCGTGAAACGCTCTAACGAGACATACCGACCCCAATAAGCTACCCTACAATTCAAGGGGCGCGTGGAATGACGAAAAACACCCTCTACTACGGCGACAACCTGGATGTCTTACGGCGCTATATCCAAGATGAGTCCGTAGACTTGGTATACCTCGATCCACCCTTCAAGAGCGACTCGGACTACAACGTCCTGTTTGCCGAACAGGACGGATCACGAGCTGCTGCTCAGATCAAGGCGTTCGGCGACATGTGGCAATGGGACGAAGCATCGGCCCAAGCCTATCAAGAAGTGGTTGAGACCGGTGGGCAGGTGTCGCAGGTGCTGCAATCGTTTCGCGGCTTTCTTGGCGACAATGACATGCTGGCCTATCTCGCCATGATGGCACCCCGCCTAGTGGAACTTCGTCGGGCGCTGAAGTCCACCGGCAGCTTGTACCTCCACTGTGATCCGACCGCTTCGCATTATCTCAAGCTGCTATTGGACGCTGTATTCGGCCCGGTTAATTTCAGGGCCGAGATTGTGTGGAAGCGGACCAGCGCGCATAGTAGCGCTAAACGCCCTGGCCCTGTCCACGATGTGATTTTGCTCTACTCAGCAGGGGATAGATACACCTGGAATCCGCAATATCAAGACTATGACGATGAATACATAGAACAACGATTCCGAAAAGATGAACGAGGCCGCTGGTTTAAGGATGGAGACGCCACAGGCGCAGGGACACGGGACGGAGAGACAGGGAAACCTTGGCGAGGATTCAACCCGACTGATAAAGGGCGCCATTGGGCGAATCCTCCTGCAAAGATGGATGAGTTAGACGCTGCGGGGGATATATACTGGCCGAAAAAGGAGGGTGGATGGCCACGCCTCAAACAGTATCTTGATGAAATGCCAGGGGTGCTGTTGCAAGACCTGTGGACCGATATCCCGCCGATCAACTCACAAGCCAAAGAGCGCCTCCGCTACCCGACCCAAAAGCCGGAAGCGCTACTGGAACGAATCATCGAATCCAGCAGCAATGAAGGCGACGTTGTTTTAGACCCCTTCTGCGGTTGTGGGACGGCCATTGCCGCCGCCCAGAAATTACAACGGTCCTGGATCGGGATTGACATCACTCATCTTGCCATTGGTCTTATCAAGCATCGTTTGCGAGACACGTTTGGCGATGACATCACCCAAAGCTACGAAGTGATCGGTGAGCCGGTGTCCCTCCCGGACGCGGCAGTCTTGGGCAAGGATGATCCCTTTCAGTTCCAGTGGTGGGCCTTGGGGCTAGTGGGCGCTCGCCCCGTTGAGCAGAAGAAAGGCGCGGATCAAGGCATCGACGGACGGCTGTATTTTCATGATGACGTGGCCGGCGCGAAAACCAAGCAAATCATCTTTTCTGTCAAGGCCGGTCGGACTTCCGTTCCCCATGTGCGAGATTTACGTGGGGTCATCGAGCGGGAGAATGCGGAAATCGGGGTTCTGTTATCACTCCAGGAACCAACCAAGCCCATGCGGACAGAGGCGATGGGGGCAGGCTTTTACGAGTCCCCGTGGGGAACGCGGCACCCACGGATTCAACTCTTGACGGTAACGGATTTGCTGCTCGGCAAAGGCGTCAATCGGCCAACCCAGCACGGTAATGTCACCTTCAAAAAAGCGCCTAAGCATACACGAGAGACTGGGCAACAGGGGGGATTGTTCAAGAAGTGAAGGGGCGAGGTTGATCTCATAGGACTTCAAAGTATTGTGGTAGGGGTGATAGTTGAGAGGGGCACGCTGACAGGCTGCTACCGTTCTCGTCACTGATTCGGTCGACACGGCTCGACTCTTTAAGGAGGTAACACTATGGAGATTTTGAAACTATTCGTCCAGTTTTTAACTTTACTAGCCATCACAGGTTCCGGGTATTTTGTCTATCAGCAACTCGCAGTTATGAATAGGCACGCCACGATAGCGAACAAACAGGCCGAGGCAGCAAATAAACAAGCCGAGCTAACTGCTAAACAGGATGCATTGAATCGGATTGTGGCAACGAAGGCGTCCATACAAGAGGTCAACAAACTTATATTCCAATACCCGGACTTTTTTATCCCGCTCCTATATCCCCAGCTTGTGAAAGAACACGGTGAAAAAAAGGGTATTGAACAAGGGAAACAATTAACGAGCGCATATACGAGCTTAAACGCGTTAGAGACGCTCTATCACATGCGTACAGCAGGACGAGAGAAAGAAGACCCTGTCCTGGATGAGGTTAGAGGTTTCATCAGAGCTTACATCAGAGCGGACAATACCATCGCCGAACTGTGGAGGCAAAAGCCCTATCGCGCTGCTTTCCATGAGAATTTTCAAACGGAGGTAACTGATGCCTTGATCACTGTGCTGGGGGAGGATGCAGTAGAGCGGTGATATAGCCGTGGGGCGTATTAGCGAAGCGTAATCTGACGCCTCCTGCGATTGTCTGCCTTCTCTCGAACAACCCCCCTTGCCAGGAAGGCTATCTTTGTCCCCGCGCAGGTGGAAACTCGTCCGGTACTCACGAATCCGCTCCGTCCGTGAAATCCCGGATGTTGGATTCCTGTTTTCACAGAAATGACGGAGGGAGCCGGCGACACAAAGTCGTCTATTGCTCTCGCCACTAACCACCCCTCCCCTCTTTCGCTTGACACTCTCCGAGCCCCTCAGTATCGTTTCGTCCACATGGGCGCTGCCGAGGAAATCGTTGCCATCGTTGATGAAAACAATATTGTGGTGGACTCCGCGCCGCGGAAGGAAATGCGCGCCAAGGCCCTGCCCCATCGGGCCACGTATGTGCTGGTCTTCAACTCGCGCGGCCAACTCTACCTCCAGAAACGGACCCTGACCAAGGATGTCTTTCCCGGTTATTACGACCCGGCCGCGGGTGGAGTCGTGCTAGCGGGCGAAGAATATGAGCAGGGGGCTCTCCGCGAGGTTGAAGAAGAGATGGGTGTCCGAGGCGTGCCCTTGACGCCGCTTTTTCGGTTTTACCATCAGGATGCGCACAACCGGGTGTGGGGTGCGGCCTTCTCGTGCGTATACGATGGCGCAATCGTTCTACAGGAAGAAGAAGTCGAGAGTGGCGCGTTCATGTCCGCACCTGATATTCTGCACATGGCCCAGACCGAGCCTTTTACACCCGATGGCCTGTACGTGTTGCAGCGCTATCTGGCTGAGTGCCGGACACAGGACGGGGCATGAAATTCGGACTGATTTTCACCCTCCAGGACCCACCCCACGGAGAGCATCTGTCCCGGCTCTACGACGAGGTGTTTGCCCAGGCGGCCCTGGCCGAGGAGGCCGGCTTTGAGCTGTTTCTCGTACCGGAACATCACCAGATGCCGGACGGCTATATGCCGGCGCCCCTCACCTTTGCCGCGGCGCTGGCGGCGCATACCAAGCGCGCGCAGATCGGCACGGGCATCCTGCAACTCCCGCTGTACCACCCGCTGCATGTCGCTGAGCAAATTGCCGTGATCGACACGATTGCCAAAGGGCGCTTTATCCTTGGCGCTGGTTTGGGTCTGGTTGAGCACGAATTCAACGCCTTTGAGATTCCGCTGTCTGCCGCGGCAACGCGCTTTACCGAATCGGTCGAGATTCTCCGACATGCCTGGAGCGGTCAGACGTTTTCTTATCACGGCCAGCATTTCAATTTTGACGAGGTTACCATTACCCCCCGGCCCGTACGCCAGCCGCCGATTTGGGTCGGCGCCATGTCGACGATTACGCTTACGCGTGCCGGCCGGATTGGCGACGGCTGGCTGTCAGACCCGCTCCATCACTTCGATGTGATGCGGGCCTGGTCCGAGATGTACCGGGCCGCGGCGCAGCGGGCGGGAAATCCGCGGGTGGACATTGCCCTGCTGCGGAATGCCTGGGTCGGCGACAGCCAAGCCGAGATTGAGCGGATCTGGTGGCCACACGTCAAGGACTATCATCTTTTTTACCTGCGGCTGGGCTTTTTCTCCTCGGGCCGATTTAACGCCAAGTGGGAACCCTGGGTGAAGGAGATCACCTCGGACGCCGAATGGACCTTCGAGCGGGTCGCGCCGAATCGATTGATCTATGGCACGCCGGAGCAGGTCGTGACCGAACTCAAACGCTACGAGCAGGCCACAGGCTGCCAATACATAATTCTCATGCTGCGCTGCCCGAGCGGTCCCAGCCACGCACAGACCATGCGCTGTATTGAGCGCTTCGGTACAAATGTCTTGCCGCACTTTGCATAAGGGAGGGAAATACACTATGCCGAACGGACACGGATTCATTGACAGTGATGCCCATATTATCGAACCCGAAGATATGTTCGAGAAATATCTGGATACCAGATATCGCTCGGCCATGCCCAAGGCGTGGGCCAATTACCGCGGGGAGCCGCTCGGCTTTGGTTTTGAGGTCAGAATCCCCAACCCGGCCGGGGGCGAATATCTGATGCCGTTCGGACGCGACCCGCTGCGGGACCCCGCCCAGGCCGATGGCAAGCCGCATAGCGGAGCGCAAGAGGCTGGCGAGCGGGTTTTTCTTCCGGGGCATGATGAAGCCTACGCCCAATACGCCGAGCAGGACTTCCCGCCTGAGATCTACCCGGAGGTCATGCAGCGGGTCGGCATCGACTATATGGTCGTCTATCCTTCCATCGGTCTCCTGTCGGTGACGGTCCCAAATTTGGCGGCCGACACGGCCGCAGCCTATCGTCGGGCGTATAACAACTGGCTGGCCGACTTTTGTGCGGCTGCCGGGGGACGGGTGTTCGGTGCCGCTTCCATCGACCTGCGGGATGCGCAGGAGGCCGCTCGGGAAGTCCGTCGATGCGTCACGGAGTTTCACTTCAAGGCGGTTCATATTAATCCCGTCCCGGTGTGTGAACACCGCTTATACGACGCGTTTTATGAGCCGCTGTGGGAGACGCTTGAGGAGTTGGACGTGCCGCTCGCCGTTCATACCGGCAACGGCACGGCCGCAGATGAGATGCTGTACTATTACCTGCCCCGGTTACGCTCCGCCCAGACCACCGTGGCCTTTACGATTGGGAATATGCTGGCCAGCACGGCGCTGATCATGGGTGGGGTACTGGAGCGTCATCCTCGGCTGCGCGTCGTGCATCTGGAGTCGGGCGCAGGCTGGGCCGCATTTTGGCTTGACCGCTTGGGTGCCGGCGTACAGGGGGGCTTTCGCTGCCTTGCCATCGAAGGACTCAGCATGCCGCCGGTCGAATATTTCAAGCGCCAGTGCTATATCTCAGCCGATCCTGACGATCCCGGTATTCGACAAGTCATTGACGCCATCGGCGATAATAATATCGTCACCGCAACCGACTTCGCCCACCCTGAGGGCCGGCAGTACGCCTGGGCGGTCAAGGAGATGATGGCCCTGCCGGGCGTGTCAGATGACAGTAAGCGCAAGATCATGTGGGATAACGCTTTGCGGCTGTATCCCATTCAGCCTGACGCATAAGGAGGACGGTCATGGGCGAACTCACGCGGCTATCCGCAACAGCAGCAGCAAAAGACCTGACCAGTGCCATTGAGCGTGATGGCGCGGTTGTCGTTGAAAATCTCATCGATGCAGGGCAGGTGCAGGCGACCCTGGATGATTTGGTGCCGCACATCGAGGCCACCCCCACCAGCCGGGATGACTTTGCCGGCTATCAGACCACGCGCACGGGCGCTCTGGTGGCGCGCTCTCCGGCCTGCCGCGCGCTCGTTATGCACCCCAGCATCATCGAGACCTGCAACGAGTTCCTGCTGCCCAACTGCAATCGCTATCAGCTCCATCTGACCCAGGTTATCCGCCTGATGCCCGGACAAAAGAAACAGCCCTTGCACCGTGATCGTCTGGTCTGGGGCGATTATTTGCAGGGGGTTGAGCCCCAGCTCAGCACGCTGTGGGCGCTGACGGATTTCACCTATGAAAACGGTGCCACCCAGGTTGTGCTGGGCAGTCCGGCCTGGCCCAAGGGCCGAGAGGCAAAAGCGGAAGAAATCAGCCATGCGGAAATGCCCCGGGGCTCGGTCCTGGTCTATTCCGGAACCGTTTTGCACGCCGGTGGGGCAAATAACAGCGCCGCCGACCGGGTCGGACTGAATATCACCTACTCACTCGGCTGGCTGCGGCAGGAAGAAAATCAGTATCTCTCCTGCCCGCCGGAGATCGCCAAGGATTTGGATCCCGCCCTCCAGGAACTTCTCGGCTATACCATGATGAGTTACGCCCTGGGCTACTTCACCCCACCCGACCCGGCCCAGGGAGAATCGAGCCTCCGGCCGCCGGAATTCGCCCTCGGTCGCCGTCCGCGAAAAGACAGGCGCAAACTTGAGCTCCCGGCATCTTAGGCGGTCTTTATTTTTGAGATGCCCTTGAGGCTGAGGTAGACGAGGAGGGCAGCACTGAAGCCGGGAATGCTCTCGTTGATATACGCGTTCAAGTCCAACAGATTCCAGGCGACGACAGTGGTCCCCCCGCCCAGGGCGACAAGCAAGGCGCCCCATTCGGAAATCGTGTCGTTGAGGAGGCGTAGAACCAGCACGCTGCCAATAGACGTGCCCAGACCCGCATACGCAAAGGCGACCAGCGAAAAGATATTCTGTTCGGCAAACAGGGCCAGAAGCGTCGCCGCAAAGGCCACGCTGACCGTGCCGACCTTGGCCTGAAAGAGAGATTGCTTCGGCGGTTCGGGCAGGTCGCGCATCAGGGAGGCCGAGCAGCTCAGGATTTGCGAGTCGGCGGTGGACAGGGTGGAAGAAAAGGCACCCGCCAGCACAAAGCCCACGGCCAGCGGAGGCAGCATCTCTTTCGCCGACAAAAAGAGGGCCAATTCTGGCTCGAAAGCGCTCATGTCTTGCAGGATCACGCGGGTGCTCAGTCCCACCAACGTGAACAGGATAATAAAGAGCGCTTCAAAGGTGTAGTTGGCGATAATGAATTTTTTGGTGTCCTGGACGTTTTTCAAAGCCATGGCGCGAATGAGGATGTGAGGCTGGCCGAGGACGCAGAGGCCAAAACCCAAGGAGCCAAAGCAGAAGAGCATCCAGCCGGTATAGCCGCCAATGGAGAGATTCTGAGGGATCAGGTCGGTGCCCGGCGCGGTCGCGTGAAAGCTGGCCACCAGGTTAGCCACCCCGCCTGCCTTGACCACGGCCATGACCAGGATAAGGAGCAGGCTCAGGGTCATCATGATGATCTGAGCGCTGTCCGTCCAGATGGAAGCGCGGATGCCCCCGGCCCAACAATAGAAGAGAATAATGGCCGTACTCAGCAGAATGCCGACGTACAGCGGTTGACCCAGGGCGACTTCGAGAGCCATGCCGCCCGCCTTCAGTTGGGCCGCGGCGTAGAAGCTGAGAAAAAACAGGGTCAGGAGACCGATAAAGCGACGCAGCAGGACGCGATTTTCTCCGTTCCAGAAGGTGAGCAGTTCGCCGATGCTCAGAGCCCAGCCGCCGCTGTTCATATATTGCAAGCGGTAGACGGTCAGGGCGTAGACGAGAAAGTGACCCAACAGCAGGCCCAGGCCCAGCCAGATGACCATGGTTCCGTTGAGGTAGGCCGCCCCCATGAAACCGGCAAAAATAAACCCGCTGTATTTACTGGCGCTGCTGGAAAAGGCCAGGCTGTAGGGAGAGATGGTCTGGCTGGCCAGAAAATAGTCCTCTTCCGATTGCTGGCTCTCGCGGACGGCAAAAAAACCAACCAGACAGGTGAGGCCGAGCAGAAAGAAGAGGAAGCCGAAGAGCATAACGAATAGTGCTGCTATGGCATAACATGCGGCCTGTCAACGGAGTTTCTCAGCGCGGAGAGCGGCATTATCCGTTCAGCGGTCGCACGCTAGTTGCCTCAGACCGGTGGCGTGCCAGAGTGTTATCTGATAGCTGACTCTCGATTTGTCCGCTCCCCAGGCAGACAAAAGTTCTTTGGAGAAGTCCACTATGAGCGACTCAGTATCGCAGCCCGTTTACCCTCCGGTCTATCCGCATGATCCGATTGAGGAGATTGCCCAAGACGTTTTCATGGTCCGGGGCAGTCTCAGAATGAACGCTCTTCTCCGGATCTCACGCAACATGGCCGTCATCCGCCACGACAGTGAGCTGACTCTGGTCAACCCGATCCGGTTACATGCTGCCGAGGAAGAGAAACTCCAGACACTAGGGACGATAAGGCGTATCATGCGTCTCGGTCCGATGCATGGCGTCGATGACCCGTATTACGTCAATCGGTTCAAGGCGGAATTCTGGTGTCAGCCCGGTGGCACTATCTATACCCAGCCCGACATTGATGTCGAAATGCGGCCCGACGGCCCGCTCCCCTTTCCAGACGCAGAGTTGTTCTGTTTCAATGGCACGTCGCAACCCGAGTCGGCGCTCGTGCTGCAACGCGGGAACGGCTTGCTCCTCACCTGCGACGCGATCCAGCATTACGACGATTATAAACACAACAATCTGCCGGCCCGTCTGATGTTGCCGTTAATCGGCTTTCCAAAAACCACCCTGGTCGGCCCTATTTGGCTGAAGCGCCTGACACCCGCGGGGGCATCGCTCAGGCAGGAATTCGAGCGGCTGCTAACCCAGGACTTCGATGTACTCCTGAGCGCCCACGGCAGTTTTCTGGCCCACGGGGCGAAGGCGGCGGTACGGGCAGCTATTGAGCGCGCCTTTCCGGGCGGATAAGGATTGCCGCGCCCAAGCCCGGCTCTCCACGGCGATTAGCGTTGTCGTGACGCTCTCGCTAAACGACGGGTCGTATCCTTATAGATGCTTGCGCGTGAGCCTATGGCACTCACTTCGAGAATCGTTCGGGTTGCCCGATAGATAATCCGAACGCGCCCAACGCGAAAACTCCACCATCCTGAGAGTTCACGCCGTAAAGGCTTTCCGGCTGACGGATTCACCCGGAGGGTGTCCAACCCCGCCCGGATGCGCTGCTTGAGTTGCGGATGCATGATCCGGATAGCGACGTGTACCTCACGCGGCAGTCGCACCCGACGTACGCTAGGACTCATCGGCAAAGAGTTGGTTGAGGTCTGTATCCGTCAGTAGCTTACCGCGTTCCTGTTTAAGCTGCTGCATTCCGGTGTGGATCTCTTTGACCAGTTCCTGGTCCGACAGGACGGCAAGGGTCTCCTGCCAGCTCTCAAACTCCTCGTAGCTCACCAGGACAGCAGTCGCCTGCCCGTTTTTGGTGATCGTGACCTCTTCGTCGGTGGCCGTAACGTCGGCCACGAGTTGGCTCAGCTTTGCCTTGACTTCAGCTAGCGGCAGGATACGCATACAGGCCTCCAGTAGTCCGAATTCAGACTATCCGAGGCCTGGAAGACTTGCAACCTAAACGGACAAGGCTGCGCCCTGACCGTTTACGAATCGGGCAGGAGCGTATACGCCCGCTCGGCGTACGGGAAGTCTTCCAATTCAAAATTGGGCTGTTCGTAGGGCAGGTGACGGTTGATATAATAGGCGCGAATCTCGGCGATTTTATCTCCGCGAAAAACATACCACTCCGCCCCGCGCATGGCCTCGACCGTGCCGGTTGGTGGCGTCCAGGTCATCGTCCACTCGATCACACATTCATCCCCTTGGACGATGGCATGATCACAGCTCCACGTCGCCCGAATGCGTGGCTGCATCTTGGCCCAATAGGTCGCGAGTGCTTGTGCCCCGCGGATGGGGGCATGATGCGTAAAGTAGTGGACCACGTCGGCAGTAAAGGTCGATTGCATGAGTTCCACGTCCGCCGTACTACAGCCGTGATAATACTGCTTTATGGTGTGGACGAATGGATGGTCTTGAGACATGGCCTTCCTCCTGTTCGTAAAGACCAGCGCGACGCGGTTTGGCGTACCCGCAAGTATTCCGGATGCCGGACAGAATCCGTGTCCGGCATCTCCCGAGGCTGTAACTCTTCTAACTGCTCCTTCAATTCTTCGAGCATCCGCTCCTCAAAATGTCCCGCACACATGGCCATACCAAACAACAGTAGGAGCAGGAGAGCGCCGGCGCCCACCAGACAGCCGGCGCCCATTTTTATCCCCCGTATAAAGTCTGATGGCATACGGCTTCCCGCTGTATCACAGCCGAAAACGGGCGGGAATAGCGAGGCCGGCTTGACGAGGAAAGAGCGGTGCCCGAGAAGCTCCGGACGAACCTGAGCGAGCGGAGCATACGAGGTTTCGCGTTGCCAGCGGTCTGAGCGGCATGGTAGAAAGGCGCCCAATGGCAATGCTGGCTTGCATAAGGGATGCCCGTGCACCGCGCTCACTATATTCTCACGCTTGACCAAGGCCCGACCAGCTCCCGCGCCATCCTCTTTGACCAGGCAGGCACAATACGCGGGATTGCTCAGAAAGCCTTGACCCCGCTATTTCCTCAGCCCGGCTGGGTGGAACAGGACGCCAATGAAATCTGGTCGTCGCAGGCAGCGGTCATGGCCGAAGTCCTGGCCCAGGCGGGTCTGTCGAGCACTGATGTCGGCGCCCTGGGCATCACCAATCAGCGCGAAACCACCCTCGTCTGGGACCGAGTAACGGGCCAGCCGATCTATAATGCGATCGTCTGGCAGGACCGTCGCACTGCACCGTTGTGCAACACGCTCAAGCAACAGGGCCTGGAGACCTTTTTTCGGGACAAGACCGGCCTGGTCATCGACCCTTATTTCTCGGGGACGAAAATCCGCTGGCTCCTGGATACGATTCCGGGCGTACGTGCCAAGGCCGAAGCCGGCCGGCTGGCCTTTGGGACCGTTGATACCTGGCTCGTCTGGCAACTGACCCAAGGGAAGCAGCATATCACCGACATCACCAATGCTTCACGCACCCTGTTGTTGAATATCCGCACGGGAGAGTGGGACCAGGAATTACTCGATGTCCTCCGTATCCCCCGCCAACTCCTGCCCGAGGTGCGTAGCTCCAGCGAAGTCTACGCGACCACTGCAACAGACCTGCTCGCCACGGACGTGCCTATCAGCGGGATAACCGGTGATCAGCAGGCAGCATTATTTGGCCAGATGTGCACGACACCCGGCATGGTAAAAAATACGTATGGCACGGGCTGCTTCATGCTCATGCAGACCGGCGAGCAACCCATTGCCTCTCAGCACAATCTGCTCACCACCGCGGCGTGGCGGTGTGATGGCCACACCCAGTATGCGCTGGAAGGCAGCGTCTTTATGGCAGGCGCCGTCGTGCAGTGGCTGCGCGATGGACTAGGCATTCTCAAGTCATCGGCAGAGGTCGAGACCTTGGCGGCCAGCGTTCCGGACACGGGCGGGGTCTATCTCGTGCCGGCCTTTTCCGGCCTGGGCGCGCCGCATTGGGACCCCTACGCGCGCGGCGCGCTCTTCGGTTTGACGCGCGGCTCGACCGCGGCCAATATTGCCCGGGCTGCGCTGGAAAGCATTGCCTACCAGTCCCTGGATGTCCTGACAGCTATGGAGGCGGACGCAGGCCTGCGGCTCACCCAGTTGCGCGTCGATGGCGGCGCAAGCATGAATAATCTGCTGATGCAGTTTCAAGCCGACATCCTCGGCGTCCCGCTAGTTCGTCCGAAAATTGCAGAGACAACCGCGCTGGGGGTTGCCTATTTGGCGGGCTTGGCGGTTGGCTATTGGAAAGACCCAGGCGAGATTGCGAGCCAGTGGCAGATCGACCGTGTTTTTGAGCCCGGCCTGTCGTCAGAGCGTCGGGAGGAACTCAAGGCCGGCTGGGCGAAGGCCGTGGACCGCGCCAAGGAGTGGGAAACACCGGACACCGAATAAGGAGAATACATCATGCAAACAGGCAATTTTCGCGGCTTCGCCGTCTCGATGCAGGACCCGGGCATTACCCTGATTACCTTTAATCAGCCCGAGCGTCTGAACGGGATGACGCATAACCTGAAGCGCGACTTGGTTGAAACCCTCATCCAGGCTCAGATGGACGACACCGTCCGTGTGGTCATCTTTACTGGTTCAGGACGCGCATTTTCCGCAGGCGACGATATTACGGGTCGTCCGATTGGGCAGCATGCCGGGCAGGCGCGGGTGCCCGATATTCCGGGTGGACATCACAACCCGACGGGGACGTATAACGGCCTGCGGCATCTCTCGCAGCCGCTCAATCAGGCGGTCAGAAATCTGGACAAATTGACGATTGCCGCGCTGAACGGTGTGGCGATTCAAACCGGTTTCTCGCTCGCCCTGGCGTGTGATTTCCGCATTGCATCCGAAGAGGCTCGCCTGGGCAGCGCCACGCTCCGTTTCGGACTCCTGCCCGACGAAGGCGGTCAATTTCTGCTCACGCAGTTGATGGGGGTGGGGAAAACCATGGATTTCCTCATGCGGAAACGGATCGTGTCGGCCCAGGAAGCGCTGGACCTCGGGCTGGTACACGAAGTTGTGCCGCCAGCCGAACTCATGGAGCGGACGCTCGACCTCGCCCGAGAACTCGCCAACGGCCCACAGGTCGCCATGCGGATGCTCAAACGCTCTCTCTATAATGCAGCCGAGATGACCTTTGCCCAGTCCCTGGACGAGATTGCCTCGAAAACCGCAGTCTCGGACCATCATCCCGATGCCGAAGAAGGTATGCGGGCGTTTCGGGAAAAACGCCCGCCCAGGTTTAATCAGTGGCTGGAGGAGAAATAACCAGACTGCTCTTTCTGAGCATGCTAAAAGGTGAGGGTATGAATATCCGAATTGAGATGCTGGAGCTATGAGTACAGAACACTTCGATGTCCTGGTCGTCGGTGCGGGAATCTCCGGGATTGCCGCCGGCTATCATCTACAGACCGCCTGTCCGGGCCGGACGTATGCCATTCTCGAACGCCGAGATACCATCGGAGGCACCTGGGACCTGTTCCGCTACCCCGGTATCCGCTCGGATTCGGACATGTATACGCTGGGGTATCCGTTCCGGCCCTGGACCGACCCAAAGGCAATCGCCGACGGGCCCGCCATCCTTCGCTACGTCAACGAGACCGCTCGGGAATTCGGGATCGATCGCAACATTCGTTTTGGTCACCAGGTCAAGCGGGCCGCTTGGTCCACGGCGGACGCACGTTGGACAGTCAAAGCCGAACGGACCGACACGAAGGAGCGCTGCCGCTTCACCTGCAACTTCCTCTTCATGTGCAGCGGGTATTACAACTACGATGCAGGTTATACACCGGATTTTGCCGGAACCGAACACTTTCGAGGCCGGATCGTGCATCCGCAGCAGTGGACTGATGATATCGAGTACGCAGACAAGCGCGTCATCGTCATCGGAAGCGGAGCGACCGCGGTGACGCTCGTCCCCGAACTGGCCACGCGGGCGGCCAATGTCACGATGCTGCAACGCTCACCCAGCTATATTCTCTCCCTGCCGTCAAAGGACTCTCTCGCCAATGCGTTGCGCCGTTTTCTTCCGAATGCCCTCGTCTATCATCTGATTCGGTGGAAAAATGTACTTATCGGAGCCTACTTCTTCTGGTTCTGTCGCCGTTCTCCGGAGCGCGCCAAGGCGTTTCTCTTACGCCAGGTTCGCGCGGCGCTGGGACCTGACTATGATGTTGAGCAGCATTTCACACCCCGCTACAACCCCTGGCAGCAGCGCTTATGCCTGGTCCCGGACAGTGACCTGTTCAAAGCGATCAAAGCCGGCCAGGTCTCGGTTGTGACCGACCATATCGAGACCTTCACCGAACGAGGCATCCGCCTGCGTTCGGGGAGAACACTTGAGGCCGATCTCGTCGTGACGGCCACGGGTCTCAATCTGCAACTCCTTGGCGGTCTCGAGGTGACGGTCGATGGTGAGTCCGTCGAGTTCTCAAAGACGCTGACGTATAAAGGCGTCATGTTCAGCGACGTGCCGAACCTGGCTCTAACTGTTGGTTATACGAACGCGTCGTGGACGCTGAAATGCGATCTCACCTGCGAGTATGTCTGCCGCCTGCTCAATTATATGGAGACGAACGGCTATGCGCAGTGCTGCCCGCGCCCCCACGACCCGGATATGGAGCGGGAGCCGTTTATCGATTTCACTTCGGGTTATGTCCGGAGAGCAATCGAAGCCTTCCCCAAGCAGGGTCTCAAGCTACCCTGGAAGGCGTACCAGAATTATCTTTTTGATACCTGGACGGTCACCTATGGTTCACTGACCGACGACGCGATGGAGTTCACTCGGCGACCGGTTGGACGACACCGGGATTCTGCGACAGACGATGCCACGCTACCGGAGCAAGCGGCTGGCTGACCGGCACTTTCCAAGAAACATACTTCTCTTCGAGGGAAAAGCGAGGAGTACTAAGCCATGCTCACAATCGCGCGTCCAATAATCTCGCCACGATTCAAGGCCGCATAGGCTTCATCCGCCTGTTCCAGGCTGTAACGCCGCGTAATGGGTTGAGACACATTCACCTGCCCATGGGCTGCCAAGGCCAATACCTCGGGCAGGTCGGTGCGGACACGACTGCCGTAGGAGCCCATAAGCTGAATGCCACGGCGGACCAGACGGGTAATCTCAATGCCTGCGGTTGTCGTGCCTGGGGCAATACCGATCACCACTACCCGCCCCCCATCACGTGTCATCATGAACGCATTCACCACTGTCTCCGGTCGTCCCAAGGCTTCAATGGCCACATCTACCCCCTGGCCGTTGGTGGCATTGTTCACGGCTGCAACGGGCTCTTCCTGACTGGCATTCACGGTATGGGTCGCGCCAAGGGCCTTGGCCGCTTCCAACTTATCGTCGCGCACATCAACCGCAATAATCTGGCCGGCCCCAAAAGCCTTGGCGACCTGAACAACGTTTGAGCCCACACCGCCTGCACCGACGACAGCCACGCTATCGCTCGGTTGGACTCGCGCCTGATTCTTCACCGCGCCATAGGCTGTCATCATGGCGCAACCGAGAATACACGCATCGGTCAGGGAGACATTGGCAGGAGCGGGAAAGACATCACTGGCTGGAACAACCGCATACTCAGCGAGGCCACCCATACTATACATGGCCAGGGTCGAACCATCGGAACGAGAGAGACGACTCTCCCCATCGTAGAGCGTCCCCTGCAGACGGTTCAGAGCGAAGAAAGTTTCACACAGATCGTCTCGCCCCTGCACACAGTACGAGCACACCCCACACGGCATGATAAAGCTACACACCACGTTCTCTCCGGTCCGTGTCGTCTTCACCTCAGGACCGACTTCCTCAACAACGCCAGAGACCTCGTGGCCCAGCACACACGGCACCGGGAACTTCACTTCACCCTTCATCACATGCAGGTCGGTATGACACACACCACACGCGGTGACTTTGACCAATACTTCACCAGCCTTGGGACGGGGCTGCGGAATATCCTCAATGACCAACCGGCCACCAGCTTCCGACAGGACTGCAGCTTTCATCCGGAGATTCCTCCTTATACGCCTGAGCATCCTATGCCGCGTTGGCATTTTCGCCAAGACATCACTATATATTCAAAACGAGAGGGGAGGGTTCATCATGAAGACCGACCGTTTCGGAAACCCATCTGCCGAGGCTCTGCCGTACGCCCGAGGGGCTATCCTGACCAGTACGGAAGATGATTTCCGCAAACTTCAGCAGGCGGGACGGATTATCCGACGCCGCATCAGTGAGAACGGTCCCGAGGCAATTTTCAATCTTACCGGACTCGAACATGGCCTGCCACTCAGCGGAGAAGACGTCCCGTTTGCCCACGATGAACTCGCTCCCGCGCTGTATACGGAGCGGCTCCGCCGGCTGACGCTAGAGCACCTCGGCGGGTCTCCGGATCGTCACGACGTCATGCTCTTTAACCGACTCACCGCTGCCACATTGGCGACCCATCTCGTATTGGTGAAACCGGGCGCTGTTGTCATCGGAGTGTCGGCCAGCCATAGTCATCCGTCCGTCATTCGGGCGGCGGCGCACGTCGGCGCCCGCCTCGTGGATACCAAAGGCGTCGAGGAGTTCACCGCGGTGATGGAGCGGGAAAGAGAAGTCGCCCTGGTTGTGCTCACGCGGTTAGCGGTGACCTATGAGGCACTGTCCGTTGAAGCATTGCAGCAGATCGTCCGTCTGGCTCACGAGCGGGATATTCTCGTGTATGCGGATGAGGCTGGTGGGGCGCGGGTCGGTCCCGCTATCCTGGAGCAGCCCAGGATGCTCGAACTCGGCGTAGACCTGGGCGCGACGGGGCTTGATAAGTATGGCACCAGCGGCCCGCGGGTGGGCTTGATGGCGGGTGAGAAGCAGCTTGTTGCCCGCATCCGGGCTCGCGCCTGGGAGTTCGGGCTTGAGGCCCGCCCCCTGCTGTATCCGGCAGTCATCCGCTCGCTGGAAGCATACACACCAGAACGGGTGCAGGCGCTGGTTGATAGTACGAAACAGGTCGCAGCCGCTCTGCGAGCTCTCTTGGGGAGCCGTATACACGAAACGCCCGTGATCGCCGAACTGCCAGCAGACGATATACTCGAACTGATCCTGGAGCGGGCCGGTCTGAGCACGGCCCCACAGGCGCCGATTGTTCCGTATGAGGCGGCTGCCGCGTTGGCTATGCTACTCTTACAGGATTATGGCATTCTGGCGGTTCATTTCGCCGCCCTGCCACCCGGCACGGCCGATTTCCTGTTCAAGTTTATGCCACCGGACACGGTGAAGCGATTCGGCGGGCCTGCCGCTTTCGCCCAGGCTATTGATGCCTCACTTCACAAGCTGGCGGGCCTGGCAACCCGGCCCGAACATATTCGGCAACTCCTGTTTGGTTAACACCACAGCGGGATATGCCTTTTGGACCCAAGGTACGGACACCCCTCAAAACAGCTCCAACTGATCCGCAGTCTTTTTCTTCCGGGTCTGCGTCTGACTCCGGCGACGTTCGAGGAGGTGTTCCTCAATATCGGCTAGGTAGGGAGAGGCCGACATGGCTTGTACCGTCCCGCGCCAGCGGCGTTTTTGTGCATGACACAGATAGAGTTTGGTTTTTGCCCGCGTGACGCCGACGTAAAACAGGCGGCGCTCTTCCTCAAGGTCGGCATCTTCGGCTTTGCCCCAGCTCAGCGGCAGAAGGCCATCTTCACAGCCAACAATGAAGACAACGGGGAATTCCAGACCTTTGGCGGCATGCAGGGTGAGTAAGGAAATCCGGTCGGCGCGCGGGTCCCAGGTATCGACCTGCATTTCCAGCGCAAGGCTGGAAAGAAATCGATCCAGATCATCCCCGCACTCCCGAGCGACGGGTTGTAAGAGTTCAAGGGCCGCTCTTGTCTCCTCCCGTCCGCTGGCCTCAGCTTTTTCACAAGCGGCTTCCAGCCGCGCCACCAGAGCGCCGTCGCCGGGCTGTTCGCGCAGAGTGTCGATCAGTCTCGCTACCCCAGAATGGTCGAGTAGCCGCGTATGGGCGTGTTTCTGAAACGGCATGCCCGAACGGTGGAGGGCTTCAACGACCGCCTCTGCTTGGGCTTCGGTTCGGTACAGCACGGCGATGTCAGCAAAGGAAACGGACCGGTCTTCAGCGTCTCGGGATCGACCGCTATCGATCGAAAAGAAGCTATGGCCACCCAGCAGCGTTTCGATTGAGTGCACGACGAACTCGGCCTCGGCCTTCTCCGTCCGCGCCTCATGCAGCGTGATTAAACTTGGAGTGTCGGCAAGGACCGGAGTGGATTTCTGCTCAGACCCAGACGGTGCAATGACCTGGGAAGAGAGATGGACGATATTGCTGTCAGACCGATAATTCCGCGCAAGTCGGACCACGCGCGCGCTGGAGAAGTCGGCGGTGAACTGGGCGAAGAGACGGACGTCCGCCCCACGGAAACGATAAATTGCCTGATCCGGGTCGCCAATCGCACAGATGTTTCCGTCGGGCGGAACGAGCAGCTTGATGAGTCGGACCTGCTGCTCGTCCACGTCCTGATATTCGTCAATACACACCCACTGGTATTGCGCACGATAGGCCTCACGTAGGCTAGTGTCGGTTTCAAGGACCTGGATCGCGCGGCCAATCAGGTCATCGAAATCGACCAGGTTCCGCGCGTCTAATTCCTGCTGGTAGCGGCTATAGACGCTAGCCTGCTCGGCCTCAGCCGGCGCCTGCCCGGTTCGTTTTGCCACCGAAATAGCTGACAGCAGGCTGCGTGTCCGACGGGCCGAGACGCCGAGCGTTTCGCGTAACAGATGTTGACGCTCCGCGTCTGATGCGACCCGAAAGCCGCGCTGGAGACCCGCCGCGTTCCAATGCTCCTGGAGAACGGACATGCCCAAAGCGTGAAATGTAAAAAGCGGGATCGTATCGGCAGTAGCGGGTAGGAGGCGGTGTAGGCGTTCTCGCATCTCGTCCGCGGCCCGACGGGTAAACGTAATGGCCAGACAGTGTTCGGGACGGACATGGTGATTACGTATGAGATGAGCAATACGATGCGTGAGGGTGCGTGTTTTTCCGGAGCCCGGTCCGGCAACAATCAGCAGCGGGCCTGCTATAATCTCGGCGGCCCGCCGCTGGTCACTGTCAAGTCCGGCTAGGATATCTGCGGACGGCACTGCTGCCGTGTCGTCTGAAGTCGCGGGAGACGCGCCGGGAGTGTGGGTTTGGGCAGCGTCCGCTTTTCGCCGCGTCGCCTTGCCCTGTTTTTGGCTGTCCGCCGTATGCCCGTCAGTCGGTGAATTTCCCCGCTGGGCCTGGGGCGGAGGCTCCTGTGTGAACAGCGATGCACCGCTCGTCTTCTGGCGCAGTTCTTCCTCCCGGAACAGCCTGATTGTTCCGTACACGCCGTCATAGCCGGCGTCGCGGATCACTTCTTGTTTGCGCAGTCGGGAGATGGCTTCCGCAATAAGCGTGTCTCCACTTTTCCGAATCTCTTCCAGCGGAATATCGTTAATCAGTTGCAGTTCGGGCCCCAGTTGGTTGAGTAGGCCCTCGTAGTGTTGCCCCACCTTTTTACTCTTCGGACCTACATGCAGAATCTCGGATAACATCTCGGGGAGAGGGACAAGGCTCTGGACCGCGCCGGCAGTCTCGGGCTGAGTGTCGTCTTCACGATCGGCTAAATCGTCCACCCGGTGCATCACACCCACCGTCAGCGGCTTGCCACACGCAGGGCAACGGCCCTCAAGTTGTTTGGTCTGGTGCGGGAGGAGGCGGATCTGACAATTCCGATGACCGTCCAGGTGGTATTTGCCCTCTTCAGGAAAAAACTCGATCGTGCCCTGATACCCCTGTCCGGTCTCCAGGGCGCGACGGATCGAGAAATAGTCAAGCTCCGTATCAAACACACAGGCTTCGCGCCCGAGCTTCTCCGGCGAGTGCGCGTCGGAGTTTGACACCAACCGGAAGCGATCCAGAGACGACACCCGCCAGTTCATCTCCGGGTCCGACGACAAGCCTGTCTCTACCGCAAAGATATGGGGAGCCAGGTCAGCGTAACACTCGTCTATGGCATCAAAACCGGACTTTGAGCCTAGCGCGGCAAACCACGGCGTCCAGATATGGGCCGGGACGAGATACGAGCCAGGGTCCGACTCCAGCGTGATTTCCAAGAGGTGGCGTGAATCCAGCCCCAGGATGGGTCTGCCGTCCGACTTCACATTTCCGATCCTGGACAACCGTTCGGTCATCCTCTCCACTGCCGAAAAGTTCGGGGCGTATAATAAATGGTGAATCTTTCGGGTCTTGTCGCCCTTCTTGTAGATCGTCGAGATTTCAACCGAGAGCATGAAACGTGTCGTACCCTGGCACGCCGACGGCAGCATCTGGGTGACTTCCTGTTCCAACTCGGGTCGGAGTCGGAACAGGCCCGGCTCGGCCGGCACTAACTGATCCTTGAGTTCGGCCTGCCAGACCGGATGGGTGAAGTCTCCAGTGCCGACGACCGTGATACCTTTTTTCCTGGCCCAATAGGCGAGGTGTTTCAAATCGCAGTTTTTGCTGGTGGCACGAGAATATTTGGAATGGATGTGCAGATCAGCGTAAAAAGCCATGGGCCGCCCTCCCCTCCTACCCGGTCTGGGGATTATCGACCGAGAAGAGGAGGGAGGTCAACGGCGGGCATGCCAGACCGCCACGGAGAGCGACTATGCCGCGCCTTGAGGACCTCACCGGCCCAGTGCTCTATGGTGTTCGGCCAGTACGCGAGCCACACACGCAGTCAGCCGTTTGCCCATCGAAAGTTCCAGAAACTCATTCGGTCCGTGCGCGTTCGAGTGTGGCCCGAGCACACCGGTAATCATGAACTGGGCGGTGGGGAATTTTTCACCCAGCATGGCCATAAAGGGGATCGTCCCACCCTCGCCTATGGCACACATGTCTTTACCGAAAAATTCCTGCGAGGCACTCTGCAGGGCAGTCTCCAGCCACGGAGCGAGCGGAGGGGCGTTCCAGCCGTCCGCCGCCCATTCGGGCTCAAAGGATACCTGTGCACCATAGGGCGGGTCATTCTCCAGGAGCTGCTGTAAAGCAGCTGAGGCCGCATTTGCATTCAGGGTCGGTGGAATCCGCAGCGACACCTTGGCCGCGGTAACGGGCCGCAGGACATTACCGGATTGCTCAAGCGCCGGCAGACCGGACGCGCCGGTAATTTCGAGTTGAGGCCGCCAGGTCCGGTTGAGCAAGAGCTGACGGATATCGTCCGTAACTGCCTGAGCTCCGGGATGAAAAGGAAACTCCTCCGATACGGTCTGCCCCAATACGGTCGCGGTTGTCCGGGCCTGTTGTAGCCGCTCACTCGGTATTTCAACCTGAAATTCGGACGGCAGGATTTCTCCGGTTTGCTCGTTTTCGAGGCGGCTCAGGAGTTGGCGTAGAATACGAAAGCTCGAAGGAACGATACCACTAGCCGCGCCTGAGTGGACTCCTTCGGTGAGAGCAGAGACGGACAGATTTCCTGACACCAGGCCGCGCAAAGAAGTCGTAATCCAGAGTTGATCGTAGTTGCCGCAGCCCGAGTCAAGGCAGACGACGAAGCTGGGCGTACCGATACGGTCGGCCAGGGCATCCATATAATAAGGTAAATCTCCGCTGCCACTCTCCTCGCAGGCTTCGATAATGACCACACATCGGGCCACCGGAACGCCCTGACGCTTGAGCGCCACAATAGCGGTCAGGGAAGCACAGGCCGCATAGCCATCGTCGGCACCTCCACGCCCGTACAGTTTGCCGTCTCTCAGCACCGGCTGCCACGGGCCGAGCCCGTCATGCCAGCCGTCCATGGGCGGCTGCTTATCCAGGTGTCCGTACAGCAACACGGTTTCAGACGAATCGCCCGGAATCTCGATAAAGAGTAAGGGCGTGCGGCCAGCAAGCCGGACCACCTCAAAGCTCAGACCGGGAATCACTTGACTGCGAATCCAGCCGGCTATGAGTTCGACAGCCTGGTCCAGATAGCCATTCGTCTGCCAGTCCGGATCGTAGGCCGGGGATTGATTGGGAATGGCCAGGTATTCCGTCAGGGTGGGGATAATACTGTTATCCCAAGCGGATTCGACAAATTGCCAGGTTTTTTGGGTATCCATACGGGGATTGTAACCGGCCGTCGGGTCCGTTGCCAATCCGGTCTAGCCGTCCGGCCCCTAACTCGGTAAGCTGACAGTCTGAAGGAGGTTGACGCTATGGCAGAACTCGTTGTGTATCACAATCCTGGTTGAGGCAAGTCACGCGGAGCGCTCGATATTTTGCAGGAGCGCGGCGTCGAGTTCGACGTGATTGAGTATCTCAAGAGCCCCCTCGGCCGAGGAGACTTTGAGCATTTTCTGGACCTGTTACCGGATGAACCCGCGGAACTGGTCCGTAAGGACAAAAAATTCAAGGAACTCGGTCTGAACGCGGACGATTATGTGACGCGCGAGGCCGTGGTCGAGGTCTTACTCCAGCATCCTGAGCTGATGCAGCGACCGGTTATTATCAGGGATCAAAAGGCGGTCATCGCCAGGCCATCCGAAAAGGTGCTGGAGCTGCTGGACTAGCTTTTCGTGCTTTTCCCCACCTGGGAGAGAATTATGCACTTTAAGAGACTCAGGGCTTTCTGCGCGCCAGGACGACGGCCCAGAAAGCGCCGCCACGCCCTCTGATTGTCTGTTTTGCCCCCAAATCAAGCGGAGCCGCCTGCCGAGTGGGGAAGATTAGGCTCCAGGTGTCAAGTTCAGCGTAATCCCCTCCTTGGAGGGGATTATATACAATGGTGCCCAAGCCACCGAAATTATCGCTTCTAGAATTAAATGGTCGAATTTTTGACTTCTTGTAATAATTCCCTGTAGGACCTCAAGTAATCGCCAAACGTGTGATCTTGCCCGCGAGCCTGGGTCAACCACCGTCTCATGTCCCATCCACATTCAAGCATTTCGGAGACGCCAAAAACGAACTCCAACGTGTTTATCAAAAAAATCAATATACGGCCTCTTCTGAAATCGAGCTTAGCAGCATTACCATGGACATAGTGGTTTCGTCCGTCTACCGCATGCTCAATAATCTCATCGAGAGAAGGGAGCATGTTTTCCCCTAACGTATCTACTATAGGTTCGGCCTTTCTCTTGATCACATTCTTTATGTCTCTCATCTCCTTCCCGTTAGCATAAAGCTTGTCGCCTTGAGGGAGGAGGTCGAACATATTGACCCCGCTGATCAGGCGATCTTCGTTGTATTTCGTTGCCCCAAAATGAGCCAAAAATCTCAGGTTTGCATCATGCCTCTCCTTCTCTTGATTTCTCATGAGCCACTTCTTGGTCACTTCAGTAAACTCCATTTCATTTTTGAAATCCAAGAGGGCAGATTGGAGACTCCGCTTTGGTATTTTGTTCGTTGAGTGGTGACTATAGACTTGGATCTTGTGTCCGTAGTCTGGCAGTTCGTCCGTTGGCGACAATCTAACGTAAAAATCGGTTAAAGCGGGAACGTAGCCAATCAGGAGTCCAACAAAGCATCTAAATATGAACACCCTTCGGCGAGCCTCTCCAAGGTCGAGGGGGCTGGAGAATTTGAGGAGCATGTACGGACCATCCTGCCTGAGTGGTATTCCATCAGGACCTAGATGACCTGTTACTCCTCTAGCGTTGATTTCTATGTCTCCAAGAGCCGTATCCAAAATGTTCAGATCACGTTGATCTCCATTGAAATATGCGACCACCGCATCTTCTCTGAGTTTGCGTTTGGTACTCCTTTCAACTTGCTCCCTAAGGTCTGAGTCGGGGCCAAAAATCACACTGAACGCTTCAGTGTTTCGGAAAGCCGTTTTGATCTCATCAAACGCGAACCCTGCACTCCTAATTATCTTCTCGTGTAATTCTAGGCGTTCAGCGCCCATAGTTACCGTCGAAAAGATCACATCTTTGGTATGGAGAGAACGACCAAATCCATCTGTCCAGCGCACGACCAAGCCGTGGAATACGGATACGGCCTTACTACCACTACCATCCGATACAATGCCGTGAATCGTCTTGTTGGGCGAAACATCAAAGGGACTTGTGTCCCACAGCCTAAGCTTGCTTTTTTTGCTGCTCTTCCGCCTTAGAATCAATTCGCCCGCCACACTCCGTTCATCGCCAACTGAAAAAACGCCTCTGTATACGGCCATAACCCTTCATTCTCCTTAACCCTCTTATAGAAAGGAGACCGTCCCCCTCCCTAGCATGGCCACTATTATATATAATTCCTTCCTTGGAGGGGTGCCGCGTAGCGGCGGGGTGGGTTCCCCTGAGGACCGCCTCGGAGGAAGCAATAGATGAGGAAACGATGAGCCGTAAGTGGCAATATAAAGTCCCCGTCTATTGCATCCTGGAAAATTACTCCTAACGCGCTCATGATACTTTCCTTTGCCGACAAGGAAACCGAAAACCTGTTTCATTCAGAAAAAAGCCGCCGCTTTGCAGCGATCTCGCGGGTTGCCTTAAGAAAACTCATTCAAATGAATCAGGCCCGCACTCTCAGCGACTTAGCCGTTCCGCCCGGCAATCGATTGGAAGGGCTTCGGGGAACGCTCTCGGGCTTTCATTCCATTCGTATCAATGATCAGTGGCGCATTATCTTCCGCTGGACGGATTCCGGGCCGGAACAGGTAGGTATCATCGATTACCATTGACAAAACCCCTATAACGTTACACGGTATAGAAATGCAAAACCCTATCACACCCGGCGAGATTCTTCTGGAGGAATATCTCAAGCCCATGGGCATTTCGCAGAATGCCATGGCCCGTGCAATCGGGGTTGCCCCGCGGGCCATCAACGAGATCGTTCACGGCAAGCGCTCCATTACGCCGGCGATGTCCATACGCTTTGGTGCGTTCTTCGGTCAGTCCGACGAGTTCTGGCACGGCCTTCAGGTCGAATGTGACTTTCGCGCCCTAGCCAGGAAAAGAAAAAGGCTGATTGCCCGCATCCAGCCGGCGTCAGCCGTGAGTCATGTATCCTGACTCTCCCAACCGCTACGACCTGCGGTTACTTGGAGAACATCCGACTATCGGTCTCGTTCTGAAAGTATCGGATTGCGCTACGCGAATCCGACCTACAGGTCATCCGCACACTCGGGGACACCCACCAGGGTATGGGCATTGGCAGAGGTCACCCGGACCGGCATTAAGTCGCCGGGCCGGGCTCCGTTGCCGGGAAAGACCACCGTTTTGAACTGCGGGTCTTTGCCCGCCAGCCAATCTTTTTGCTTCTTGGCCGGCCCTTCAACCAGGACCTCGACGGTCTGGCCCAGCCGTTGCCGGTTGATCTCCCCCCCGATGCCTTCCTGCAGGCGGATAATCTCCTGTAAACGCTGCCCCTTTTCCTGTTCCGAGAGGGTTTCGGCCCACTTATAGGCCCGTGTCCCCTCGCGGGCCGAATACTTGAACATAAAGGCAAAATCGTAGCGGACCTCCGCCATAAAGTCGTAGGTCTCACGAAAATCGTCTTCCTCTTCGCCCGGAAAGCCGACAATAATATCCGTCGACAAAGCCAGGTGGGGGATGGATGCGCGCAGCCGGTCCACAAGAGCGGCATATTCCTCGATCGAGTAGCCCCGTTCCATACGCTCCAAGACACGATTCGAGGCCGCCTGGAGCGGAAGGTGGAGATACGGGACAACCTTGTCACACGTCGCCATGGCGTCAATTGTACTGGCATCCATATCGGACGGATGCGGCGAGGTAAAACGAATCCGCTCAATCCCATCGATGCGCGCGGTCTGGCGCAGGAGTCCGCCAAAATCGACCTCGCCATCCCGATAGGCGTTGACGGTCTGGCCCAGATAGACGACTTCTTTATACCCTTGGTCGGCAAGTGCGTGGACTTGGTCTAGCAGCGCCGACGCGGGCACACTGCGCTCCCGCCCGCGGACGTAGGGCACGATGCAGAAGGTACAGAACTTGTCGCAGCCCCGCATGATCGTCACCCATGCTCGTACCCCTTCCCCACGCGCAGGCGCAATATCGGCATAGGTTTCATCCCGGTCGAGGCGGACGGACACCAGCGGTTCATCGGCACTTTCCTGCGCCAGCAAGGCCGGCAGGTTACGATAGGCGTCCGGTCCCAGCACCAGATCAAGAAAGGGGGCTTTATCAAGCAGGGCCTCCCGATGGTGCTGGGCCATGCAGCCGGTGAGCCCCAGGACGACACCCGGCTTCCGGGCTTTATGTTTCACCAGATCACCCAGTCGCCCGATGATACGCTCCTCCGCATGCTCCCTAATCGCGCAGGTATTCAGCAGGATGACATCGGCGCCCTCCGGCCTAGGCGTGGCTTCGTATCCCTGCGGTTTCAACAAGCCCAGAATGAGTTCGGTGTCAGCGATATTCATCTGACAGCCATAGGTCTCAATATAGACGCTACGTGTTTCCATACGTGATGTCCGAGTCGAGCCCCCTCACCCTAACCCTCTCCCTCCAGGGGAGAGGGAATAAATGTAAATGTAGGGGCAATTCCCCTGTGGTTACCCGTCCGGGAATTTTTGTAGCCGTTCCCCAGCCGCAACGCAACGGCTATAAAGACAATCCATTTGCCAGTAAAGGAGCGGACGAGCATATGATAGAGCGCATTATCTCACTCCTGCCCAGCAGTACGGAAATCGTCTGCGCGCTGGGTCTGCGCAAGCATCTCGTCGGCGTCTCTCACGAGTGTGACTATCCCTCGGACGTGATCGGGCTTCCCATCTTGACCGAACCCAAACTTGATCCCCGCGGAACCAGCGGTGACATCGATACCCGAGTCCGTGAGATTGTGCAGGAGGGGTTGAGCGTCTATCGTCTGCAAACCGAGGCATTACACAGGCTGAAGCCGGACCTCATCGTGACCCAGGATCAGTGTGAGGTGTGTGCCGTTTCCCTGCCCGAGGTTGAAGACGCCGTGCAGTGTTTTCTGACTCCTGACGTGACCGTCGTATCGCTCAGGCCGGAGAAACTCGACGATATCTGGACGGATATCCGTCGGGTCGCCCAGGCCACCGATCAGGAAAAAGCCGCGCACGCACTGATCCAGGACGCAAAAGAACGTCTCTGGAACATCGCCCAAAAGACACGACATTTGCCCCGTCCGCGCGTGGCCTGCCTGGAATGGCTCGACCCCCTCATGGCGGCGGGAAACTGGATTCCCGAACTGGTGAATATTGCGAGCGGGGAATATGGCCTGGTTGAGGCCGGCGCGCATACACCAACGCTGACCTGGGAGGCACTCGTCTCCTATCAACCCGAGGTCATCGTTATCACTCCGTGTGGCTTCAAAATCCCACAGTCGCAGGCGGACCTACCCCAACTGACGGCGCATCCGGACTGGCAAGCACTCCCAGCAGTGCAAAAGAACCGGGTATATGTGGCAGACGGCAATGCCTATTATAACCGGCCTGGACCACGCATTGTGGAGAGTGCAGAAATTCTCGCCGAGATGCTGCATCCGGAAGCATGCGCGGGTATGGCGGTGCCGGGCTCCTACATTCGGGTCTGAGCGGGACGCGGATACCCCTCACCCTGGCCTCCTTCGACTCGGCTCAGGACAGGCCCTCCCCTGAATAAATGTAGGGGCAACCCCCTGTGGTTGCCCAACTCCTCAGAGGGAAGGATATGGCGTATCCCTGCGTCGTGCTCCTCTCACTCGCTGGGGTCAAGAATCTCAATCTTCCCATCTCGAAAATCCCGGCCACGCTCTTTTACCATGTGGGGGTAGCTGTGGTAGAACTGCCCGCCGAGACGCAGGAAGGATTCCACTTCGGTCTCTTCAAGGTCGAGGTCTTCGATGGCGCGGACCGCGTCCGCCTGGCTGGTCGCGTTGACTAAAACGTCAAAAATCAGCCGGCTTTCCGCCGTCTGGAAATCCTCACGGCTCGGTAGCTCGGCACGGTTCTGCATACTCTCCGGATGGTTATCCAAAAGATAGCGGAGCGCCTTGAGTTCATGCCGCTGTTGATCCAGCTTTCTTATTTTTTCAGGCATGGATAGTCCCCTCTGCGGGGGGCGGGTTTCAAACCTGCCCCCCGCTAGTATATACACAGGAGCTATGGCTGTGACAGAGCATAAAGGCAAAGCCCACCGGACGGTCCGGTGCGCGGTGATTACCCTGAGCGACACCCGGACCGAAGAGACGGATACGAGCGGCAAGCGTATCAAAGAACTCCTGGCCGAGCAGGGTCAGCCCGTTGTTGCGTATCGTATTCTGAAGGACGAACCGGAGCAGATCACGGCGGTCGTGCGGACCCTCCTGGCCCAGCCCGAGGTTGACGCGATTATCACCAACGGCGGGACCGGTATCGCGCCGCGCGACACGACGTTTGAGGCGATACAGTGCCTGCTCGAAAAAGAAATTACCGGCTTTGGCGAGATGTTCCGTATGCTGAGTTACGAAGACATTGGCGCTTCGGCCATGCTAACCCGCGCCACCGCGGGGGTCGCGAGCGGTAAAGTCGTTATTTCTCTGCCCGGTTCAACCGGCGCGGTCGAACTAGGTATGACCAAACTGGTCTTGCCGGAACTCGGCCATATGATGTTCCTGCTACGGGGGGAACGCCATGCACATTAAGTTACGCTTTTTTGCCTCGCTCCGAGAGCGACTCGGCCGCAGCGAAGGCAGTTGTGAGGTGCCTGAAGGCGCAACGGTCAGGACGGTCTGGGAGACGCTCAAACAAGAGCATCCGACCTTGGTCGAGGTTGAGCGTTCGCTCGCCTTTGCAGTCGCCCAGGAATATGTTGATGGCGATCATCCCCTGCACGATAACGATGAGCTGGCCTTTATCCCACCAGTGAGCGGCGGCGTTATGAGCAACAGTCGTCTGTCTTGTCGGATCACCCAGGAGCCGATTCGCCTGGACGAGTTGACCGCCTTTGTAGCCGACCCCGGCGCGGGCGCAATGGCAACATTTGTCGGCACGACCCGAGATACCAATGAGGGCCGGCGGGTCATTCGGCTGGAATACGAGTGTTATCCCGGTATGGCAGAAAAAGAGATGGAGAAGATAGGGCAGGAGGTCCTGGAGCGCTGGCCGGTGAAAAAGGCCGCCATGCTACATCGGCTCGGTCGGGTCGATATTGGAGAGGCCAGTGTGGCCATAGCCGTATCGTCCAGTCACCGCCACGCCGCGTTTGAGGCGTGTCATTACGCGATCAATCAGCTCAAGGAAACGGTCCCGATCTGGAAGAAAGAGCTGTACGAAGGGGGCGAGGTGTGGATAGGCTCGCAGACGGGGAAAAACGGTACCCTCCATCCGAGCGGAAGCACCGATCAGTGATGCATCTCAGCAGGATATGACAATGGACATTCGGACGGTGGGGATTGTCGGCACAGGACAAATGGGGAGTGGTATCGGCCAGGTTGCCGCGCAGGCGGGCATGGCGGTGTTACTCTACGACGTCAACCAGGAGATCGTAGACCGCGCGCTGGGGAACATCCAGAAGGGGCTCGTGCGCCTGACGGACCGGGGCAAACTGTCGCCTGATGAGCAAGGCGCCATTCTCGGTCGTCTGGATGGCACGGCCGTCCTCGAAGACCTGAGTGGTGCCGACGTCATTATCGAGGCCGCCCCGGAAGACTCTGCCATCAAGGAGGATATCTTTCGGAAGCTCGACCATATCGCTCGGCCAGAGGTCATCTTGGCCAGCAATACCTCGTCCATCTCACTGACCCAACTCGGGGCAGTCACCAACCGGCCGGAAAAAGTCATTGGCATGCACTTCATGAACCCACCGGTCGTCATGCAATTGGTTGAGATTGTGCGCGGCCTGGCCACCGCTGACGAGACCTATACGACGATTGATGGGTTGGCCAAGAAAATGGGCAAAACCACGATTCAGGCCAAGGACTATGCCGGCTTTGTGGTCAACCGTATCCTGCTGCCCATGATCAACGAAGCGATCTATGCCTTATACGAAGGGGTGGGCGGTGTGGAGGATATTGACCAGGGGATGAAGCTCGGTACCAACCAGCCCATGGGCCCCCTCGCCCTGGCCGACCTTATCGGACTGGACACCTGTTTGGCGGTCCTGGAACGTTTGCACCACGGCCTGGGCGACGACAAATACCGCCCCTGCCCGCTGCTGCGCAACTATGTCGCCGCGCATTACTTAGGGAAAAAAACGGGCAAGGGTTTCTACGAATACAGATAGGGGTTCGAGATTCTTACAAGGCGGCTGCCGCCTCTTTGCACGCGTCAATATACCCCGTCTCCGCCTGGGCGCAGGACTGGGCTCGTTGTTGGTTGTCCGGATATAAGGATAAGAGGACCTCGCCGGTCGCGGCATAACACGCTTCTTTTGAAGCGTCGTCAAGCCGACGACAAAACGTCAGTCCGCGCTGAGGGTCGGCATGGGTCAAAATAAAGTCTTTCACCGCACCAACAAGACACGCCGTAGCCTGTTCCGGACTGCCCTGCCGACACAGGCTCATGGTCTTCTCGGCATTACGTAAGGTGAAACCGCTCACATCGCGACCCAGGCTTTCATAGCAGACAGAGACAAATGCTGTCGGCGCACCGGCACATACCTGAAAAGCCCGCGCAAAATCGTGCTGTGAAAAAGCCAGGATGGCCGAGGATTGCATCCGGTAACAGGCCCGTTGGTAGTGCTCATCCACCGTGGTACAGGGATACAGTGGATCTTCCGGTCGGAGCAAACTTCTTGGGCGGTCGGCGTGGCCCTCATGTCCCTCCTGATGTGTGTGATGGGGCTGGAGAAAGGCCACGACATTCTCCATAAAGACGCCGCTGTAGCACGACTCGCGCTCCCAGGGCGAGGCTAAGGCATCGCACCCTTCGAGCGCGGTAGGAAGTTGGTAATCAAAGTATAAGGTGAGGCCGTGCCCCAGGCCATGCAGACACTGATACTGCAAGAATGTGGACTGCCACGCATCAATCTCCCTGGTACATACCGCTGCTATGGTGTCAGCCCGCACCTCGGGCAGACTGCGCAGATAGCCTTCCAGCACACCGTGGTAACAGCCAGACCAAAACGTCTCCCGGCAGTGAGCAAATGCCTCTGCCACGTTCTGATAATACGCGAATGATGCTCGACCGAGATGATGGGTGTAGGGATGGGCGTCACGCAACACGTCGGGGTCCTGCCTTGTCAGCGTGTCCAGAGTGGCCAGCGCGTGTTCGGTGCCCTGGGTCCGCAGTATTTTTTCCAGCCCGGTGTGGTAACACTGCCGCTTTTGAGGCTGGTGTTGATGCCTACCGCACTGCCCCCGGAGTTGCTCTGCGTCAGTTTCCTGAGCAAAGCTCGGCGTCGCGTACAGCGCCAGACTGATCATACAGACGAACCAGGCGCGTATTATATACAGAGACGATTGGCACATTTTCCTCTCCCGCTCCTTTTCCTCACAAGGGGCAACCACAGGGGGTTGCCCCTACGATGAGGTCCGATACCGAACACTCTCAAGCAGAGCCGACAGCTTGCGGACCACACTCCAGTGCGCGGGTTGTTGATTCCAGGCCGCGCACACACCCTCAACGCCTCCCAAGGCAGCTAAGCCGCGTTGCCCGACCTCGTGGAGTATCTCTCCAATCCCCCACTCCAGGTTTTGAGTAGTGCGTCTCTTTTCAAGACTAGCGGTCGCTTGCAGATGTTGCCAGTGCGCACGGAGGGCCTGGTTGAGAGTGTCCATATTCAGATTGGTTACCGCGCTGACGGCCAGCACCGGGCTGTCCCAGGTTTCGGACTCAGGAGGAGTCGGCCGTCGTGCCAGGGCGAGCGCCGCCTGGGTATCAGACAGCGCCTTTTGCGCCAGCGTCTGATTATCCGCCTTGTTCACGGCCAGAATGTCCGGGATCTCCATCACCCCAGCTTTGATAAACTGAAGTAGGTCACCGGAAAACGGCTGAACGACCAGGACGGTCGTATCGGCAAGGGCAGCAATATCGGTCTCGCTTTGGCCCACCCCAACCGTTTCAACCAGGATGACATCGCAGCAATGCCGCAGTAGAAACACCGCCGAAAACGCCTCTCGGCTCAGGCCGCCCGGACGAGCCGGGGCCGCGTAACGGCGGGAATAGACCTGAGCGGGCAATTGCACCCGGCCACGGCCGCCCAACAGCGCTCCCCCCGACACTCTACTCGACGGATTGACCGCAATAATGGCG
>MPMI01000057.1 GCA_002238415.1 Desulfurellaceae bacterium bin18 | reverse complement strand
GCGGACCGAAAGCGTCAAGCGCCGCGTCTGGTCGGACACCCGCCACTGTGGAATCGCGGGGTTCGGGACGTCTTTGATCTGCTCAATGGTGAACACGGCGGCCTCCTGACACCTGGTCCTGGCCACGCCGGTACAGCCGGTTCAGCGTCTCAAGGACGGACTGGCGCAGGATCACGGTCTGAGAGACGCCCAGCCACCCCGCGATATTGACGGCGAAGCCCGTCGGCATGGCGATCTCTTCCCAGGGCTCGATCTCCAGCCGGTCCATGCAGCCTCGGATGTCGGCCCGCGTCTCAAAAATCACCCAATTTCTCGTCATACTTCCCTCCTGGCGCGCGGTCGGGATTGAGGGCGGCATTGCAATGCAACTCCTAGAGACAACCCCCACCATTTTTTTCTTCCTGTTCTCACCCACCCTGCGGACAGGAAGAAAAAAGAGGACCACGCCCCTGAAGCGGAGCGGAAGGCAGACCTGGAGCCGCCTACAGAGAGCAACCGTGACAGGTTCGCGGAGCGGTTCTGGCGCGAGTTGCGGAGGCGGCGGAGCAAAAGAGCTTTACCGGGACGCCCGCAGAGCGAGAGCGGAGCGGGGGGCTTGGTTAAGCGTGGTCCCGTGGGGGAGTGGGGACGGCGGGAGCCGGGCCGCCTCTCCCGCTCCTTTTCAGACCCGGTTTCACCGCCCGCCTACAGGCGGTAGGAGACTTCGGGGGGCGGGGGATGGGTGGGGGTGGCTTGGGGTCGCTTCGGACACGAAGCGGGGGGCGGCGCGGGCGGAGTGACGGGCTGCGGACCTGGGCAGGCCGACACGCGCCCACGCGGCATGTCCTGGGGCGGGCGCTGCGGTTCAGTCCTGCCCCCCGCGCGAGGGGGGAAGGACAAGTAGGAAGGGGGGCCGAACGTCCCCCAAAGCGTGGGGGAGTGAGGGGGTTGCGCCCCAAAGATTGGGGATGGGGGTTGAAGGGAAAGAGTGACCGCCTTGAACGCTCCCTCAAGGGAGGTTTGGAGGGGAAAAGAATCGCCCTGGGCGACCTTCAAGCCCCTGCGCTCCTTCTCCCCTGGGATGGCTCGGTGTCGCTTTGGACACGGAGCCGGGGGCTGCGTGGGTATAGTGACGGCCACGCGGACCTGGGCAGGGCGTACCATGCCCACGCGGCATGTCCTGGGGCGGTCCGGGTCAGGTAGAGAATGGTCGGGCCACTGCTGACGGCGTGACGGGACGAGCCAGGCCGCACGAGGGTTCCCGGCGCGCTCCTGGTCCCAGCGCCGGGACGAGCGGACGGGCCGAGGGTTCCCGGCTCCGCCGTGCGCAAACAGCCCGACCCCTTTATTCCTGACGGGCGCGGTGGTTCCTCCACGGCGCAAAGAGGCCGGGGGGGTATGGTGAGCTGGGGGTGCCGGGCGTGACCCCGCCCGGCTGGGGGGTGGGGGTAGGATTTAGGAGCGGGGGGGGGTGGGGGGGGTGGGGGGGGCGGGGGGGGCCCCCGGCGGGGGGGGGGTTGGAGTTAGGATTGGGGGGCGGGGGCCGTCCGTTCGATCAGCGCCCGGAGCGCGGCCATGCTCTCTTCGTGCCGCCGCGCCGCCTCGATCTCCTGTTGGTCCATCTTGCGGTTGCGTTCCTCCGAGGATTTGCCCATCTGACGCAAGCCCCAGGCGATGAGGCCGACCTGGAGGAAGCCCACGGCCGCGCCAGCCACGTCCGTCCACGTCGGCTGGGTCGGCCCCTGCAGCGCGGCCACCGCCTCCCGCGCCAAATGTAAAAATTCAGATTCCATACCGTCCTCCTTCCGGACAAAATTTGCGCACCCGGAAAGCAAAAAAAGCGGCTCCGCAGTCCAGGGCGGCGAAGCCGTGCACTTTACCCTTGACTGGGGATTCTTTTTGCTATCATGCGAACAAGCAAGGCAGGAAGCGTCTTTCATAAAAAATAAGGCCCGGAGGGCCAACCTTCCGCCCCCCAGCGTGCGGCCGGGAATAAACAACAGCCCGGAGGGCCAGCCCTACAGGGCGGGTGGGCCAAACCGCACGCGGGGGGGCGTCTTCTGTCCCGCCTTAAATATGTATCCGCTCGATCTCGTCCAACGAGACTTCATCGTGCAGCTGATTGCTCCGAAATGCCTTTTAGGCCGATAGCTAATCTCCATTCTTATCCCGAAAGTCTTTTAACTCTACCTGATCAAAACCCAGCACAATCGGAGTCCTTTCGCCTCTAACCACCTCTCGTCCGCACAAGTCCAGCGAACCACGACGCCCCTCCCCATACAGTTCTGGATTGGGACCACCAGGTGTGGGAAATGCTGGAAATGTTAGCTCTCGGTCATAGATGACGCTATCTTGCTTGGGGGACAGGAGAGGAACCTGGAACACCTCGTTGCCGTAGGCGAGAACTAGAAAGGCATATGGGACACCCTTTACAGAAATCTTCCGTCTTAACAGAAAGACAACGATAAGATCATTCGGCATCGGCCCAGGTTGGAAAGTCCAGCGCACCGGCCATTTCTTTACAGGGCTCTTGGTATGGTCTGGCTCCCGAATCCAAGCCAGGGCTTCGGAAAAATGCGGTAATTCCTCAGGCGGCATAAGCGTCAAACCAATCTTTACAAATGCCTTAAGAACCGCGACAGGTGTGTATGCATCCCGTTTGAGCTCGAACCGAACTTGCTTCTTTTCTTTGTCAACAACAAAGATCGGATCGTCTTCATACTGCTTGATCTGGAGGCCAGTCGAGTCGTCGTACTCGACTCGCCAGCCGGGTCCCGGGCCGCCTTTTTTCAGAGTCGGTACCCTATTCTTGCCGCGGATACGGGAGAATGTCCTGCTGGGCTTTGACCACTTACCAAGATCATCCTCGATGCTGCCTCCAAAAAATTGATTGCAGCTATCGCATTCGTAGGTGGTGAAGAGGCTTTTGTTTCCGAGAGATTCCGGGATTGCATGCGCTTCATGTCGAAACGAAACCTCGGGTCTGCTCTTTCCGCAGAAGCGACAAATCTGGTTTTCCCTGTCTCCGACTAGCATCTTGATGCCGGGTCGTATGAGCAGCCCTAGCGGGTCGTAGTGCTGCTCATAGAAGTCGGCTGCCTCAACGATTTTGGGATCAAGTTTTATCATGGCGTTTCTCTTTCTGAAAAAATGTGCACACCCGGAAAGCAAAAGCAGAGGCTCCGAAATCAGCGCAGCCCTAGGCCAAAGGCCCTAGATGTGAATGCGCTCGATCTCATCAAGGGAAACCTCGTCCGGCAGCCGGTTGTATAATTGCGTCGTGCGGGTCGATTCATGCCCGGCAATCCGGGCCGCCGTCTCCAGCGTGCCCCCCGCCCGCAAATATTCGGTAATCCCCGTCCCCCGGAAGCTATGCGCACAGACCTCAGCCGGTAAGCCAGCGGCCCGGGCGCGGCGCTTGATCATCGCGGCGGCATCCTCGCGGGCCAGCGGCCGGGGGACGAGCTGATCCCGCCCGCGGCGCGCCCCAGCCGACCGAAATAAGGGGCCTTTAGGGTCGGCGGCCAAGCCCGCCAGGGCGACATATTCATCGGTGTACCGCTGCGCCGTATGGTGCGCCGGCACGACCAGATACTTCCCTCCCTTCTCATGCAGGCGGAAATAGGACCGGGGGCCCTGGGTGTAGTAGTCGGCCACGCGCATCGCCAGCGCGGCGGACACCCGGGCGAAGCCGTACACCATCACGCCGATCAGCGCCCGGTCCCGCAGCCCGATCAGGCTCGTGGTATCGATACTGGTGAGTAAGGCCCGCGTCTCGGCGGCAGTCAACACGGGCGTCTTCCCCATTTTGACCACGTGCTTCGGGCCACGGACGGCGGCGGCCGGATTGCTCGGCATGACCTGGCCGACCACCAGCCAGTCAAAGAGCTGGCGCAGGCCGGCCAGATGTTGCTTCACCGTGGCCGCCGCATAGGTCTGGGTCAACTGCTCGATATAGCCGGCGACATGCAGCGGCCGGACAGTCGAGAGGGTCAGCCCGCGGCCCGCGCACCAGTCCGCGAAGCGATACGCCGCCGTGACGTAGGCCAGGCGCGTATTCGGGTTCCGGATGCTCCCGCCGAAGAACTCCCAAAACCGTTCCTGCCCCGCGGCCGTCTCCGCAAAGAGCGCGGGCGTCCTCCGGGCGGCCATGCGGGCCTGGATCGCCCCGCGGGGCGGGATCGGTACGAGTGCGTGACGTGCCATACGCTCCCCTCCTCCCATTGTCTCACATAATGACGTTTATGACAGACTTCTGCCCGCCCGCCAAGCGGCCGCACGCTGGCACGCCCGCCACGGAAACGACCCCCGGTTTGGCAGGACAACGCCGCGCCCTGGCTCGCGGTGGCTGATCGGCGCCCTGCTCTTTCGCTCACGGCGGCCGGCCGGTCACGCTTACCACCCTCCGGAATGATCAGCCGGCCCACTCGCCCCCCGCCCCTGTATATGCGGCGCGGCCAGCGGCTGGACTGAAAGTGGACAGAACACCCCTTCTCGGACGCAGCAGCCGCTGTGATAAGGTGATTCGGGCGGCCGTCACAGCTAGCCGAGGAGAAGATTATGGAGCCACCTTCCCAAAAGCCACCCTTGCTTCCAGGGCCGGACAAAAACGGCGGAGATGATCCTGCCGAGGTTAAAAGTCCGCCTCGTCCAGAGGCCCGCCGCGAATCTCCAGATGGCCCTAAAAAGGACATCAATTGGCAGTTTATCGGCACTGTTGTTGCTATCATCGGTCTTTGCGTTGTTATCTTTTTTGGCTTTTTGGAACTTCGGAACGCCTGTAAGACCACGGAGCAACTTAGGGAGACCACGGAGCAACTTAGGAAGATCGTATACAACACTACTGCTGCCGCCCTGCTTCAACAAAAAGGAGAAAATCAGAAGGCCATCGAAAAATGGCGTGACATCGTCGATACGGTAGGAGAAGAGGACAACCAGCTTCGGGCGCGAGCATGGTTCCTCATCGGCTATCTTCAGGATGGGGAAGAGAGAACTGAAGCAGCGATGGATGCCTATACCAAGGCCATCGTGCTGAACTCGGACTTTACTGAAGCCTACAATAATCGCGGCGTGGCAAAGAACATCCTCGGCCACCACCAGGACGCCCTTGCGGATTACAACCGCGCTATCGCGCTGAACCCGGACTATGCCGTAGCCTACCATAATCGCGGCAGCGTGAAGGATATCCTTGGCCAGTACGAGGCGGCCATTGCGGATTACAACCGCGCTATCGCGCTGAGCCCGGCCTATGCTGAAGCCTACAATGGTCGAGGGACCGCAAAGAAGAGCCTGCGCCCTGATCTTGAAGGTTTCCAAGACGCCATTGCGGATTACGACCAAGCCATCGCGCTGAACCCGGCCTATGCCGCAGCCTACAATAATCGTGGCGTGGTAAAGGATACCCTCGGCTACCACCAAGACGCCCTTGCGGATTTAAACCGCGCCATCACGCTAAACCCAATCTATACCGTAGCCTACACTAATCGTGGCGTGGCAAATAACAGCCTCGGCCAATACCAAGACGCCCTTGCGGATTACGACCAAGCCATCGCGCTGAATCCAGACTATTACGTTGCCTATGCTAATCGCGGCGTGGCAAAGAAGAATCTCGGTCGCATAAATGAAGCGAGAGCGGATTATCAAAAAGCGATTGCTCTGGCCCAAGCGGCTGGCAACGCGGACTTCGTAAAAGGAGTGAAGCGCAACCTCGGTCGTCTCGACAACAAAGAAGGCGCTTAAGCACGTCCCCCATGTCAGCGACAGCCAGGTGTCTTTCGGTAAGCAGTTGGGCCTTGACCTCCGAGGATGCACCGTTTCTGTTGCGGCCGCGCGCATTGAGGTCGCCATCGATGAGGGTTTCCACGGTTCAGTGGATGAGCGCCGTCCGACTGAGAAGCAGATCGCGTTCGCAGCAAAGTTCGGCTACGACATTTCGAACCTCGGTCGAAAGATCGCAGATGCAGTGGTTGGCGACCTGATGACCGAATTGGATCTCGAAGCAATCGAAACGGAAAATCTGGCTCCCGGAGTTACCGTCGTCCACATTCACGATCCTAAAGCTCGTCCTCTTGTGATCTCATCAATCGCTGATGACGGAACTGTCTATCTCAAAGGACCGGACATGGCCCGGGCTCGTAACCTCCGGCGAAAGGCGGACGGCCGAGTCGCTAAAGAGAAATAGATTCCAAGCCTCTCACTAGATTGGGAAGAGTCTGGGTTGACATTAAAGGGTGGAAATTTTGTGAGGTAAGACATGCAATCTGTTGTACAAAAACAGATTGCTCCGGCTGTGCCTGAGGGGGCTGAGGAGAGGTGCTTGTGGCTGAGGAGGCAGATATGGACCAAGTCCTGATTCAGATTGTGGCGGACGACCAGGGCGAGGTAAGCTTGGAGTACCTGGCGGAGATGGTGCGGCTCCTCCCTCCCGAGGAGATCGTCCGGCTGCTGACCCACTTCGCGGCCGAGTTGGACAAGGACGCTAAGGAGTTGGAGGCGGGCCTCCAGGCGGGCGAGCGGCCGCCGGGGGGCAGCCCGCCCCCACCCCCCCCCGAGCCCAGCCCACGGCCGCCCCCGCCCCCCGCCCCCACCCGCGCCGGAGTCAAGCTAAGGCCCGCCCCTGCCCGCGCGCGGTCTCATTTCGTCGCTCAGGCGTCGAGTATCCGCGACACAGATTTCTAAGACGGGTAAATCGTACACATTTTCCTGTCTCAGTCCCCCTGCCGTACCCGTCACGCCGTTGTGTCATAACCCCCCTTTAATGGGACCCGACCGCGGCGGCGCCCGGCGGGTCCCGCGCGCCGCCCCCATCCGCTCCGCTCGCTCCGGTCCATCCCGCACGTTTCCCTCCCGTGCCCCCCGCCGCCCCTAGTCAAATGACTAGGGGCGGCGGGGGGCCACTTGGGGTAGGGGAGAGGGATGGACGGGTGGCAGTGCTGTCTGCGGCGCCGCCCCAAGCGGCGGCAGCCCCTCCTCCTATTTCTTGCGGCGTCTAGTCAAATGACTAGGGTCAGGAGCGGCCGGAGGATGTACCCTCCTTTCCTGAGCAGCCCCAAGGGACGAGAACCTGCGGTGGCCCTGCCTCTGCCCCGTTCTCACTCATCGCCACAGGAGGCCCCCAGAGACCCGCCCCATTCAAAGGGAACAACATACTGATGACGCCTCGGAAGGGGATAATCCTATGAACAAAGTTTTGACGCTTGTGGCGGTGAGCTTCATGCTGGCAGCGTTTGCTGGCTGCATGGATGATGCCGATGTGGCCTCAAGGAACTTATCGAAAGCGGCGGACAATTTTGAGATCAACCGCCGGATCGTGTTTTACAATGGCATTACCGACACATACATGCCACCATAGAGGGGCGTTGCTCTATCGAAGATCAACGCCGGCAACTGGAAGTCGTTTGTCAGATTAACCGGCATGCCTACAAGAAGCATTTCCTGGGCTTATCGGACAACGTAACGTATTTCGCAGAGCAGTTAGAAACGGCTGATGTCAGCCGCTATCACTATCGCGTGGTCTTCAAGCCCCAGACGATTTTGCCTGATATCGACTTCCGGGGCAGCAGCACGGAGTTACTCGAAAACAAGTCGGAACGGACTCAATAAAAGGGAGCAACATGATTTTGAAGGGGTGTCTTAAGGCTGTTGTTCCCAATTCAAAGGGTTCAAACAGAGACACAACCTTGGCCCTTTCTATTCCACCGTCATGAGCCACCAGGACAACTTTGATCGCATCGTCTCCGCGCTGCACGATGCCGCGTTGGACGACACCCTGTGGCTCAGCGCGTTGGAGCTTGTTCATGCGGCAGTCGGGACGGTGGGCAGTCATCTGCTGATCCTGCATGGGCAGACGCCGGCCGACCTCACCGTCCTCTTCGAGAGCACGCACTACTTCGAACCCCTCAACGTAGGGGACCGGGAGTACAGCCAGCACTACTTCCCCCACGACGAACGGATTCCCCGATTCCTCCGTCTGCCCGACAGCCACGTGGTCCCCATCCCCACGCTCTACACTGCACGGGAACTGAAAACCTCCCCGACCTACAACGAACTCTTGCCACGCTCTTACGGGCGCAACGGTTTGAATGTGCGCCTGGACGGCCCGGAGGGCTGCTCCATCGCCTGGGCCTTGGCGGATTCCACCGACCCCCACGGCTGGGGCTCCGACAGCTTAGCCCTCATTGAACGCCTGCTGCCCCACCTGCGTCAATTCGTCCGTGTCCGGCAGGCATTGGCCAAAGCCGATGCCCGCCATGCCCCGCTCACCCACTTGCTCGATAATGCAATAATCGGTGTGCTTTTCCTTGACCGCCACGGGAAGATCGTCGAGACCAACGCCCGCGCCCTCCGCATCCTCCAGCGGGGCGACAGCGTAATAGACCGGGACGGATTCCTGCACGCCCGGCACCCCACCGACCATACCACCCTTCAGCGGTTCCTCGCCCACGCTCTGCCCCACTGGGGGCAGCCCGTCACCGGCGGTTCCATGACAGTCCAGCGGGCTCCCGGCACCCTCCCGCTAACTTTGCATATCAGCCCAATCCCTCACCGGGCCGACTTCGGTGCCCAGCGTATCGCCGCTCTCGTACTGCTGGTCGATCCTGTCGAGCGCCCCCAGATTGATCCGGCCGGCCTTGCCACGACCCTCGGCCTCACCCGGGCCGAGAGCCACGTCGCAGCCGCCCTGGCCGCCGGCCACAGCGTCCGGGATATTGCCGTGGCCACGCACAGGACACAGGAGACGGTGCGCACTCACGTCCGAGCCATACACCGCAAACTGGGCCTCCACACCCAGGCGGACCTGGTCCGGCTGGTGCTGACGACTGCCGGGGTGTCCCTACCGCGTGCCTGACCACCCCCCTCCACCCAAAAATTTCCGTCTATTTCCGCAAAAATACCCAAAATTGGGGAGGAAAGCGGGGCGGGTGATGTGGTAGGGGGGCATGAATCAATCCTTGAGGAGGAGGAAAGGCATATGTCCGTTGTGCTGCGTCTGTGCTTCAGTCTCGCGGTGCTGGCTCCGGCGCTGGTTCTCGCCGTGGGAGCACTCCTCCCCACTGTCGTCTTCGCCCAAGCGACGCTGGAAAACCCCGCGCCCAATTCCTTCCAGAGCGGGATTGGGGTCATCTCCGGGTGGGCCTGTGAGGCGAGCCGGATCGACATTGAATTTGACAACGATGTGGCCCAGCGGTGGCGGGCGGGCACGGGGACCGAGCGGACTGACACGCGCGGGGTATGTGAGGATACAGACAATGGGTTCGGGCTCTTATTCAACTGGAATCACTTGGGTGACGGTCTCCACACCGTGCGGGCATTCGCCGATGGGGTGGAGTTTGCCAGTGTGACCGTGACTGTGACCACCTTGGGGGAAGAGTTTCGGCGGGACACCAGTGGCGAGGTGCAGGTCTCGGATTTCCCAACCCCAGGGACAACGCATACCCTGCGGTGGCAAGAAGCGCAGCAGAACTTTGTCATTACCGACGGTAGCGACGGCAGCAGAGGCGGCGGCACGAGTGGCGCGCCCCCGCAGGTCTTAGAAAACCCCGCGCCCGGCTCCTTCCAGAGTGGGATTGGGGTCATCTCGGGGTGGGCCTGTGAGGCGAGTCGGATCGACATTGAGTTCGATAATGACTCCACCACGCGGTGGCGGGCGGGCACGGGGACCGAGCGGACTGACACGCGCGGGGTATGTGGGGACACAGACAACGGCTTTGGCTTGCTGTTCAACTGGAATCACTTAGACGACGGTCTCCACACCGTGCGGGCATTCGCCGATGGGGTGGAGTTTGCCAGTGTGACCGTGACTGTGGCCACCTTGGGAGAGGAGTTTGCTCGTGGGCTCAGCCACGAGGTCGTCGTTCCCGACTTCCCACACATTGGCACCGACCTCATCCTGGTCTGGCAAGAGGCCGCACAGAACTTCGTCATCGCTGCCCGTCTACCGACGCAGCAGCTTGTAGCTGCCAATCCGGTAGTGACGTTCCCAGAGGGCGTCTCGATTCCGAATGTGGCGGTTCGGTCTTTGTACACGGAGACCGCCGAGGTACTGGCACGACCCGAGCCGTCGCTACTCCTGGCAGAAGACGCGGAGGGGACCGTGCTGCTGGGCGTGGCCAATACGGATGGAGGCGTGCTGGGCGAGCGGTCGAACGTAGAAGTCAGTGTGGACAGTACGGCGGTCGTGCTGGTGGCGCTCCGTGCCGGCTATGCAGTCCACGAAATTGACCAAGAGGTGGTGGCCGCGATTCAAGGGCATGCCGATTATGCCGATCTGGCATTGACTCTCGCGGCGCTCGTGGAGGCAGACAAAAATTTTCTGGATACCCTGATAGACTACCCCGATGTAGTAGAAACCATCGAAACCATAAGTGGGATATTCGGTGCCAACGGGCCGCACAGCAGGCGCGTCCTGAGCCTCAAGTATAGTCAGGAAGGCGTCGCCTCCACGAGCGAGGTCGGCCCCACCCTCCCATCGCAAGGCGTCACTGGGAAGACAGACGATGACGACTGTTCACACCGCGCAGCCCTTTGGAGCATGGCCGAAGGGGCAGACATCGCCGCGATGTTCGCCCCCGTAGAGTCCGTCGTTGCCGCCCTGCGCAGGGCGGCAACGGCCGAACAGTCCCCACCCCCGCCGGAGCAGTCAGACCCACAGGACACCGAGGAGCTATCCCTGAGAGAGATCATGAAATTCTTCACCGACCTGACGGCGGCGCAGCATGCGGGGCGCGGGGCCGGGACACGCCCTGCCCCTGAGACGCAACCTGCGGGTGAAGGGGAATGTAACGAGCCGACGGGGGGGAGGAGCGAGAGCGATTCGGCCGCACCCGGCGGGGAATGGTGGGAGCTGGCGATGCGCGGCTATATGGACCATCGGGGGACCGTAGGGGCTGAGCGGGAGAACCCCTTCCTCGCCTGCCTGCCGCCGGACAACAGTGAGGCGGGGCGGCGAGCGCGGGAAGTCGTGGCGCAGTGTGTGGAGTGCCACGACGACCCCCTCGTCGGCACCAACTTCTGGCTGACTTGTTTCGAGGCCCGGCAGCACCCAGACCCAGCATGGGCGACGGCGATGGGGTTCGACAATTATGCGGCAAGCGGGGGGCGGTGCGTCAATATAAAGAATAAAGACGTCGTCCTATACGACCCCGACGACCCTCAGGGATCTCGGGCATGGATGGATCGGCAGTGCCGGGCGGAGGGATACCAGTATGGGTGGCTCGAGTCCTTCAATGACGCCAGGAGAAGCTGTGAGACGTACTATGGGCGGCCATGTCCCCCCCCCGTGCCGGACAGTTGGTCGGACGATCCGGGAACGCGCTTCGCCCAAGCACACTGCGCCAAACTGCACGGAGGGGCGGAGGCAGCAGAGGAAGCAGAATTATGTAAAGTGATTCATACCTACCGCGAGGAAGGATGTAAGGGCAGGCGGGAGTGCATCAAGAGGGAGGTCGTGTGGGAGCCATGCAGACGAGCGACCCCAATCGGAATCATAAGAAAGAAATTCAGAGATCTCTCCAAGGCGCTTTTCAAGTATATCTGCGAGAAGGAGTGCACGCCCGACGGAGAGGTCCGATGTAAGGTGAGAAAGACTCACAACTTCGGCTTCGGCAACCGCGGCGGGGGCGGCGTCCGTGGGTAGGGCGCGTAACTGGGCCGTGGGCCAGTGCCCCCCGTCGTGTCCATCACGCACGCACTGCCCAAATCGTTCCGCCCCACCAGGTCGCCACCCGCGTGGCAGTAAGGGACTACCACAACGAAGAGGGAAAGAAGATGACGGATATAAACAAGGCAAACGAAGTCGCAGACCAAAGATTCGTCCTCCGTGTTCCAATTCTTCTCACGAAGAATATCAGGCTCGTATTCGGTTCGACGATCTTCGTGTTGTTCGTGATGATTCTATGTTGGCAGCAATTTGATGCGCCGGAGGTTAGCGTATGAGAAGCTCGATTCTCCCTGGTTCCACTGTTACAAATATCTCTCCATCACGGCCAACTGGGAAAGCCCTTGATATATGAAACACTTCATGACCCTTTTCCTTTTCGGTGTTCTTTTGGCCGGTTGTGCCAGTAAAATCGTCCACAACAAATATAATAAAGACGGTAAAGGCGACGGCGTTCCCCTCCGGCTTACAGAGAGTCGCACGGTCTACTGGACATATACTGCTCGGGAAGATATCGGTGAATGCCGCTCTTATCTTCAGTCAGAAATTCAGGACAATGTTCCATCCAGCGACCACTACACGATCTCTTACAGTCCTAAGTTATTCGAGCGTAGCAAAACGCAATTGACCGTGAACGACAACGGAACGCTCAGAAGTATCAATGTGGAATCCACTCCGGTTTCAGTTGACGATTTGGTCAAAATTGCCGAACAAGCAGCAAAAATCAGTGCTCCTGTCCCTCTTCCTGTCTCTCCATCAGGAACAGAAAAATCAACAGAAGATGAAAAGACGGTCAGGGATTCTTTGGAAAGTAACCCGGAATTGAAGTCGCTAGGGTCAGAACAAAAAAAAGCTGTAAAAAATGCCATACGCCAAGCTATAGAACAAGCCAAAACACAACCCTGCACCATTGGAAAACTGATTGTCCATAGTTGCCCTGTTCCCGTAAAAAAAGACTGCCTGAGCACAGCTCAGAGTAATTTCATGACTTGGCAAAATAAATAGCAGCAACACCACACAGAAATGTGAAGCCTCTACTTATTCACCGTCAGGTGGGTAGCTACTTCCACCTTTTACGGCGTGCGGCTCTGATCCTGCTAGGATCTAGATAGGCATTCCTGAAAGTCAAGCAAACCCGGCCTAACGAATCGGGTTTTTTGCCCTTTTTCAGCATAGCAACACCTCTCTCGACCCGAGGTTTCACCCTACGGCTCCAAGAGAAAAAGGGGACTATTGTGCTGGAGAGAAATGTGCTGTGGATACGGCCTCTCCGATGGAATGGAGACGACATGAAATCCCAAAAACGACGGGCAGTAGAGGAGACCCGAGATCGTCCTGGTCGTCCGATGCCAGAACGGATTCCCGATACACCTGAGAACATTATACGAGCGCTATTGTCCACACCCCCGAAGAAGCGGAAGGAGTGGGATTTCCTGAAACAATAGGGGGTGATGGATACAAGAAAAACGAAAGAGTAGGGAAAGCAGAATTGTTACTTTGCGCTATAATTCCCTCCCCTCTCGTAAAGGGTCAAAATCTTCAGAGAGCCCAGGGGCTCGGCCTCCTGTCTTCGGAAGACTCGACGCAACAGAAATGACGCTCTACCTCAGGGTCGTCAGACGTTCACCAGATATCCGTTATGAATTTCAGTTGGCTCCTGATTCCCGTTTTGGGGGGCTATTGGTTCGTGGTCCACTGGAATCGGACACGTTTTCTCATGAAACGCAGGTCCGGTTATCATCTCTTCTTTTGGGCCGCTATCGCGGGGATGTTTTTACATATCCCTGGGACCGTGGCGGTGGCCGCTGTCTATTGGATGAGTTCTCTCTTTTATTCGCTGCCGTCTTGCTTTGAAAAATGATCCCTCTTCGCTTCTGACATGTACCCCTGCATCGCCGTATCCAGCTTTCTGTCGGGGTTCGTGCTACCGCACATTGCCAACCGCTTCTCTACCGCAAAAATACCCAAAATTGGGGAGGAAATCGGGAAGGTGATATGGTAGGGGAGGCAGGAATCTCTCTTCAAGGAGGAGAGGAGACGCTCGGTTGTCCTCCTTAACTGATGACACATCCTATGCCTCAATCAAAATTCTTTATTTTTAACATTCTGTGCCTACTTGCCGCCCCTTTGGCCTTTGCCCAAGACTCTTTATCGACCGAAGAGATCAATAGACGGCTTCAGGGGGCAAGTGTTTTTACTCCCCGATACATTGAAAATCACGGAAATATTATTAACACAGAGGTAGAGGAATTCCCTGAAATACAAACTACCCAGACCATAAATATTTATGCCTCGGGACAGGTGGAAGTAATTCAAGTGCTTGATATTTACGAATGGGAACAGGGCTTGGATTACAATGCTGATGGAGACCTGTTGGATCGTGTTAAAAGGCGAAGAGTTCTTATAGATCAAAGTTTATATAAAGAACACATTCAAATTCTATCGGAAAGCGGTACGGTTTTGAGAGATTTTGGAGAGAGGGTGACCACCGCCACCCGACGCATTCAAATGCCCCAGGGGATTCCCAACTTTCTTCGTTTTAGCGGAGCGACTGATGCCGTAAGGGTTCATATTTCAACCGCGGAGACCTCCGGGCAATATTATGTCAAGATAGAGAAGCTGGACCCTTCGATAAAATTGATCGTGTGGAAGCGAACCTACGATCCCGAAAATAGTGACCCTAGAGAGCGAATCAAAGGGGAGGAACTTTCGCCCGATTATTTTGAGGAAGCCCCCCTCATCCGCACCTCGAATAATACCATCACCTATGCCATTTATGCCACCCGGGATTTGTATCAAAAACCCTTCAGAGAGCATCCCAATTTTCATATCAGGTATGACTCTATAAACAGTGCAAATCCTATTCTGATGAAGGCAAATTTGGATAAGGTTTTAGATATTTTAAAAAGGGCCAATCTAAGCTCATTTTTAAGCAACTTTAAGAAGACCAGAATCGTTTATAACCCTTATCAGGCAGGTAGTCGTTACGAGGGCACGATTATTCTCGGTGGTGGGCACAGATACGCTTCAAGGCCTCTCATCCATGAAGCCGCCCACAGCTATCACGATAATCAAATCAGTAATGGAGATTATACTAAGATAGAGGCTTTGTACGATAGCTTGCCCAGCAAAGATACGGATGTGCCATACGGTGATGAAAAAAATTCTTATTGGAGAATCAATGCCAATGAATTTTTTGCGGAAACTCTAACCACCTACATCTACATAAAGGCAAACGAGAACCCCGATTGGGCCATTCGCCAAGTTGACTCGACCTTTTACAATAATGTAATGGTTCCCTACTTTGAGAAGCTGTTTGGTGTTTGCGCTGGAAGTTGTCCTGACTCTACCCCGGACTTTGCTCAGGCTATCGAACTCAATCCCCAGGGCTATGCGGGCGGTAGTATCAGTCGCCGCATTGAGGCCGGACTTCAGAGTCGCACCGACATAGACATCTTCCAAATAGAGGTTCCCTTTGGGGGCATCCTTACTGCCGCGACCATCGGTGATCCTGATACAATCAGCCGTTTGTACAGGGAACAGGCAGAGGGGGAGCCGCTTCTCGTCGCTACAGGGACGGACAGGGGATACTTAGGCTACGCCGTTAAACCCGGCATCTACTATGTGGAAGTCGCCGCTAGACAAACGTTTGGAGATTATAACTTGCAGGTGCATTATTCTCCCGCCGCCCTCGGTGTTCCAGGCGCAGGCTCTCCCCAGAGCGGCGTCGGGGTTCTCTCCGGCTGGGCCTGTGATATTGCCACCGTCGAGTTTGTCGTTGAGTCGGAGGGGAAGGCACCTCGGACCTTTGAGGCGGGGTACGGAACGAGTCGAGCTGACACCGCTTCGGTGTGTGGGGCGGATACCACCGACACCGGCTTTGGACTCCTTTTCAACTGGAACCTTCTTGGAAACGGACAACATACCGTGAAAGTCGTGCTTGACGGTGTGGAATTTGCCAAACGTGAAGTTACCGTCACAACTTTGGGAAGGGAGTTCCGCACGGACCTGGAGGCCACCACGGAGGTTGCCAACTTCCCCAGGGCAGGCGAGAGCATTACCCTCGAATGGGAGCAGGGACTCCAAAACTTTGTGATCGCAGGTGAAGAGCGGGCCAGGGGTGGGGCACAGCTCGTGCCTTTAGAGGCCCGCTTGGGTGTTCCTGCCGCCGGTTCCTTCCAAAGTGGTATCGGTATCATTTCCGGTTGGGCGTGCGAGGCGGATACCGTCGAGATCGTCTTTGAATCCCACGAGACCGGCGATTCCTCGACTTTTGAAGCTTCTTACGGAACCGAAAGAAGAGATACGGCCGATATATGTGGTGACACCGACAATGGTTTTGGGCTTTTGTTTAACTGGAATCTTTTAGGCCCTGGAGTTCACACTGTGCGGGCCTTCGCCGATGGGGTGGAGTTCGCTTATAGCGTGGTGACCGTGGCGATGCCAAGCCGTGAGAGTTTTCTGAGGGGAGTGCGGGGAAGCCACGAGGTCAAAGACTTCCCGAAACCCGGTCAGACGACGACTTTGGAATGGCAACAAGGCCGACAGAATTTTATCATCACGGGAGTAGAACCGGAGGAGTAAAGAGAGTCTGCGCGCTGCATGAATACAGTATGAAGACAGATAAAATTTCCATAAGAAATTGGCGACGCAAGCCACGGACGACGAGCTGGCTCGGCGGCGCCCTCCTCTTGGGGGGCCTGGCCGGCTGCCGTCAGGTCCCCCTGGCGCCGGTGCCGGACTCCCTGGCCGCAGAGATGTGTGGCGTGAACATTGTCTGGGCGAGCATAACGAGTGGGGATTCCGGGGCGCTGGTCACGAATACCGGGACCGGGAACCGGCATGTCGCCATCGTCATCTTCTCGGTATGATTGCCATACCGGATGTCGGTCATGGCATAGTCCCAGATATGGATTCCCTTTATAGGCATCTAGCAAGCGGGACACTTCGGCCAGGTATTCGTCGGGGTGCTCACACACGATCTTATACCGGGTGTAGATTCCACCAAGACGAATAGAAGCAATATCGTTATCGAGCATTTCTACGGCTCGCTGGTATTGGTTAGAGGCCAGACCCCTTTGCGCGATTTCGGCTTGCCGCAGTGCGGTTTCGGCTTGCTCCTGCTTATGGTCAGGCCTCCTCGCAGGCCAAACGGCCCCCCAAGGCGTACCACCGCCGCATCTATTACCGCGGCGCCGGCAAACCCTACAAAGTTCAGAGCCAGCAGGCAAAGGAGGCCAAGCACTCCGAAATCCCCCTTTGCTCGGACCCCGCGCGGCACCACAGAAATCTGCGCCCTCCTCATCATTTGACTAGGGTCATCTGCCACGACTTCAGGTATAGACACCGTTTCTGGGAACCCCGGTATGCCTGCGCCCTCTGCCTCCCGCGTCCTGTGCCGTCCCACGGCGGCGGCCCCCGGCCCCCGATATGATGAAGGCGCTCAACATGGCGCGGCGACCCATCAGCCATTTTGGGGGTACCTATGAAGACACTTGGAGCCCTGCGCCGGACGATGGGGATAATTGATCATTTTCCACAGGGCAGCATCCTGGCTGCCCTGTGGCTGGGCGCAGTGGTCGGCGCGGTCCTGGTGGGCGGTGGCCTGTTTGGGTTTGAGTTTGCCGGCCCGTATCGTTCCCCGTGGCCGCCGCCTGCGCCACGAGTCCACGCCGATGACCCGTGCGTTCCGGTCTGGTGTTCCGACGCGCACCGTGCGGGGTGGTGTGTGGAGCCGGAAACCGAGAGGGGCGGAGGATATATGATTGCCCCGGATCGGCCCGCCCCATCGCCTTAAACTCGGCAATTCTGCACTGAACCGTGTGGCGACCGGCCCTGGGCGGCGGTCATAGGCTCCCCGGCTTCGATGCTCTGTACCCCTCAAGACTTTGACCGGCCCGGCGGCGCGCGCGCCGGACTTCCGCGCCCCTCAGAAACTCACCACTTCTCCCACGCCGTGAGACGAGGGGCCCCCCGGCCGCGGGCGCGCGGGTGCTCGTCGTCCCCATCATTCGGCGGTCCCGAGCCAGAAATGCGCGGCGGGGTGGGGCTTACAGCAGCTCTCGCTGGGGTCGTCCGGACACGGCTGCTCCCCGCCGAGACACACAAAGGGGCGCGGCTCAAAATCGAGCAGGGCCGGGTACGGCTCACGCTCGCCCGCGAACTCGAACCTAAAGAAGGCGCCCGCGAGCGTGAACGCACTCAGGAACACGGCGACCAGGCCCCCGAAACCCAGGACCCCGACGAGCCGGGCTCGGACCCAGGTGGTGACGGCGTGGTACGTCATGGCAGGGCCTCCTTAGTCATCCCCGTCATTCGTGGCGGGCCGCTGCGCCCGCTCGATCTGCTCGTCCAGCTCCTGCAGCAGGGACGCGTATCTCTCGGCCACCGCCCGAGTTTCTTCATGGGCCGCTTGAAGCAGCGCCCGCACCAACAAACCGTTTCGGCGCAGGGGCCGGTAGCCGGATCGTGCCATGTGCTCGTCTATCGCCTGCTTCCGGGCCGGCTGGGCGGCCAGGAACTCCGCGTAGTCCTTGTTGCCCTTGTCACGGTTGCAACGCGGGCAGGCCGGAACCAGATTCCCCAGATGATGCTCGCCCAACTTCTCCCTGTTGGTCGGGATCGCGTGCTCCATCTCCAGTTTGTCGGCCTCGCCGCAGTACGCACAGCGATTGCCGAAGATATCGTCCCGGACTCGTTCCCAGTCCCCTTTCGTGAAGCGGTGCTCCCCCAACCTGCCCAGGAGGTTGCGCACCAGCCCATTCTGCGCGTTTCCGAGCGCCATTGACTTGTACCGTGCCCCGTCCTGGCGCAGTCGCTTCGGGGTATCTTCCGCATTCGGCTTGGATGTCCCAGGCCGCGCGCGCTTGGCGACCGACTTGATACTCGACACGCTGGCAGGCGTGGTCTCCGCACCGGGAAGCTGGCGGCGCGTCTCGTCGGCGATTTGCTGGTTCGTCCAATCCGGGTGTGCGGTGGCGAGTCGCCGTACAAGGTTCCCAACCTTCATGATGTTGCCCCTGATCTAGGCTCCGATCAGCAGTACCGTAGCAGAGCGCGGGGGCGGGGGCATAACAATGTTTATGACGCCCTGACAAGCGGCCCGAGGGCCGTCTCCGCCTCCCCTCAAGCGTCTCCATAGGGCAACGTCTTGATGTTGATAAGGTAGTCTGACCAGGCCGCCCCGGTCAGCTCGTGTCGAGGCGACCTCCGTGGTGGTACACCGCGGCGCACGGGTGGCTGGTATTGCTCCTAGCTTCGTTCTCCCGCAGAATCACCCCCGGCCCCGCCCCTTTACTGTCGAGGAGAGTTATCGGCGAAGTGCTAGGTCCCTCAGCCGCTGCCATCGCCTATCCTGACGTAGGCTGGGCTTCGCTTCCGCAACCATCTCGACCACAGCATCCAGGTTGTAGGGAATTCGGTCGGGATTGTCCGGAAGTAACTTGTCGAGGAGCGTCAAAGTAGCATCCGGAAATCGTCTCGGCAGTTCGGACCCTTCTCCATCATGTTGCTGCACGAGGTCATGCGCGAACATATCGCTGTCAGAGATCGGAACGAGATATGGGCGGATGCCTTGAACCACCTCTGGAAAGAGGTCGCCGGTCTTTCCCGCCCACGCCACAAACATCCGCGACGTTTGCTCCGTCTGAAAACGTACTTCTCTCGGCCAAGCTTTTTCCAGAAAGGGCTTGCCAAAACTCGTCCATTCTTGGCTATTCATAACATCCTTAGCGAGGCGCGAGATAGCGTGAGCGCGCCCTTTGTCGTCGGTCTGCTGTAAGGCACGGCGAGCCTCGTCAAATGAGATATAAGTCGGATCGTCCTGATGCCAGGAGCATCCGATGACCAGAAATTCATGGAGGCTTTGGGACACATAATCGTCCCACTTCCACTCTGATGCAGAGACAAACACCTTCAGGAAGGAGGGCTTGAGCAGCGAGAAGAGTTTCGGCTCCGGGAGACGCGTATCGTACAGAAAGCCGTTCCACGCCGCCTCTGAGGCTGGGTGCTCCAAGCTGAACCAGGGTACGACCGTGCGGCGCACCCACTCCGGATCAACAAAATTCAGCCACCTTAGTTGATGGGCAATGATACCAACCGCATGGGCGGAGCCCTCGCCAGGAGCAGCGATCAGACGTTCAAGCCGTGGCTTGATTTCAAGCGGCAAACTAGAGCCTCTCCCTGGCTGTTGAGAATTCAAAAGGTCGATAAGCAACTCGGTGGCCAGTCCGACCGGACTCTCTGGCGCACGCTCAAATGACTTGTGCGACCGACCTTGACCCATCCCTATAATACCTGTGTCGGCGCTTCCGTCTTCTGTGCTCTCTTTTTCGCCTTCAAAGAGCCTATCAAGCAGAACATCGAGTATACTCAGCGCGCGGGGTTGATCCTGTGCGGCCAGCGCCGGCAAATGCTGTGTGAGCCACCAGAACACAGAAGATCGTAGTTCGAATACAATTTCCGAGGGGAGTCGAGCCAGTCTTGCGCTGAACAGCCAGACGAGCCGATGTCGCGCGCCGGCCGGCCAGCTCTGCATTGCTGATCGCCAGAATTCTGCCGGGTAATCGTCATGCCGTGCTGCGTTCGTCAGAGCAGCAATGGCCCTGCTCGGGCGTTGTTTGACCAACCCATCAAACGGTCTATAAGCCGTGAGTTCATCGAATGGCCGCCTCGTATACTTCGCGGCCAATGGAAGAATTTGATCGAGTGGAGCATCGATGATGCGAGATGGGTCGGAGTCTATTTTAACAGAACCTCCTTTTACATCAAAACTCTTGTCAGCAGCTTCGGCCCATTCGTGCCGCCAATCGGGGGCGGCACTGCGGAGACCCGGCAAGGCTTCGCGGGTCGCGGCGCTCAGATCGCACCCCTGTTTTATGAGCCACTCCAGGATCGTAGCGGACTCGATGGAACGGGTCCGGTTGTAATGGTCTTCCGTCTCTCCACCGTATCTTGCGCGGCCATCAACCACGCGCCGTTCCAACCGTTCACGCTCTCCAGCGGGAAAGTCACGCCACCGGCGTCGGAGTAACCAAAGTCGTTCTCTACGCTCATATTCCTTCCAAAACGCTTGAGCGGATAACGACAAAAGTCCGTCCGCGACTTCATCTCCCGAAAACAGCGTATCGAAAGTCCAGGCCCACAGACGCAGCTTGTTGAAGAAGAACAGGTCTTCTCTCGGCCACAAGGCGATATCTGCCTGAAGCAACCCGGGCTGTGTTTCGGCCATCCGGTTGAACAAATCGCGGACCAGAAAGAGAAATTGGCTCCGTTCGGCGCGGTGTTTTGTAGCTCCCTCTTCAGGATAAAGTGTTGAGGTTCGCCAAGAAATTGGCTCGTCCCCGATGTCCTTGAGCAGCCCAACTGCCATCTCCAGGTGTCTGCGAAGAATCTGATAGACTGCCGGGAGAACGTCGTCCGGGATTTCGGGCAGCGCATCGAGCAGCGGAAACGCCACTCCAAAGTCCACGACTTGGCGTTGGTGAATCTCCGACCACTCAGCGACTGGTGGCTTGGAGCCGTCAATGTCCGGGCGCGATTTAACCTTCAGATACGGCGCTGCGCGGCGCTCGAATGCTCGGAGCCCGCCATTGGTCCAGCCCTCCGTCTTGATACGGTCAAGCGTTCTGTACCAGGACAAATCAATGCCATCATCATAGGCGGCCCGAAGTTCCTCGATTAACAGTCTCCAAATCGGCCGGGCTGAATGGAGTGTTTCATCGGCTTGCTGGACACGCCATTCAATCCGGTCCAGCAAGTCGGGGTGGAGGGCCGGATACTTTGCCGCCCACCACGGTGCGACCGGTTCATGAGCTATCTTTACGATCCAGTCGGCAAGGTGAGCTAATCGAGGTGGGAGAGGCGCGATGAACTGGCGGTCAGTTCCGGCCAGTCTCGTAGAGGTATTGGTAGGGCGCTCCGCAGACCGCAGCGATAGAAGGTCATCACCCAGGCGGCCGGTCTCATTCCAGTCAGACGGCGGTCGAGGGGGATCGTCGTCCAAGCTATATTCATCCAGAGGATCGAAGTCGGGTTGTGAGCCGTCGAAGCTGAGACCAACCGGCCATCGGACGTGACGGTCGAACACGCACAGCCATTCGCCGGGCGGGGGTGGGTCTGCGTCCGCGAACAGCTTTGCACCAATGTCCGTTCTGACGAGGGACGCGACTTGGCCACGTTCGTACGGGGCAAGATTTGTCGGTCCTCGCCTGGACAGATTGACGATCCGTTGCCGCCACAATAGAGGGTCATCTGCGCGGTCTGCCCAAGCTGAGAGGGTGTCCCAGAGAACTGAGTGTGCATCTGTTTGAGGATAAGCGAGGGCTCGAACCCCCCTGTCTTTCCATCGCTGCTGGACTTCTTCCTCAGTCCCGATGTCGAATGTGAAGAGTGAATCGCGATTCCCATATCCCTGGGCACCCAACCCCTCAAGCAGGTAACGGACGGGCGGATCATTGGCGGAATACCCCAGCAGCACGACAACATATCGGTCGAGGAGATCTCGCATGAAGCTGGTCGCCCAGCGATCTACCAGGTAAGCCTGCCCGAAGTCCGAACTGCTGACGACCAACCTTTGCCGATCTTCGTCCTGTTGACTTTCGGGACTTATTCGGCCGTGGAGATAGACGAGTCCGTTAATCGACTGCTGAGCGGCAAGGTTGGGCAGCGACGGATAGGCATAGGTTGTCAATTGCCGCCCGGCGGCTTCCTCAAAGAGAAGATCGAAGTTTGTGGTGACGATCTGTGGTTTGTCGTCACCACTCCTGGAGAGACGCAAGATCGTTTCATGCGCTGAAACGTCAGTCTCGCACTTCGCTTTCAGTCGTTCCGCGATCAGATCCTCAATCTTGCTCGCTCCGTATTCCTGCTGGAGCTCGGAGAATATCTGATCAAGCGACCGCCGCTCGTCTACCGGTACTTTTTTGTCGTCCCAGCGTGCCAGAGTGACCCGCAGCAGGGCGTCTTTGGGCACCCCCAGCTCTTCGACCACATACTTTGCCAGTCCGGGGAAGTCCGGCATTCCGGCCGGGTAAGAAACGCCCGCACCGCACAGGAATACCACGTTACCCCGATCTCGCTCTTCAAGGAGTTCGTCAGGAATATTCGGTCCGTCTGGAAGGAAACGCATGGCAAGTCTTGTTCAGGTTGAAGTTACTTCGCTCAATGCACCGGATCAATCATGAGGTGAGCACCGCCAGTGGTCTGCAAAAAGCGAGAATTCTGTCTATTCTCAACGACGGTTCTCTTTTTCCTGACGCGGTACCCCCTCCCCGCGGTTCATTTGTTCTTCGGCCTCGGCCCGAGAAACCGGTCCCCATTGTAGTGGATGAGGTGGTCGGGGGTATCGCAGAGCCACACTTCCGTCTCCCAGGCGATCTGATTCATATGCTTGCGGAATTCCCTGAAATCCGGAAAGGCGCTGACATAGATGGGGCCGGCGGGACACGCGGACAGCAACTCCTCCAGTTCAACGAGTCGTTTCGGCGATATGGGACCGTGCGACGTTACCGCCTCGACGAGAAACAGCCAGTCCTGGCGGGCGTCGTATAACAGGACATCGGGTAACTTATCATGGTCTGTGAGCGGGATACCGAGTGCGGCAAGATCGGCCCGCGCGACGAACAGGTCCTTCTTGGCCGTATCCCCCAGGTACAGCAGCCGGGTGCCAGGAGCAAAGCGAGGAGCAAACTCCTCGACGATGGCCTTTTGCACCGCATTGTGCCGGCCTGGCGAGAGCTGAAGCTCCTGTCCATCCGGGGTCTGAATCGGCACCCTGGAGCGCTCCCGTGCGCGTACATAACGGGCCACAAGAGTGCCTCGCTCGCGGCGGAACTTTTCTCCCGCTGCATCCCACTCCTTCGCGCCATATGCCCGGACGACTTCGAGGGCCTCTTCGGTGATGGCGTAGTGGGAACGCGGGCTGTTCGTTGGCAGGGTACGGTCAAAAGGGTTGTTGTCGGCGACCCGTCCCTGAACGAACTGGTGGAGCACCTGGCGGCGGACGGTCTCCCGGGTATTCGGGGCATAGGCAACACCGTAGTGCCCCTTGAGATAGTCCATGATGCCCTTGGTAACGGTACAACGGCGCCGTTCGGCTGCTGTCCAAGGAGCTTTGGGCGTGAGCCCACACAAGGCGAGGAGGGTCAGGCCGGATATCCGGTTGCACTGTGCCGACGGCATGCCGAGGGCCTTGAGGATTTCCCGGGCTTCATCAACGCTCGCCAACAGCAACCTCCTTCGGCGCGGGAGAAGCAACCAGGCTCATGACAAGCGGGTCAAGGTCTGACAGGGGATCGGCGCGACGCTTGACGCGCCGGCCAAGTGTAATGATCGTCTCGCCAGCGGGCAGTGGCATGGCGCGCAGTTCAGTGGCACTTACCTGGGTGTTGCCGTTGACCACCCGGAAATAGGTGTCGAGCAGGCGGCTGTTGTAGAGCGCGGCCAAGCCCCAGGCTTCGTCTTCGGAGAGCGTACCGTCGGGCCGGTAAATGTAATTGAGATGGTTCTCAAGCCCGACCGCAGGGAGCGCGAAATCTGCAGCGATGTAAGGCGCTGCCGTCAGCCGGCGGGCCTCTTCCTTGGCGCTGAAGCGGCGCAGGAGGACATAGTTTTTGTTCGGAACCAGCAGGGGTTCGGCGCCGGTCCGGGCGATGTACTCCGGCTTGTGCCGGTCGAGCGGCCAGGTAATCTGCATGGCGTGCACATGGTTCATCCACAGCAGTGGCACATGGCGCGCGGGGACCAAGCCTTCCTTGTCGATCAGGGCTGTCGCGCGGAACGGTACGACTGGGCCGGTGGAGATACGCAAACCAAGGCGGTGTAGGCTGCTCGGCCATGCGTCCACGAGGGCCAGCGCGGCATCATCGGTGTCACAGATCGGCAACCGGAGCACCCGGTCTACAGCCGCGAGATCAAGGGCGGTGTGCAGCGGCACCGCGCGGCGGGCGGCTTCTTCAATATCCCGGATCCCACGGCTCGATGAAATAACAAGCCGTTCGATGCTTTCGTGCCAGCGATCCTGACGGAGACCGCAGACAATGACGTTCTCCTGTAATACCTCGTCCCGGCTGAAGGCATCCCGGCGAGAGCCGAACACATGGACTGTGGTCGGGCGGATCATGTCGAAGAAAATGGTCCGAAACTGCCGGAAGTAGGGACCCGAGGCGAAGCTGCGCGGGGTGAGAAAGAGAAAAGCGCCCCGTTCGCCCAGCAGCGCGGCGCTGACCGCCATGAAAAGGGCGTAGATATTCGGCTGGCCATGCACGACCCCTGCAGCGGCTGTTGCGCGGGGGTCGGCCTTGCCGATCTTGAAATAGGGGGGATTGGCAATCACAAGGTCGAAGCCACGCTCTTTGGGCCGAGAGAGCACAGGTGCACCGAACAGACGCAACGCCTCGGCGTGCGCGAGGATAAAGTCGGTGGTGCTGACGTGAGCAGTGAGCGTTACGCCCCGCCCGCTGCACCAGGTGGCGAGATAATCGAGGACGGTGTGCAAGAGAACAGTCAGCTGCTCATCGACCTCATAGACGACCAGCTCAATGGTCTGCGGCTTCGGCGTGTGTGAGATCAGCGCTTCCACGGCCGCACAGCAGAGCACCCCCGCGCCAGCGGCCGGGTCGAGCACCCTGAGCGTCGGTCCATCTACCGTGATCTGCCTGGCCATGAAGTCGGCGACGAGAACCGGCGTGAGATAGAGCCCATGGGCCTTACGCTGCTGGTCGGATTGCCGCGCGACATACCAGGCACCGACACGGTCGGCATACACCGTGGGCCGCTCGCCGGCCTGGGGAAGCGGCATGGTGGAGACCGTCCGGGGGGAAGGAGCAGCCATTTGCTCTGGCGCGTTTGCTTGCGGAAAATTTGGCATCTGTTTTCGGCGTTTATGTACGGGGGGTCTAATTTCCGTTTTCACTGTGTCGATCACCGCCTCGTATGGCCTCTTACCAAGAATCGGCGGCGGCTGAGGCAAACCCTACAAAGTTCAGAGCCAGCAGTCAAAGGAGGCCACGCACTCCGAAATCCCCATTTTGTGAAACAACTCGAAAAAACGCCGCCCTCATTTGCCCTACACCGGACGATCTCCACCCGACGAAGGGTAACGGTCGTGTGATATCGGCCCACCCCCACCGAATAATATTAGGCGGCGCGGGGGCCGGAACTCCCTCGCGGGGCCTGGATCAGGCGGGGTCGGGGCAGCCAGGCCGGCGACCTGGCTCCACCCCACCTTAAATCATTAGGCAAAAGGCGCGCCTGACCGAACGTGGGTTATTCGTCGGGCTCGCTGTACTCGTTGAACTGCGCGCCTGGAAGTGTCACCAGGACGCGGAAGTCATAGACGATGTGTGCGGTCTCTGGTGTGTCGCGGCGCTCCACCGCCGCCACGGCTTCCGGGGAGCTATGCGCCTCCACATGGAAACACCCCCCCTGTAAATTGTCCTCGTACACTCCGATGACGGTATAGGTCATGTCTCTCCCTCCTCTCGTTGCTGCTCCGTATTAGAGCAACGGGCGCTGGCCTATGAGTTCGTACACGGTCTCAATAAAACCGTTCCGGCCGGCTAACCGTTCTGCCGTCTCCAATCCTTGGGCCTTTTCGATCCATGTTCCGTTGGACGAGCGCTCGGCGTGGTCGGCTAGGCTGAATCGAACAACCCAACCGGCGATTTTCTTATCCTCCCGCTGCAAAAGGGCCTTGATTGCCTCCCGCTGGTTCTCCCTCATATTGTCCTCCCTTTCGTTGTGCTCTTAGAAGAGTTTCAGGCTTTCCGGCTCGCGCTTCCGCCGGACCTTGGCCGGCTTGCGCTTCTCCAGCAGCCATTTACGTTGCTGTTCGCCGTCCCGTGTCTGCGCTGACAGCTCGATTTGCCGCATTCTGTCACCGCCCTGGACGTTCGTTTCTTGTTGAAGTCTCATTGTGGGCATGGGCACCTCCTTGTGTGTGATTTCGTGGCAAACTCCAGATAAAACCCAACATTTTTTCTTTTTCAGGACTCACCCCCCTGTCTCCTGGAAAAGAAAAAAAGAGAAAGTACCCCGCCGTAGGCGGGCCTTATCCATATCCATCCACTGCCGCCCCGCTTGTTGTGCAAACGTGACAGGTTCGCGAAGCGGTTCTGGCGCGCTTTGCCTGGCTGGGAGTTGAGTGGAGATGGTTTTCCTGGCGTTTAAGTTGGCAAGGTAGAGAATGGGCGGGCCACTGCGGCGGTCCGCTGAGGCTGACGAGGGTTCCCGGCGCTCCTCCTCCCCCAGCGCTGGGACGACAGCCGGGCGGCAAGCCGCAAACAGCCCGCCCCGCCCCCCCCCCCCCAGCGGGGGCCCCCGGGCGGCGCAAAACCCCACAACCCCCCCGCCCCGCGCCGGCCGCCCTGGCTCCGGCGTCCAGGAGCTATCTGCTTGCTGCTGTGAGCGTTGGAGGTCCCGGCCGCGGGCCTGGCCCTGGGTCTGATGCAGGAGGCCGCTACCCCCTGTCAAATCTGGCGTTTTGCGTATTCCCGACAAACCGGCTTTTCGGGCCGCTTGCAAGAAGCAGCACTGCGTCTGACGCTTTTCCCCCCTTTCCCTGAAAAACGCCGCCCTCATTTGCCGTACAACGGACGATCTCCACCCGACGAAGGGTCACGGTCGTGGGGAATCCGCTGCAGCCGCCGCCCCCCCCGGCATGTCCTGGGGCTGCCGGCGTCGCCTCGGGCGGCCTGCGCCTGGAGGCCTGCACGTCCAGGAGGGACGATAGGCCGGATTCTTTTCCGCTCGGGCCGCTCGGGCCGGAAGGTTGACGGGCTCAACCGTGTGAGGCCCGCCCCAGGCCGCCGGTCATAGGCTCCCCGTCTTCGATGCTTTGTTACCCTCAAGACTC
>MPMI01000009.1 GCA_002238415.1 Desulfurellaceae bacterium bin18 | reverse complement strand
CCTTCCGCTTGATTTCCTTAACCGCAGGGGGCAACTGGGCCAGCACCCATTCCGGTCAGCACGCCATCTTCAACTTCCCCGGTGTCCCGTTTCTCTCCGAGGACTCTGGGAACAGCATCCTCAGCGAAGGCAGCCCGTTTCTCCCCGAGGATTTTTTCGATCTGTCCACCCTCTTCAACCCGTCCCGCTTCAGCGACCAGCACGGGGTGTGGGCGCGGTCGGGTTGGCGGGAAATTACGGCGGAGGTGATCGATTTCAACCTAGACGCCTTGACCGGAGCGCATACCGATATCGTGCGCGTCCGCTATGTGGTGCAATTCAGCAAAGATTTACAGTCTGTCACCGGTACGCAGAGGGGGCGGGTCTTTCCGCTTGATCAAGACCCGCTGGACCCGGAGGCGGTACCGGCCATGCAGTTTGACTCGCTCTTCACCGGACGGCGCGTGACGGTCGAGGCCGAGTAGCAACTAACGCGGGTATAGCGCTGTTATTTGCCGACCTATGGACTACCAGCCAATCACGTCTTTTCTTAAGCCTCGGATTGGTCGGCGCCCATTGGGAAATGGTGATCTCCGGCCGGCTAGGCGAAAAAGTAACCTCGGCCAGAGATGTTCTATCCTCCGAACATATACTTCATGGTGAACATCGCCGAGTATTGATGCGGGCCGCTGAAATGTTCGTTGGAGCGAAAGTCAGGGTTCTCTCGATGAACTGGGTGATCGCGGTAGCCTGCCCTGGCTTCAAGATCGTCCATGATGGAATACGTCAGCTTCACACCTGCCAGAATCTTGTCAGTCAGATGGTAATCGGTGCCAACATAAAAATTTCCAACCACGACCGTATCCCACATATCGGCATCCTTATGGGAGTTATAGAATGACAGATCCTTCGAAGGATCGGCCAAATCCTCGTAGTTGGTGGAATAATACACGTCGGACATCTCGCCGAACGCGACACCCAGTCCAACACCCAGGTAAGGCGTAACCTTCGGGTGGAACACGTCCAAAAAATCGTAATACACGTTCAATGACAGGGTACGCGTCGTGAGATCGTCAATCCTGGACACGCTGTTGGAGACAACCGTGTTGCGTGCGGACGGTTGATACGGAGCTCTGCCATCCAAATAGGTACTGCCGGTGAACTGCTGGTCAATGTCGTTCTTGCGTTGTGCGGCCGAAATTTCCAGGCGCCAACGGTTGAACGTGCGGCCGAGCGAAATCTCGAACGCGCTGCCGAGATCCAGGTCAAGATCGTAATTCCAGCGGTACCCCGGAATGGCGATCCCCTCAATGTCCTCGCTCAGACCCGGATCATCACAAGTACGAGGAGAACAGTATGTATCCCGATTCCAGCCCTTCTCTTTCATGTCGTGAACCCAACTGGCTCCAATTCCCCCACCAATATACCACTGGGACCGTTGTGGTTCCGCACCTGCTTCACTTGACATGGAACAAACCAGCATCATTGTACCGACAGCAACCCACCGCATTACTGAGCGTTTCATCGGGGATTCCTGGGGACGAAATGAAAAAAGAATACAAACCCGGCAATGAGGCACAGCAGCACATAGGTCTGCCCCCCATACTCCTTCATGAACATAGCCCTGTCCCCTTCTGAAGAATATGTGCAAGGCATTGCAACAACTTGTTCGAGAAGTCAAGTAACTCATAGCCTCGGACTGGGCAGAGGCCGCTATCCTACACGCGGCACGGGCGTAGCGGCCTGGATCGCTAAATCCCTGATTTTGCTACAGACCTGAGAGGGAGGGCGTTTGCCGGTCAGACCGGACGAGGGGTGCTCTCTTCGTGGCCTGTGCTGGCGTTGAAATAGGTCCTAGACTCTGCTGCTAATCCGATCTACGACCACACTCAACGCGGGTCGTTGGGAAGCGCGCGCTGGGTGAAGCCGACAACCATGCCAAAGGCTTGCTCCGGCCCGAGAATGACGGTGTCTGCGCCGTCCGGTTCGGGTCGGAGTTGCTTGTCTCTCAGAAAATCCTGGACTTGGCCAAGGTCCGCGGTCTTGAATATCAGGGAATAAATGCCCTCGCCGTTTTGCTCCAACTCACGGCCTTCCGGGCTGGTCGTGGAAAGGGGCTGGGCCAGTTCTACGACCGTGTCTTCTCCAACAGCCACAAAGGCGCTCTGCTTGCGCCCCTCGGTGTGCTCCTCGTGGAGCAGGGTCCCGTCCAGAATGTCGCAATACAGCCGCTTGGCCGCGGACAGGTCCCTGACGACTACGCCGATGTGCGAGGCGCGCTGGATGCCGAGCGGATGCTGGCGCCAGGGATCGCTTGACCAGCCCGGTTCCAGCCGCGGGTCAGCGATGTAATCGCCGGACAGGGCAAACTCCAGTTGGCCTGGTGTCTGTCTCGGATGCGTCCAAATGGCTGCCGTGTCGTACGGTGGCTGCACCTCTTTGCCGACAAGGTTATAGAGCCGCAGGCCGGCCGTATCGAGACGGGCGGAAATGGCCGCAACATCGTCCACATACCAGGCGATGGAGTGGAAGTGCTGTCCGAAACGGTCGTGAAATCTTTTCACCGACGGGTTCCTGAGGTTCTCCACGCGGGCGGGCATCATCGGTTCCATGATGACGTCGCCGACGGCAATCAGGGAGGCGTTCCGCCCGGCCAGCTCTTCATAGCCGTTATAGAAGCGCGTGACGGAGAACACGTCGTCATACCATCGGTCAACGGCTTCGAGGTCGTCCACAACGTGGGTGAGATGAAACAGCTTGCCTATGGTGAACATGGGTGCCTCCCCTTGCGTCTGCACGCGCGAGCCAGTCACGGCCGCGCCGATTTGCTCAGTCGTTGTTGGCCCAGCTCTCTTCGTAGTTCGTGTGCATGCGGCCACGCGCGTGGAGGTGCTGTATCTTCCACTCTCCGTTCACTTTGACGTAATCGTCCTCATAGCGCGCCGCCAGCCATTTGGCCTGGTTGTTCTTGTAGAACGTGAACGGCCCAAAGAAGTACCAGATACCGGTGGCCCGGTCGCCGTCGATTTTGATGATCGGGTTCATCACCTGGTGCTGGGAGAAGCTGATCAGCGTCTGGAATTTTTTGAACAGCTCGCGAATGGCCGCATGGCCTTGGGCTTTGCCGAAACCAGCGCCTTCCCAAATACCGTCTTCGGCAAAAATCGTAGTGATGCGCTCCGGGTTGTGGTCATCATCGCAAATATCGCAGTAGGTTGCCTTGAGTTGCTTGATGGCCTCCAGGTCCTCAATACGGGTTAATCTCTGTTCGAGTGCAGCTACATCCATTGTCTTTCTCCTTCCTGCGTTTCAGACTCAGTTCTCACCAGCCCGGAGCACCTGTCCCGGCAGGCCGCCGACATGTGCTCCCTCTTCGTACAGCACGTGTCCGTTGACGATCGTGTATATAATACCTTCCGACTGCGTGACGAGCCGACGCCCGCCACCGGGTAGATCATGCCGAACCTCCGGACGTTCCGGAGAGCGAACGGTGTTCAGGTCAAAAATGGTGATGTCCGCCGCCATTCCGGGCTGCAGCAGGCCGCGCTGAGGCAGGCCGAAATACTGCGCCGGCTCGGAGGTGATACGCTTCACTGCATGTTCCAGCGTAATCGCCTGTTTGTCGCGCACGAAGGTGCCTAACAGATAGGTTGGATAGCCCGCGTTACACAGCATGTCGACGTGCGCACCACCGTCAGAGATGCCAATCAGCGTGCGTGGGTCACTGAACTTCTTTGCTACCCGTTCCTCATTGATATCGAGCCGCGGCAGCATGTAGTCGAGTTGGAGCCCATCTTCAAGCGAGAGATCAAAGAAGGCGTCGAGTGGTGCCACGCCACGATCATGGGCTATCTGTGCGATCGTTTTCCACTCAAGCGCCTTGAGGGCGGGCTGCGTCGCTTCCTTCACCTGCGTCTTCTTCCAGATGTCACGCAAAAGCGGACGGTGTTCCAGATCAACAGCAAACGCGCGACGAAACTCCGCGTCCGCATAGGTCCGCCTTTGATCTTCGAGCGAGGCATCACCGAATACCGGCTTCATGGAGCGCAGGCTGGCGAACAGGAACGGGTTGCGCAGATTAAACTCAACCGTCAGTGGCCGCACGGCAACCTGGGGGCGGCAGCCGCGGGCGAGCAGCGGCGCAACCTGGTCCAGGGTGTCGGTCCAGGCTTCCGGGGCGTCATCCCGGTCGCGCAGATTCAACCAGGTGACGGGCCGTCCGCTCTCCGCTGCGAGCAACTCAAGCAGCGCGTATTCTTTTTCGGAAACTGTGCTCGGCTGTTTCGTCAGCGCGATTTCAATTGTGCCGCAGCCGCGTTCCGCGAGGAGCCTGGAATAGGTCCGCAGTTCATCCCGGCTCGCCAGACGGCAAGCCAGCGGTTTGGCTTTGTAGCCGATATGCTGTGGCAGGACCGTGAGCGAGAAGCCGAGTGCGCCGGCGTCAAGCGCTTCGCCCAGCAGCGCGCTGATCTTGCCTGTTTCATCCTCTGTCGCCTCACGCTCCATAGCATCGTCCCCCATGACGAACTGACGGAATGGCGACAGGGCGGCCAGAAATCCAACGTTGATACCGACCCCGCGCTGAGCCGCCGCATCCATATACTGCGGGAAACTTTCCCAGTCCCACGGCAGACCCTGGCTGAGGACCTCGTAGGGAATGGCCTCAACATGGACAAGGTTCGAGGTCGCAATATCGCGCTCCTCTGGCTTGCAGGGAGCCAGTCCGACACCGCAGTTGCCCATGATGACGCTGGTCACGCCATGCCAGGATGAACAGGTGACCAGCGGGTCCCAACAGATTTGGGCGTCGTAGTGGGTATGCGGATCGATAAAGCCCGGCGCAACAATGAGATCTGAAGCGTCGATTACGCGCGCAGCCCCAGCCGTGATCCTGTCCGAGCCTTTGCCTATCTCGACGATACGACCAGCGCGGACTGCCAGGTCGGCACGAAAAGCGGGCTGCCCGCTGCCATCAACGACTGTTCCATTTTTTACGAGTAGATCGTAAGCCATTGTCATTGCCCCCTTTTCTTTTGGCTCGGGTGCTTTCCTAATCACTGCCCGTGGCAAGCGCGAGTTCGGGCTGCTCCCCAGGCTGTCCGATCTGCCAAGTACGGGCAAGGTCCTGAGCCCGCACCATGCGCGCATAGGCACGGTTATGAGCCAGCAGACTCTCGTGCGTGCCCTGCTCCACCACCCGGCCGTGGTCCAGGACTACGATCAGGTCGGCGTTGCGGATGGTGCTGAGACGGTGGGCTATGGCCACGGTGGTGCGTTGCGCGGTAAGGCGCGAAATCGCTTCTTGGATCAAATGTTCGGTTTCGGTGTCTACCGAAGAAGTCGCCTCGTCAAGAATCAGAATGGGGGCGTCTTTGAGCAGCGCCCGCGCAATGGATAGGCGCTGCTTTTGCCCCGCGGATAAGCGGACCCCACGCTCCCCAATGAGCGTGTCATATCCCTGGGACAAGCCGAGGATGAATTCCTCTGCGTTGGCCGCCTGCGCCGCGGCGCGCAACTCGGCCTCCGAGGCGTCCGGTCGGCCAAAGAGGAGGTTCTGGCGGACGGTGCCGTGGAAGAGAAAAACATCCTGCAACACCATGGCGATGTTGCCGCGCAGAAAGTCGAGGTCCAAAGACCCCACCTCGTGTCCGCCAACGCGAACAGCGCCGTGTTGGGGGTCGTAAAAGCGCGGAATGAGGTTGGTCACCGTGGTTTTTCCCGCGCCGGTCGCACCAACCAGGGCGACCATGGTCCCGGCTGCAACGGTGATGTTGATATCGTGGAGAACCGGCCGGTCCGGCTGATAGCCGAACGTGACGTTCTGGAGCTCCACGTCCCAGGTCAGCCGGGCTGGCCGGACGCCGTGGGGCGGGCTGACAATATCGGGCTGGAGGTTGAGCAGTTCAAACACCCGCTCCGAACTGACCGTGGCTTTCTGGAGCGTGTCGTTGATATTGGCGAGTTGCAAGAAGGGTTGATAGATCTGGGTCAGATACACAATAAACACAAACAGGTCAGCCGCACTCACCCGACCGCCAAGCGCCATGACGCCCCCCAGGAGTGCGATGAGCACCACCCCGACTCCGCTGGTGACTTCGATCACACCGACCGGAACGAAGGACAGGGTACTGGCCCGCAGCATATCGTCCCGTAGCCGTTGGCTGCGGTGTTCGATCGCTCGCGCCTGGAGCTTTTCCTGAACAAACGACTTGATGACCGTCACCCCGGACAGATTATCCTGCACCTGGGGGGTCAGGTCTTCGAGACGCTGCCGCACGGGACGCCACTCGGTACGGACTTTTGACACCGCGCGAAAGACGATCCAACTGGCCACCGGCAGCGGCAGCAGGGCAACCAGGGCGAGCTGCCAGTTCAGATAAAACAGCACACAGATCATGGCCGTTGGCAGCACAAAAGCGTTGATCGTTTCCGGAATGCCGTGAGCGATAAAATCCTCGATGGCCTCAATGTCGTTGATCGAGCGGGCAATCAGTCCGCCGGTGCGTTGCGTATGGAAAAAGCTGTGGGGCAGACTCTGCAGATGGGTGTACACCCGGACCATGAGGCTGTGCAGGACATCAAAAGACACCTCGTGGGAGAAACGCCCATAGCCATACCGAAACAGCCCCCGGCCGACATACACCACCAGCAGCAGTCCGGTAACGCCGAGTAGGGCGGGCAGCGTTCCGCCCCCTTCGGTGATCCACTGAATAATCCGACGGATGAGCAGCGGAGGCACCAGACCGGTGCCGGCGAAAAGCAGACCGCAGGCGACCGCCACCAGCATCTTTTTTTGGCTGGCGCGCAATAATTGCAACAGACTCAATAGAGTGGACATGCGTCTCCTTTTCCCTACCCCTTACCACAGACAGGTGTCGAAGTGGTAGCTGACATTTCCCTTTCAACCCCAGGACAAATCGGTTAGGACAGATACTGAAACCCTGCTTGGTATGGACTACCAGGTACGCCCTGCCCCGCAGGAGAAGGAGAGCAGCATGACAGCCAACCGGACGTATGACATTGATGTAGAGGACGTTGAATATCTCCGTCACGGGGACAAGCCCTTACTGGCACGCATGTTCAAGCCGCGCGGACCGGGGCCGTTTCCGGCTATTATCGAACTCCACGGCGGAGCCTGGTGCTTAGGCGACCGCCTGATGGACGTCTCCATCAACGAACCCCTGGCAAAAAGCGGGGTGGTCGTGGCCGCGCTCGATTTCCGTGTACCGCCCGAAGCCTCGTACCCCGGCTCCCTGGCTGACATCAACTACGCCATCCGCTGGTTCAAGACGCAGGCCACGGAGTTTGGCAGCCGTCCGGACCTCGTGGGCGCATTGGGCAGTTCCAGTGGCGCCCATCAGGCGATACTGGCGGGGATGCGACCCGCCGATGGCCGACAACCGGGCCCCCCCCTCCCCTCCCGGGGACCCGCCCCGGGTAGGCGGCTGGCGTGGCCCGGCCGATGCCAGATACGCGGCCCTCCCCTTACCTGCCGGGGCACCGGACGTGGATGCGCGTCTGCGTTGCGCCGTCCTGTGCTGGCCGGTTATTGATCCCCTGGCACGCTATCACTATGCCAAGAAGCTGAAAGCGGGCGGGAAACCCTATCCCGATTTGATAGACCTGGTGTTGCCCCTGCACGACAAGTACTGGAAGACCGAAGAGGCCATGGCCGAGGGCAATCCGGTCCTCGCCCTGGAACGCGGCGAGCAGGTCGAACTGCCGCCCGCGCTCTATATACAAGGCACCCAGGATAGAGCCCATCCCCGTCCCGACCTTGACCGTTTTGTCGAACACTACCGCAAGGCCGGCGGTCAGGTCGCCCTGGAGATGTACGAAGGCGAGGCCGAAGGGTTTATTATCAGAAATCCGTCTTCACCAGCCTCCGAACAGGCCCTTGAGAGAATCATCGCCTTCGTCCACGCCCAGCTTCAGTGAGGATAGAGCGGGCTGCTCCATATGGCCGTCGCTGATTTCACGCGGTTGGGCATTGCTGATGTTGTCGGCCTGATTCGGACCGGTCAGCTCTCGCCGCTCGCACTCGTTCAGTCCTGCCTCGACCGCATTGAGTCGTTCAATCCCGCTTTGAATACCTACCTCACCGTCATGGCGGACGCGGCGCTAGCTGCGGCCAAAGTAGCGGAACAAGCAGTGACGGCGGGAGACGCACTCGGACCACTCCACGGCGTTCCCGTTGCGCTGAAGGACAACTGCGAGGTTGCTGGGGTTCGGATGACAGGCGGGACTCCGTTCCTGAGGGATCATATTGCGCCCGCCGATGCCGAGATCGTCTCGCGCCTGCGCCAGGCGGGCGCCATTATCCTGGGCAAGCTCAATATGCACGAGTGGGCCATTGGCGGCACAACGCGCAATCCGCATTATGGCCCATGTCATAATCCCTGGGACCCCACACGCATTCCCGGCGGTTCCAGCGGGGGCTCGGGTGCGGCCGTTGCTGCGGATCTGGCTCTGGTTACAGTCGGTACGGACACGGGCGGGTCGGTGCGTATTCCGGCGGCGCTGAATGGAGTCTGCGGTCTTCGGCCGATGATGGGTCGCATCAGCAACCGGGGCGTCATCCCGGTCAGTTGGACCTTTGATACGGTTGGTCCGCTGGCCCGCCGGGCAGAAGATATCGCGCACGTCCTGCAAGTTCTGGCCGGCTATGATCCGCACGATTTGACCTCCCGCGATCAGCCGACCGGGAATTATCTGGCCGAACTCAACGACGGCGTCACCGGTTGGCGCGTGGGCCTGCTCGGCGGACATTTCCAGACAGAGCCCCAGCCGGCGGTGGTGACGCTCGTCACGCAAGCGGCCCGTATGTTTGAAGAGCTGGGAGCTCACATAGAGGAAGTGGAGCTGGACGGCGCGGAGGGAACGATTGAACGCGCGAGTGAGATGCTCCTGGCTGACGCCGCGGCATTTCATCAGGCACGGCTTGCGGAACGAGCCGAAGACTTCGGGCCGGACGTGCGGACACGGTTACGGATGGGCGCCCTGGTCAGCGGCAGCCAGTATGCCCTCGCCCGCCAGGAGCAGCGCCGCTGGCAACGCCAGCTCAAGCAGACCTTCGAGCGCTACGATATCCTCCTGGCACCGACCTGTGGCATTCCGGCTCCACTTATTGAAGAAAGTGAGGGCGTCCAGACAACCCGACTCCTGACCCGTTTTACCTATCCGTTCAGCTTGGCCCAACTGCCCGTGCTGAGCGTCCCGTGCGGGTTTACCCAAGGCCCGCTCCCGGTCGGGATGCAGCTCATAGCCCCGGCCTGGGCAGAAGCCAGTATTCTGCGCGCGGCACAGGCGTATCAGCAGGTCACGGACTGGCATCTGCGGCGGCCTAACGTGGAATAATAGGCAGTACGATGTGAGAGGGGCGACTCTCATCATGGAACACGCGCTGTAAAGCTGGCTCTAGCTGTCGCGCCTCGGCGGCGGATTGTCCCGTCTGCGGATTCCGATCAAAGCGCGGGAAATTCGAACTGGCGATCTCAACTCGCAGGCGGTGGCCGGCTTTAAAGACATTGCTGGTGGCCCATAAGTCTATGGAGTATTCGTATACCTCTCCCGGTGTGAGCAGTTTCGCCGCCGCCCGCGATTCCCGATAGCGCCCGCGCAGAATGCCGTCCGTGAGGTTGCGTGCATAGCCGTCCGGCTGGACGTCCACCAACTTGGCGGTAAAATCCGTATCCACAGCGCTGGTCGCCGCGTACAAACTGAGCGTGATGGGACCAGTCACCTCCAGGTCTCGCTCCAGGACTGGCGTAGTGTAGACCAACACATCATTCCGCTTCTCGATTGCGCGCTGATCAAATGCGCCGCCCGGCATAGCAGCCGGCCAGCCGGTGACCCCGCCGCCTCTGGTCGGCACGGGGTGGCGTGGGTCGGAGACATACACATCCGCCGGTTCCATACGGGGCGGCTCGGGACTCAACCCGCCATCGCCGCGGAGGCTATTCGCGTGACCGTTACTGTGGAGGTAATATCTGGTGTATTGCGTGCGGGCGAGCGGCCATTCATCCTCCGTCCGCCACACATTCTCGCCCATGACAAAGAGGCGCACCCGCGGCTCCTCTAAGAGCCCGTTCTGTTTTCCTTTGAGCCAATAGTCAAACCATTTGATGTGGAGGCCATCCAGGTCCGTGACGGCGGCATGGCTGGAAAAACCATAATCCACCTCTCCGACTACGTTGCCGAGGGGTAAGGTATGATACCAGGGACCAATAACGAGTTTTTGTCCCTGCCGGGCTTCCTGGGTCGCCCCATGCTCACGCATGCCGAGATAATTCCGCAGCGTCCCACCCAGAAAAATATCGTACCAGCCGCCCACATTGCAGACCGGCACCCTGACCGCGCGATGCCGGGCTTCGATATTCCAGCGTGCCCAGTACTCATCGTCATCCGGGTGGCTAAGCCAGTCGTAAAAGTACGGGGCGGTCTCGTTCAGGAACGGAAAATCGTTCAGGGGCAGATGCTGAAACCAGACGCGCAGGTCATCAATCGCGCCGATCAACTGCCTGAGATGGTCCGCAGGCGCACCATCTTTCTGTATCCGGCGCATCAATGTATCCGGCGCAAGGCGCGCCAGCGTCCAACTGGCGTTAAACCCGAGGGCAAAGGCTCCGCCCTGATACGTCCAGCCTTCGTGATAGTGGGAGGCCGTAATCAGTGGAAAGATTGCTTTGAGATGGGGCGGCGTACTGATCGCGGCGAGCCACTGGGTCGCACCCACATAGGACGCCCCATACATGCCCACCTTCCCATCGGACCAGGCTTGGGCCGCACACCACTCCACCGAGTCATAGCCGTCCAGAATGTCATCTCGAAAGGCATAAAACTCCCCGTCGGACGCATACCGTCCGCGGGCGTCTTGGATGACCACGGCATACCCCGCGCTGGCCGTCCGCACGACGTCAAGCATCAGTATCACGCCAGCCAGCAGATTTTTATTATACGGCGTACGTTGGAGGATGACCGGGTATTTCCCTGGGGTAGCCGGGCGGTACACGTCGGCTCGCAATATGGTCCCATCCCGCATCGGGACAGGCACGTCTTTTTCAATGCTGAGACTTGATTCTCCCATAACGTTGCTCCCGACCGGTAATACTCACCACGCTTACAAACTGTCCCTGATACGATTCGGCACCTAGCCGACCAGCGGCTCGAATGTCAAGGAGAGCACTCGTCCTGCAAGCAAGAGAGAAAAGCGGTGGGGCCTTAGCCCGCCCCGGCTAGCCTGTAACTGGAGGATATTGCCTGGTACTGTTCTGACTGCGACGCTGAAGTGTGGCGTGAAGAGTGGGATACAGCGTAGGAACTGCCTTGGGAAGGATATTGGCGCACCTGCCAGATGTTTAACGCGAACAACACAAAGCAGGTGTGTGGTCAGTGTGAGGCTACACATCCGCCAGTTGATTGAACAAGCGTTCACTAGCCGAAGATTGCGGCTGCAATCAAGAGTAAACAGGACTAAGGGGGCCGGTATGGACACGCAGAATGGGAAATTTGTCGATTGCTCGGGCGCGTCAGCACCAAAGCTGAACCTCTGGCCGTCCGTCCTCATTTCCAAGGAAGACATTGAGGCCGAAGTCGCCCGCCTCGCAGATGGCTCCACTCCGGCAAATGGCCGGCGTGCCTCCCAGATCGTCCATCCAAACGCTCGTGAACCAGGTCTCGGGCTTGCGCCTGGCATCCGCGTGACGCTGAACGTACTGCGGCCAGGCGAGCAGACCCAGCCGATTCGCCATAACTCCACCCAGGTGGATTTTTGCATCCGTGGTGCGGGCTCCGTTATGGTGCACGGCAGGCGTATCGACTTCGGGCAGTATGACGTGTGGAATACTCCATCAATGGCCCCATATTGGTACATGAATGACGGTGATGAGCTGCAAGTGCGACTCACGTATAGTAACGCCGCTCTGCTCGAAAAGATGAACGTGCATATTGTGGATGACGGCCCACCGCTGACAGAAGGGCCTGAGAAAGCGCCGGAAGCAGAGGCAAGCGCGCGGGGTGAAGGCGAAAGTCCCTTTGGGACCTTCCAATTAAACGAGGCCGGCGCGTTCTTAATGCCCTATGAGCGCCTTATTAATCCGACAGCAGTAGCGTCCGCCCCGCTGCACTGGCCCTGGCAGCGTGTCAAGGCGGAACTCGATAAATTGGCTGCGCTGGGCAATGACTATGTCGGACGACGGTTGTATCTGCTGTACAATCCGGCCACCGGCAGAACAAACGGTACCACCCAGAATTTCTTTGCGACCATGACGGTACGGCCGCCTCGAATAGTTGACCGTCCACACCGCCATACGTCGGCGGCAATCAACTATTATTTTGCCGGTAGTGGACGCAGCACGGTTGAGGGGAAAATCTACGAGTGGAAAGCAGGCGACCTGATGCTGTCAGCACCGGGTTGGGGCGTTCACAACCATGCATCGTATGATGAGCCGGTGTACGAACTGACGATTCAAGACCAGCCCCTCAATATCGCCATGGAGTCGCTGTTGTGGCAGGAGAGTTTACAGCAACCCATGAAAGTACTTGGTGCGCAAGCCGGGTTCGCCACCAACCGGAAGGTTGGGGGGAATTAGGAGTTCGCTAAGCGGCCTAAAATCCTGCACAGCCTGTTGCTATATAACGACTTCATCTCAACCGAACAGAGCAAATTTGGTTACTGACAGACCAATAAAGGAGATCACGATGAAAATCGGATTCAACATGCCACAGCTCACGACGTTCGCTAGCCGGCGGGCCGTCCATGAATTTGCAGTCCGTGCCGACCAGTTGGGCTATGACTCGCTGTGGGTCCAAGATCACTTGTTGTATCCGGAACACCCGGCCCAGAGCCATCCCATACACCAAGCTGTCCTTGGGCCGGACAAACTCGTGCAATGGCCCGAGGCGTACGAAAGCTTGCTCGCACCTTTGGAATCACTCGCCTATGTCGCTGGGATAACCCAGCATATCCGCGTCGGGACTTCCGTTCTGGTCTTTGGCTATCATCGGCCCGTGGCGCTCGCCAAACAAATCGCAACTATTGACCTGCTCTCGGGCGGACGGTTCGATCTCGGTATTGGCCTAGGCTGGTCACGCGAAGAATATGCACAGATGGAGACGCCATTTGAAAAATTGGGCGCCCGTTGTAGTGACTTTATTCGCGCCTTACGCGCAGCGTGGAAGACGAATCCAACCCAGCATGACGGTCCGTTCTACACTATTCCACGGGGATTAACCTCACCCAAGCCAACACAGCGTGACGCACACGGCAATCCAGCCGTACCGATTCTTGGTGGCTTTTTGAGCGACGCAGGCTTGTCACGGGTGGCTGAGTTGTGTGATGCCTGGCATCCGGCTGGTCATACCGTCGAGCTTGCGACCACGCGCATGCAACATATTAACCAGATGGCAAAAGAGGAGTTTGGCCGCGGTCCGCTTCAACTCGTCCATCGTGTGTTTGCCGCCCCTGCCTTACCCAGTATTGAGAAGATCGGCGACCAGCTCATGCAGCCAAACTGGATCGGCACGCCTGACGAGATGTTGCCACAGCTCAAAGAGTGTAAGGAGGCCGGCATCGATGAAGTCGTTATTGACACGAGCTTCTTCCAAGAAATGACGAGTGAAGACGACTGGATCGCCCAACCCGACTTTTTTAAGCCGTTGTTGGACGAAGCGCATCGGTAAGTGAACAAGAGGAGGACACTCATGTCCGCGCGCCTTATCGATGGATACGTCTCAGCCGACGGCCATGTCGTTGAGCCGGCCGATTTATGGACGACCCGAATGGACCGGCGTTTCCGCGACCGGGCGCCACACATCGAGACCCGCAAGTCGGTCGATTTCTATGTGATCGACGGGCTCGACCCAGTGGCGGTCGGCCTCGATGGCGCGGCCCTGGAAAGCAAGATTGCCGGCAAAGTCGAGTCGCCGGTAGCCCGTCACGCGGATACCCGTCCGGGAGCCTGGGACCCGCAGGAGCGGCTCAAAGACCAGGCGCTCGATAACCTGCGGGCCGAGGTGATCTACCCCGGCCAGTGGAGTCTCATGTTCTACCGGATTGCAGATGCCGAGTATCAACGCGCGGCCGTCCGGGTGTATAACGACTGGCTGAGCGAGTTCTGCGCCTATGCGCCACATCGCTTGCTTGGCGCTGCTATCCTGCCCATGCAGGGCCCCCTCGAATGGGCTGCCGAAGAAGCCGAACGCGCCGCCAAGATATGCCTCAAGGCGGTCATGATCCCGGCCGCCGTACCGGCCCGGCCGTATATTCATCCCGACTATGAACCGTTGTGGGCACGCTTGGAAGAAATCGGGCTGCCGGCGGTCGCCCACTCGGGAACCGCCGCTGATATCGGTGCCTCCACCCACGAAAAAGCTCGTCGGATCGGTCCGGGTATGGCGTTTATGGATGAAAAGGCTTTCCAACCCATGAACGCGCTGACCGAGCTGATCTGGAGCGGCGCGCCCCAGCGCTATCCCAGGCTGAAGTTTATCATTTCCGAGGGCGGGATCGGCTGGATTGCCTGCCTGCTGCGCCTGATGGATCACTGGTGGGAAGATCACCGCCACTGGATGCAACCGCAACTCAATGAGCCACCCAGCACTTATTTCAAGCGTCAGTTCTGGGCCACGTTTGAAGATGACCGGGCCGGGATTCTGACCCGTGAACTCATTGGTGTGGAGCGCCTCATGTGGGGGGCCGACTATCCCCATACCGAAGGCACCTTTCCCAAGTCCCAACAGCAGATTGCCAAGGATTTTGTCGGAGTCCCGGACGACGAAGTGTATCAGATGGTGGTCGGCAACGCGGCGCAGCTCTTCGGGATACAGCTCTGAACAGAAGGAGAACACGCATGATCGAACCGTATAATGCCGTTGGTTTAGTCCCGACGTTTTGGGGTATCCGCACACGGGCGGATATGCAGAAGAATATCGAGCATATTCGCAGTCTGACCAAAGCCGCCTTCTGGCTCTCCAATCTTGATATTCCGGTCCGGCTGCTCGCCATCCCGGAGGGTGCCTTGCAAGGATTTAACGACGAGGTCCTGGACGTCGATCACACCGAGTTTGCGCAGACGTGTGCGATTGACATACCAGGCCCGGAGACCGACCAACTCGGCGAACTCGCGCGTGAGTACGGTGTCTTCATTATGGCCCAGGCCAAGGCGCGGCATGAAGACTGGCCCAAGCTATTTTTCAATGTCGGCTTTATTCTCGATCCGGATGGCCAGCTCCTTCTCAAACACTATAAGATCTCCTCCCTGTTGCCGTGTGAGCGCTCGGTATCGCCCCACGATCTTTTTGACTGGTGGATCGAAAAATACGGACGTAACCTGGAGGCCTTTTGGCCGGTGGCCGACACTGAGCTTGGCCGACTCGGCATCATGATGGCCATGGAGGGCAACTACCCGGAGAACGGCCGCGGGCTGGCAATGAACGGCGCGGAAGTCGTCTACCGCGCCTCTCTGCCCGGCCCGTTCACCCAGAACGATATCTTTGAGATCTCCAATCGCGCCCGGGCGCTGGAAAACAATATGTATATTGTTGCCCCCAACATCGGCGGCTATCACCTCTACCCGGACAGCGAGACGCCGATTGACGCCGGTAGCGGTCAGTCCATGGTTGTGGATTACAAGGGGACGATCGTCGGCAAACAGCGTGACACCAACGGGTCGACCTATGTCAGGGGCGTGATCGACATCGAAGCCTTACGCCACCACCGGGCCAACGCCCAGGTCACGAACTGGATGAAGGACGTGCGGGCGGAAATGGCGCAGCTCATCTATGAAAAACCGATCTATCCCAAGAATCGCTATATCGACAAAATCCCCGGCAACCACGCACAGTACAAAGAAGAGGTCATCGACCAACAGATTGCCCTGATGCAAGCCCGCGACATTTGGAAAAAGCCGGCGAAGTGAGGGGATGGGCAGGATGAACCATGAAAGATTACCATAAAAGCTCAAAATTGAAGTACCTCTTGAAACGTTCAAAGACAATCGGAATGTCTTGGCTTTGATTACTAAACTTTGGGAAGAGGGAGCCGAAGTGACATCGGCTGACTTAAATTTTGATTTGTTTCGCGAGGAGTAGAAAACTAAGTCCAATCACGATTGAGGAAAGGATTGGAAAATGCAAAATCTCCAACGACGGTGGGGAAAGCCCCTTGTTATGCGCCGACACAAACTTCGGGCATTGATGCGGCACATTCAATCCGTTCCCCACTACTCAACACCACCAAAAGTGGATTACAACTTTACCGGGTATCAGGAATACATCACGTCTTCTGTGACGGTGCCACCTGACTACTTTTCGCTGGATTACCATTGTGACATCCTCCATACAAAAAATGGTGACATTATTGTGGGGGATTTGATCACACACGGACTAGTCTTGCACAAACGGTTTACCGGCATTGAAGATGAATTTAAGGCGCAAGATTGTCGGGCGCATGAATTTGGGAAAGTGTTCGGTCTGTCGCAAAATTTGACGGAGGAACTCACCCATCCACACCTGGAAAAAACCTGGAAGATCACATCTGAAGATATAGCGCGAGCGATAGGGAAGGTGCTCAATGGAGGCACGCTCGTCTATCATCTGTGGGATCATGTATGGAATCGATGCCCTATGACAGAGATAGCACACGCAGGATATGATCGAGAAGTATGCCAACAATGGGAAGGCTTTGATACGTTGCCGTGGTACTTGAGAGGAGGGAGAGAACCATGAGCTTTCCACAAGCAGACCTTGATGTGATGTGGGAGAAAGCGATTGCAGGGGTCTCAAAGATTCAAGTCGGACACCCGAAGATTGATCGTAAAAAAGAATCGATTGAGAAAAGTAAATTCTATTTAACGTCTTTTATAGCGAAGAGGACGCAGGCTATATTGCTGATATTCCTGATCTGCCCTATTGTTCAGCTTTCGGTAAAAGCCCGGAAGAAGCTTTGCAAGAAGTGCTCAAAGCAAAAAAAGCGTGGCTAGAGGCTGCTCACGCAAATGCCAAGCCTATCCCAGAACCCCGATATCGACCGGTCATCTCTCAGACAGGTCAATAAGTTCAACAGATTGCCCTGATGCAGGCCCGCGATATCTGGAAAAAGCCGGCGAAGTGAGGGGATAGGAATTCAGCGCAGGAGGATAGATATGCCATACGAATGGCTGCCCATATCGGAGTTGGATCCACAAAGAGGCTCTTTTCCAGCAGAAGTCCAGTTCCCCGACAACTCGGTTGTCCCAGTTACATCAGAAAATATTTCAAGGCCATCGTGGAGAGGGCTCTTGGTCAAAGTCGTGTGTTGGCTCTGGAAAAACGGGCACCTCAGAGAAAGCCATTGTCCCATTCAGACGCCGAGAAGTAGAACCCGTTATGTGGTCCATACCGAACCTGTTCATCCGTACAGCAGGACGGAGAGAGGGTTTACGGCTCACAAAAGAGTGGGACCATTGTCTGTCGAGACGAACAGCAACCCGGAAGGGATCGCCCACGCCTGTCGAACCGTCATTGAGCACGTAGGCCAGGACCCGGCGCAATTCAAAGTCTGGTTTTCTCCACCAAAGACTTAATCGGGTATAGGGAAATCTGATGAGGCATCTAATAATGTGCAATAATTTCCCGCGCAAACTCGACAATGCTCTCCTCAACATAGCCCCACGGCGGAGAGATCACCATTTGGGTCAGACCGGCGGCTTCTAATTCTTTGAGGCGCGTAATCACCTCCTCTCGGGTGCCGGTCATGCTCATGGCTCGAACCACCTCCGGGGTAATGAACTCTTCTTCGCCCGGATGCAGAAACCGCGAGTGGGTTACGTGAATGTCATCCCAGCGTTCGTCCAGATACGCCCGGTATCGTGGAGTGAGAAACGGCTCAAAATAGGCGGGCGCTTTCTTGCCCTGCCGAACGACCTCATACGCATAGTGCAGCCCAACGGCAATACGTGGCCCGACTCGGCTGAGGACCCGAGGACTATTGAGCGTTTCGCCTGGGCGCAGTACGCACGCGACGTCGACAGTGACGACCGGATAATCTTTGTGTTGTCCTGACGATTGCCGCTTACCCTTGGCCGCTTTCTCCAGTGTCGCCGTCAGTGCGTCAGGAGTAATGGTACTCACCGTAATCAACCCATCACCGAGTTCTCCGGCCAAGGCCAGCGCCTTGGGATATGAAGCGGCAAGATAAATCGGGACAGGATCGTTGACGTTAATATAGCCGTGCTCGCGGTCGAGGAAACGGATCCGACTGTGACGGCCGCGTTCCTGGTATTCAACTGCTTCTCCGCGCAGCAGTTTTCGACATACGTCGATCGTCTGCCGAAATGTATCCAGGCGGACGGGCGGCATGCCCATGGCACGCCAGGCAGTGTGGCCAGTCCCCAGCCCCAGGATGGTCCGACCTGGTGCGAGTTGGTTCACCGTGGCGATCGAGTGGGCAATGACCGGGGCAATACGGGTGCCGGCAATCGCTACGGCCGTTCCAAGCTGGATGGTGCTCGTATGCTCAGCCGCCAGGGCCATACACGCATACACGTCCGAGGCCAGCATCTGGGTATCGACAAACCAGGCGTTGGTGAAGCCCATTTGTTCGGCCAGCACGGCATGCTTCCAACTGTTTTGAATATGCGACTGAAAACTCACCCCGAAGTTCATGGCAGGTCCCTACCCAATCTCGACGTCTTCGACAATAAACATGCGGGAGTTGGCGAAGTCCACAAACTTTGCCTCATCCGGGCGGATAATTTCGAGATAGCGGGGATGGGTAAACGCCTTGCCAATATCCTCCACGCTGTCAAACCAGAGCTCGGCGATACCATCGAATGGCTCATAATCTGACGGTGGGAAACCTGGCACGGGGGCGGTGAGCGTATGGCCCTGGACATATTTGCGGACGTACTGCCAGAACTCCGGCACGCTTCTGACCAGCGGACCGTGATTGTTTTTCCAATAATCCTGAAACTCGGCCACACTCATCCCGGCCTTGCGACGCGCGCACCCAATAAATTTAACCATACGTTCCCCCTCCATAAAAAATCAGGCAAAAAGAATCGTTGGCATGGTCGGGCAAATCCGTGTACGAGTCAAGTTGTGATCCCGAAGGAGGACGTATGCCCTACGCGAACGATAACGGAGTCAAGCTGTGGTACGACCTGAACGGCAGCGGCGAGCCGCTGGTTGTCACCGGAGGATTCGGTCTTTTACATGACCAGTTCGCGTATATCCGTGACCTGCTTACCCCCCACCTCCAGGTGATCGATTGGCATTACCGGGGTGCCGGCTTGTCGGACCGTGCGTGGCCCGGCGGCTATCCTTTTGATCGATGGGTCGATGACTTGGAGGTGATTCTTGATCAGGCGGGTCTCGGCACGGTCCATTTGTGGGGCACCTCGACCGGCGCACCGCTGAATGTCCGGTTTGCTGCCCGGCATCCCGAGCGAGTCAAAAGCCTCATCACCTATCCTGGGGTTTCCTTTAGTCCCGAGAGCCGCCGCATGTTTCAGGTTTTTCAAGACGTGACCGAAGCGTTCGGATATGAGGCGCTGGGACGCCTGACTCAATGGATAGGCAGCGCCGAGCACAATGTCTTCGGCGACAGAGCCAATGAGATCGCTCTTTTCGAAATCGAGTCTTTCAAGCGCAACTTCTCTATCCCGTCTTTGGCAAAGACGCTGGAGACTTTTGCCCACTGTGAGCTGTCTGCCGATGTCGCCAAGCTCACGATGCGGGTCCTGGTGTTGATGGGGAACTCCGGCCACCTGGGAGCGGCCACACCAGGACAAACCGCGGCGATTGAATCTTTTACTGCCCTGTGTCCCCATGCCGAGGTGAGGCTCGTCGAGAACGGTGGCGGGACCTATCACATGATCGAACAGCCCGAACAGACGGCTTCCGTTGTCATTGATTTTGTGAACACCCATGCCGGAGCCTGAGCAGGGCCAAGAAGACCATGCTAAACCTTGACGGCAGGCTGAGCGCTTTGCGATAAGAAAGTATCCAGTCCAAAGGAGGGACCCTATGCTCGATTGCGTTGTCAAAGGTGGGCAGGTCGTTACTCCCCAGGCCGTCGGGGAAATGGATGTCGGTATTCAGGGCGAAAAGATCGTCGCCGTCGGCTGGTCAGGCACGCTGTCGGAGCAGGCCACGCAGGTGATTGACGCCAGCGGCAAAATTGTCATCCCAGGTGGCATCGAGCCCCACGCGCATATCGGCATTCCCGTGCCGAGCGAGTGGTCGGGTCAGCCGGATATCATGACCCAGCCGCCCCAGGACGCCAGCCGGGCCGCCGCGTTCGGGGGGGTCACGACCATCGTCGATTTTGCTGGGGATCTGAGTTTTGCAGAGGTAGAAGACGCAACACCCAAATCCATTATGAGTGTCGTGGAGGAACGCCGCAGTGTGTTTCGCACCCACGCCTACACCGACTATACCTTTCACTACATTCTGGCGGGCGAGGTCGCGCCGGAGACCATTGGCGAGATTGGCGAGGCCATACAGGAAGGCATCGCCAGCTTCAAGATTTTTACGACGTTTCATCCTATCCGGGTTCCCTATGGACATCTGTGGACGATATTTGCCGAGGTGGCCAAGCACGGCGGCATTATGGCGGTCCACGCCGAAGAAGACGAGGTCGTGCGTTATATGACCGAAAAGCTCAAGCGTGAGGGCCGCGACCAGGGGTATAACCTCCACTTGGTGCACAACAACATCTCTGAAGACTTGGCCTTTCGTCATATTATCCGTCTGGCTCAGCATACTGAGGCGGGCATTTACTTTGTGCATACGACTGCTAAAGAAGGCGTGGCAGCCATCGCCGAGGCGCGCAACGCCGGTCAGCCGGTGTATGGCGAGGCGCTCCATAATTATCTCCAGTTCACCTGTGAGGATTACAAAAAGCCCGGCGGGACCGCAATTCATACCTATCCGGCGATTAAATTCGCGGATGACCGAGACGCGCTGATCGCCGGCTTAATGGACGGCCGTCTGGCGACCACGGCCACAGATGAATACACGACCCATAAAGGTCCGAAGTTGTGGGGCGATACCATCGAGACCGTCTGTGGCGGGCATAACGGCATTGAGACTCGCATGCCGGTCGCCTTCACCAAGTTTGTGGCCGAGCGTAATGTGTCTCTGCAACGCTTTGTTGATATTACCTCGGCCAACGCCGCCAAACTCCTGGGGCTCTATCCCCAGAAGGGAGCGATTCAGCCGGGGAGCGATGCCGATCTCGTTTTGATTGATCCCGACATGAACAAAACGCTCACTATGGACGATCTGCACGCAGACTCTGACTACAGCATCTGGGAGGGCTTTACCTGCCAGGGCTATCCGGTGCTGACCATGCTGCGCGGTAAGGTGATTGTTGATCAGGGCAAACTGGTCGGGAGTGCGACGGACGGCCAATGGCTCAAACGGCGGGTGTCGGGCGATATCATCTCCCGGCCAGTGGTATAGAGTCCCGAGGACCGGGAGGGTTGCATGAAAAAAGTAGGCGGGGTGCTGGCCTGGCATCCCGAAGTGGCCATGACCCAGGAGGAGATCGACGATTTTCTGTCCGGGCGCTGGGTTGTGCGCCTGGCGACGCTGGCGCGGGACGGATATCCGCACGTGACGCCGCTGTGGTACTACTGGGATGGCCAGTGTCTGTATCTCGCCCTGACCCGGAATCGACTCGCCTTCAAACACCTCAACCGCGACCCGCGCTGCTCGGCTGCTATAGATATGGATGACCGCCCGCTTATGGGAATGCGCACCAATATGGCCAAGGCGGTGGTGATCAAGGGCAAGGCGGAAATGGTGGCGGTTGGCTCAGGCAAAACCGTGCACGTCGAGGCCGGCCCGTGGCAGGGCGAGCATACCCCGGAGCACCTGATGACCCTGCTGGGCAACCGTTATAGCCTCTCGGCTCGTGACGGGGCACTCGGTTTTAGCCACGAGTCGTTTGGCGAACTCTTCGCTCGACCGGAGGGACGGGACAGCCAGCTCTTTAAGGACAACGAAGGCCGCGTCATCACGAAAATCCAACCTCAAAAGATCCAAGCCTGGGATTTCTCAAAGGCACCCATGGGCTATGTAGAGTGAAGCGCAAGGAGACAAAGAGTAAACGTATCCTCCACTAGACATGAAGGGCTGGACACGTTTACTCTTTACGGCATGACACGTTCTTTCACTGTTGCGGCGGCCCAGCTTGGGCCGAGTTCCAGCACCAAGGCCCAGACCGTCGAACGCATGGTCGCACTGATTCAAGAAGCCGGACGGCGCGACGTCGAACTACTGACCTTTTCCGAGCTTTCCCTGACCCCGTATTTTGCCACGCGGGTACGCGAAGCCTGGCAGGATTTTCCCGAAGACGGTCTGCCTTCAGCCGTAACCCAGCCCCTTTTTGAGGCCGCGCGTCAGGCGGAATTACACTGGGTCTTTCCCTTTGCCGAGCGTGAAAACGACCAAGTCTATAATACGGCGGTTCTCATTGATCCGAGCGGGACCATTGTCCAGAAATACCGCAAGGCTCATATTCCCGGTGTGGTCGAGCCACGATGGGAGGGCCTCGATATTTTTGAGAAGCGCTATTTTACAGAAGGGAATCTGGGCTTTCCGGTGACGGCGTTGCGTACCGGCGAGTCGGCCAAGCTGGGCATGCTCATCTGTTATGACCGGCGTTTCTCAGAGGCCTACCGGGCGCTCGCGCTCGGCGGGGCTGAGCTGATCTGCATTCCATACAATACGCCCACTTTTGGCCGCCCCCCAGAAGAAGGTCATGAAACCGCCGAAATTCTCCTGCGCGCCGCCGCCATAGAAAATCAAGTCTTTATTGTCGCGGCCGGAAAAGCCGGCGTTGAAGATGGCGTCGAGTATATTGGAGGCAGTGAGGTCATCTCACCCGAAGGGAAGATATTGGCCAAGGCCCAGACTGACGGAGATGAACTGGTTGTCACCACGATCGACCTGGACGCGCTCGCAAAGCTCAAAGCACGCTGGGATTTCATGCCGGACCGCCGGCCCGAGCTGTACCAGACCCTCTCAGACGAGGACGGTACACCCGTAGCGTCAGCGGGAAAGTGAGGGGTATCAGCCTTCGTGCCTGAGGATAATCCAGTGGAAGAAACGACGATGAAAGCCGAGCAAAACATCTCTGGACGCCCAACGCACCAGAACGCAACTGACGAAGACATCCCGACCCTTGATCTTGGTCCGTTTCTCGCAGGCGAAGACGGAGCGGCCGAAAAAACCGCAACAGAACTCCGCTCCGCGCTCGAACAGACTGGTTTCTTCTATATTCTGAACCACGGCGTTGCCAAAGGCCTGCGTGACCATCTGATTAAACAAACCGCGGCGTTCTACTGCCTGCCGCTTGAGCGGAAGCTGCCGCTCAAGATGAATGCCTACGGGGTCGGCTATGTACCCAGGCGGGGCGAGTTGCTCAAAACCTCGCCATATTACACCGGCACGAAAAAACCCGACGTGTGTGAAGTCCTGATTCTGCAACGCGACTGGGGACCTGGCTCGGAAACGCGCCAGAACCCGTGGCCAGACCATATGCCACTCTTTCGACAGGCGGTTCAGGATTTTTTTGAAGCCACGGAGGACCTGGCGATTCAGATGATGCCCTTATACGCCTTGGCCCTCGGGCTTGAGCGCGACTTCTTTGCGCATAAGTTCCGCAAATATAAAGCCCTCAATGCCCTCCGGGTTTCGTATATGCCGCCGGATACGCTGGCTGACGATGAGTTTCACGTCGGTCCGCATACGGACGGATCGTTCATGACTCTGCTGGCAACATCGGAGCAGCTCGGCTTGGAAATTCTGTCGCCGTCTGGTCAGTGGCTGAAGATGCCGCTCATTCCAGATGCCTTTGTGGTCAACGCGGGCGACCTGTTAACCCGTTGGTCCAACGGACGGGTCCGGTCCACACCGCACCGGGTCATCAACACCTCGGGGGAGGACCGCTATTCGGTACCTCTCTTTGTGCAGCCCACGGCGGACACAATCATTGACTGTCTGCCAACCTGCCGCGGCCCGGACAACCCGCCCCAAGAACCGCCTATCGCCTGTGTCGATTACCTCCGGTGGTTTATGGCAGAGAATTTTGCGCTGGGAAAGCGCAGCTACGATAGGCCGGAGTCGGCATAGGTCACTCGGAAAAGGAACAGACTTCATCTACTATCATGACTCGTACCCCTATCGGACGACTACGCTTGGTTGGTATTCTGGAAGGTATCTCTTTTCTCGTGCTGCTCGGTATCGCCATGCCGCTGAAGTATGTGTGGGGACAGCCGCTGGCGGTACGGATTGTCGGTCTGATTCACGGCCTGCTGTTTCTCTGGTTTTGCGGCGTATTACTCACCGCAAAAGACGCGGCCGGCTGGGACCTGAAAAAAGCCGGTCGGATTTTCGTTGCCGCGCTGTTGCCTTTTGGACCCTTTGTGATTGATAGGGGATTACGCAGAGAGGATGAGGCACTGAGGGAAAAAACACCGGTCTAGAAAAGGAGAAAGCCATGCAAACAATCAGTAAAGAGCACATTGTCCGTACCTTTGACGCCACCCATCCACCGGCGGCCCGCGTCCAGCCGGGAGAAGTCTTTGTCATGGAAACCAACGATCGCTTCCGCGACTGGAACGACGGCGGTCAGTGGCCCATGGAGCAGTTGTCCGTGATGACCGGCCCGGTATGGATCGAAGGCGCCCAGCCCGGCCACACTCTGGCAATCGAAGTCCTGGACATTAGGCCTGCACTGGGCTTTGGCTATGTGGTGGCGATTCCGGGCTACGGCTTACTCAAGGACCAGGTCGAATTCTGCAAAAAGGTCGTGCCGATTGAGGGCAATCGTATTCGCTACAACGACACGATCAGCCTGCCGTTTATTCCGAATATCAGCAAAATTGGCCTCGCTCCTGCCGATGGCTCCCTGCCCAGCAACGCGGTCGGCGCTTTTGGCGGTCAGCTCAGTAATAGTCAGCTCGGCAGCGGTTCTACTGTGTTTCTGCCGGTGAGTGTCGAGGGTGGCCTGCTGAGCATAGAAGATGTGCATGCCCGGATGGGCGACGGCGAGGCAACGGCTTCGGCGGTTGAAATCGCGGCGGAAGTGACGCTACGCTGTCGTGTCGCGCACGAATTTCCGGTGCAGCGACCGCTGGTGATCACGCAAGATGAAGTCCTCACCATGGGTGACGGAGAGACGATGGAAGTCGCCGCACGTCAGGCCCTGGAAGACCTGTCTCGCCTCCTAGAGGATCGCGCCGGGGTCAACCCAACCGAAGCCGCTATGCTGGCCAGCGTTGCCGCCGACCTGCGTATTTCAGAAGCGGCTGGCTCTCCGTGTCATGTGCGGGCCGCAATAGATCGGGACATTCTCAATCTATAAGTATCCGACCCAACCGCTTCCTCAGCCCTGGGGCGGTTTGAATGCCGGCGCCATCACGGCGCTGGCATTTGTCGTAATCGCCAGACGGATATCTTTGACCGGCTTGTACTCCGGGTCATCCACAAAGTCCTGTATTGCTTGCTCGGAAGGGAATTTGACGACCACCACCCCTTTTGCAGGCTCACCCTGGAGCGGGGTTGCGTTAAAGTCGGCCACCACGACTTCGGCCTTATACTTGGCCAGAAAAGGTAATACTCCGGGGATGTACTCTTTCTGGTATCGCTCCGGATCCGTAATCGTCTGGGTCAAAATAAAATAGGCTGACATCGTTATCCTCCTTGAATAGTGTTTAACTCTTTTGGGCCTGTCCGAACGATCCGCTGCCGGAGTCCAGAAACGCCTGTTCTTCCGGTGTGGACGTTCGTCCGAGCAGGACGTTGCGGTGCGGAAAGCGACCGAAGCGCTGGATAATAGACAGATGCTTTCGGGCCGAGCCTTGAAAATCTTCGATTAGTGCGGTCCACTCCGGGGGAGCGGTCGCCAGCACGGCATCTCCGCGACGTACCGCTTCCTCTTGGAGTGCCAGGTCCTCGGCGTGCTGGAACGGCATCAAACAAAACAGTTGCTCCAGCACACTCAAAGAGGAATAAAAGGTGCGCTCAAAGCCGCGCCGGGTGACGTGTTGCGCTAAGGGATCGGCTGCAAAGGCTGCGGCCGTGCCGCGATAGAGATTACGCGGCAACTGATCGAGGGCGATAATCAGCGCCAGCCACCCGCGAGGATGAGACTCCCAGGACGCCAGTCCACCGGACTGGGCTTGCCTCACGAGATCGGAAAAACGGGTGTGGATGACGGCGTCGGTTTCGGGTGTGGCCTGAAACCAAAAAGGATAACGCCCTTCGGCCTTGCGCGCGTCTGAAGCCGCGTCGGCGAACCAGAACTGAAGCAGTTGTTCGGGATCCATAGGCGTCCGGCTTATTCGCTTGACTGAAGAACTCTGACGTTCTCCCCGTCCTGAACGAGAACGGTAGGGGCCATCCCCACAAACAGCCCCGAGTCAACAACGCCGGGAATCGAGAGGAGGTCTTGTTCAAATTGGGCGAGAGCTGGAATCGTACTGATCGCACAGTCAATAATAGCGTTACCGTTATCAGAGAGGAACACACCAAAGTCAGTCTCACGAGGTATTGGGTCGCAGGATAACGCCCGGAGGTGGCGACAGCACGTCGCCACCCCGAACGGCACGACTTCAACCGGCAGCCGGCCGCGCTCTCCGAGCACGGACACCAACTTTTCAGTACCCACCAGAACGATGAATTTTCGGGCTGCGGCAGCTACGATCTTTTCGCGGACCAGGGCACCGCCGTAGCCTTTGATGAGGTTCAGGTCGGGATCAACCTCATCAGCCCCATCGACGGCAATATCAATACTCTCGACGGCATCAACCGTCGTCAGGGGAATGCTCAACTCCTGGGCGAGAGCCTTCGTTACTTGGGAGGTCGGAATCCCACGAATACGTAAGCCGGCACGCACCCGAGCGCCAAGCGCACGCACGAAAGCGCTCGCGGCCCGGCCCGTGCCCAGACCAACGACATCTCCGTCTTTAACAAATTCGAGGGCGCGTTCGGCGATGGTCATACCTTGCTCTGCTGTGTCAGGAGAAACCCCTAGGCCAGGGCTTGCGTGATTGTCTCGCACAAGGTTTGCAAGCCGGCCGGTACGTCCGACCCGAGGTGGACGCGCAGCACTCGCCGCCCCCGTTCGGCCAGCACCGCAAGGTCACCTTGGGCTTGAAAGCGTTTCAGAGTGCCAAAACTATAGCGCTGGCCAGGAATGTCCAGATCGTTGGCATCGTCTGACGTAATCTGCAGAAAAACGCCGGAGTTGGGACCGCCCTTATGCAGTTGGCCGGTGGAGTGCAGGAAGCGCGGACCAAAACCGAGGGTAGTGGCCACTTTCTTCGCGTCCCGTACGGCACGGCGCAGGGCTTGCAGTTCAGCGCAGGTTTCCTCGTTCATTTCAATATAGGCGTTGATGGCAAAATAATCGCCTGCCTGAAGCAGGCCGAGATGCGCACTAAGCAACGCCACCGCGTCCTGGCCGGCTGCCGCAGCCTGGAGCGCTGTAGTATTTGTCGAATCCGAGAAGAAGCGTAGGCCCCGGTCCTCTAAAAACGGCGTCTCGTCCGGCACCTGGCCGGTCTCTTCAAACGTCACGGTCAGCTGTCGGGTGGCCTTTTTACTGGCTTCCACATCCGGCTGGTTAAACGCGTGAACCCCGAGCATGGCGCTGGCCACAGCCGTCGCCATTTCCCAGCGGAAAAATTCCTGACCAAGGCTGGGCGTATCGTCGAGGCTGATACGCACAACCGGCTGGCCGGCTTTTTCGAGTGCGTCCAGAGCTGCATCCTGTTCGGCCGCAGGCACGCTGTTGAGTCGGATGTAGATAAAGAGCCGATCCTGACCATAGACCTCGGGCGGACCCAGGGGCTCTGCGTCAATCGGAATAAGCCCGTGGCCCTCCTTGCCGGTCGACTCGGCAAGGAGTTGCTCAAGCCACGCGCCTAAGGCGTCGATACCCGGCGAAGTCACGAGCGTCACCTTGTCTCGACCGTGTTGCGCCAGGGTGCCCATAATCGTTCCCAGCGTGACACCGGGATTGACCTCGGGCGGCACACTCGCCGAGCAGGTCTGGACCATCAGGGCGGAGCGGTCCAGAAAGCGCTGGACGTCAATGCCCATCAGGGCGGCCGGAACCATGCCAAAATTCGACAGGGCCGAATATCGTCCGCCAATGCTGGGCACTCCCGGAAAGATGGAGCGGAACCGACGGTGTTCGGCAAGCTGTTGGAGCGGGCTGTCGGGGTCAGTGATGGCAATAAACCGCGAGCCAGCTCTGTCCGCGCCAATGGCCTGGGCGACTTGGTCAAAGAAATACTGCGTAAAGACGCTTGGCTCGGTCGTCCCACCCGACTTTGAAGAGACAATAAACAGAGTCTTCCTGGGATCGATTTTTTGTGCACAGGCTCTGACCTGGGCCGGCACGGTCGAGTCAAGCACAAGGAGTTCCGGATAGCCGTCCATCACGCCAAAGGTGCGTTTCAGGACCTCCGGGCCCAAGCTCGACCCGCCCATACCAAGCAGGAGAATGTGCTGAAAGTCGTCAGCCTTGATCTCTTCGGCAAGCTGCATGAGGGGGCTGAGATTCGTCCGCTGCGCCTCGACGATATCGAGCCAGCCAAGCCACTGATTCTCGTCACTTCCCGACCAGAGCTCAGGATCCTTTTGCCATAAGCGCCGGACTTTCCCCTGTGTCCGCCAGTCTTTCAGGGTGGTTTCAATGAGGGCGGAAACGCCATCCAGACTATACGTCTGCTGAGCCAGTTCACTGCCCAGCATGGCTTGACGCTTGCGTTCTATTGAACTCAGCAGAGCGTCAAACGGTTCAACGAATTTACGCACGGCTTCAGCCAGGAGCTGGTCGGTCGCATCGTGCAGAGACACGCCGACCTCGGCCAAGGTGCGGATGATAGTCCGTGCGTTCTCCAGGTTTTCTTCCCAGTTGGTGGTCAGCCGTGGCTCGGCTCGGCCTCCATCCCGGAAGGCCATAAAGGTTTCGCCCGGCATGGTATTGACGGTGTCCGGGCCAATCAGTTCGTCAACATAAAGCGTTTTGGAATAGCGCGGGTTTTTCGTACTCGTGCTGGCCCAGAGCAGGCGTTGCGGTCGCGCCCCGTTTGCTTCGAGGGCCTGCCAGCGTTCGCTGGCCATCAGATTTTTATACGTCGCATAGGCAATTTTTGCGTTCGCAATAGCGACTTTCCCGAGCAGGCGCTCGATCTTGGCCTTTTGCTCTGCACCGTCTGCGGCCTCAACAGCCTGGCTGAGTTTCTCGTCGATCAGAGTGTCGATGCGACTGATAAAAAAGCTGGCGACACTCGCCACTGAGCTCAGGTCCCCGCCCTTTTGAGCGAGCTGCTCCAAGCCGTCCAAGTACGCCTCGGCAACCGCTTCGTACGCTTCAACCGCAAAGAGCAGGGTCACATTGATATTGATCCCCTCGCCGATTAGCTGGGCGATGGCCGGAACGCCGGCTTGGGTGGCCGGCACCTTAATCATGACGTTGGTCCGATCGACCATTGTGTACAAACGCCGGGCTTCTTCGAGGGTCCCTTGCGTGTCATGGGCCAGATAGGGAGAGACCTCAAGGCTGACATAGCCGTCTTTGCCCTCGGTTTTCCGATAGACCTCAAACAGCACGTCCGCGGCCAGCCGTATGTCCTGAATCGCCAGACGCTCATACACGTCTATGGCCGACCCCACCCCCTGTTCAACCAGGGCCTGCATGGGTCGATCGTAATCGGAACTGCCCGTCAGCGCCTTCTCAAAAATGGCCGGGTTCGACGTCATACCGAGCAGGCCGTCGTGCTCGACCATGGCCTGGAGATCACCAGAAGAGATAAGGCTGCGCTGGATATTGTCATACCAGATACTTTGACCCAATTGCTGGACGGCAACTAATGGATTTTCCATGCTCTTCCTCGTCCTTCCCCCTCACCCCAGGCACTCATTCCCTTCGACAGGCTCAGGACAGGCCTACCGGGTAGGGCCTGAATGGCATCAGCGATCTGCACGACCCACCCTTTTCTAGCATAGCTCCTTTCTCGTCAGCAAAGGGGGCGGACTGGAACGGTGAGCGCCGGCAGGCTGTCCGATCTCCTACGAGACTGGTCCCGCTCCAAGGCTCTCCAGGCGCTCAATCCACGCCCTGAAATGAGAGCATTTAGATCGGAGGTTCTCCAAGCCGATACGCTCAGCCATCTGTGGGCCAACTCTTGTTTTCGATCTTTCGTATTCAGAAAATTGGCCATTGATCCGCTTCGATGGAGCCGTATGTTGCCCATCGTTGATCAGTTCCGGGGACTGGACGCCATCGACAACTCTCTGCAAGGCAGAAATTTTGGAATCTGCATTGTCAAAGAAGAAAGCGAACTGGGATACATCAGAAAACAAATACGCCTCAAATTCATGCAACTGAATAAACGGGATGAAGCGATCATCGCGGGTCTCATCGAGCCACGATCTTTCGAGTGCCTCCACTCGCTTGTACGGGGTGTTGCGTAATTTCTCAGCTTCTTCAAGGCCAGGAAAGTTACGATGGAGCGCATAAAGGTCAATCATCGTGGTAAAGAATACATCATTCCCCGAGTCATGCTTGAGAAAGCGATGAATATCGCTCTGCATTGCTGTGAAGTTTCTTCCACCTCCTCGATGAACCCTTCTTTTCTTTCTAGCGTGCGCAATTAAAATCGCTCCTTGCATGTAAACGCCAAAATTCGCCAGATGCGGCTTCAAGACGGTATTAGCAAATGTCAGTTCTGTCGGACCTTCGGCGAAGAAGTAGAGGCGGGCCATCAGTGTGGCCCGCCGCCGATAACGTTCTTCTGCCAAACTTCCCCAAGCGAGTAGTCCTCCAGCCAGGCGTCAAGTCTTTTGGCGTCCTGTCTGTGAAATTCTGTGGCTTCATTATTTCGCTCGACAACTATAATATCCTCTGGCTCAAAACTGTCGAGAAACGTACTGGACTGCGTACTAACGAGAACTTGCGTGTGGCAACTTGCTTCTCGAAGAAGTGAGGCAATCACATTGAGCGCATATGGGTGTAAACCAAGCTCCGGTTCATCCACCACTATCAATATTGGCAGGTCTTCTTTGGGCTGTAACAACAGCGCAATCAGGCAGATAGCCCGTAGCGTGCCGTCGGAGAGTTGGTGGGGGCCAAAAACGCGATCAGATCCACGATGCCGCCAGTTGAGGATAATGTCGTGCGAGTCGGTCGTCTCCAGATCGAAGTCGTCAAAGAAGGGAGCCACCTGCCGCACGGTTTCTACAATCCGGCGGTACACGGCATTCTCGGAGGACGGCACTACCCGCCCAGTCCCTACAATCCGGCGGCGCACCGCTTCCTTATGAGACTTCAGCTTATACAGAACCGCCGCCAGATTCGCTGCATCGGGCATGAGCCAGCGGTTGTCGCCAATGTAACAATACTGCCGAACTCTTGAAGTTGGAGAAGTATCGTGGAAGTGATAGACGCGACAACGGTTCAGCAAATGCTTGAGCGTTTTTTCCTCCTTTTCCGCTGGTTCGTTTCCAATACGTGATTCCTGATGACCAACTCCCGTCGATACGATCACCTTTGGGTCTGAAGAGCCTATCTGGTAGAAGAACAGCATCTCTTCAGCAAAAATCAGCGTATCGCCTGCTGCGTGGGCTAATCTTATTCGATAGGTGGCTGTCCCGTTATCGACTTCAAACGCCATTTCCGCTTCCAATTGAGGGGTTATTTTAGGGCCGAAGTGCAAATTAGCCGAAGCACGCCCAGTCTCCCCGATATATTGCCGGAGCCGGCCAGCCATGAGTTCATTCAGCAACTTGAAGAAGGCAATAAGATTGCTCTTCCCGGCCCCGTTAGCACCGATCAAAATATTGAGCGGTCGGAGAGCCAGCTTCATATCTTTAATGGATCGAAAGCCCGCGATCCTGATACTTTTCAATTGTTGCATAGTACTCTTGCCTCATTTTCTCTATGCGCCCCACAAAACGCGTATCAATACTGTGGCTAACCCACGCAACAACCTGGGCCGTTCGGGTATGTTAGCGGTATCTCTCCTGTTGTTGCCGAGTATGACCTGACAGGCAAGACCCTTCATGTGCCAGCAGGCTACCCGCACTCCCAGGGGGTTCAGTCGGGTATGTCGGATCGCGCGCCTGCGGCTTGAGCGAGCCGCCCTTCTTGCTGGGAAACGGCTTGAGGACGGTCGCGCGCTGCATCAACGATACAGAAAAAACCAAAGGGCTCATCGCCGCCAGACAGAAACTGATGGGGGGTCCAGGGAGCAACGTATACGGTATCAAGCGCCTGCATCTCCCAGGCTTGATCGTTCAGCACCACCCGTCCCTGCCCGCGCACGGCAATCACAACGTGGGCGTGGGCGTGTTTCTCCAAGCTGGAGTAGCCGCCCGGTTCGATTTCAAAATAGCGCAGATGAAAGCTGGTCTCTTCGGCCTGCTTGCCGACCAGAACCTGGCGGACAATGCTTTTCCACTCTCGGCCCGCTTCCTGTCCCTGCTTGTAGGCTTCACATTCGACCTCGGACCAGGTGTACGGGTCATGGTCTTTTTGCGCGCGAATGAGACGACTTTTGGGAGCGGACATGGTCTTCCTCAGGCAAACTCAATAATCGTCTTGAGTGAGTCTCGCGCGTCAGCCGCGTTGCGATAGGCCGCGTGGAGTTGCTCAAATGGAAAACGATGGGTGATGAATTTTTCGGCGGTAATGACGCCGTCCTGAACCAACCGAAGCGCCTCGCGGGTATCGTTCGGTCCGCACGAATAGCTGGGGATCAGGCGGACTTCGTTAAAATACAGATCGTTGGGCGAGAGGGTCAGTGTGTCGTCCGGTTTACTGGCCGTAAACAGCACCACGGTTCCGCCTTTGGCCGCACATCGCAGGCCGAGTTGCATGGCTTCGATCGAACCCGGTCCGACAATGACGACCTCAGCCATCTCGCCCTTGGTATATTCCCGTAGCGCGTCCTCGACACTACCATCTTTCACCGTGTGCGGATTCAGCGTGAGATCAGCGCCGAGTTCACGCGCCTTTGTGCAGCGGTATGGGACGAAGTCGGTTCCAATAATGGTTCGAGCCCCGGCATGTTTTGCCAGGGCGACATGCAACTGCCCCATAATACCGAGTCCGATCACAAAGACACTGTCGCCGGCCTGAAACCCCGAGCGCCGCAGGGATTTGACCGCGCAGGCCGCAGGTTCAACCAAAGAGCCGTCGGCAAACGACATCTGCTCTGGCAGGCGTAATGTATCGCCGGATAAATTGTCCTTGGGCACCACGAAGTATTCAGCCATGCCGCCGGGAACGATCTTTGTTGCCCGCCAGGTTGGACACTGGACGAACTCGCCGCGTTGACACGCCCGGCACGAAAAACACGGTGCGTGATGATGGACGAACACCCGGTCGCCGGGCTGGAAGTCCTCTACCCCCTCGCCAATTTCAACAATTTCACCCGCAGGCTCATGCCCAAACACCAGCGGGGCCTTTTTCTTCATGTACCATCCCATCACATCGCCCGAGCATATCCCGCACGTTCGCGTCTTCACCAACGCCTCGCCCGGCCCAACAGTGGGGATAGGGTCGTCTTCAAAACGGATATCAGTTGAGTCGTACAAACGAGCGACTTTCATGCTGGGCATAGTGATAGAAGTTTCCTTTCTGCGTCGTAACCTGGACCATTATGCCAGGAGAGGATTTCGCGGCAAGCCGGACTGAGTTCTTGCGAAATCACTCGGAAGAAAGTTATGCTTTTAGTATGAAAACGGCGATCTCCATCCCTGATTCCGTATACACTGATGCGGAACGCCTCGCCCAGCGCTTAGGGAAGTCTCGCAGTCAGTTGTATAGTGAGGCGGTTGCGGCATATATCATCCGTTACGATACCGAGACGCTGACAGAAGCTATGAACAAAGTGTGGGGCACTGTTGGTGTCCATTCCGACCCTGCCTTTTCATCCGTGACTCGACGCATTCTCGGACGGAGCGAATGGTAGTAGCTCAAGGTGAAGTTATGCAGACCGTGAAAGTTCCGTTAGATAGTAAACAAGAGCAGGAGGAGAAACAGCGAGCCGGTTACTTGTGCAGACCTATTAAAAAGGGAGAGTTCGATATTTGGGAAGATGAACAAGTCTGGGGCGAATTAGGCTGACCGAGATTCGCGCGGCCCTCCTGTTTGCGTTGGGCTTTTAGCATAGCCCCTCCTTGGTTGACATTTCCTCGCATATTGGGCGTCCTCACGCCCGTCAGCTGCCAGCATGGTACCCGTTGAGTCGGGTCGCCTGCTGAATAGAACAGCCACCATACAGCGCGGGAGTAGCTACCCGCGCCGTGGTGAATACGCAGGACTCACTCCATTCCATGTTGTGCAGTTGACACGGCCCGGCACGCCTGAGCCACGTCAAAAGAATTCAAACGCAAGCTCATCGAGTCGGGCTGTTTGAGACATACGTACTTCTCCCTATCTAAGCCGTCTCTACTCTCCAGCTTTACCATATATGCCGATATCAGCCGACAGCCTCAAACGGCCTGTTGGCCCGCTTGTACTTGCCGTCTTCCTTCTCTACCTTCACTGAAATACTTTTTCTCATTCCTGTTTCAACCGGGAGGCCAGTATCCCTACGACACGCCAGTCTCCCCTGCGGGACGACGGAGATCAAGGCTCAAATCTAATCGATCATACGGAACAACCGGCGCGCGCGCGTTGCCGTGAGTTGTACTTGGCCGGAATTCGACGAGGCCGACTTGACGCAGGTATTCAAGATCGCCACTCACGTTCTTTACCTCTCGCCCAAGGAGCGAGGCCAATGCTCGGACTGACTGCGGGTGTTTCTCGGCCACTACCCACAGAAGGGTGAGACGCTTTGGCGTCAGACATTTCCGGAAGGTTTCGATATCAACGAAGAAGAGAGACCCCTCTGCCGGTAGAGTGGATTTCTCTTCTGTTCGTCGAAAGATAGACTGCAATTCTTTTTTATTCTCTTCCCAGCTCTTGATCCCGACCTTCACACGTTTGACTTTCATAATTCACCTCGGAGAACGGCTTCTACATCCCTGACAAAAGTGTTCCATAATTGTTCAGGACTCGTAAAATGATACGGTTCCTCTTTCCCACGGATGTGGCGATGATGTGGTTTGCCTGGGTGAATATCGTACAAGACGATTATTTCTTGTGTCCGGGGATTTCCGAGATAACAGCGATATCGAACGCCTTCAGGATAATCTGAACTCTCAGGGACAATCCGAATATCAACTTCTAACAGAAGGTCCTCTCGAAGTTGGATTTTCCGGTGAAAAGGTCCGCCTGAAAGATTCATATTTTGTAGGCATCATATACCTACAAAATTAGCCTATCAAGCAAGTCGCTACGCCCCACTCGTCACATACGTAGCGAGGTTGATCGGGCCGAGCGGAGCGGCCAGGGCGGCCAGGCGAGTCATTTCCTGGCGGAAGCGCGGGCCGTGGTGCACGTTGGTCGCTATGTGGGCCATTTCGTGCAGCAGGATGCCTTCCCCTTTGGGGAAGGGAAAAGCCTCCAACAAAATTCGGCGCTGTCTCTTGTCGCAGTAGCCGGCTATATATTTGCTCATTTCGGCCGGCACCCCAGGCACGATGAGCGGGTCATGGAGCGTGACACGGTATGGGGGCAGCGTATTGGCGAAGTACTGGCGGTTGAAATACTCGAAATGTCGCTGGTACTGCTCCTGCCACTCGGCGAGCTGGGCGGCGGTAGCTCTATGGCGCTTGCGATCTTTCCAGGTAGAAAGAGTGGAGCGGGTGGCTCCCATGTATTTTTCCTGTCGTGGTCTGCGGTTGTATGAGGAGGGAGAAGAACTCTCGCCCTCCCCCTCTCCCAGGGGGAGAGGGAAACGCGATAAGGCTGGGAAGGGCCTAGGCCGCCATCATCCACTTGGCCATGCGCAACATGTCCTGCGGACTCTCGGGCAGTTTGCGCATGACCGAGGCCTCAAAGCCGGAGTGCATAAGACAGTTCTGACACAAGGCGTCTTCGCGCTTTTCCCAGTAGTCCCAATCCACACCGTTCCAGAACTCGTCCCAGGTCTTGAAGTATTTCTTGCCGATTAAATAGCACGGGTCCTTCCAGCCAAAGGGTGTCCGGGTGACATTGCCCCACGGCGTACAGGGATAGTCGCGCTCGCCAGCGGCGAATTCGAGGAACAACGGGGTGAGCGAAATCTTGTAGCGCTCGGACAGTTTTAGCACGTGTTTGAACTTCTGGTTGATCTCGTCCCGATACAGAAAATGGTTGGTCTCAAGCGCCTGGTAATGATAGCCGGGCGAAATCATGATGCCGTCCACTCCCAGCCCGGTCAGCATCTCGCACATCTCTTCGATCTCTTCCATGCTGGTTTCGCGGAACACCGTGGTGTTGGTGCACATGGAGTACCCGAGCTGTTTGCCGCGCTTGATCATTTCAACGGCCGTGTCAAAGACGCCGGGCTTGTCACACACAAAGTCGTGGGTGTCACGCATGCCATCCAGATGCACGTTAATGGATAGGCGCTTATGCGGTTTCCCCTTGGCGTAAAATCGTTCCAGCAAAATCCCGTTGGTACACAGATAGATGTGACGCTTGCGGTCAATAATACCCTCGATAAGTTCCGGCAGCTCCGGATACACGGTCGGTTCTCCGCCACAAATCGACACCACCGGCGCGCCGGACTGATCTACTGCTTCAAAGCATTGATCGAGCGAGAGTCGATCTTTGAGATCGCCCTGGTGTCGTTCCGGCGTACAGCCCACACAGGCCAGATTGCAGGTGTATAAGGGCTCGAGCATGAGCACGACGGGATAACGAGACTGGCCGTTCAGCTTGTTCTTGAGCTGCCATTTGATCATGTCGGTAGTGATATGTAATGGAAACCGCATACCCTTCCTTGTCCTTGGCCTGTCAGGCCGTTTGCCCCCTTCAGCCCCACCGGCTGACCGTTCGGTTAGGGAATATTACCGATCCGTCTACAAGCTCGCAAGGGGGAAAGTCTGAACACAGCATTTGGTGCTTTACAAGTTTTCGGGCCTTGGTCACAATAGAACTATGGCAAAGAAGAAGACTGGTGGGCGGGGGAGTGGTGGAGGACAGGAGAACGCGACGCTCGGAGAGCTGAAAGAGGTTGCGACACGGCTGGGCATTCAGGTCCGAGAGGAAAAGTTGCTGCGCGAAGTTGGGTATCGCGTTCGTGGCGGAGGCTGTCGCGTGCACGACCAGGACGTCGTCTTCCTCGACCGAGACCGGCCGGTGACCGAACGGGTTGACATTCTGCTTGATGAGCTCTCGCACCGCGAGGTCGACACGCAGGCGCTGTCGCCGTCAATCCGTCACCTTCTGGCAGGCATAACAGGAGAGCACCCAGCATGAGTGAGCGGCTTGACACCTTTCGGCTCTGGATCAAAGAGCAGGGCCTCAAGGCCACCGCTCAACGAGAAGACATCGCCCGCGTCTTTTTTGCGATCACGCGCCATATCAGTGTGGAAGAACTCTATAGTGAAGTCCGCCAGATCAATCCGCGGGTGGGCTATGCTACCGTCTACCGGACCCTCAAATTACTCAAGGAGTGTGGACTTGCCGAGGAGCGCCATTTTGCCGATGGACAGGCGCGCTTTGAGAACATTGAAGCCGAACGGCACCACGATCATCTGATCTGCGAACGCTGTGGACGTATTATCGAGTTCGTCCAGCCCCGGATTGAAGAACTCCAGGAAGAGCTTGCCCAGCGCTACGACTTTGTGGCGACTACGCACAAGATGGAAATCTACGGGATTTGCAAAGAATGCCGAGAAAGTCTTGACCCGCTTCAGGGGCGTTCCTTCAACGGCTAAGCGTCGAGCCGAAAGAGGTGGGCGGTATTGCGCCAGGTGATCTGCGCCACCTCTTCAAGCGGCACGGCTTTGAGTTGGGCAAGCGTTGCCGCTATCTGGGATACATAGGCGGGCTCGTTCCGTCGGCCACGGTATGGGACCGGGGCCAAATACGGGCAATCGGTCTCAATGAGCAGGCGATCCATGGGTACGATGGGCACGACCGTGCGCAATTCCTGCGCACTCTTGAAGGTCACAATCCCACTAAACGACAGAGACAAACCAAGCGCGAGCAGAGCCTCGGCTTCCGGTGCAGTGCCGGTGAAGCAGTGCATCACGCCTCGAACCCGGCCGCCACCTTCCTGGCGGAGAATCTCAGCCGCTTCAGCGTAGGCCTCACGGACATGCATGGAGAGCGGCAGGTCGAGTTCGAGCGCGAGTTGGATAAAGGTACGAAAATGCTGCCGCTGCGCTTCACGGGGAGAATACTCGTAGTAAAAATCCAGGCCGGTCTCACCCAACCCCACGACCTTGGGCTCCTGAGCCAAGCGGCGCAGTTGGTCATAGGTTTCCGGGGTAATCGTTTCGGCATTGTGCGGGTGCACCCCAACCGTGGCAAAAACATCCGGTTGTTCCTGAGCCAGCGCTACGGCTTTTTCGTTATGCCAAAATTCGCCCGTCGCTCCAATCGTAATAAAACGTCCGATGCCGGCCTGGCGCGCACGGGTCAGAAGCGCAGTCCGGTCTTCGTCAAACTGCGTGTCGGTCAGATGACAGTGTGAGTCGACCAGGCGCATGGTCGGCGTCCCCTCCCTTAGCCCGCCGCCTCTTGCTCCGGCACATTTTCGTCGAGTTTGACAAATAATGGCGCGGGCTGCCGCATCGCTTGGCCGGGGGCGAGCGTCCCCGGTTCCCACCTGCCGGTCGCGGCGCTGTTGTCATAGCGCAGCACGTGATGCTCGCCACGTGCGTCTTTGACGGCCTGCGTATACTGACGGCCAAAGAGCTGGCCATCATAGCCGAGGAGTTCATGGAGCTGTTGGCTGGTGTGGGGCAGTATGGGGGCCCAGAGAATCTTCAACCAGTCAATAGCTTGCAGCGCCACATAGACTGACGTGGCGGCCTGTTGCGGGTCCGTCTTAATCGTACTCCAGGGTGCCGCGTCGTGCAGATACTGGTTCGTCCGTTGGCTCAGCCGGCGGACCTCCTGCATGGCGGCTTTGAGCTTGACACCGTCGTATAAGTCCCCAACGCTGTGGAAACCGGCTTTGACCTCCTCGAGCAAGCTCTGATCTTTTCCGCTCAACGGACCTGGTTCGGGGATAACGCCCTGCCAGCGCTTATAGGCAAAGCCTAACACCCGGTTCACCAAATTACCCCAATTCGCCACCAGTTCGTTATTCACGCGTTCCACAAAATCGTCCCAGGTAAAGTCCACATCGTTGGCTTCCGGCGCGATGGCGGTGAGCGCGTACCGCCACGCATCAGCCTGGTAGCGTTCGAGCACGTTCAGGATGCTGATAATATGCCCCTGGCTTTTGCTGAACTTCCGGCCGTACATATTCAGGTATTCGTTGGCCGGCACGTCATAGGGCAGATTCAGGCTTTGGTAGGCGATCAGCATCGCCGGCCACATCATGGCGTGAAAGGGGATATTGTCCTTACCGATAAAATTATAGATACGGGCCTGGGGGTTGGTATTGGCGTCCCACCACTGGCGCCATTGTTCGGCCTCGTTATTGAGTTGAGCCCACTCTTTTGCCGCACTCAGATAGCCGATGACGGCGTCATACCAGACATAGATACATTTCCCTGCGGTGTTCGGTAGCGGAATCGAGACGCCCCACTCCATGTCGCGGGTGATAGGGCGACCGCGCAGTTCCGTTTGTTCCACCTGGGTGCGCGCAAAATGGATGACATTTGGCCGCCAGTGCGTTTTGCCGTCTTGCAGCCAGGACCGCAGCGGGTCCTGGAGTTTCGACAAGTCCAGGAAGTAATGCTCGGTCTCCCGGACTTCGAGGCTGGTATTCCCGGTAATCCGTGAGCGAGGGTTCTTGAGCTCAACCGCTTCGTAGGTACGCCCGCACTGATCGCACTGGTCCCCACGCGCTTCGTCGTAGTCACAAAACGGGCAGTTGCCCTCAACATAGCGGTCGGGCAAGAAACGGCTGGCTTTGGCGTCATACAATTGCTGCTGGCTGGCCTGGTAAATATAACCGCCCTCAAGATGGGTACGAAAAAGATCCTGCGTCACCTCCCAGTGGTTTTGGGTATCCGTATGGGTGAAGAGATCGAACGTCAGACCGAGCTTGAGGTAGCTGTCGATAAACGTGGCATGAAACCGATCAACAATCTCGGCCGGGCCGACACCCTCGGCCTCGGCCCGGACGGTAATAGGGGTGCCGTGCGTATCGGAGCCACTCACCATCAGGACATGGTTGCCGCGCATCCGCTGGAAGCGGGCAAAAATATCGGGCGGAAGATAGGCGCCGGCAATGTGACCGATGTGTTGTTCACCATTTGCGTACGGCCAGGCGACGCCAACAAGTATATGTCGTGGTTGGTCCATGTCTGTCTCCTCGAATCTTTCTTTCCTAGCGGGCAGGCGCAGCCTCAGCAAGTTCCAGCAGCATATCTTCTACTGCGAGTCGAGGATGGGCGTTCCGACCCAGGGCCTGTATCGTCTCGTAGACGACGGTGAGATCGTGTAAAGCCCGGGCGAGGCCCACTTTTGCGGTCGCCTGGGCCAGGGCGGGCAGGCAGTCCTGATAGCGCACGACCGCGCTGTTGCCCAGCAGGAGGTAGCGTAGCGCCTCTTCATACCAGGCCAGAACGAGTTCCAGGCGGGCGCCCTTCTCCAGTGCTGTTGGCGTCTCGGCTTTCTTCTTTGTCTTGGAGCTACGGTCGGCTACCAGCCACTCAGCCAGTTGGGACAAGGTTGAAAAAGAAGCCCCGTGTACCGTGGAGAGGTGCTCGACAACCCGCTGGCGCTCCTCCATCAGTGTGGGTGGATCAAGGCTGAGGGCGCGGCCAATACTCCCGCGGCTATAGCGGGCGAGGAGGCTCGCGGTGTCGGCCTCCAGACCAGCCTCCTGCCTCAGGATGCGTTCCACGTCCTGAACCGGTAAGGGAGCAAAGCGAACGTGTTGGCAGCGCGACAGCAGGGGGAGGGAGAGCGTGGCCCCGCTCGCGGCAACCAGCACGACAATCGCGTCGCCGGGCGGCTCTTCAAGAATCTTCAGCAAGGCACTCTGCGCCTGGTCCGTCAAGATATGCGCCTCATTGAGTATGCAGACTTTCTTGCCGCCGCGAGCGGGCCGGAGCGCCAGAAACCGCTGCATCGCCCGAATCTGGTCGATACCCATGCTCTGCTTTCCGGGCAGGGGCGCACTCAAATAATAGTCCGGGTGAGAGCCCGCTTGCAGAGACACACAGGCCGGACAGGAGTCACACCCATGCTGGGGGGCCTCCTGGCAGAGTAAAGCGTGCGCCAGGGCAATGGCGGTACACCGCTTGCCGATGCCGTCCGGCCCGGTGAAGAGATAGGCATGGGCAACTCGATCTTTGGCCAGTGCCTTGCGCAATGTCGCCAGCGCTGAGGCGTGGCCGTGTATCTGATCCAGCAGCATGGGTTTTTGTCTCTGACTTTAGAGAAGGGCGGGCAGGCGTTTGCGGACACCGGCAAGCACAGCAGCGTGCACAGCCTCGATATCCTGGGCCGCATCAATCAGGCAGACCCGCTCGGGCTCGGCGCGGGCAATGGCGAGGAACCCCTCACGCACCCGCTCGTGAAACGCGAGCGATTCGGCTTGAAATACGTCCTTCCGCTCATATTTGCGCCGTGCCAGGCCGTCTTTGATCGGCAGGTCCAGCACAAAAGTCAGTGCCGGCCAACAGCCGCCACAAGCAAACGCATTGAATTCAGCAACAATTTTGAGATCAATTTCCCGCCCGTAGCCTTGGTATGCCGAGGTTGAGTCTACAAACCGGTCGCATAACACGATCCGCCCTGCGTCAAGACCGGGTCGAATGACGGCGTGTACGTGTTGCGTCCGGTCGGCCAGCATGAGCAGCATCTCGGCCTGTGGCACTGGGCCGGCAGTCGATGCCGCCGGCTCGGGAGAACCGCTCGGCTTGTCGGGTTCGGCGAACGCCGGCAAAAGTGGAGCATCGTCCTGAGGCGGACACGCCTCGACACGCGGTCGACCACGACGCTTGTTGTATAGGAGCAGCTCACGCAAGCCGCTCCCTAGCGGCGTGCCGCCTGGCTCCCTCGTCGTAACAACATCGTGTCCCCGCTCGCGCAACACGTCGGCCAACAGCTTGAGTTGGGTGGTCTTGCCGCATCCCTCTCCACCCTCAAAGGTAATAAAAACTCCACTCATACTTTCTACTCTTTCAGTCTGCGAAGTATAAAGCTAGCCGACTTCCAATCCGACTGATCGCATCAGTGCCAAAGCATTGCTCTTTTGGACGACACCGGTCCGCATGCGGTAGTCGAACCGCAGCTCGCCGTCTTCGAATTGATCTTCAAAACAGACATTAACCACACGCGGAGACAGGCTGTCGGCGATCCGGGCCAGGGCGAGGTCATGGGTTGTGACCAAACCAATGGCTCCCCGCTCAAGCAGACTGCGGACCACGGCTGTCGCCCCAATCTGGCGGTCGTGGGAATTCGTCCCGTGAAAAATCTCGTCCAGAAGAAAAAGCGCGGGTACCGGACCTGCCGCGCTATCCATCAGTTGGCGGACGCGCATCACTTCCGCGTAGAAACGGGACGTCCCGGCATGCAGAGAGTCCTGGATGCGCAGGCTTGCTCCAAGCGTCAGCGGGGAGAGGCGGAGGTACCGCGCCCGCACCGGGGCACCGGCCAGGGCCAGGACGGCGTTCACCCCGACGGTCCTGAGCAGTGTACTCTTGCCCGACATATTGGAACCGCTGACGATCAAGGCCTGAGGATGCTGATGCAGAGCCACATCATTGCGCACACAGTGTCGTTCGGGCAACAGTGGGTGGCCGAGACCCGTCCCTTCAAAACAGGCGCTCCGTTGACCGTCCTTTTTCTGGGGCACCAGTTCCGGGAAGGGGTCGGTCGGGTGCTCATACGCATAGCCGGCCAGCGCATTCAGGGCCTCGAATTGGCCGATCGCATGCAGCCAGTCGGCAATGGCCCGGCCCGAGACGGCCCGCCAGCGTTCGAGGGCGCAGGCGAGCTGGGTCGTCCACAGCAGCAGGCCGGCCAGCGGAATAAAAATCTGATTCTTGCGAGATTCGAGCAAGGTAATCAAACGGTTAAGGCGGGCGATCCGGCGTGAGGGCGGTAAGCCGTTGGTTGCAATCAATGCCTGGAGACGGGTCAGCCACGGACACGCAAACGCCTCTTGTTCGAGACAGGTCAGGACTGTGGACAGCAGGCTGAGTTCGCGTCCGAAGCGCTCGATGTTGGCAATGGCGCGTCCAACCCGCTGCCGGACGCTGGCGGCAAAGAGACCCTGCACCACACTCGCCACTACAAACGGGATCGGCCCAATCGAGGTCAGTCCCCAGGCGGCCAGGGTCACCAGCGACAGCAACGAGAGAATACCGGCTACAATAGACACTCGCCAGCCGGAGAGATGGGGTGGCGGGTGTCCCCAGTCTTGCAGAATATGGGGCGAGACGCCGGCGTCAATATCCTTGCCACGGACGGCAAGCTCTTCGCGCAGGTCGAGACGGAGACAGAGTTCATCAATGGCGGTCTGGCGGGCACGGATATCCTCGGGCGTCGCGGGTATTGTCAGCCAGGCGGCCAGGGTCTGTCGTCCACTCGAGGTTCGCGCGGTGCATAGCAAGGCAAACACCGAGCCTGGACCAAACAGGTCGAGATCGACAGCATAGGGATGACCAGCCTGCTGACTCTCTTGCAGAAACACGCTCCCCGGCTCTCCACACTCAACCCAACGATCCTCAAGTCGGGCTAATCCTTGAGTGTAAAACGCTACACTCCGCTCTGCCCGCAGCCGCCGGTGTCTAATTCGCTCATGGTAAAGCACGAGTCCGGCGAAGCCGATTACAAAAGGCAGCAACCAGCCCCACGCCAAGGTTCCGGGCCGCAGGAAAAACCACGTAAAACCACAGCCGACAAGAAAGAGAATCAGACGCGCGTGGCCTATCACTCGGTCCCGCTGCGTACACCGGTGGAATTGGCTTTCGCGCTGACCCAGCCGTTCAGTATACGCTGCGTGCGGGTCCGTAGGGCGCGGGCGGTCACCAGTATTCCGCGACAGGTCGGCCGACATCATGCTGTAGTCCTTTTCACGTTCTCCAAAGGTAGGGTCGGGTCAGCGCAGGCTGAGATACCAGGCGATCAGGGATTCCCCGACGAAGAGATAACACCCGGCGCCAAACGCTAAGAACGGACCGAACGGTAAGACGAGTTTGGAGTCGGCCCGACGGCGTAGCATGGTAGCAACCCCGATCACCGATCCGGTGCAAGAAGCAAGCAGCAGGGTAAAAGGTATGGCGCGCCAGCCCAGAAACGCGCCTATCATAGCCAACAGTTTGATGTCCCCCCCGCCCATGCCCTCACGTCTGGTCACGGCCCAATAGCCGAAGGCCACTACCAGCAGGACGCCGGCCCCGACGCCGGCCCCTATGAGCGATTCCCAGAACGTCAGGTGTGGAGAGATCGCGGAAAGGAGCAGGCCGAGGATGATCCCGGGCAGACTGATGACATCGGGAATAATTTTATGATCCACATCAATAAACGTGATAACGACCAAGGCCGCGGCAAAAACGAAATACCCCAAGGTTACCAGGGTGACGCCAAATTGAACCAGCAGCAGACCGGCAATCGCTGCGGTCAGCAGTTCGACCCAAAAGTAGCGGGCAGAAAACCGGGTGCCGCATATCCGACACCGTCCGCGTCGGACCAGATAGCTGAACAGCGGAATATTATCGTACCAGGCGAGTGGGGTTGAGCAGCTCCGGCAGTGAGAGCCTGGAGAGATCACCGACTCCTCAAGAGGGAGACGGTAGATACACACGTTCAGGAAACTCCCGATACAGGCGCCGCAGACACACGCAAGCAGGCAAACAAACAGCGGGGGGAGGTCAATGGGTAGCAACCACTGTAGTCTAATCGATCCGGACCCGACCGGCAAGATTGATCACGATGCGTTTTGAGAATCTTCCGTCAGGAGATGCCAGCGTGAGCGGCATTCCGCCGTTGATATGGCCACGAGGAACAAAAAGCAAGGCCGCTGAGTTTCCAATTTGCGTCCTTTGGTTCGCCTCCTCCGTCTGTATAAACAGACGCTGTTATGCAGGAGGTTTTCGATGAACGGTCAATCTGCAGTGGAATTCACAACTCCGGCCCGAGTCCACATCGCTTTGTCGGTTCGTGACGCGGAGCGCGCCGCCATCTTCTATCGACACCTGTTCGCCCAGGAACCGACCAAGGTGCGCCCTCGCTATGCGAAGTTCGAGGTTGCCGACCCGCCCCTGAACCTCACCTTGAATGAAGATACAAACCAACAGACCCGGCCCGGTCCGAGCGCCCACTTCGGGGTTCAGGTCAAATCGACGGAGACCGTCGCTCGGATTGCCGCCCGGTTGCAGACCACAGGGCTCAAGCCACGCCTGGAAGACGCCGTCTCGTGCTGTTACGCTGTGCAGGACAAAGCCTGGGTAACCGATCCGGATGGGAATGCATGGGAGATCTTTGTGGTTCTGGATGCCGACGTGCCGGATCACGGAAGAAAGAAAAGGGAGACCGGCGGTGCAGGGGCAAGCAATGTGCCTGACCGGGAGGCGATTCAAAGCTCCACGTGTTGCACAATCGAATGCTGTTCGGAGTAGGAGTAACGATGAGCGTCTCAACTGAGCACGCCTGGCAGGCGCTGAGCCGGCAGTTGCGCGCGTTCTTTCGCCGCCGTGTCACGGATGACCAATTAGCGGAGGACCTGCTCCAAGAGACATTTATGCGGGTCCATAACGGACTCGCCTCCCTCCGGAAACAGGAACGGCTGGCAGCCTGGGTTTATCGTATTGCCCATAACACGCTAAGGGATTATTTCCGCACGGGCTCCGTATCGAAAGAGGTCCTCGCCCCTGACGGCGTCGTGGCGGACGCCATCCCTGAAGAGAACACTGCGGAAGAGAACTATAACAAGGAGATCGCGGCCGGTCTGGGCTGCATCGTACAACAGTTGTCGCCACGGTATCGTGAGGCAATAGAGCTGACAGAGCTTCAAGGGCTGACACAAAGTGAGGTCGGCGCCCGCTTAGGCTTGTCCCTGTCCGGGGCCAAGTCTCGCGTCCAACGCGGTCGAGCCAAGCTCAAAGACCTGTTACTGGAGTGCTGCCATTTTGAGCTTGACCGGCACGGCAATGTGATCGATTACCGGCCGCAGCACGCGTGTTCGGGCTGCGGCGAAAACCCGGCTACGGCTCAAGCCTCCCCAGCCACGACGAATCAGTCAGAATAGCCGCTGTGGGGAAAGAAGAACGGTCGACACTCCGCACCCCTCATAGAGAGCCTGCCCACTGCACAGACTCCTACCTTGCCCACCCTCTCGGTTACTCCATAGACTCAGGTCGCGTGGGCGGCTGCGCATTGCATCCTTTTCCGAGACCACATAGTTTTCAGACAGAGAGGGATGAAAATATGCCGCATGAAACATTGTTGAAATTCAATTACCCGAACACCCTGCTGCGTGAGTATACGCACTGGGCGGTTCTCTTGCGCCCGCAGCAAGTGACGGTCGGTTCGCTTGTGCTGGTGTGTCGCGCGGAGGTCACGAGTATGGCGGAGGTCTCAGCCGAGGCGTTTGCCGAGTTGCCTACCGTCACGGCTGACCTGGAAGGGACTCTGAAACGGGTCTTCGCCTTCGACAAAATTAACTATCTGTTACTCATGATGGTGGATAAGCACGTCCACTTTCATGTGATTCCGCGCTACGCCACACCACGGACGGTAGGCGGCGTTGCATTTCCCGACCGATCCTGGCCCAAGCCGCCCGATGTCACCCAAGCGTTGGAGTTGGCCGAGCAACAGTTCACGGAATTATTCCAACTGCTCCAGACGGCGTGGCCGGCATAACGCGCCTGACGCGGTCGGCCCTGCGGTGTTGAGACTCATCCTTCTCCTGGAGGAATGTCCACGATATTTGAGAAAAATATCGGTCGTGTAAAAATATCGAAAGAAAGAGCGATAGGGGGGTTGCAAAATTTACACTAACAGCTAGTAAGCTGTATCTATGATGCATGCTGCTGTGGAGATGATGATGGTGGATGTGGAAGGTGGCGAGCAGCAGCCCCGCTATTCGTCATACAACCCATTCAAAGCGCTCCTCCGTAACGTTTTATCCGATGCCTTTGTGGTACGCGATTTAGTGCGGAAGGGTAACAGTTTGTTTCTCTCTCAGTTTGAGTTGGACCGGATGTGGTTCTTCTCAAAAGATGAGAGCCCGTTCAGCTTCTTGTGGATCTGTCAGCACCTGGATCTCGACCCGCGGAAAATCCAAGCCTTGTATTTCTCCGCTGAGCCGGCGCGGATCCCACGTTGGTGGGCGGCGTAAGAGAGCACGTCCTTTTTCTCGGCTCTGGCCGCAGGACGAGTTTATTGCCCAGCCTTCGCCTTGCGTAAGGCCTCGGTCAAGAGCGGTACGACTTCGGCATAGTCGCCGACAATACCGATATCGGCAGTTTTGAATATCGGCGCTTTGGCTTTGATGTTAATGGCCACAATGGTGCCGGCCTTACGCAAACCGACCATATGCTCGAACGCGCCCCGAATACCAATGGCAAAATACAGCTTCGGCGCGACCGCTCGGCCGGTGATGCCAACCTGATGTTGCCTGGGGAGCCAACCCAGGTCCGAAATATCCCGCGTCGAAGCTAGCGGAGCCCCGCCTAACACATCGGCCAGTTGTTCAATCACGGGCAGATTCTCCGGCCCGCCGATGCCTTTTCCAACACCAATAGCGATATCCGCGGCATCCAGGGCCGCGGCTTTGGCCGCGTCGGCACCCGTTTGTGACACCAGTTGCACTCGGCTATGGACATCGTCATCAAGCGTCAGTCTTTCAACCCGTGCCTGACGGCCGGGAACGGACTGAGACGGGGACAGCATACCGGGACGGACCGTCGCCATTGCGGGCGTTGTTTTCGACAGAATCGGCGCAACAATGTTGCCGCCAAACGCAGGTTTGAGTTGCAGCAAGCGCCCCTGAGTATCAACTTCCAGGTCCACACAATCGCCGGTAAGACCCAGCCCAAGCCGCGCCGCAACCCGCGGGGCCAGGTCTCGGCCAATCGCGGTTGAACCCAACAGCAGCACCTGTGGCTTGTGGGCTTGAATTGCCTGACTTAACAGCGCGGCGTACAGGTCGGTGTCATAGGAGGCAAGACGGGCATCATCGGCCCGGTAGACCACGTCGGCGCCATACTCGGCCAAAGGCGTAATATGGGCGTCGAGCCCGCCGCCAATCAAGACAGCACCTACTTCACCCCCGTACTGCGCCGACAGCTCGACGGCTTTGCCTAAAAGCTCAAGGCTGACCGGCCGGAGGGTATCACCCAAGGTTTCAGCCACAACCCAGACCGCTTTCCCCGGCTCGGGGTCAGCGCTTCGCTTCTTCTTTTCGCCCGCGGTATTGTTCTCCGCCCACGTTCCAAACAGCCCGCGGGCTAAGAGAGCTTGGACCAGGCTATCGATCTGTTCCGCCAGCTCCCCTTCAAGCACACGGTTTTCACGGCTGTCTTCAACAGTTTGGACAGACTCCACCCAGGTCGGCGAGCCTGAGGCTCCAAATCGCGTAAGGTCCGCTGAAAGGTCGCCTGCGGTAACCGTCTCTACCGACTTCTCTTGGGCAGCTTGTCGCTCAGCCTTCCTGGGGAAACGTTCCGGCGCCAGGTCTTCGGTGGCCGACACCAGGGCCGGCAAGGGACAGTCAAGGGTGTCAAAACCGCTATCGGTCTCACGTTCGACCCGGATAGTCTTGCCATCGGCGTCGAGCGTTAATGCGGCCACACCGGTCACCTGAGGAATATCAAGCAACTCGGCAATCTCCGGTCCGACCTGACCGGTTTCCGCATCGGTGCTGTGCCGACCACACAGGATGAGATCGTAGCCTTCCTGCTCACACGCCAGAGCTAAAGTGCGGGCAGTCGCCAGCGTATCCGCTCCTGCAAAAGCCCGGTCCGTCAGATGCACGGCCCGATCCGCCCCCAGAGCCAGGCAGTACCGGAGGGCCTCTTCTGCCTGGGGTGGTCCCATCGTCAGCGCAACCACCTCGCCGCCGTGTTTTTCCCGCAGTTCCAGCGCTTTCAACAATCCCCGGACATCAAACGAACTGACCTCGGACGGTACGCCCTCACGCTGGAGGGTTTTTGTTTCCGGGTCGAGCTTCATGGCCGAAACCATGGGCACCTGTTTTACCAACACAATACTCTTCATAGACACGCCCACTCCCTGGCTCAAAGCGGTGCGCAGCAATCTATCTTGCCTGTCCGCACAGCGTCAACCAAGCCGGCGAACCGTAGCTTCTCTGCCAGGCGAGCTTCGCATTGGACGGGCTTCACCCCTTCGGAAAACGGCGCTTCGATCTCATGCATGGAGGGATGAGGAGACCAACTGGAGCTACTCTGCCCCGCGTCCGGGTGTATAGTCGTCGGCCGACAGGCTGTAGTAGGTAATGATCTTGCGCTCCTTAAACCACCAGCGGCCTTCGTCCTTGATGAATTTGTCATCATAACGACCAAAGACGACCATGGGCTTATCAGTCGATTTAGTGATGGCGTCGGCATCCAGATAGCAGGTTGAGGTGGCCTCGTTGTCCGACACTTCAATCACGGGCGACTCGATTTTGTGGCGCAGAAAGCGCACGCCGTTCCGCAGCGTGTTGTCATAGTTGGCATACCAGCCCTTCACCGCGTCGCAGCCCTCATAGCGCTTATCGCTTTCATAGGCCGGGAGCAGAACTGCGTCGCGGTGAAACAGGTCGGCGATTTCGTCTACCGTGCCACGGTCTACCACATGGCAGTAGGTGTGGAGCAGTTGCTGAATGGCAATAATGTCGTCCGCGTAAGACATGCTCGGTCCTCCTGTTGCGTGTTTATTGTCTCCGTCCACGTATACGCAGTAATTCGTTAATCGTCAGATCAATGTCCTCATCCCGCAACAGCGGCGCCGCAACACGCTTCCGCCGGACGGCATCGAGGCTGATGTCCGCCGTGACAAAATCTTCCTCGTAATAGCGTCCCTTGGCAATGCACTGCCCAAAAGGGTTGATCACCTCCGAGCCCCCCCAGAACCCTACCCCGTCTTCAAAGCCGACCCGATTGGCATAGATCACAAACACCCCGAAGGTTTCGGCATAGACACGATTCATCGCCTCCCAATAGCGCGCGTTCTCGTCCTGTTGTCTCTTGTCGGCAATGCCGCGCAACGGACTGGAAGAAGGACAGATGAGCATCAGGGCTCGATCGAGGGCCGCAATATACACCGTGGACGGATGCCACATATCTTCGCACACCAGGGCTGCCGCGCGCCCATACGGAGTGTCAAAGGCGCGCACGCTATCCCCACGCGCGAAATAGCGTTGCTCGTCAAACATGCCATAGGTTGGCAGATAGACCTTGCGGTGGACGTGACGGACGTCACCCGCACTGAGATAGACGGCAGAATTGTAAAAGCAAAAGTCCGGGCTCTCTTCGACCAGTCCGGCCAAACAGGCCACCGACTTGCTCAACTCCCGCAGTTGGATGAACTCCGGCGCGTCCTGACGCAGGGCGACTGTCGCAACCATGTCCCGCAGGTGATAACCGGTCAGACTCAACTCGGGAAAGATGAGCAACTCAACATTCTCATTTTTGGCGTGGGCAATGGCCTGTTCGTAGAGGGCCAGGTTGGCAGCAACATCTCCGAGGCGCGGGCTGATCTGGGCAATGCCGATTTTGAAGTGCGTGTTCACAGTGGTGGGGGGTTACGCTGGACTGCCTTTTCCAAACAGGCGCTTCAGCCAGCTGCCCAAGGTCCCCCGTCCCCCAGGTTTGCCATCTTCGTCGGGGAAGGCTTGAATCTCGGCCTCCATAGCCCTGAAGAACTGACCGATCAGCATTTTCGCCGCACCGTCGACCAGGCGTTGTCCGACGCTGGCCAGCAGCCCACCGATCTGGACGTCGCCGTGGTAGGTCAGTATGGTCTGGCCGTTTTGCTCGGCTAAATCAACCGTGCCCGACCCCTTGAGAAAGCCCTGCTTGCCCTTCCCGTCAAGGCTGAGTTTGTAATGTGAGGGTGGCTGGATCTCCTCCATCCTGACCGTACCGTTGTAGACGCCTTTGACCGCGGCCACACCAACCTTGATCTCTCCACTATATTCATTCTCGCCGCTTTCTGTCAGGCTCTCACAACCGGGCATGCACTTGGCGAGTTGGTTCGGGTCGGTCAAGAATCTCCAGACCTTCTGTTGGGGGGCTAGAATGGTTCGTGTTCCGTTGAGTTTCATAATTGGTGTCCCGTGCGCGCAGCCCCACTCCTGACAGATTATGTTCTGAGCGGTCGGAGGAAGGCGCGTATATCATTGACCAGGAGTTCAGGTTCTTCCATCGGTGCGAAATGCCCACCCGAGGCCATGGGCGTCCAGCGTTGTAAATTGTAATAGCCCTCGGCCCACTTGCGCGGCATGAGAATAACTTCTTCTGAAAAAACGGCAACGCCGGTCGGTGCCTGGACAACCGGCGTCTGCTCATGCGACGGCTTCCAGGGATTATGGGTTGCTTCATAATAATAGCGTGCGGACGTGCCAAAACTCTGGGTAACCCAGTATAACGTCATCGTGGTACAGAGATCATCCTTGCTAAAACGTTTTTCGACATCCCCGTTGCAATCGCTCCAGGTGCGGCGCTTTTCCAGAATCCAGGCACACAGCCCGACCGGCGAGTCATTGAGGGCAAAGGCCAGGGTCTGCGGCTTGGTCGTCTGCAAGGCAGAATAGCCGCTCTCAGCGGCAAAAAAGTTCAGATTCCTTTCATGCCAGCCCTCCTCTTCCGGTCCGTACTCGGACGCCTCGGGCATGGAGCCGACAAAAATATCCAGCGGAGCCATGAGGTTGACATGACAGCCGAGCAGGTGCTCGGCGTACTTATGCCCAAGCTGGGCGGTAATGAGCGCTCCCCAGTCGCCGCCCTGAGCGGCGAATTTTTCATAGCCCAAGACATCTTGCATGAGCCCGCGCCACAGATCGGCCGTTCGCCAGAAATTGATACCTGGGGTGGTCAGCGGGGTGGAAAATCCATACCCCGGCAAGGACGGCACAACGACATCGAACGCATCGTTCGGGTCGCCACCGAACGCGGCCGGATCGGTCAGCGGTCGAATGACTTTATGAAAATCCCAGAAGGTCCACGGCCAGCCGTGGCTCAGGATCAGCGGTGTCGGATTCGGGCCTTTCCCCGGCTCGTGGATGAAATGGATCGGCACACCGTCAATCGTCGTCTTATAGTGGGAGAAAGCGTTCATATCGCGTTCAACCGCGCGCCAGTCGTAGTCGGTACGCCAGTATTCGACCACTTCCTGGAGGTAGGCTTGATTCGTCCCATACGCCCACTGCTCGTTGGCAAACTCCCCCGGCCAGCGCGCCTTTGCCAGCCGCTCGCGTAAGTCTGCCAACACCGCATCCGGGACAGAGACCGTAAACGCTTCTTTGCTGCTCATGGCGCCCTCCTTTTTGGCATACAGTGCGCTTGGCACCCAGCAGGACAGATACTGCCCTTCCCCGCTGCTGGCAAGAGGGGCTTCCCCTGCTGAAACGCTCAGTCCACCTCGACTGTCGCCGGCGCCATGTCGGGCTGCCGCTCGAATTGGGCGGCAATCCGTTCCAACTCTGCCCCGGATATGGTCTCTTTCTCTAAGAGGACCTGGGCTGCCTGACGCAGAATGGGGAGCTTCGTCTTCAATATTGTGGTGATACGTGCGTGCTGTTCCTCGATAATACGGCGCACCTCATTATCGATCTCCCGCGCGGTCTCCTCGCTGTAGTCGCCCAGCCCCTGCGGCTGGCCGTTTTGCAGGAACATGGGCTGGCGCTCCTGGTCAAAGCTCTGCTGACCGAGCGTATCGCTCATCCCGTAGGATTTGACCATGCTCTTGGCCGTATCGGTTGCTTTGAGCAGATCGTCTCGGGCCCCAGTCGAGATCTCCTGGTAAATCAGCTCTTCGGCCACCCGACCGCCGAGGAGCACGGCGATTTTGTTTTCCAACTCGGATTTGGTCAGCAGAAACCGATCTTCGCTCGGCAGTTGGAGGGTATAGCCCAAGGCCGCGACACCCCGCGGAATAATCGAGATCTTTTGGACTTCGTCCGACCCCGGTAACGACATGCCTGCCAACGCATGCCCGATCTCGTGGTGGGCGACACGCGCTTTTTCTTTTTGGCCTAAGACTCGGTTTTTCTTTTCCAGTCCGGCAATCACCCGCTCAACCGCCTCCTGGAGTTCGGGCAGGCCCACCGTGTCTTTGCCGCGCCGGACCGCCAGCAGCGCCGACTCGTTGACGATGTTGGCTAAATCCGCGCCGGCAAAGCCCGGCGTCATGGCGGCAACTACTTCCAGATCGGTTTCAGCCTCAAGAGGAACAGTGCGGGCGTGTACCTGAAGAATAGCCAGCCGACCGGTTTTGTCCGGACGGTCTACTACCACATTGCGATCAAAGCGTCCGGCCCGCAGCAGGGCTTGGTCCAGGATCTCAGGTCGGTTGGTGGCTGCCATGAGAATGACCCCAGCCCGCTGATCAAACCCGTCCATTTCCACCAATAACTGGTTGAGGGTCTGTTCCCGCTCATCGTGAGAGACGGGTCCCATGCCGCGCGCTTTGCCCAGGGCGTCCAGTTCATCCATAAAAATAATGCAGGGGGCCTTTTCCTTGGCCTGGGTAAACAGGTCGCGGACGCGGGCCGCGCCGACACCGACGAACATCTCCACAAACTCTGAACCGCTAATCGAAAAAAACGGTACCTGGGCTTCTCCCGCCACCGCTTTGGCCAGCAGCGTTTTCCCCGTCCCCGGCGGTCCCACCAGCAAAATGCCCTTCGGGATTTTCCCCCCCAGCCGGCTGAATTTTTCCGGCGTCTTGAGAAACTCAATGACTTCCTGGAGTTCCGTCTCGGCTTCTTCGACTCCCGCGACATCGGTGAAGCGGACTTTGACATCCTGCTCCATATAGATCTTGGCCTTACTCTTGCCGATCGACATAAAGCCGCCACCGAAGCCACCCCGCTGGGCCATCCGCCGCATCAGAATCAGCCAGACGCCAAAGAATAACAGGACCGGCAGAATCCAGGACAGCAGGTCACTGACAAACGTGCTCTCAATCTCACCGGCAAAGCGGACCTCGCGAGTGGCCAGTTGCTCGGCCAAGTCGGATGCCACCCGGACCGTCACAAACTGGCTGGGCTGTCCTTCGACGGGATCGTTGAGCGTCCCCTGGATATAGTGCTCCGAGATACGAATCTCCGCGATGCGGCCGTCATTCAAGTATTCCTGAAACTGGCTGTAGGGAATCTGTTCGATGCGGGTCGCCTGCATCCAGACACTATGCAGGATGACGACCCCCCACAGGGCAATGAAAAGATACCAGATGTTAAACTTTGTCTTTTTATCCATGACAGATTCATTATAGCGTGCCAGAACCGGCTGCCTAGTCAACGTCGTCCATCTCCCGATAGAGCCCTGCGCTCTACGTCGGGACGCGACAGTCGCCTTGCGCTTTCATCTGAGCCGGGCAATAGTCAGTGCCCATGCGTCACGCTCCCACGAGTCGTTTCATCCGCGTGAACGGCCTTGCCCTGCATTATCTGGAATGGGGCGAGTCGACGAATCCTGCGCTCATCCTGCTTCACGGCGGCTCGGCCCACGCCCATTGGTGGGACCATATTGCCCCGACGCTGGCACGGACGCACCGTGTGCTTGCCCTCGATCTCCGCGGGCATGGAGAGAGTGCCTGGACGCACCCGCCCGCCTACGAGATCGCGGATTACGTCGCGGACCTTGAAGGCATTGTCGCCGCTCTTGAGCTCGACGCTCCCGTTCTTATGGGTCACTCGCTTGGCGGCTTTGTGGCACTGCATTACGCCACGACAGTTACAATGAACCACGGCGCATTCGTCATTGTCGATATCGGTTCCCGGCTACGCCCGAGTCGAACGATGCGTTTGCTGCGTTCCCTGCCACCACCGACGTACTCCACTGAGGCCGATGTCTACACTCGATTTCGCCTGCTACCGGCAGAGACGTGGGCAACGCCCGAGTTGCTGAGACATGTTGCCCGACACAGTATGAGACCCGACCATGCAGGGCGTTTTCACCTGAAAAGCGATCGTGCGGTCATGACCCGCCAACCGTGCGACCTGGAATCGCAGCTCGCGCGCATCACTTGCCCCATCCTGTTCATCCGGGGCCAATACAGCAGGACGCTTTCGGCTGAGCGATTATCCCACCTGGTCCATACCTGTCCGCGGGCCACAGGGATTGAAATTCCCCAGGCCGGACACCACGTTTTCCTCGATCAGCCCGTAGCCTTTCTTGACACCGTAACTACTTTCCTGCACGAGACAAGTAGGGCTTCCGCCTGATTCACGGAGAAAGACGGAGGGTACAGAGGGGCTGCCATCCGGGCGCTGGCATGATAGGAGGTAGGGTCTATGTTCTGGTTTGGATTTATCGTTGGTGCGGTCTCGGCCGCCGTATTTATTCTGTATGGCAATGGTGAGCTGCTGGTGAAACTCCGCGATCAGATAAAAAGCGCCTCTGATCGGTTTTGGGAGTCGCAGAAAAAATAAACGCCTCTGCATTCCGATTCCGCAATAGCGCCTTTTCTTTTGGCATTCTTTTTGTCCCGCTCACTTTGTTCGCCTCTTGGCCTTGTGCTAGAGTTCGGTTCGGGCAAGCGAGAAGCAGCCGCAGGAAGCATATCATAAGGAGGGTAGGCGTATGGCAAAGCCGCTGGATGGAATCCGTGTCCTTGACTGGACTATATGGCAGCAGGGGCCGGTCGCGACCATGATGCTCGGCGACCTCGGGGCTGAGGTCATCAAGCTTGAAGAACGCGTGGGGGGCGACCCTGGGCGGGGCGTAATGCAAATTGCCGGAGCCAAAACTGGTGCGCGCAACTATTATTTTGAAGCCAATAACCGGCATAAAAAGAGCCTCACGCTCGATCTCAAGAAACCCGAGGCCAAAGAAATCGTCTATAAGCTAGTCGAGAAGTCAGACGTCTTTGTCCAGAACTATCGGAAGGGCGTGGCGGCCAAGCTCGGTCTCGATTATGCCACCCTCTCGAAATACAACCCGAAGCTGATCTATGCCAGCGCAACCGGCTATGGACCGAACGGGCCGGACGCGGGTGAACCCTCCTTTGACTATATGGGCCTGGCCCGGTCCGGGATCATGACCGCGGCCGGTGAGCCGGACATGGAGCCTATGAACATCACCGGTGGTATCGCCGACCAAATGGGCGCCATTATGCTGGCCCACGGCATTACCGTGGCCCTGTTGGCCCGCGAACGTTTGGGCGTCGGCCAGGAGGTCGATACCTCACACCTGGGTAGTATGATGGCCCTCCAGGGGCTCAATCTGGCCTGTCGCCTGACCCTGGGTAAAGAGTTCAAGCGTTTTTATCGCACAAAAGCGGTGAACCCACTCTGGAATCACTATAAATGCCAGGACGATAAGTGGATCTGTCTGGCCATGCCGCAAGCCGACCGCTACTGGCCGGATTTCTGCAAGACGCTCGGCATTCCGGAGTTGGAGAAGGACCCGCGCTTTGAGAACATGAAGGTGCGCGGTCGCAACGCCGAGGAAATCATCGCCATTGTCGATGAAATTTTTGTCTCAAAGCCACGCGTCGAATGGATGCAAATCCTGAAGGACGGCGGTGATTTTATTTATACCCTGGTGAATAACATCACCGACCTGCCCGACGACCCGCAAATGCAGGCCAACGACTATGTCGTGGATTATGCCCACCCCACCTGGGGCGAAACGCAGATCGTCGGCTCACCCCTGATCTTGAGCGAGACACCGGCCGACCCGAAGGCCCCGGCCCCGGAGTTTGGCGAGCATACCGAACAGGTCCTGATCGACATGCTGGGCTATTCCTGGGAGGACGTGGGGAGATTGCGAGAGACTGAGGTGCTGTAAGGCTTCCGTAGGGGCAGCCCGTGTGGCTGCCCTTTTCGCTACGACCAAACAACCCGATGCCGCAACTCTTCCCCCCGCACATAACGCCGGAGATTCTCCAGCCACAGCTCACCAACCCGCGGCAGATACAGCGGCGAGGTTGAGGCTGTATGCGGGGTGATAAACACATTCGGCATATCCCATAAGTCATCGTCCACGGGCCACGGCTCTGTAGGCAGGACGTCAAGGCAGGCGTGACGCAGACTCCCCGTCTGCAATGCTTCTTTAAGCGCGGTCACATCGACGATGACCCCGCGCGCGATATTGATCAGGGTGGCAGAGGGTTTCATGAGAGCCAGCTCATCCGCACCAATAAGTCCGTGCGTCTGGGGGGTGGCCGGAGTGGCCAGAATGACAAAATCTGCTTCGGGAAGAAACCGGTGAAGGTCGGCCAGCGTGCCTTGCTGCTCCACCCCGACCACCGGTTGAGTTGATTGACGAATACCGAGGATCCGCAGCCCAAAGCCGGTCAGCATGGCGACAATGCGACTGCCAATAGCACCCAGACCGACGACCAGAGCGGTTTTATCGCTCAGGCTCTCAAGCCCGAGTTCCTGCCAGCGGTGTTGGCGTTGACGGGCGGACAATTCACCAAATCGTTTTGCGGACCACAGCACAAAGCCCACGGCAAACTCAGCCACCTCAGGGGCGTTTGTGCCAGGACTGTGGGAGACGAGCGCCCCTTTGGCCCGCATGGCATCATAAAAACGGCCGTCCGTGCCGGCGTCTTCGGTATGCGCCCAGCGCGGCTGCGGGAGCTGTATCATGGTGTCGATGAAGGTTTTGCGATACGCGTCGCCGGCTAACACGATGAGGTCGCAGTCATCCGGCGAGGCGGACCAGGAGCCGTCCGGCTCAATCAAGGCCCAACCCAGCTCTGGCACGATAGCCTGGGCAGCTTCTCCAAAACGGACAAAAAACTCTCGGCCAGCCGCAACTTTCATCAAGACCTCCCTCTCCAGCGGTCTTACCACGAAAGAGAATCGTATGCCTATGGAAGCAGGAAATAGAGAGCCCCACGTTGACTGGACAGCCCAGTCCAAATATGCGACACGGCAGCACGGAGGAGTACTTGCATGAAATTCGGCATTATCCACGACTTCCGCAATCCAGCCCAATGGCACCGCCCATATCCGGAGCTGTATCACGCCATGCTCAATCAAATCGTTCGGGCTGAAGAGCTGGGCTATGACAACGTCTGGCTGGCGGAACATCACTTCACCGAAGACGGCTATAATCCGTCCAGCCTGCAGACCGCCGCAGCCATTGCCACGCGAACGAGCCGCATCCGGATCGGGACCTATATCCTGCTGATGCCGTTTCAGCATCCGGTCCGGGTGGCCGAAGACACGACCTGCATCGATATCTGGTCAAACGGGCGCTTTGATCTGGGTGCCGGGCAGGGCTATGCCGCGGGCGAGTTTCAGGCTCTGCATATCCCACGCACAGAACGTTCAGCTCGTTTGGCCGAAGGCGTCGAATTGGTCCGCCGCCTATGGACTGAAGAAAATGTGACGTTCGAAGGCCGCTTTACGCAGGTCAGCGACCTGACGCTCTCTCCGAGGCCGGTCCAGCAACCGCATATTCCGCTGTGGATTGGCGCGCGGGCCGACAAGGCGATTCGACGCGTGGCCCAAATGGGCTGTCATCTCATGGCAACGATCGGTCCGGACCCCGCCCCGCTCTATATCCAGACCCTGAGAGAAAACGGCTATGACCCGGCTGATTTCAACATCGGACAAATCCGGATGGTCTACGTCGCCGAGAATGAGGACCAGGCTTGGGAAGATGTCCAGGAGCATCTGCACTATTCCATGCAGTACTACGGCATCATCCTGGCCGAAGCCAACGACGCACCGGGCGACGCAGACGGCTGGCAGTTCACCCACGCTAGCCAACTCCGTGACTCAGGCTTTGGCCGGGCCGCCATGATCGGCACCCCAGACCAGGTCGCCCGCAAAATGGAAAAGTTCCGCCAGCGTTTTCACTGCACCCATTTTGTGCTGGGTACACAACTCCCGGGGCTTGACCCGCAAAAGGCCACGCGCTCGTTGGAGCTGTTTGCCAAGGAAGTCCTACCTGCGTTTCGGGGCAGGTAGCGCATCATATCTTACGCCCATTCCAATCTTCTCACTTTTCATTACAATGGGGCGTAGGAGTTTTTGCCATGCTCCAAAGACTACCTCAGTTGCTCAAAGAATTAACGCCTCAAGAACAGGCACAGGTCGAAACCTTTGCGGCTTTCATTCTCGCTCGTCGTAAACTACAGCAGCCGCAGCTCCTCACGAACGATCTTTCAGTCCAAGAACTCACCGAGCTTGTTGCTTCGGCAGGAAGCTTTGAGTGGCTCGAAGAGGAAGAGGATATTTATTCCCCGGATGATGGAGAGGCAGTGCAGTGGCCCAGTCCCCCGTCAAACGAGGAAGCGTAGTTCTGATACGCTATCCGTTTACGAACCTGGCCGGAGCAAAGGTTCGACCCGCACTCGTTTTGACACCTGATTTTCTACTACCTCGTCTTGATGATGTCCTCTGCCTCTTTATCTCATCCTCAATCCCCGAAGACCTTCTTCCGACCGATCTTGTCCTGGATGCCGAGCATTCTTTTTTTCCCAAAACAGGCTTGAAGCGCCGCTCTGCGTTGAGAGCACACAAATTAGCCTTGCTTCAAAAATCCCTTGTGCTGCGCCAGCTAGGAGAAATTGGGCAACCGCTCCTTGATGAAGTCAATCAGCGGTTACGATTGGCCTTGGGGTTGTAGTTCTATCGCGGACTGAGGCAACTCACGAAGTCCGCAGCATCACAACAACCATCCACCCCCGGCTTGCAACGTACTCTATTGCTGCCCGGCCAGTTCCTGCTCGATACACGCCAGGGCTTGCTGCGGAGTGGAGACCGCGGTGTAGAGACCGCGGAATTTCTGGTTGATGAGCGCTTCGGCAAAGCCGCGCTCGAATTGCTGCAACAGGCCGTCGAAATAGCCGTTGGTATTCACCAGAATAACCGGCTTGGAGTGAAAGCCGAGCTGCTTCAGGGAGATCACCTCAAGAACTTCCTCTAATGTCCCAAACCCGCCCGGCAGGGCGATAAACGCGTCCCCACGTTCATCCAGGCCCTGCTTCCGGCTGCGCATATCATCGGCGGTATGCATTTCATGCCCGGCCTGTCCGTAGCCGTCTTCGAGAAAGCGCGTCAGGATCACACCAACCACCCGCCCGCCGGCGGCCAACGTGGACTGGGACACGGCTCCCATCAGGCCGGTATTGCCGCCACCATAGATTAAGGTGTAGTCGCGCTGCGCCAGCAGTTGGCCCAATTCAGCCGCCACGTCCAGATACACCTGCGGACAACGTTTGCTTGACGCGCAGTAGACGGTGATAGCACGCGGGCGATCAGGGAGATGGGAAGCGGGCATTGCTGAGTAACTAATCTGTTATGCAGTGGGCTCGGGAAGGAGGTCTGAGGCACCTGGAGAGGCAGCCCCCTCCCCGCTTCTCCCTTATGAGAGATTGTTCACCACACCGTCCATGCCACTCCACTCGACAATCGGCGTGAGGCGGCGTTTGGTGATCAGGCCCTGGGCAACGAGGGTCGAAAAGGTAGTGAAGGTCTTGGCATGATCTTGGATATCCAGAACCAGCACCATCTTCGCCTCTTCGTTCGAGGCCCAGGGTCCGGCTTTCAGCGTGACCCCCTCAGGAAAGCCGGTCTCCCCGCTTAAGACCCCCTTGAACATGTTATGGACCTCCTTGGTCCGGGATGGCTCCCAATATATCTCATCCAAATAGAGCGGCATACGATTTCCCTCCTTCTGGGATAGATTTGCTCGGGCATAGCAAAAAAACCACATCCGGCCTACCCCTCAACTCCGCCGGCAGCCCTCCCGCCTTTGGCATTCCGGGTGCGGTATGCTAGCGTCTGCGCCAAGGCGTCGTGCTGAGAACGTTGACAACACGGGAAGGAGGCACCAATGGCACTGCCGCTGCAAGGGATTCGCGTGCTGGATATCGCCAGCATGTTGGCTGGTCCGTATGGAGCGACCATGTTGGGCGATATGGGTGCGGACGTGATTAAAATCGAGCCCCCCTATGGGGATGAATCCCGTGCTATTGGTCCCAAGGTCGAGAATGACAGCGGCTTTTATGTCGGGATTAACCGCAATAAACGCGGCCTGGTGCTTGACCTGACCCAGCCGGAGGGCAAAGCCCTGTATTTCCGGCTGGTCCGAACGGCCGACATTATTGTCGACAACCTCCGCCCTCAAGCCAAAGCCAAGCTAGGGGTGACATACGAAGAAACGTGCAAGTATAACGACAAAATCATCTGCATCTCGGTCAGCGCCTTTGGCCAGGACGGACCGTATGGCGGCCGGCCGGGCATTGACCCCCTGGCCCAGGCGCTGACCGGCTTTATGAGCGTTACCGGAGAGCGGGACGGCAAGCCCCTGAAGGCCGGGCCGGCTATCGCCGACGCTACCTGTGCCAATCTGGTCGCCTTTGCCGCCATGGTCGGCCTGTGGACCCGCGAGCAACAGGGCATTGGCCAGCAGATTGAGTTGTGTCTGATGGACGGGCTGATCCACGTCCAGCCGTCCCAGGTCGGCCAATTCTTTCTCAGTCAGTACATCCAGCCGCGCGTCGGGAATGCCAGTCCGTTTTATGCGCCCTACGGAACCTTCAGGTGCAAGGATGGTCGGGACATTCAGATTGCCTCTTTTAATAACAAATTCTTCCATAATATCTGCCGCGCGATCGAACGTGAGGACCTGATGGCGGACCCGCGCTTTGAGACCGGAGAGCTTCGCCTGCAACACGAAGCCGCCCTCAATGCGGCGTTACAGGCCGAATTTGCCAAAAGAGACGTAGATGACATGATGCAGCGCTTGAGTGCAGCGGACGTGATGGCCGCGCCGGTGAACACCTTGCACGAAACCTTTGCCGACCCCCAAGTCCGGCATAACAACATGGCGGTCGAGGTGGACCATGCGCGGATCGGTCCCCTCAAAGTTAGCGGTATTCCGGCCAAGCTCAAGAAAACACCGGGCGCCGTGCGCCTCGCCCCTCCGACCCTGGGTCAGCATACCTGGGAGATATTGCAGGAGATGGGCGTGAGCGGCGATGAGGTGGAGCAACTGAAACACAAGGGTGTGATCAAGTAGATTCGGAAGGGAGGGTCCATGCCCCGAGGAGCCGATGGCATCGTTCTGGCCCTGAAAGAGGCCGGTGTCTCGACCATTTTTGGTATCCCCAGCATTCATAATATCGGCCTGTACGAGTCCTTACGCCACGAGCCCTCGATTCGGCATATTGGCTGTCGGCACGAAGCTGGCGCCACCCATATGGCGGACGGTTATGCCCGGGCGAGCGGCGGACTGGGCGTTATTGTTTCGTCAACCGGTCCGGGCGCGGGCTTTACGGTTTCGGCCCTGCAAGAAGCCTGGGGCAGTTGCTCGCCGGTTCTGATGATTACGACCAATATCGACGCCGCCAAGATCGGCAAAGGTTTGGGCGTCCTGCACGAACTGGAAGAACAAACGTCTCTCTTTCGGACCATTACTAAAGAGGTGATTATTCCCCGGACGGGTGATGATTTGTATGCGGCCGCCAAGCGCGCCATCGCCCTGACTCAGGCCGGCCGGCCCGGCCCGGTGTGTTTGGAAGTCCCCACCGACCTGATGGCTGGAGACGCACCTGCGGGAACTCCGACACCACCGAACGGCACTCCAGCCCCTCCGCCGTTGCCCCCCCGGCTTGACGAGGCGGTCGCCATTTTGCGCAAGGCAAAGCAGCCTCTCATTCTGGCGGGGACGGACGCGGCCCGGGCGAGTGTTTCCGGAGACTTGGCCGGAGATGTTCAAGCCTTGGCCGAGACCCTATGCGCACCCGTCATCACCAACACGCCGGGCAAAGGCGTGGTCCCGGAAGATCACGCCCTGGCCTTCGGCAATGCCGCGCGCAAACTGGTGGTCAAAGACATCGTGCCCGGCTGTGATGCGGCAGTCGTGATTGGTTCCCGGCTGCGTGAGGTCGATGCCAAACGCCGCGGCTTGGTCCTGCCCGAACAGTTGATTCATGTCGATTGGGACGAGCGCTGGATCAGCAAAAATTATCCGGCCGCGCTGCCGCTGGTCGGAGATATTGGCGCCATTACCCGCGCGCTGCGCAATCAACTCGAAGGAGAGCCCTACACCGGTCCGCGCCAGGAACGGACCGCGGCGTGGCGGCAGCAGGCGGATGCGGAGATCGAGAGACTTGCCCAAGAGCGTCCGGAAATTCAGTCGCTCAAGGCGATTCGGGCCGTACTACCACGAGACAGCGCCCTGGTGGTCGATAACACCCAGCTTGGCTATTGGGCGGAGTATTTTTATCCGTCTTATCAGGCGAATGGGGTCATCGGGGCCAAAGGCTCCGGTCTGCTCGGATTCAGTTTTCCAGCGGCCATTGGCGTCAAGATAGCGCGGCCGGATACCCCGGTTGTCGGCCTGATCGGCGACGGAGGCTTTCTTTACACGGCACAGGAATTGGCCACGTGCGTGCGCCACAATGTTGGCTTTCCACTTGTTGTCGTCAACGATGATGCGTTTGGGGTGATCGGTTATTTGCAGCGGACCGCGTATCAAGAGGCATATCAGGCTCAACTGACAAATCCGGACTTCCTGGCCTTCGCCTCAGCCTTCGGCGTCCCGGCAACGCGCGTCCAGTCTCCGGCAGAGCTCCAATCGGCCCTGGACCGGACACTCGCCTCTGGAGAGATGCATCTCATCGAGTATCAAATGACCATTCAGGAACCCCCGTTTGGGAAGTATTAGCGCAAGGAGGCAGCATGACACAGCGTCGAACCACTATTTGGGGCTGGGGCTTTGAAGACGAACAGCCGACCCCGGAACAGAAAAAAAATATCGCCAAGGGCATTGCCGAGAGCGTCGGAGCCAGCGATTTTAGCCTCGACCCGGAGCCGCGCGTTGAAGACATCCAGCTCCGCACGCCGCGTCTCTCACCGCCCGAGGCTCTTGCCAACATCTGCTCGACCGAAACCTACGACCGCGCGGCCCATGCCTATGGCAAAGCCCTGCCCGATATTGTGCGGGCCTTCCGTCTGGATTTTCCAAACCCACCCGATGTGGTGGCCTTTCCCAAGACCGAGGACGACGTGGTGGCCGTTTTAGACTGGTGCAACGAGGTAGGGGCTGCGGCTATTCCGTTTGGCGGAGGATCGAGCGTAACCAGCGGCGTCGAGCCTCCGACGGGGGACGCCTACCCTGGGAGCGTGTCCATCGACCTGCGCTATCTCGACAAAGTGTTGGAGATTGATGAATCCTCACGCGCGGCCCGCATTCAGGCCGGTGTGTACGGCCCGGCCCTTGAGGCCCAACTCAAGCCGCACGGCTATACCCTGCGGCATTACCCCCAGTCGTTTGAGTTCTCGACCCTGGGCGGCTGGATTGCCACCCGCTCGGGTGGGCATTTTGCCACGCTGTACACCCATATCGACGAGTTGGTCGAGTCCACCCGAGTCGTTACCCCGAACGGGATTGTCGCTTCGCGTCGCCTGCCTGGGTCGGGCGCCGGTCCAAGCCCGGACCGCATGTTTATCGGCTCGGAGGGGATTCTGGGTATCATTACCGAAGCCTGGATGCGCTTGCAGCATCGTCCGATCTATCGGGCCTCAACCGCGGTGCACTTTGAAAAATTTGAGAATGGGGTAGAGGCGATTCGTTTGCTCAGTCAGTCGGGCCTGTATCCCACCAATTGTCGCATTCTCGATCCGACCGAGGTCAAACGGAACAATGTCGGCAATGGTACGGGCGGCAGCCTGCTCATGCTCGGCTTTGAGTCTGCAGACCATCCGCTCGAAGCCTGGATCAATCGCGCGCTTGAATGCTGCACCGACCTCGGCGGCACGACACCCAACGGGGTCGTGATTAAAGGCGGTGGAGAAACGACAGGGCGGGGAGGCTCGGTTGGCGACTGGCGTAACGCCTTTATTCGTATGCCCTACGCCTTTTCGACCATGGCGGCCATGGGCGCGATATTCGACACCACCGAGAGCGCGATTCCGTGGAATCGGTTTCACGAATTCCACGCCGGCGTGATGCGAGATGTCCAAAGCGCGCTGGATGAGGTGTGTGGTGGTGGCGTGCTGTCGTGCCGCTTTACCCATGTCTATCCCGACGGTCCCGCGCCGTATTTCACCTTTACCGGCATGGGCAAAAAAGGCAGCGAGTTGGAGCAATGGCATGAGATCAAAACCGCAGCTTCCGAGGCGGTCGTGCGCTATGGCGGCACGGTGACACATCATCACTCCGTCGGACGGACCCATCGTCCGCAGTATGAGAAGCAGCGCCCGGACCTCTTCGCCAGCGCCCTTCAGGCTGCGAAAGCCGCCCTTGATCCGCAGGGTCTGCTGAATCCGGGTGTGTTAATCGATCCGCGTTGCTGATTCCAACGACGCATCATATGAGGAGGAGCAGTAGATAACCATGACGATGGAAATGAAGAACATTCGTGAGGCCATCATGGATGGCCAGACCAAAACCGAAGACTTTGAGGGGCTTCCGCTTCCAGAGTCGATGCTGGCGGTCACCACGCATAAAGACGACGTGAACATGTTCGAGGGGCTTGAGTCCTGGGAAAAAGATCCTAGAAAGAGCCTGCATCTTGACCAAGTGTCGGTACCGGAGGTCGGCCCGAACGAAGCCCTGGTCGCGATCATGGCCTCCAGCATCAATTTCAATACGGTCTGGAGCGCCATCTTTGAGCCCCTGCCGACGTTTTTGTTCCTGGAGCGAAACGCCAAGAAAAGCCCGTGGGACAGCCGGCATAATCTGCCGTACCACATCCTGGGCAGCGACGCGTCCGGGGTGGTGTTGAAGGTCGGGCCTGGGGTGAACCTGTTCAAGCCGGGCGACGAAGTCACCGTTCACTGCAACTATGTGGACATGCAGGCCCCGGACGGCCACGACGATTCCATGCTCGACCCGGACCAGCGCATCTGGGGCTTTGAAACCAATTTTGGCGCTCTGGCTGAAATTGCTGTTGTCCGGGCCAACCAGCTCATGCCCAAGCCGCCGCATCTTACCTGGGAAGAGTCGGCGTCCATGCCGCTGGTCAACTCCACCTCATATCGTATGCTGGTCAGCGAAAACGGTACCCATATCAAACAGGGCGATATCGTCCTGATCTGGGGCGCGGTTGGCGGGCTGGGCGGCTTTGCATTGCAGTATGTGTTGAACGCGGGCGCATTCCCCATCTGTGTGGTGTCATCCCAGGACAAGGTCAAGTTATGCGAAACCATCGGCGCGCGCTGGGTGATTGACCGGAATGCAGACGGTTACCAATTCTGGAATGAAGACGGGTCGCAAAACCTGGGCGAACTGCGGCGCTTTGGCAAGCAGATTCGGGATATGACGGGCGGCGAAGACCCGGATGTGGTGTATGAGCATCCGGGTCATGAAACCTTTGCGGCGAGCGTCTTTATTGCCCGCCCTGGGGGGCAGATCGTCACCTGCGCTTCCACCAGCGGCTACAATCACGAGTATGACAACCGCTATTTATGGATGAACAAGAAGCGCATCATCGGCTCGCACTTTGCCAACTACAGAGAAGCCTGGGAGGCGAATCGGTTGGTCTGCAAACGCGCCATTCATCCCCTCCTGTCAGAGACCTATCCCCTGGCCGAGACCGGTGAGGCAGCCTATCGGGTGCACCACAATACGCAGATCGGAAAAATTGGTGTGCTCTGCCTCGCCCCGGAGGAAGGGCTGGGCGTCACGGACGAGGAAGGCCGCGCGCGGCATATTGGGCAGATTAATTTGTACCGAAATGCCGTCAAAGGCGATTTTCGCCTGGTGAAGACTGAGCCGTAATAAGTCGTAGGGGCAACCCCCTGTGGTTGCCCAACCCCGCTGCCCTATGCCCAGCATCACTATCCGTTCCGCCACTCCAAACGACGTGCCGCTCATCCTTGGGTTCATCAGGGAATTGGCCCGATTCGAGAACGAGCCGGACGCGGTCAAGACCACACAAGAAGACCTGCTGCGCGACGGCTTTGGCGAACAGCCCCAATTCGAGGCGCTGATTGCCGAGCGGAACGACAAGCCGGTCGGTTTTGCCCTGTTCTTTGCGACCTACTCCACCTGGGAGGGACGGCCGAGCCTATATCTCGAAGACCTGTTTGTCGTCGAGTCAGCGCGTAAATATGGAGTCGGGCGGGCGCTCATGGCCAAACTGGCCGCTCTTTCAGTCGAACGCGGCTATCAGCGCCTGGAGCTTCAGGTTTTGGACTGGAACCCCGCCCGCGAGTTCTACCATCGTCTGGGTATGGGCCATATGGACGAATGGCTGCCCTACCGGCTCAGCGGTCAAGCGCTGCATGCACTGGCGGCTGAGTCAAAACCCTCGTAGGGGGGTTTCTCACCCTCATACGTGTGTAACCCAAATGCCTGATCCAGGTGTCTCATACAAATAGAGGAAGACTGCGTCCATGCTCGTTAGGGTTGGAATAGCTGAGATGGGAGCACTGCCGGCTGAACGTGAGGAGTGTTTTGGCACGTTTGTGGCCCTTCAGCGCGACCGGGCGAGGCGGCTGGCCTGGCGCCTGGTCGGCGGCGACGAGGCCGCGGCTGAAGATGTCACCCAAGAGGCTTTCGTCAGGGCATATCAGGCCCTGGGCCGCTTTCGGGGTGAGGCCAGTCTCGAAACATGGTTCTATCGCATCCTGGTTCGTCAGGCGCATAACTATCGTCGCTGGCGGGCGGTGCGAACCCTCTGGCAGCGTGAAAGCGTAGAAGAACCCATTGATCCAACATCAGCCGTGCAAAGCGATCCAGGGTTGCGGCGGCGGATCGCTCAGGCCCTGGACCAACTCTCACGTCGGCAGCGCGAAGCCTTCGTACTGGTCTATCTTGAGGGCTTTACGGTGCAGGAGTGCGCCGATTTTTTGGGAAGCCCGAGCGGAACCGTGAAGAGCCATCTCCATCGCGCCCTGGTAAAAATGCGCACAGAGTTGGCCGACCTGAATGACGAAACAGGAGATGCAACGGAGACAGGAGGCGCGTAGTCATGCCCTCTTCAGATGAACGTAAAGACCTCAGGCCCGACGATCGACGCTTTATTCAGCGTGTGGCCGACCACTATACGCCCCAGCCACTTTCGGCGGCGCGTCAGGCGACGTTTGACCGAAGGCTTAGCGAACGGCTGGCGGACTCGGCCCGGCTTCCTTTCCTGCGGCCCGCCGGCCTGCTTGCAGCGACGTGTGCGGTGCTACTGTGGTTTGCACTTCCCTCGCAACAGGTTTCCGACCCGAACTTCAAAGACCTCACTCCACGGTCAGCCTCAACACCACTCGCACAGGATACCGACGCGGCGAATACGCAAGACATAACCTCTCACGCCAGCCTTTTGGCGTATGCTTATTATCAGTCGGAAGCGCAGACTGACTTTCTTCCTGCTGAATATCTTGCCCTGGCTGATGCTTTTGAACTGTTGTGACGGCTGTTATGAGAAAGACCCTCATATTGATGTTTGTTGCGGTATTCGCTCTGTGTGAATGGGGCGGCTGGGCGGCTGACGGCTGGGCGCAGCCCCCAGGGCCGTCCGCCCGTCATACACCTCCCGGTCTGCGCCTTGAGCGCCTTGTCGAGGAGTTGGGGCTTGATACACAAACCCTGGCCCGGGTAGACGCCATCATCGACGCTTCACGCGCCAAGAAGCGGACCCTGCGGCGTCAATTGCGCGAAGCACGCGAGCAGATGCACGGCCTGTTAGCAGCAGAGGAGCCCCAGGAAGCCGAATTATTGAAACAAGTCGAGCGTATTGGTGGCCTGCGGACGGAACTCCGCAAAGAGCAATTAAAGACCATGCTCCGCGTCCGCGCTCTGCTGAGCCCGGAGCAACGCGCCTCATTGCTCGAACGGCTCAACAAGAGCCCCCGGCGTGGCCGGCGCGGGTTTGGCCGGCATCAGGACTTTCACCCCCCTCTCTCACCGGACGAAGCTCGGTAAACCAGAATTTGTCCACGCGTGTCTAATCAGACAGACGTATATACCAAGGAGGTCGACATATGACAAAAAGCAAGTGGATCATCATCGGTGCAAGTGTGGTTACCGCAGGACTCCTGCTTACCTCACTCGTGTCCGCTCGCCCCGGACACGGGCGTTCCGGTTGGGGCGGGCCGGGTGCCTTCCCCTTGCGGGTGTTACAGCACTTGGATCTGAACGACACTCAGCAGGCTGCTATCGAGGCGATCAGGGAAAAACATCGGGAAAGTCTGACCGGCCTCAAAAAGAATCTGAGGGAGGCCCGTCAAGAGATCATGAACCGCCTCCTGGGAGAGTCGGATGTTGAAGCCGGTGACTTCACTGCCCTGCAAGCCAAATTGAATCAGCTGAGATCGGCTCTATTTGAAGAATCTCTGACCATGGCATTAGCTATCCGTGCCGAACTGACCCCAGCGCAGCGCGCGCAGGCCGCGACCAAGCTTGAGGAGATGCGGGCGCGTTGGGCCGAGAAACGCGCCAAGCGGCATCACGAGGGATGTGCCGAACGGCATCACGAGGAATGTGCCGAACGGCATAAAATGAAGGACAAGGACGGCTAACCGCCCGGCGCAATCAAAAAACGGGGCAGCCATCCAGGCTGCCCCGTTTTGCACTGCATCGACAGTCGCTACTGCGCCACTAGGCCACCGTCCACCTGCATAGGAATACCGGTCACAAACGAGGCAGCGTCGGAACACAACCAGACCACAGCTTCACCAATTTCCGCGGGCTGCCCAAAACGGCCAACCGGCTCCATGGACACGGCGAGTTCATCGAATCCCGGAGACAGTTGTGCTCCCCGTTCGACCATGGGGGTTTGAATCACTCCCGGACAGACGGCGTTCACCCGAATGCCGGATTTGGCGTATTCCAGGGCCGCCGTCTTGGTCAGACCGACCACACCATGTTTACTCGCCACATAGTCGGGCAGGCCGGGAAAGCCAACCAGCCCGGCGGCCGAAGCCGTATTGACAATAGTCCCGCCGCCCTGGCTGAGCATCTGTTGAATCTCGTATTTCATGCACAGCCAGACGCCGGTCAGGTTCACCGCAATCGTCCGGTCAAACTCTTCCTCAGTACAGTCAATCGTCGGTTTCACACCCCCCTCGATGCCCGCGTTATTGAACGCACAGTCGAGGCGGCCATAGGTCTCAACTGTCTTTGCGACCAGCGTCTCCACATCTGCGGCCTGCGACACATCGGCTTTGACAAAAATGGCTTCTCCACCCGCGGCTTCAATCTGCTGCACGGTTTCCTGACCACCTTCCACCACAATATCCGACACAACGACTTTGGCACCTTCTCGGGCAAAGACGAGCGCCGTGGCCCGACCAATACCGGACCCGGCTCCGGTCACGAGTGCAATTTTGTTGTCCAATCGTCCTGGCATATTTTCCTCCTATTTGGCTCCTATTGGGTGACCAGACCGCCATCGACCGCCATGGGGTGGCCCGTTACAAACGAGGCCGCATCGGAACACAGCCACACCACGGCCTCGGCAATTTCCTGGGGCTGGCCGAGCCGACCGACCGGCTCGACTGCGGCGACCGACTCCGCCAGCTGCGGATTGTGGCTGAAGGCCCGCTGGACCATGGGAGTATCAATCACACCGGGACAGACTGCATTGACCCGAATCCCGGCCTTGGCATATTCCAGGGCCGCTGTTTTTGTCAGTCCCACGACCCCGTGCTTGGCTGCAACATAGGGAGCGATACCCTGAAAGCCCACCAGCCCGGCGACAGAGGCCGTGTTGACAATGGCTCCGCCGCCCTGTTTGAGCATCTGTGGAATTTCATACTTGAGACACAGCCAGACGCCTTTCAGGTCGATAGCCACGACCCGCTCCCAGTTGGCTTCGCTACACTCAGTGGTGGGGGACTGCTCGCCCTCGATGCCCGCATTATTGAACGCGCAGTCGAGGCGGCCATAGGTTTCAACCGCCGTGTTGACTAATGCCTCAACCTCGCCGGCTTGAGCGACATCGACTTTCACAAAGGTGGCCTGTCCGCCCGCAGCAGAGATCTGCTGCACGGTTTCCTCACCACCCTCAGCCACAATGTCCGAGACAACAACCTGGGCGCCTTCCCGCGCAAAAGCGAGCGCCGTTTGCCGTCCAATACCCGAGCCTGCGCCGGTTACAAGCGCAACTTTTCCCTCGGTCAATCCTGCCATACGTTTCCTCCTGTTTCGGTTGGTTTCTTGAAAGGGTGTATCAGAAAAGGGTGTGTCAGATGACCGGTCCTGGCGAGAAACGACACGGCAGATGCTTAATCCCGTGAATAAAATTATTCGTTAGCCGCTCAGGTTCTCCAGTGATTTCAAGGTCCGGAAGACGCTGAAAGAGTTCCCGGAACATGACTGCCATCTCCCGCCGGGCCAGGTTTACCCCTAAGCAGAAGTGGGCACCCGCCCCAAATCCGAGATGCTCATTCGGACTCCGCGTAATATCAAAGCCATACGGGTCCTCAAAGACCGCTTCATCCCGATTGGCCGAGGCATACAAAAGGAAGACCTTCTCACCCTGACACAGCGGCTGGCCACCGACCTCGGTGTCACAGGTAGTTGTGCGCCGCATATAAATGACCGGGCTGGCCCAGCGGACAATCTCTTCGATAGCGGTCTTGGCATAGGCGTCAAAGTCCGACTGCCACAGCGCACGCTGGTCCGGAAAGTCATGCAGGAGCTTGATGCCGTGGCTAATCGCATTGCGCGTGGTCTCATTGCCGGCGGCAACCAAGAGGACGAAAAAAGAGCACAAATCCTGGTCAGTCAGACGATCCCCGTCAAGTTCGGCGTACACGAGGGCTGAAGTCAGATCGTCAGTGGGATGCTGGAGACGTTGCTGGCGCATATCGGCCATGAGCTGACTGAGGCTCTGACCGGCCTGTATCACCGCTGCGAATCGCTCGGCCAGATCCTCTGTTCCGTACTCGGGGTCTATGCCTCCCAAGATGATATTGGTTTGCTCGAAGACAAAGGCGTGCTGACTCTCTGGGACACCCAACATGTCACAGATAATTTGAATCGGAAACGGCGCGGCAATGGCATCGACAAAGTCACACTCGCCCCGTTCAATAACAGTATTAATCACCCGCCGCGCAGCCTCCTGCACGTCGTTTTCGACCTGCCGTAAGTGACGCGGGGTGAAGGCTTGTGACACCAGACTACGGAGTCTTTTATGCCGAGGATCGTCCATCACAATCATGGAGCCGAAAAATTCCCGCGCTTCGGGCGGAGTATCGATGATGGTAATGCCTTTGGCTGAGGAAAAGATCTGGGAATTCAAGCTGGCGTGGAGCACATCGGCATGCCGGCTCAACACCCAATAGCCCGCTCCCTGTATCGGAATGCTGGTTTCGCCTTCCTCAAAAAATGCAACGGGGCGCTCTTTGCGCAGCAGGGCAAAAGCGCCCTCTCGTTCTTCCAGACTTTTGCGCCAGAAAGCCCAGTTCGATAGGTCAATATCGTCAATAGAGTCAGGATAGTGAGGCTGCATACCTCTCCTTCGTCCTGGGACTAGTCATTAATACATGTCCAGCCCTCGCAGACTGCGGTGACTTCATTACTCACCAGGGATTTGATATCGGCGGCAGCTTTTTTTGAGGTTGCCGTCCGGGTGCACATATCTGTTGTCACGGTCTCACCGACCCCATTGAAGGCATAGACCAGATATTCTTCCCCTTCTTGGAACAGCACTCCACACAGTTCGGTTGTGGCGGAGGTTTCGAGGATCAGTTGGGATTTGTCCGTGCCTTTGATCGCGGTGTTGACATCCATCGTAACCCGGAGCGTCTCAAACTCGTACAGGTGCTCAAAGCCCAGCATGGACTTCCACGCCCCGTAGAGCCAGCCGTCGGCCTCAATGTGCTCGACGTTCGCTACCGTTCCCACAAACACGACGTCGACGGCTTCCGCTCCTTGGCTGGGCGACGGTGGCGTGAGGCAGGTACAGGCCTGCGCCGGAGTAGGCAGCAGTACGAACACGGCTCCCAACACAGCAATGCAGCCAACAATAAGCCCTCGGAAACGATTCATCATGCTTCTCCTCTTTCGCTCTGTTTCGGAAACGTTAGCGCCCTTTCCGTCGTGTATCAATCTCCACCCGCCCCACAAGATTGCAGCCAGTCCCATTATATGGCAAGGAAATGGAAAGAGAGTGTTTCACACGGAATGGTCCAACGAGTGCAAACAATCCAAAGGAGGGAAGGTATGAGCGGCTATACGATTATTGATGTTGATACGCATGTGACGGAGAGTCCGGATCTGTGGACGAGTCGGGCCCCGGAAAAGATGCGCGACCGGGTGCCTCACGTCGAAACTGATAAAGACGGTCGTTTGTCCTGGTTTGTGGGGGGAGAGTCCTTACTGGCCAACCCCGGCATGACCGCCACCGCTGGCCGCGGCAATATGCAGAATCCGCCCAAGAACTACGAGGAGATGCATCCAGGCGCGCATGATGCCCAGGAACGGCTCAAGTATATGGACCAGATGGGCATCTGGGCCATGGTCATGTATCCCAACGTCGGCGGATTCGGCGCTCAGGAGTTCTTAAAATTGAACGACCCCGAGCTGATGCTGACCTGTGTGCATATCTATAACGACTGGCAGACCGAATGGGCCTCGGCCGACACGCGGCGCTTGCTGCCTATTACCTCGCTGCCCTTCTGGGATGTCGACGCCGCGGTCACGGAAATACGGCGCTGCGCCGCCATGGGACACCGTGGTATCCTGTTCACCGGCGAGCCGCAGTTCTGGGGACAGCCCTTGCTCGGCGACCCGCACTGGAATCCTCTCTGGGAGGTGTCGATTGAATTGAACCTGCCGATCAGCTTCCACATTGGATCGGGCAATATGGAGCTAGGTCTGCTCAAGAACAAGATCGAGTCCTACGGCAAGATGGCGGCTTTTACCGAACTGTCCGTGGATGTCTTTTTGCGCAACGGCATGCAGATGACCGACTTAATCATGTCTGGCGTATTGGCCCGCTATCCGGAGATTCAATTCATTTCGGTCGAGAGCGGCATTGGCTGGATTCCCTTTGTGCTCGAAGCGCTGGATTATCAGTTTCAGGACAACGGGGTCTCCAAGGACAATCCGGAGTTTGACATGCTGCCGTCCGCGTACTTCGCCCGCAATATCTACGCCTGTTACTGGTTTGAGCAGACCGCACCCCGACGGCTGATCGACAAGGTCGGCGTGGATAACATTCTGTTTGAGACCGACTTTCCACACCCCACGTCACTCTACGGTGACGAAGTGCACAAACGGATCAAGGGTGGTTTATCCGACTGTGAAGAGTCGGTGCGACGCAAGATTTTGTGGGACAACGCCCAGCAGCTCTACAAAGTCGAAGTCCCAACCGCCCAGGACGAGGCCAAACGCGAGACCGTGGCGGTCGCGGCCTAAGACAATATCAGTGCAAAGGGGTATCGCAATTCCGTGCCGTCAGGGAGGGAACACATGGGACGCACGTATAATGTGATCGATTCGGATGGTCATGTCCTCGAACCGCGCAATTTCTGGCAAGAGTATATTGATCCGCAGTATCGCGATCAGGCACCTGAGTTGATCGTCGATAGCGACGGGAAAGATCGCTTTCAGGTAGAGGGGAAGTTGCTCGGTCCTCCCGCCGGCCTGGGGTTGATCGGGGCGATTGGCGTACGCGAAAAGATCGACGGAAAGTGGGTCCACGCTCCGAAAGTGTCCATTAAAATGGCCTACACCCAGGGCCGGGCGGGTGGCTTTGATCCGCACGCCCGGATTCCGGACATGGACCTGGACGGCATTGACGCCGCCTTCCTGTATCCCAGCCTGGGTCTCTTTGCCGGCGCGATTGAGGACCCCCAACTCGCCGCCGCGGCCAGCCGGGCCTATAACCGCTGGCTGGCCGATTACTGCGCCCCCTACCCGGACCGGCTGTTTGGCGTGGCCATGCTGCCCATGCAGTCGATCGAGTTGGCGGTGGAAGAGATGCGCTATGCACGCAACGAACTCGGCATGCGGGCCGGTTTTCTGCGTCCCAATCCATATAACGACAAAATGCTCGGCCACCGGGACTACGACGTGTTTTGGGCCGAAGCTCAGGACCTCGACTTTTCGGTGGGCATCCACGAAGGAACCGGTGGCATGCCCGCCGTCGGAGTGGAACGGTTTCGGAGCTTTGGGGCCAAGCATATGGTGTCGCACACCATGGAGATGATGCTGGCCGCGCTGTCGATCATCTGGGACGGCGTGTGCGAACGCTTCCCTAAAGTACGGGTTGGTTTTCTGGAATCAGGCGGGGGCTGGATGGCCCCCTGGCTGGACCGTATGGACCGCCATTTTGAAGATAAGGGGCTGTTCAACGATTCCACGCTGACCATGCCGCCCAGCGAGTATTTCAAGCGTCAGTGCTGGATTTCGTATGAACCGGTGGAAGGCAACCTCACCCATCTGGTGGACTATATCGGCCCGCACAAAGTTCTGTGGGCGACCGACTATCCCCATCCCGACGGTTTCTTTCCAGGGGCACCGGAGCAGATTGCTGAAAAACTGCCGGAAGAACATCAGCACGCGGTGCTGGCCGGGGGCGCTATGCAATTCTACAATTTGAGTTAGGGCCTTCAGTTCCGAAGAGCCGGCTGCGATGGAGCTGCCCTCATGAACCTGCTGCAAATTCACAATTTGCGGTCTTTCTACACTGCCTCGTCGTCACCCCCCAGCTATCCGTAGTGCGTCTGCCAAGGCTTGAGGGATTTCGAGTGGGAAAAATCGGGCTGCTGTATAACCATAGTCTTCTCCACTCTCGTCAACAACGCGAATGTATCCGTGAGAGGCAGCTTCTTCATCGGGAATGACTCGGTACAATTTCCCTACCTCCAACGACACTTTGTAGTCTCTGTTATCGATACAGGCCGCGAAGTGAGACGTTTTTACGATTTTCTCTTCCATGGCTTATTCAGCAAAGGGAACTGACTACCCCCGCAGGGGCTTATTGTATCCAAATATCCAAGAGGTTGAAAAACGCCGCTAGAGACGTTACTATTCCTAACGCATGAGAAAGTATTTCACAACAGGAGAGGCTGCTGAATACCTTGGTGTTACACCCTCACGGGTGCGTCAGTATATCGTTGAGGAACGCCTCGAATCTGAAAAATACGGCAGGGATCATATGATTCAGGAGAGCACCCTGGCAGAATTTGCAAAACGCGGGAAAAAGAAGCGGGGCCGACCCAAAAAGCAACTGCAAAGCTCATGAACGCGCTGGGAGCATTTCAGGCGGCAAAAAATGACAACAGTCCTTCAAACAACCGCCGAGACTGATATAGACCTACCAACTCGGCAGCATCCTGTTGTGACGCTGCATGGGGATACGCGTGACCTTATTCGGCAGTTCCCGGATGATACGTTTCAATGCGTCGTCACGTCACCACCGTATTGGGGCGTCAGAGACTACGGCGTTGAAGATCAGATCGGTGCCGAGCCGGACTTATCCCAATACATTGAACATCTTGTCGGCGTCTTTCGTGAGGTTCGTAGGGTGTTGAAGTCGGATGGCACGTTCTGGCTCAATATCGCTAATACCTACTCGTCCGGTGGCAGAAAATGGCGGGATGCAGATGATAAGAATAAGGGCCGGGCCATGTCGTACCGCCCACCAACCCCGCCCGGACTGAAGAAAAAGGACCTGATTGGGGTCGCCTGGTTATTAGCGCTGGAATGTCAAAAAGACGGCTGGTATCTGCGGAATGACATTATCTGGCACAAGCCCAATTGTCAGCCCGAAAGCGTCAAAGACAGGTTTACGGTGTCCCACGAATATCTATTCATGTTTTCAAAATCCGAGCGATACTATTTTGACCAAGAGGCAATTAAGGAGAACACGACAAACGGTAACGGGCGGAAAAACAGGCGGACGGTCTGGTCGATCAATACGGAGCCCTGTCCTGAAGCGCATTTTGCGGTCTTTCCCAGAGCCTTGATTCGCCCCTGCATTATCGCCGGCAGCCGGAAAGACGATATTATCCTCGATCCTTTTTATGGGGCCGGCACGGTTGGGATTGTGACAAAAGAACTCGGACGGCGGTGTGTTGGTATAGAACTGAATAGTGAATATCTGGACATTGCAGAACGAAGGGCGGCAATGGTGCAAGCGGCTCTCATTCCTGAGGGTCGAAAAATTTTTTGCCTGTAAGCCATAGATAAATGTCGATTTTACGAAGGCAAGATTTCAGACCATAATGTCGTTTGAACGCATGAACGATCTTTGAAAACTTTTTGTATTCTTTTAGTTCATACCTTTTGAACCCTGAAAACTTATCTCTCTTTTTGAAGTACCACAGCATTTCGTCCACATGCCTATCATAGATTGGATAAACCTCTGGTTCATGATGACTGCAATACTTTGATGCGAATGAGTAAAAGTTTATTGTTTTCCCCATTTTTTCGTCGACAGTTACTCGTGCAATTTCATTCACTAAATCAAGATCTCCGCTACAAAGTTTTTCATCAATTTCTTTACACCCCTCTATGTGCTCTGAAACAGTATATAGATCAGAGTGGCGGTCAACATTGACTTTATAAAAATCGTTCAACACAGTCACCTTTAATAGGATATCCTCGATTTCGGCATTCTCTGGGCACTGCTCCTTAAACAGAAAGTGGAGGACTTTCTCCTGTGCAATGTTTTTCTCATCATCCTTCCACTCGTTCCAACAGGCGTTGATATTTTCTTCGTTTGGTTCTGGTATTTCAGGACGTGCCATAAATCTCCTCTTAGACATCTCGCACGATGCTACATCACGATGCTACATATTGAAACCGGCTACACCTCTATCACGCCGGACCGCTGCGCAGAATCTGCTTACGTTCCAACTCTTGCACCTGCTCTGGCGTATAGCCGAGCCATTGGGTAAGGATTTCTCCATTATGCTCGCCCAGCGTTGGGGCTTGGAGCTCAAGGGTCTGGGGAAATTCCGAGAACCGGAGTGCGAAGCCGGGGACATCCATATCGCCGAGGAAGCGGTCATGGACCGTTCGGACCGTTCCCCGCTGGCGCAGGTGCGGATGCTGAAGGGCTTCGGGTACGGACAGAATGGGCGCGACCGGCACATGATATTCTTTCAGCGTGGCAATGGCCGCGTCATCGCTCGGCTGAGAGCGGAGCCAGTCCTCAATGGTCGCTACCAATTCGTCCAAATGATTCATACGCGCTTCGTTATCGGTAAAGCGCGGGTCCCGCGCCAGCTCGGGCTGCCCCATGGCCTCGCACAGCTTGGTCCAGTGCTGCTCCAGGGGCGCGATCAGAATCATATAGCGCTCATGTCCCTTGAACACGCCGGCGGGGGCCGCGTACCACGAATGCGCTCCCGAGCGAGTCGGATTTATTTTTCCTTTGCTCAGGCTGTACATCTGAAAGCTGGCTTCATGGTAATGCGCATAGGTATCGAGCAACGCCAAGTCCAGGTGCTGTCCGCGCCCGGTGCGCTCGCGGTATAACAACGCGGCGCAGACCGCGCCCATGGCATGCGCTCCGGTGGAGACGTCGCCCAGGGCCACCATCGGGAATATGGGCGGGCCGTCCTTTTCGCCACCCATCGAAGTGACGCCTGAGTAGGCCGCGCCCACCCAGTCGAAACCGGGCTCGTGGGCGAGTGGTCCGGTCTGCCCAAAGGCGGAAATCGAACACATCACCAGCCGGGGGTTGATCTGACTCACCACGTCGTAGCCGAGGCCCAGGCGACCGATAACGCCGGGGGCATAGTTCTCGACCAACACATCGACTTTCTCGACCAGCCCCTTGAGGATGGCCAACCCCTCCGGGGTCTTGGCGTTCAGGCATAAGTCCTTCTTGCCGCGGTTGTGCTGGACAAAATAGCCGCTCCGGCCATCAACGATAACCGGCCCTATGCGTGCGCCGTCGCCCGCCGGTGCCAGTTCCACCTTAATCACCTCAGCCCCCATTTCCGCCAGCATCAGCGTGCAGGTCGGTCCGGCCACGATCTGGGTAAAATCCAACACCTTGTACCCGTCCAGTACGTGCTTCGGCTGATTCATTCTGCCCTCCCTTATTTTTCTACTGCCCCCATACCAGCCCAGGGAAGAGAGGCAAGAGGGCGAAGCGGGGCCATATTCCCTATTCTTGCTCCCGTGAGAGCGTGGAGTGTATAGAACATTCAGGCAACCCATAAGGAGCGGAGATATGAACCCCGTCACTGCTGCACTCGAACTGCAACCCATAATCCGGAAATATCTTGGCAAAGGAGAGCAGGAAGCCAGACTGGTGAACGAAGTGTTCGCCACGGTCGGCCAGGCCGGGCTCTTTAGACTCTTCGCCCCGCACGAAGTCGGTGGCCTGGAAGCCTCTCCGGCTGTCGCACTCGCCGCTATTGAGGCGGTCAGTGCCGCCGACCCGGCCGTTGGCTGGTGTATTGGAAATTCTCAGCCCGCCTGTTTGGCTGTCGGCTGGCTGGCTGAGGACGAGCGGGCGAAACTCTTTGCCGAGCCAAACCGCAACTTCGGCTTTTCAGCAGCACCGGCCGGTCGGGCCATTCCGGAAAACGGCGGCTATCGCCTCAGTGGCGAGTGGCCGGTTGTAACGGGCTGTGAGGATTCTTCCTGGAGTGCCCTCGCGGGTCTGGTCATGGATGGAGATAGGCCGCGCCAGGCGAATGGCGTACCCGATGGACGGCTTTTCCTGATTCCAACGGCGGACATCGTCATCTCGCCTACCTGGCGGGGAGCTGCGGCCATGCGTGGAACGGGCAGTCATGCTGTGAGTGTGGATAAAGTCTTCGTACCTGAAGGCTTCGCCCATACTCCGGCTAAGCCACGCGTGATTGACCGCCCCTTGTATCGCCTTCCACTCCCGTTGTTGTTTGCGCCCGCCGGTGCTGCCGTCGCCCTGGGGGCCTTGGACACTGCTGTGGCGAGTGCCAGAGAAGCGCTGGGTGCAAAGGTCTCCTCCTTTAGCGGGCAGACGATCCGTGACCAAACGCCGATTCAGGAGCTGATTGCTCACAGCAGCGCCGCATTACGGGCGGCCCGGGCAGGGCTTCTTGCTGCGACAAACGCCGTCTGGGACCCGGCGAGTGCCGGTGCTGAGGTCCCGTTACCGCTCCGGGCGGAACTGTACGCCTCCACTTTCTATGTCCTGGACACGGCGCGGGATACCGTCAGCCAGCTATATGCCCGGGGCACGCGCGCAGAGTTTATGCAGGGCAACTCACTGGAACGGGCGCTCAGGAATCTGCACGCGATCGCCTTTGGCTATGAATCCTCGCGTGGCATTCAGCATTCCGCCGGACGGGTATTACTCGGCGGCGAGCCACTCGACCCACTGTTCTGAACGGAGACGGCGGGTGTCCGACTCCGTGTTTCAAGGAGGCACAGGGCTTTGCCCAGGCGATCACTACCGCGACTATCTCGACATTGCGGATATGGACAGGCTGAAGAAGATGCTGACCCAGGGACGTGGCGCTGTCGAATGTTATCAATGCATATTTCGCCGACTTCGTGGCTAAGCCGCGCCACTCGAAACCAGCGCCAGGATGGGATATATCTAGACGGGGAATAACGACTGTAAGGAGGGGATGCTATGGGGAGTATGCACCAACATCCGCAAAAACCAAACGGGAACGGAGCGGTCGAACAATACGACGTAATCATTATCGGCGCGGGGGTGGTGGGACTATATCAACTGTACCGTCTACGGAAGATGGGGCTTTCGGTACGCGTCTTTGAGGACGCAGACGGCGTGGGCGGCACCTGGTATTGGAACCGCTACCCTGGCTGTCGCTTCGATTCCGAGAGCGAAACCTACGGCTACTCCTTCTCCGAGGAACTGTCGCGAGAATGGGACTGGAAAGAGCATTTTTCCGGCCAACCGGAAAACGAGCGCTACCTCAACTTTGTCGCCGATAAGTTCGAGTTGCGCAAAGACATCCAGCTCAATTCTCGGGTCAGCTCAGCAGTCTACGATGAGAGTGCGCATCAATGGGAGGTCCAGGTCGAGGGCGGTCAGCGCGCCCGGGCGCAGTTTCTCATCGGCGCGGTCGGCATCCTGTCTGCGAAGTATACGCCCCCCTTTGAAGGCATGGACAGCTTCGAGGGCCTCTCGTTTCACACCTCGAACTGGCCAAAGGAAAAGGTGGATTTTACCGGCAAGCGAGTCGGCTGCATCGGTACGGGCGCTACCGCTGTCCAGCTCATCCCCATCGTGGCCAAGGAAGCCGGCCAGCTGACCGTCTTTCAGCGCACCCCGAACTACTGTGCGCCGCTACGAAATGCGGAAGTCGCCCCGGAGGTTCAGAGCCAGTGGAAGGCCACCTACCCGGAAATCCACAAACGGTGTCGCGAAAGCCCGACCGGCTTCAAGTACGACTTCGACCCACGGTCTGCGCTGGAGGTCTCAGAGGAAGAACGGCTGGCACTCTACGAGGAGTTGTGGGCACTCCCCGGGTTCAAGAAATGGCTGGGTAATTTCCATGACATCATGACGAATATGGAGGCCAACGAGACTTTTGCCGAGTTCGTCCGTAATAAAATACGCGAGCGGGTCAACGATCCGGTCGTTGCGGAAATGTTGGTCCCCAAGGATCATCCCTTCGGTGCCAAGCGCATCCCCCTGGAGACTCACTATTACGAAGCCTACAATCGGGACAATGTCTTGCTGGTCGATATCCGCAAGGCGCCGATCACGTGCATCACTCCGAAGGGCGTGAAGACTCAGGACGCCGAGTACGAATTCGATGTTATCATCTATGCGACTGGTTTTGACGCCGTGTCCGGGCCGTTGACCCGGATCGATATTCGCGGCGAAGGTGGACAGACCTTCAAGGACAAATGGGCTGCCGGGCCGCGCAGCTATCTTGGTCTGCAGAGTGCCGGTTTTCCGAATTTCTTTATCGGCATGAACTCTGCGCTGTGCAACTATACCGTGTGTGCCGAGTTGATTGTGGAATGGATTGCGGATTGTATCGGCCATCTGCGTGAAAAGAACCTGGCATCCATTCAGCCCACCCTGGAGGCGGAGGAAGCCTGGGTGGATCACGCCAACGAGCTGGCCGCGGGGACGATCTTGACCGCTGCGGACTCCTGGTTTGTGGGAGCGAATATTCCCGGCAAGAAACGCGCGGTCCTCCTCTACGCGAACAGTGCCCGAGAATATCGGAAGAAATGTCATGAGGTCGCGGCCAACGGCTATGAGGGGTTTGTGCTGCGCTAGACTACAGGGGAACGGACGGAGATTCCGGGGATCGAGACGTTCAAGAAGTCTTATGCAGTGACGGTGCGCAGGAGTATATATCACAGTAAGTTAATATCTCATAAGGGAGGAATACGATGGCACAGACTGGACAACACCCACCCAAGCCAAGCGGAAACGGAGCCATCGAGCACTATGACGCCATCGTCATCGGTGCCGGGGTATCGGGCTTATACCAACTGTACAAACTCAGGGAGATGGGACTGTCGGTGCGGGTCTTTGAGGATGCTGGCGGCGTGGGCGGCACCTGGTATTGGAACCGCTATCCGGGTTGTCGCTTCGATTCCGAGAGTGAAACCTATGGCTATTCGTGGTCGGAGGAACTGCTCCAGGAATGGGACTGGAAAGAGCACTTTTCCGGTCAGCCCGAGAACGAGCGCTACCTCAACTTTGTCGCCGACAAGTTTGACCTGCGCAAAGACATCCAGCTCGACTCTCGGGTCAGTTCGGCGGTCTACGACGAGGACGCACACTGCTGGGAGGTCCAGGTCGAAGGGGGGCAACGCGCTCGGGCACAATTTCTCATTGGTGCGGTCGGTGTTCTATCCGCGAAGTATACGCCCCCCTTTGAAGGCATAGACAGCTTCAAGGGTCAGTCGTTTCACACCTCGAGTTGGCCAAAGGAAAAGGTGGACTTCAGCGGCAAACGGGTGGGCTGTATCGGCACGGGGGCGACCGCGGTCCAGCTCATCCCAATCGTGGCCCAGGAAGCCAGCCATCTGACCGTCTTTCAGCGTACCCCCAATTACTGCGCACCCTTGCGCAATTCGGAAGTCAATCCAGAGATCCAGGCGGTCTGGAAGGCCAATTATCCGAAAATCCATAAAAAGTGTCGCGAAACCTCGGCCGGCTTCGAACATGAATTCGATCCGCGTTCGGCCCTAGAGGTCTCAGAGGAAGAGCGGCTGGCGCTGTACGAGGAGCTATGGGCGCTACCCGGCTTCACCAAATGGCTCGGCAATTTCCACGACATTATGACTAATCAGGAAGCCAATGAGACGTTCGCCGAGTTCGTTCGCAACAAGATACGCGAGCGAGTGCATGACCCCGAGGTCGCGGAACTGCTGGCTCCCAAAGACCATCCCTTCGGTGCCAAGCGCATCCCTTTGGAAACCCACTATTACGAGGCGTATAACCGGGACAATGTGAAGCTGGTTGACGTCCGTAAGGCCCCGATCGAACGCATCACGCCCAAAGGCGTGAAAACTCAGGATGCCGAGTACGAGTTCGACGTCATCATCTATGCGACCGGTTTCGACGCGGTGTCCGGGCCGCTGACCCGGATCGATATTCGCGGGGAAGGCGGCCAGACCTTCAAGGATAAATGGGCCAATGGACCGCGGACCCATCTCGGCATTCAGACTGCCGGCTTCCCGAATTTCTTCATTGCCGCGAGCACAGCCTTCTGCAACTACACCGTATGTGCCGAAATGATCGTGGAATGGATTGCGGACTGTATCGGCTATCTGCGCGAGAAGAACCTGTCGAGTATTGCGCCCACCCTCCAGGCCGAGGACGCCTGGGTCGAGCACTCCAAAGAGCTGGCTTCGTATACGCTCCTGACCGATACGAAGTCCTGGTTTATGGGGAGGAATATCCCCGGCAAAGCCCCTGCCCTGCTCCTGTATGCCAACACCGTCCCGGAATATCGGAAGGAATGTCGGGAGGCTGCTGCCAACGGCTATCAGGATTTTGTGCTGCAATAGACAGTGGAGGGGTGAATACAAGATGCGCTCCTCCATAAAAAAGGAAGATCGCATCATGCAACACGCAATCAGGTTGTATGGGGTTGGCGGGACTCGGTCAGCCCGGTGTCGTTGGGTGCTTTATGAGTTGGGTCTGGATTTTGAATATATAGACAGAGATGGCTTGATCGGCAGTGACGAGTTGCGCACCTTTCATCCTCAGGCGAAAAGCCCGGCAGCGGTCATTGATGGTCTCGTTTTGTTTGAGTCATCCGCAATCTGTAACTATCTTTGTGACATGGTCGCCGACAATAAATTGCTAGCACCGTCGGGAACACCGGCGCGAGGGCGGCATGAGCAGTGGGTGTCATTTGCCCAGTCAGAGATAGAAGGATGGCTCTGGAGTAATTTTAAGCATAGAACGCTGTACCCTGAGAAAAGACGTGTTCCAGCCGTCATCGAACAGAACTACAAAGAAATTCACGCGGGACTTTCGGTATTGGAGAAGACGTGCACGGAATCGGATTATCTTGTTGGCGACGAGTTCAGTGCGACGGATATTATTGTTGGTTGGACGGTGAACTGGGCGAGGAACGGAGGCAAGGTAAGCTTCGATGAATTTCCATCGCTGTCCGCCTATCTCGGTCGTCTGTTTGCGCGCGAGCATTGTACGCTGAGTCCTCCCGACTAAAGCGCTCGCTGAGTCGGGAGCGTGTCATACAGATAAATTATTGGAGGAAAGCATGATGAAACCAGTCTGTTTGGTTCTGGGTGCCGGTGCCGGTATTGGCGGAACAGTGGCCGCTAAATTCGCGAGCGAGGGCTATCATTCGTGTTTATGTCGCAGAACCGATCAAGAAGGTTTAGATCGGTTGGTCAAAAAAATAGAAAACGACGGTGGCTCCGCTACCGGGTTTTTAATGAACGCCATCGAAGACAATGTGATTGAAGACCTCATCGAGTCGATCGAAGCGGACATCGGTCCGATAGAAGTCGTTGTCTACAATTTGGGTGCCCAAACGGGTATGAAGCTGCTGCATGAGACCACGTATAAGGAATTTGAGTGGGGCTGGAGAATAGCCAACCTCGGTTTATTCAGAACCGCAAAAGTCCTGTGTCCACTGATGGAAAAAAGAGGAAAAGGAACGATCCTTGTCACCTCTGCAACCGCTGCTATGCGAGGGAATAAGACGCAACATTCTCACGCCTCAGCGATGGGTGGAAGAAGAATGCTGTGCCAGTCGTTGAATGCGGAATTTGCTTCCAAAGGCATTCATGTCGCGCATATTGTTGTCGATGGTGCTGTCGATGCCCCGGACACTCTAGGCAAGATACTGGGTCCCGAAAAATACCAAGCGTTAAGAGAAACAAAGGGCATGGAGCACGATGGCTTAGTCTTGCCTGAGAAAGTAGCAGAAACTTATTATCATCTGGCCCAACAACATCGATCCACTTGGACTCACCAAATCGATTTGCGCGCCTTCTCAGATCTCGCCTGGTGGAATCACTAAACAGTCTTTGGATGCATTGACTCAGAGTCTCGTATCTACTCGGCTGAGAGAATGACGGAGGTATCTTGTATGATTGACGTTTCCTATATCACTGCTCCCTGCCCTGTCCGGGCGGACATCGAGGAAGCGCATACCTTTTTTTGGCAAAAACTCGCCGCTCCCGGCACGTGGTGGACTGGTGCTGAGCGTGTGGCTATCGGTGCAGAGGTGCGCCAAGCCCATCACTGCCAGCTGTGCCAAGAGCGGAAGGCGGCCCTTTCGCCCACAGCGATCCAGGGGACTCACGATACTGGGGGAGTGTTACCGGAAACCGCCGTTGAGATGATTCACCGGGTCACGACGGATCCAGGCCGGCTGAGTAAGCGGTGGTACGACGACCTGCTGGCCCAGGGGCTGTCAGACACCCACTATGTCGAGGCGCTAGGCGTCGTTGGGCGCACGGTCAGTGTCGATTCGTTTTGTCGTGGCCTGGGTCTCCCGTTGCATCCCCTCCCAACCCCCGTTGCAGGCGAACCGAGCCGGCGGCGTCCGCTCGAAGCCACACTCGATGGTGCCTGGGTTCCTATGGTTCCAAACGGACAGGCGAATGTCATCCGTGCCCTCAGTCTCGTCCCGGCCGAAGTACACCTCAGTATCGAGGTTCTGCTTCCGATTCAGTACATGGAAATCTCTGAGGTCAGGAATCTGCCGAGCGATCCCGGCCGTGCGATCAGTCGCTCCCAGATAGAGCTCCTCGCCGCGCGTGTCTCCGCGCTCAACCAGTGCTTCTATTGAACGACCGGTCATACGACACTGCTCCGGGGGAGCAGCCAAGTTGATGGGATCGATGTGGAACTGACGTCAGTTGTTACTCCAGGTGTAGAGAGCGGCGTGCCACATGGGGCATGCCTGACCGCCTTTGCGGAGGCTGTCCTCGGAACCGATGCTACCGCGCTGGTGGCGGCTCGTCAGCAGGTCCTGGCAGAGCTCGGTCCAGCAGGGCTGGTTGATGCGGCGGCTGTGGTGGCCACGTTCATGCAGATGGACCGGATTGCGGATGGGGCTGGGATCCCTCTCGACGCCGCTTTTGTTGAGCCAACCCAGGAAATGCGGACCAGACTGGGATTCAACGACTTCGCCTCGGCGCAGAATACGCTGAGCGTGGTGACCTAGTCACATACGAAGAGAGGTCTTACTGAGGCCTCGCCCAACCCTCTTGGCTTTCCAGAGATGTTGGCCGAATGGCACCAGATGCATCCCTTGGCCTCGGCGTGTTGTCCAAGCACTCCTCCTGACGCGATCATCCGACGATCACTTTATTATGGGCTTTTAATAGACTCTCTGGAGGGGAAAAATGAAGAGAACTCTTTTGGCCACGGCCGTTTTTGCCATGAGCGCAGTCCCGGCTTTTGCGCACCACCCGCTGGGCGGCGCGCCACTGGAAACCCTGACCGACGGAATCTTATCCGGTCTTGGGCATCCGCTGTTGGGCTTTGACCATCTCTTCTTCGTACTCGCTATTGGCGTTGCGGCGCTGTACACCGGTCGCGCGAAACTGGCAACGGCCGCCTATGTTGGCGCGATGCTGATGGGGTGCCTGCTGATGAGTTTTGGCCTTGGTCTTCCTGTCAAAGAATTTGTGATCGGCATTTCGCTTCTGGTTGTCGGCTCTCTCATTTTGTCAGGTCGTGCCCTGGGTCTTGCGCCGGCTGTCGGACTTTTCGCGGTCTTCGGCCTTTTCCACGGATCAGCCTTTGGCGACACGATCACGGCCCAGGAAGCAGGGGCGGGCGTTACGGTTCTGGTGGGCTACTTGGGCGGGCTTGGTCTGCTGCAATACGGCTTGGCGCTCTTGGCCGGATTCGTCGTTCACAATCTGCTGCAGGCGACAGAGGCTGGACATATTCATGCCCGCCTCGCCGGCGCTGTTGTTGCTGGGGTCGGCATGTTTCTCACGCTTGAGAACACGGAAGGCATTGTCTTCAGCATATTGGGGATAGCTGGCTAGGAAGCCCGAGCCAGCCGGTACCGCTTCCATTCCAGGAGCGAATGCCTCACGATTCCCGTAGCCTCTTACCCCAGCCGTGGCGACTGCGGCGTGGTCCCACCCTACCAAACCTAGGCAAGCTCTGCTCTCGGCCTTACTTTTTGGTCATTATTCGGATTCGCCCAGCTCGTCTTGCGCATCCCACACACGCAACTTGCCCGGCTCTATGCGGAGGCATTCCATTGGAATCCCTTTATACGCTTCCACAAAGTCTTGCGCCTTGGCCGCCCCCTGATACCGCACGGCCATGCGATGCATGATCGGCCCGAGGTCCCAGTCGACTATCTTTGCCTGCCCGCGCACTTCAATACCGCGATAGGGTGGCAGGTCTTCCGCAACGACCAGACTCACTTGAGGGTGACGTTTAATATGTTTGGACTTAGCGTCGTCGGCAGGGATGAAGACCGTAAAGCCTCCATCCTGCCATTCCTGCCATACAGGCGAGAGCAGGACCTGGCCGTTAGGAAAGTGGGTGGCCAGAATCGCACATTTGGGCTGGTCGAGAAAATCGCCGAGATCTTCAGGCTGTAATTTGCGCATATAGCACCTCCCTATCATACATGGCATGGGCTATGAGGGACATTCGTTAACAGGGGAACGAGTAATCCCGTCCGACTTCACAGACTTGCACATGATAGTGCGAGAAGAACTCTGTCCTGCCCCTCTCCTGTGCATGCCGATGTTCAGGATGCTCCCGCCACACTTTGGCTGCCGCCATGGTCTGAAATTCTGCAATAGAGACGCTTTCACCGTCGCTGGCTACAAAATCCTTGACGGAAAGAAAGCCCGGTATGGTCTGAACCAGAGTTCTCATCTCCTGGGTAAGTTGTACCAAGGCATCCTGGTCCGCTCCCGCCCGGAGTCGGGTACGAAATATGACAATAACCATAATCCCCTCTGACTAACTATCCGTTATAAGCCGCACCGTGCGAGTGTCATTTCATTGCAGAACGACGGGTTAGGCGGCAGCCCCTTGCCCGCAGCCACCGTCCTTCAGCACTCGTTTTGTCGATGGGGGATATTTTTCCAGTGTCACGGCTGGTCGAATTGGTCGCTCGACCAAATTCCCGCCGCAGTTCGGACAGGTCCAGCCGAGCCTTTCTTCAGCGCAGGTTCGACAGAAGGTACATTCGAATGAACATATGATTGCCTGAGGAGAAGCCGGTGGTAAATCGGCATCGCAGCATTCACAGTTGGGACGCAGTTCTAACATGCAGACTCCTTTTAATGCGTGGCAGTGGCATAATCTTGCCCGGCCAGACCTCAACGCCGCCCAGCAAGATCAACCAACATGAAGCCGGCCAGCGTGGCAACGAGCACTACCAACAGTCCGTGCGCGACCATGAGACGCTCAAGTCTTTCCACGGGGTCCACCCAATCTCCGTTACCCGATCTTTATTGTTTAATCCGGGCGACCGCTCGCAAACGGAACCGGCATCTCGGGGCTGTTCGTATCAATCAACGGGAGCAATTCGCCTGTGGGAAGAGTCGCGTGACCCGCACGCCAGTCTTTCATCCATTTCGGATCGTCTTCACACCGGGGATTGTGCCAGGGCAGGAGGCCCCGCAGGAGATAGGGGCCGACATGAAATATCATTGACACGATCTCTCGAATCGCGCCCATCAGGTGCCGGGGCCGGCTGAGCAACTTGTCTTTTTTCAAGGCCGTGAACATGCCCACTATGCCGAACCAGACCACGTGCACCGATCCGTGGAACATGCCGAAAGCCCGTGGCAGATATTTCCCTGAATAGGCCATATAGGTGTCAAACGCGACCGTTTTATGTTCGGTTTCCTCCACCATATGCATGAGCCAGAACGAGGCGACGTGCGGGGACGCACCACGAAACAGGCGCGCCCTTTTATTGATCAACCAATGGGTGAAGCCATTCGTCATGGTCTCGAATCCGGCGTTATAGGCGAGTTGGGTACGGAGACTCTTTTGAGACAATCGGGCATACGATTCGGCCAGCCGTTGTTCGACGGCGACAAGCTCCGGATATCCATTCGCTTTCAAGAGTTCGTTCAAGCGTCGATGACATTGATAATGGAGCCCTTCTTGCCCATTGAATCCGCGCATGTCCTTCAACAACTCAGGCTCGCTGATGTGGGTCATTGCTTGCTTCGTGGATTTCATCAAATAGGGCTCAAGATACGGCATGGTTATAGACAGACCATTAAAGAGATGCGATCGGAACGGATTATCGGGGACCCAAATCGGATCGAGATCGTCGGGGAACTCGAACGCGAACGGCCGAACAATAATCTCATCAACGCATTTGGGCTCGTATGTATAATCTCGCTTTGCCATAGTCCCTCCTGTCTCGCTTCGACTTCGACGAGCGCGGTCTTCAGGTCTTCACGTGTCTCGGCGTCTCAGTACTGGCGTATCTCCCCCGATCATGAGGCAGTCCCTTTTTGTCCGTTCCTCAGACGTTTTTCTGTTCTTCGTAGGCACTGGCAAAATCCTCCAGGCTGAGCGTTACGTTGACGTTGAGGTTCTCATCAAGCCCTTCGAATAAAATGCCGTCCTTGCCGCGAACGCTGTAAAAGACGACCCCGCCGCCATCACCAGCCCCTTCCCGATGCGGGTCGCCTGGCGGGCTGGAGGTATAACTCCCCACCGGACGAATCTCCTTGAGCGAGCGGTCAGGCTCATAGAGCCGGTGCTCGCCTTGAACGACGAAGGTGTTCGTGAGCGCCAGGTGCCGATGCAGAAATATCTGCTCGTGAGGCGGGAATTTGAGAATGAAGTCGACGATGAGCTTTTCGGTATCAACGTCGAGCATGGCAAAAACGAAATGCTCGAAGTCTCCTAATTTATACCATCGCAGAGCGCGGTCATCGAAGGTATACATGGATTGGTCCCTCTCTTTCTGTTCGTAGAGAAACGTACAAGAAATTTGAATATTGCTGACTATACCAAGACCTCGAACGCGCTGCCCGTGGCAGGCAGGCCCGGCAGCTCTCCACTATGCGTACCTGATATGATCCACGAGGCGGCGGCGTAGGAACCATTCACGACATTGTGACCAGGCGCGTCACGCGCTGCCGATGTCGCTATAATCTCCATGCCGCCCCTTCCCACCGCTGAACCGCATAGCGCCAGCGAGACCTTCTGCCTCAACGATATCGATACTGTTTTCCCATTCGGTACGCAGGGCATCAGCGACGGGCAAGCCGTGCTGCCGATAGACCGAGCGGCGATCTGCTCGCACACAGCCCTGCGGGAAGCGGGCAATCTCCTGGGCGAGCGCCTCAGCCGCCTCTCGCGAGTGACCGTCAGCGACCACCTGCTCGCAGGCGCCGATGCGGAGACACTCGTCGGCTGTGACTTTGCGGCCGGTCAGGATGATTTCGAGCGCGCGGCCCTGTCCGACCAGGCGCGGCAGGCGGACGGTTCCACCGTCGATCAACGGCACCCCCCAGCGCCGGCAGTAGACACCAAAGTAGGCACTCTGCTCCATCACCCGGAGATCGCACCACAACGCCAGCTCGAAGCCACCCGCGACGGCTGGGCCCGCCACCGCAGCAATCACCGGTTTCGACAATTCAAGCCGGGTCGGCCCCATGGCGCCCCGCGGCGGCTTGCCACCTTCTTTTGGAATGTCGAGCTCGCGCAGCGCTTTTGTACTCCCTTGGAGCGAACTCGCATATTTCAGGTCCCAACCGGCGCAGAACGCGCCGCCTTCACCCCAGAGCACGGCCACGCTGGCGTCCGGATCGGCCTCGAAACGCTCGAAAGCCTCCACTAACGCATCCGCACTGTCGGGGTCCATTGCGTTGCGCGCCTCGAAGCGGCTGTGAATCACGGTCGTCACTGCGCCATTTTTTTCAATGCGTACGGCCATTACGATCTCCTTCGTCTATTGTGCTGTGCCTAAATGATAAACCACGTAAATTACTTGATATTTCGCAACAGAGCGTAGGCAGGGGGCGGGATGACAAAAGATGCGAGCGGTCAGGGTCGAGCCCGCATCTATACCAGGAGTGAACCCGAATATCTGTTTGGCAATATCATGTCGACCCCGGTGAGGCCCGCCTATGGGCTTGGACCACTCATGCAGACGCCATACGCAGATTTCTTCGGTTGTGATATTCACTTTGGCGAAGCGGTTAACGAGATGCGACTGCATAAAAGATTCTGGGAGAGCGTGCCACCGCAGGCGAACATCTTATCGCACTGTTGAGAAGGATAATGTCCAATCAAGGAGGATAACATGGACGTAGGCTTATTATTTCCGTTTCGCAATCCGCCCCAGTGGCGCACACCGTGGCCACAGTTTTATGCCGAGCAACTCAAACAAACCCAGATAGCCGAAGAACTCGGCTACGACACCGTTTGGTTGACCGAACATCACTTTGCTGAAGATGGCTACTCGCCGTCTCTCCTGCCGATTGCCAGCGCCGTGGCGACCATGACCAGTCGGGTCCGGATTGGGACGTTTCTGCTGCTGTTGCCGTTGCACAATGCGGTGCGCGTGGGAGAAGATGCCGCAACCGTCGATATCATTTCCAATGGTCGCTTCGATATGGGTTTTGGACAGGGCTATTCGCCGTCCGAGTTCGAAGGCTATGGCATTCCCCGCAAACAACGGGCGTCCCTGTTAGAAGAAGGCATTGAAGTCATCCGCGGCATGTGGACCCAAGATCCGTTCTCGTATGAAGGCAAGCACTACCATCTCAAGAACATCAGCTTGGTCCCCAAACCCGCGCAGACTCCGCACCCACCTCTGTGGATCGGAGCGGGACAACCAAAAGCCGTCGAACGCGCCGCCAGGATGGGCTGCCACTTCCTGGGCACCAATGACGCCGTTGCCCAGGAGACCTATGACACTGCGCTGCGCACCCACGGACGTGATCCCAAAGACTTTCACGCCGCTCAACTCCGTTGGGCACATGTTGCCCCGACGCGAGACGAAGCCTGGGACAATGTCCAAGAGCATCTGCACTATATGTTGACCTGGTACGGCCGTTGGCTGGCTGAGGCCAAGGACTTTGCCGGCGCAGAAAAATTTGCGCAGCTCCCACCAGCAGCAGAACTGCGCAATGTCGCGGACCAGCTCATTGGCGCTCCAATGGTCGGTACGCCTGACGATGTTAGCCGTGAGATTGAAGCCATGACCGGCACAATACGGACGACCCATATTGTCATGGGCATGCATCTGCCGGGTTTGGACCCAGCCAAGAGCCAACGGTCGATGGAGCTGTTTGCGAAAGAAATTATGCCAAGTCTGCACTAACCTGGTTCAATAAGGGGGAACACGTCATGGCAGAAATACGAGAAATCACGTCGGGACTGCTCTATCCGGAAGGGCCGGTTGCGATGGACGATGGCAGTATCATCGTTACCGAGCTCCAGACCGGCAGGCTGGTGCGGGTGCAGCCAGATGGAAAGAAAGACATTGTTGCAGAGCTCGGCGGGTCGGCAAACGGCGCGGCAATCGGTCCGGACGGGATGATGTATGTGTGCAACAACGGAGGCCTCAAACTGATCGAAGTCGATGGAAAACTCACGCCCGGAGATGGCCTTGCGGATGATTATACGGGCGGCAGTATTCAGCGCGTTGATATCATGCGTGGCACAGTCGAAACGCTGTATACCGAGTGTAATGGCCGTCAGCTCCGGGGTCCGAACGATATTGTGTTCGATGCCGCCGGTGGGTTCTGGTTCACCGACTTTGGCAAAGTTCAAGCGACCCGGAAAGACCGCTGTGGCGTGTATTACGCCAAGCCGGACGGCTCACAGATTACAGAGATGGTCTTCCCTATTGACGGGCCTAACGGGGTTGGCCTCGCACGGGACGATACCACACTCTATGTCGCCCAGACGTTCGAGGGACGGGTCTGGCAATGGGATCTCGCGGGGCCAGGAGAATTCGCGCAGATGGGCGGCGGAGGTGGGAGTCTGCTGACCGGACCAGGAGGCGGACAACTCTTAGTCGGCCTCCCCGGCTACCAACTGCTTGATTCCATGGCCGTGGATAGTGCGGGGAATGTGTGTGTCGCCACCCTCATGAATGGCGGTATTAGCGTCATTTCGCCCGACGGGGTGTCAGTGGAACATCTTCCTACCCCCGATCCGCTCACCACGAACATTTGCTTTGGCGGACCCGACCTGCAAACGGCCTATATTACGCTGACCAGTCAGGGCAAGTTGGTAGCTATGGACTGGCCTCGCCCGGGGCTCAAGCTGCACTATACGCGCTAGGGGCGAAAAGGAGGACCGACTTGATCGGTCCCCTGCTCTTTCATTCACCCCGCGATTTATCTCAGCCCCCGGAAGCAGGTGCGAACCTCGCGTAGATACGACTCGGGTTGTTCGAACGCGGCGAAATGGCCACCCTTGTCGAGTTCGTTGAAGTACACCACATTCGCGAATCGCCTCTCGGCCAAGCGTCTGGAGGTGTGAAAGATCTCCTTGGGGAAGATGGAGCACCCGACGGGAACGTTGACCGGATCCTGCCGGGCGAATGCCTCGTTGAAGCTCTCCCAATACAGTCGTGCAGAAGAAGTGGCGGTCGCCGGCAACCAATACAGCATCACGTTGTCGAGCAGTTCATCGCGCGTGACAACGTTCTCTGGATGGCCATCGCAGTCCATCCACGACCAGAACTTCTCGATAATCCAGGCCGCTTGTCCAGCGGGGGAATCGGTCAGACCATACCCGACCGTTTGCGGCCGGGTGCTTTGCTGCTTGGAATAGCCGGAGTCCCAGTCGTTGTAATACTTCATTTTTTCGAGCGCCGATTTTTCCTGTTCCGTCAAATCGCCCATCGTAGGATCGGGCATCGCCAGCACGAGGTTCATGTGGATGCCGAGGCAATTGTCTGGATCCTGCACACCGATGTACATCGTCACCACCGCGCCCCAATCGCCGCCCTGGGCAGCGTAGCGCGTATAGCCGAGCCGCTGCATCAGCTGCGACCAGGCGCGTGCAATGCGTTGCACCTTCCATCCGGTGCGTGACGGCTTATCGGAGAATCCGTAGCCCGGCAGCGACGGGGCAACCACGTGAAATGCGTCGGCAGCATCGCCCCCGAACGCGGTCGGATTTGTCAGCGGCTCAATGACTTTATGGAACTCGACGATCGATCCCGGCCAGCCGTGCGAAATCACCAGCGGCATTGCGTCAGGATGCGGTGAGCGAGCATGAATGAAATGAATCCCCAGTCCGTCGATCGTGGTCCGGAACTGCGGAAAGCGATTGAGCTGCTCCTCTCGCGCCCGCCAGTCGTACTGCTCGAGCCAGTATTTGCACAGCTCCTGCGTATAACTGAGCGGGATCCCCTGGGTCCAGTCGTCCACACATTCCTGCTCGGGCCACCGGGTGTTGCGCAGCCGCTGCTTCAGGTCGCCGAGCTGCTCGTCAGTTGCCGCAATGCGAAAAGGCTCGATGTGATCATTCATGAATTGCCATCCTTCCGATCGTGGGTTTACAGCCAGCAGTAATCATAGGATGCCTTTACGTACCACAGACTCAGATCAGAATCACCGGTTTCCACCCGCAATCATTGGCGGCCAGTGACAACAAGGCTCGACAAAACTGATGAAACGAGAAGATATGGCCCCAGCTTCCTGCGTATCGCGATTCGATATCGGGCTCGGCTGGAAGCCACGAACGCAGGTGGCCAATCGCTGAATGATACCCTCTCACGTCCGGTCTAGCTTAACGACTGGTTGCAGGCGCGGGAATTGATGAAGTCACAAGTCGCCACCTCCGTTGGTCGTCCTCCTGAACCCTTGCGTCCGCCGGACAGGGTGTGAAAAAACCAGGGAGAGAAAAACAAGGAGGAAGAGATGGCAGACCCACAGTTTGACCGGGCAAAAGCCGACGCCTTTTCCAAAAAGATGCTCGGCATTTTAAATGACGCGAGCGTGGCCCAGATGATAGTCATCGGCCACCAAGTCGGCCTGTTTGACACACTGGCTGGCTTAGCCCCCTCGACGAGTGAGCAGATTGCGGCGGCGAGTACCTTAAACGAACGCTACGTGCGCGAGTGGCTCGGAGCCATGGTGACCGGCCGGATTGTGGACTATGACCCTGCCGGGAAAACCTACCGCCTCCCGCCTGAGCATGCCGCCGCCATCACTCGAGCAGCCGGCCCGAAGAACCTCGCGGCGCTGCTGCAAATGGTGCCAATGGTGGCAAGAGTCCAGCAGGGCATCGTGGACAGTTTTCGCAACGGCGGCGGCGTGCCGTATTCAGCGTTCAATGACTTCCATCAGCTGATGGCCGAGGTGAGTGGAGCCGTCCACGATGTGTCTCTCGTTGACACGACCTTGCCCCTCGTTTCCCAGTTGGTCGAGCGTTTACGCACGGGCATTGACGTCCTCGACGTCGGATGTGGAAGTGGCCATGCGGTCAATCTCATGGCGAAAGCGTTTCCGCAGAGCCGCTTTACAGGCTATGACTTCTCGGAAGAAGGCGTCGCTGCGGGCCGGGCGGAAGCGCAGGAGTGGGGCCTCTCCAATACCCAGTTGGCCGTCAAGGATGCGGCCGAGCTCGACGAGGTCAGCCGCTACGACTTCATCACCGCCTTTGATTCCATCCACGACCAGGCGCATCCCCGCGCCGTGCTCAAGGGCATTGCCCAGGCCTTGCGGCCCGACGGCACGTTTTTGATGGTGGATGTGAACAGCTCGAGTCATTTGGAGGAGAACCGCGACCACATCCTGGGGCCGATGTTGTATAGCATCTCGTGCATGCATTGAATGTCGGTCTCATTGGCCCTCCGGGGTGAGGGTCTCGGCGCGATGTGGGGCAGACACAAGGCTCAGGAGCTGTTGAGCGAAGCCGGCTTTACTCAGGTCACCATCAAGAATGTCGAACAGGATATGATGAATAACTACTACATCTGCACGAAGGGCTAGCGAAGCCGGCGGCATGTGGAGTGGTTTGGGGTTGGTTTTCTGAACGAGAGGCTCGCAGGAATTATTACAAAGGGGGGCAGCAACCCTGCCTCTTTTCTCTCGTGAAACCAATCCCTTTCGTTCGCTCGTGCGCGTATCAGTCAGGATTTCCGGAATGATACTCTGATATCTGAAACCCTCGTGTTTACCGGCTTTTTGGAACACTACGGCTCAACACCGCAGGTCCTGAAGCAACCGGCCTGAACCGGTCCCCTATTTGGACAGTGGACTGGTCGCCGCCCCATTCACTTGCACGGCGGGGGTTCCTGCGGCGAGCACGGCGGCGGTCTCTTGCTCGACCAGCGTGCCTTTGAAGAAATCAGGGTTGGCGTCGGCCAAGAAATGTACAGGATTCGTCAGCACGAAGTCACGAAATTTGTCTGCATCCATCAAGCCATCCTCAACCAGTTCGTATGCTTCGGATAAGACCCCAGCCATGTCCGTCACGTCGAAATGGCCAATGTCCGAGCCGAATAAGGCGTTCAGCTGCGAGCCGAGCGGAAGATTCTTCCGATTGAAAGCCACGGCGTTCATTTTGTCATCCGCCTCACAGCCGAAATAAAAATTCTTGGCAAACAGCTCATGAAAGTCCTGCTTCTTGTCGATCTGGCACGCGGCGTAATCATCCAGATTCTCGACACCACCCGTCCCGGAACCATACGGCTGCGTTACCGTGTCCAGGGGAGATTCACTCTCTTTTAATGCATCGACGATTTCTTGACTTCCGTACGATTCAGCCAACTGCCGCAGCAAATCCACATCGAGGTTTTCTGGCTTGACTTCCTCCAAGGCCTCCACATGACGTTTCTCCCAGTGCTCGATCAGGTCAACGTACAGCTGACACGCCCAGCCGACGCCACCTTCCAGAAAACCAAACTTCAGGGTCGGAAACCGGCGGGTCACACCGCCCAAAAAGAGCGCTTTACACACCGCTTCACCGGCAGCGGCAAAATGGCCAATGTGGTTGTAGCAAAAGTTCGATGGCGAGACGCGTAGGCCATAGCCCTTGCTGCCGGAATGGAAGGTCGGCGAGAAGCCCAACTCGACACACTTCGCCCACACGGGGTCATAATCATACTCGCTGTCGAGTCCGAGGACATCATACCAGGCGGCAACGCTTGCGGCTGTGGGATGTTCCTCGGCAATAGCGGGTATCTGACGTCGAATCATGCTGCCCAGCATGACGACCTTTAATCCCAGTTGGTGCTTCACATGTTCGAGCTCTGCAATGGCTTCTTCCGGCGTGTGCATCGGAATCACGGCCACCGGCGTCAGACGATCCGAGAAGTTGCGGAAATAATCTGCGCTAAACGTATTGAATGCGCGGCAGGTCACCCGCCGCGTCTCGTCATCGGCAATCGTAGGGAGTGACAGACCTATAGTCGGATACATGACCGAGAAATCGAAACCGAGTTCCTCCATGCGTTCATACAGCAACTGCGGCATAAACGCCGTGGCGCGGTCCCGCGTATTCTTGGTCGGAAATCCCCAGAACCCCTGCTGCCCAATCCGTCGCTTGCGCCTCTCGGCCACAGACATCGAGAGCTGTTGGTCGACCAGCGCGGGGCGTAATGAGAACCCCTCCACGGCCACGTTCCCACCAATCTTTCGCAGCCGTTCCTGGACCAACGGCCCAAACTCAAGCCAGTGTCCGTCGGCGTCAATGACGGGATGGTTCAGCTGCTTCCGCAGTGCTGTGTTACTGATAGTTCCGTTACGACTCATAATCGCCCTCCTTGGACCGATTTTCAGATGCCCCGCCTCACCGTTATCACTTGAGACACTTCACGGACATTCCGCGGAGAAGTCAAGCGAGACAGAGGGCGCTATCTGACTGAACCTCTACCGAAAGGCACCACGATACGCCGTCGCCGGGTGGGTCGGTGGAAGCCTATCGTCACCGAAGATTTTTCGGCGCAGGGTACCGGGAGTGTACGCCTCTTTGGCAAGCCCCCGCCTCCGTAGCTCGGGCATCACATGTTCGATGAACTCAGTGTAGCTGCCTGGGATAGTAGCGTTGATAACATTGATACCGTCGATGCCGGCTTCCTGCCACGCGGCGAGTTGCTGCGCGATTTGTTCGGGGGTGCCAGTGACGCGGCTCGACGTGCCGGTTAGCATGCCGATGTCACGCACGGTCGCCTCGCGTCCCACAACCGCTGCCTGCACCCAGGGGAGTATGCTGCGGATGCCTTCTACCTGAATGTCGGTGACCGGGTCGTCCAGGGAGTACGCGCCCAGATCGACGCCCATACCGCCGCCCAGATGGCAGATCATCGTCTCATCGTCGATCATCTCATCAAGTGCTTTGCTCTTTCGTACGGCCTCTGCCTCGGTGCTGCCAACCACGAACGAGAGACCTTGGAAGAATTTGACGTCCTCGCGGCGTCGACCAGCCTGTTTGAGCAGACCCCTCATGGTCTCGACGATCGAGGCTGCAACCTCAGGCCGTGGGACGACCAGAAACTGCGCCTCGGCGTTGGCTGCTGCGAATCGCATCCCGGCTTCGGACGCTCCAGCCTGAAACAGCAGAGGCGTGCGCTGCGGCGAAGGGGCGACGAGATGCGGCCCTTCGACTGAGTAGCGTTCTCCAACATGATGGATACGGTGGATTTTCTCGAAGTCAGCGTGAATCCCCGATTCACGATCCTGCAACAGCGCGCCGTCATCCCATGAGCCTTCCCACAGCTTATAGGTGACGTCAACATATTCGCCGGCCCACTCGTAGCGTTCATCGTGCAGTGTCAGCGCTTGACCAAAGTTGCGGGCGGCATTGACCAACGCATTGGTGACAATATTCCACGCAATGCGCCCCTTGGAGACGTGATCGAGCGTCGAAATCTTCCGTGCAAAATTGAACGGGTGTTCCTGCACGATATTGCTCGTAAAAGCCAGCCCGAGGTGTTCGGTGTTGTACGCCAAGGCAGACAAGATGACCGACGGATCGTTGCTGGGAATCTGTAAGCCCGCATCAACGTGTTTGCGGTAGGAACCGTTGAAATCGTTATACAAGCCCGCCACGTCTGCGAAGAAAATGACGTCAAATAGCCCCGCCTCCAGCTCTCGGGCCAGGTTGACCCACAGCTCCAGGGAGTTGAATTCGATCTGACGCGCATCAGGTCGGCGCCACACGCCATGCAGGATGTGAGATGCCGTGTTCATGACGAACGCCGAAAACAACAGCGGGCTAGACATACATCACTCCAGGGCCGATGTGTCCATCTGTAGGGTTTCTTCTACGCCGATCAGTGAGACGCGAACATAGCCTGGATTGGACGAGGGGCAAACCGCCTTTTCGCCACGAGACCCGGAGGCTCCGGTCTGGAGGTGATCGGCAGCGCTATCCGTGGCCGAGGTCAGTGCGAGTCACCGGGTGTTATCGTAGCAAGCGGTCGAGGGGTATTGGACTTTTCCTCCTGATTGGGTGCAGAAGCTTCTATGCTGAGAACAGGGATAGGGACAAAGATAGGCCGTTGTCCTTATGTGGGAGATATCTGGGTATCCTCCAGGCTTTCCATTTCCTCCTCCCATGTCATACGCTTCCTCAAGTAGTTCAAGACCGGTTCAGAAGGCAGGGCTTCAGGGAAAAGGACCCCTCGCTGCGTAATTGTCCCATCGGCTAAGAGCATGATGGCAGTGACCGCTGGTCCGGTGATAATCAGGTTTCGATCGGCTGAAGCCCCACGAAACGTACAGCGGGTACGGACACCGTGCTTCTCTCCCTCGACATAGACAACGACCCCAAATCCAGTCCCCTTGGCATCATCGAGCGCTGTAATCCGTTGGAATAGTGGGCTCTCGACAAAGTACCGCGAGGTCAAAAACTCCACCATAAAATCAAAGGGGACAACAGGACTCTCGCCAACTTGCAAGGGTTCTGTGGTGCACAAACGCGCGTCCCGCAGAAAGGTCAGGAGTGAGTTAAACTCCTCCACCCAATACCCACCCTTACACACGACTGCCTGCGGCTCCTTGAGCAGGGCGCGAGAGGCGTGGAGCATCAAGGGCTCCCCATGTCCTACTACTCGTACGGTCTGCCGACCGATCGGCGGGGGGAAATTTAAGCTTTCCTCCTCCGTCCAGGCCTGGATCTCTTGGATCTGGCCAGCGCGACAGACAGGAACAGAGGCGCTCGCCATACCCATCCGATGGATCCACAGGGCGCGGGCAAAAACGCTGATGCTGGCAATCCAATTTAGACCAATCCGATCTACGCGCTCCAGCCTATCTGCCCCAGCTCGAGCCCAGAGGTTCGTCAGTCCTGGGGAACCTCCAATTCCCAGGACGAGCGTACAGCCACGCCGCTCAGCTTCTCCACTATATTGAGCCGCCAGATCACTTACGTTGAGATCATCATTGATATCGACATAGTGGACTCCCGACTCTACAGCGGCGCTCATACCGGACAGACCCGTATCGGAATACGGGCCGGCAAAGTTACCGATAAGATCCGTGTTGCGCGCGGCCGCCAAGAGGGCCGGATGATTACGAATGTCCAGACCGAGACCTGCGCTCGCCCCAACCTCTTGAGCAACCCGCTTGGCCCGCTCCCCGTCCAAATCTGAGACAACAAGTTCAGTAATACTGTTTTCTTGGGCCAAAAGCTTGGCAATCCGAGAGCCTTGGGTGCCCGCGCCTCCGAGTAGCAGCACACGCATCAGTCCCCTCCCCTTGTGGCGAGCGCTCGTATTTAGGCAGTCGCCCGCAGGCTGTCTGGCACTTCGAGCTCAGCGATCACTTCATCGCTCGCGAGAACCCGGCAGAAGGCCAGACGCAGAATTTCGAGGCTTGCCTCATGGGCCTGTTGCGAATAGGTGGCGTTGGCGTCGCTGACAAAAAACACCTTATAGTCCAGCATCGCAGCGTCCCGTGCGGTGGACTCACAACAGATATTAGTAGCAACCCCGGTGATAATCAGACTTTCCCTTTTGAGACCTCGCAAGAGGCCCTCAAGGTTAGACGAGCCAGGAATGAGCGCGCTCCAGCGACACTTTTGGACCTGATGATCTTCAGGCTGGACGTCAAGCTCGGCGTAGAGCTCGACCCCTGTCGTCCCTTCGATCATGGGCGGCAGAAAATCCCACATCAGGCCGGCATCGCTGCCATCTTTCCGTTCAACATGCCTGATCCAAATGACAGGTACTCCCGCTTGCCGGCACGTGTGAGCCAGCCGATTGATGGTTGGGACGATCTCACGAGCGGCCGGTACCTCGCTGTGCGCTCCAGGTAGCAGGACGTCGTTCTCCATATCGATGACGAGAAGCGCGACGTTTGCGGGATCAATGTGCCAATCGGTTTTCCTGTGCGGATCAAACGCTGTCATGTGTGCCATGGGACATCCTCCTTTTCGTCAGCGAATTGTTAGAGAATTCGTACAGGGAGTATAGGCTCTCTGGCTTCTGAAAGTCAAAGAGACATTGAAAAGCCAACCATACGGTCGAGCTAAGAATATGACGAAGCCCTGCGCAAGGTCATGGGGACGTTGCGGCCTTAGAGGCTTTCTTAATAGGAACGACGATGAAGTAGGGAGCGGAAACTGTAATCCGAAATTCCCTGTAACGTTTAGACTCGCTTGCGCTGGTATTTCTGGCCTAACTCCTCCTCATCGCGCAGGTATTTGGCCATCCGTTCATGGCTAAATCCATACGGACCGCTACCGAATAAACCGACTTCTTCAATCGCCAGCTGCTCTAATTCAGCATTGCTGGATAAATCGCCTAAGCCTTGCTCAGTCGGCAGCCCGGCAGCCTGCCAGGTGTCAAATCCACCCTGCAATACTGCGACGCGTGTATAGCCCATGGCTTTTAAGGTGGGGACGGATAAGGGCGAGAGATTCCCCTTGCGGCACATCAGAACCACCAGGGTCGTTTTGTCCGGTACTTCGTGTTCAATCTGGAGGTCGAGCTTGCCCCGCGAGAGCCAGAGTGCGCCCGGCACATGCGCAGTGGCGAAATCGCCCAGACTCCGCACGTCGAGCAGCGCAGGCCGCTGGCCGGCATCGAGCTGAGTCTGCAAGGCCTGCGGGGTGAGGAGTTCGGCCTGCGCACGAGCTTCAGCCAAGCCAGGGATCGGTAGGGCCAGGGGCTTTACCCCAGCCGGTAATCCCTGCAGCAGCCGCGCCATCCACACGGGCTGGCCAAAATCAATCTCTTGGGGGTCGCCAGTCTCAAGATCAAACCCGGATGCTTTCCAGGCGGTAGTGCCGCCGTCTAGGACACTCACGTTCGGATAGCCAGCTCCCTTGAGTACGGACGCTGCGAGAATCGCCCGGGCGCGGCCGGCACACATGGTGATAATCGGTGCGTTCTTCACTCCGACCAAACTCTCGACCAGGAGGGCAATCTGAGTCGCGGGACAAAAATGGGTGCCGGGAATATGGCCGGCCCGATACTCGTCGAGCAAACGTACATCGAGCAGGTAGAGTAACTCGCCCTTTTCCTGCCGAGCGTGCAAGTCCTGAGGGGTGATGCTGGAAATGTTGTCTTGTGTGGCAACGTGCTCGGCAAACTGTTTGCACGTTGAGATACCAGTCTCAGAAAGTCGGGGCACGGGGACGCCGTCGCCTTTCTCAAGTTCCTCGGTGTAGCCGGCAATGCGCCAGGCCCCAGTGCCACCTTTCAGCGCGTAGACGTCGGTAAAACCCATCCGCCGTAAAGTATGCGCTCCCAGCAAGCTGCGCGTGCGGCCGGCACAGTTGGTGACAATCGTCCGGCCCTTGTCGGGTACCACCTCAGGCGCGATCAGGGCTAACTGCCCGCCTGGGGCGCAATACGCGCCTGGCAAATGCGCAGCCTTGAATTCCGGCTCGGTGCGGGTATCAAAGATATACAGCTGTTCGCCTTGCTGAAGGCGCGCATGGAGTTCTTCGGCCGTCATCTCGGGGATGTCCTCTTCGACCTGGAGACGCTCGCCATATATTTTGCCCCGTAAACTCCAGCCATGCATTGTCTCATAGCCGGCCGCTGTCCAAGCTGTGAGACCGCTGTCCAGGACCGACACATTGGTATAGCCCAGGGTTTCCAGGCTGAGGGCCGCCCGAGTCGAGCGTTGGCCGGTATCGCAGTACAGAACCGTATGGATATCGGTCTTAGGGACTAACACCGAAATATATTTTTCTAATGATCCGCGCGGGATGCAGTTGGTGCCAGGAATCTGGCCCAGGGAAAATTCTCCCCAGTCCCGGACATCAATAACCGCATACAGCGCCTGGCTATCCAGGAGCGCTTTGAGATCTTGGGCACTAATACTGCCTGCCATGAGAGTCCCTCCTTGTGACGCGTACGGAAAGGTCCGCAAGTGCTTGACCGCGCCCATACCCTAGTGGAACAATCGAAGCCTAGGCTCAAGAGATGGTCAATACCCACAAGATGAACTGACTGCTGCAAAGGAGGGACATATGGCCGAAAAATGGAAAATTGAGGGTGATTATTTTGAATCGTGTAATTGCGACACGGTCTGTGCCTGTTTGATCCAGAATCCGCCCCCTCGTGGGCGGTGTGACGCGGCCCTGGCGTTTCATGTGAATCAGGGGAGCTATGGCCAGACGGGCCTCGGCGGTCTGAACGCCGTGCTCGTGGTGTCCTTTCCCGGTCCGGGCAAGATGGGGGACGGCAACTGGACTGCTGCCCTGTACGTGGACGACAAGGCCTCCACAGACCAGCAAGAGGGGCTGAGCAATATTTTCTCCGGTCAGGCGGGTGGGCCCATGCAGCTGGTCTCGGGGCTGATCAGTAATTTTCTGGGGATCAAGACCGCTCCCATTGCGTTTACAGTGGACGCCAACAATCGGCGGCTGACGATTCCGGACGTGCTGGAGATCGACATTGAGGCACTGACCGGTCGGGACGGCAGTGAGCCGCTATGGGTAACCAACGCCAATCATCCGGTTTCGCCCAAGCTGTCGCTGGCCAAATCCAACGCGTATCGCTACACCGACCACAACCTGGCCTGGGACGTCAGTAATACCAACGGCCATTTTGCGCCGTTTAGCTGGCAGAATTAGCCTGTTTTCACGTGGCTGGACCTTGCGTTCAGCCCCCGACCCATATCGACCTGGTTGCCCTTTCCCCGTTGGAAAAGGGCTGAGGTGAGGGAAGAGACTGCTGGCTATGACCTTACGAGATAAGACCATCATCGTCACCGCCCTCGTGCTGCTGTCCGTTCTGGCCTGGATTGCCACCGTGCGTCAGGCCGGCGGGATGGGGCTAGGTCTGATGACCATGAGTATGACTATGGGCCTGCCATTCTCGGTCTCTAATGCAGTCCTGTACATTGCCCTCTGGGGTGTCATGATGGTGGCCATGATGTTCCCGTCCGTAGCGCCAACGGCCGTGCTGTTCGCCACTGTAACGCGCCAAAAACGAGAGCAGGCTGCCCCCTTTGCTCCGGCTTGGCTCTTTATCGCCGGGTATGCCGTACTGTGGACCCTGACTGGCGGGATGGCCTATGCTGGGGACATTGCCATCCAGTCCCTGCCCGACACTTTTCTTGGCTTGCGAACGTATGGCTCTGCTATCGGTGGGCTGACCCTTATCATCGCCGGCCTGTATCAGCTCAGCCCGCTCAAATACGTATGCCTGTCGAAATGTCGCTCCCCTCTCGGCTTCCTGCTCAATAGTTGGCGAGACGGGTATTGGGGAGCGTTTCGGATGGGCCTTCACCATGGCGCCTACTGCCTGGGGTGTTGCTGGAGTCTGATGGCCGTGCTGTTCGTTGTCGGCACCATGAACCTGGTGTGGATGGGTGTTTTGACCCTGATTATTTTTATGGAGAAGATTCTTCCCTACGGGGTGGCACTGGGGAAAGGCACGGGCATTGGCCTGATCGGTCTGGGACTGGTCCTGGTTGTCGCTCCCAGTACGCTGGCCGTAGGCTAAGCCGGCGGCGCAAGGGCACTATTCGTTGTTTTTTAAGACATAGGAAACACGAATGCCAGCACCAGGTTGGGACGATTATCTCGCACAGCTCCGGCACCGAAAGACTGAAGCACGGAGCCAGGGCGGTCCCGAGGCCATCGCTCGGGCACATAGGCGGGGGAAGCTGACCGCCCGCGAACGGCTGACCTTACTCCTAGACGAGGACAGCTTCCACGAAATTGGACTGCTGGCCGAAGGCAGCGTGGACACACCTGGGAAACCCGCCCAGCACCTCCCGGCCGACGGAGTGGTAACGGGCTGGGGCACGATACACGGCCGCCATGTATGTGTGGTGGCTGACGACGGCACCTTGGTGGGAGGAGCGGCCAGCCTGAAAAATATTGCGAAACGCTTTCGCCTGCGCCGCTTGGCCCTGGAACAGGGCTATCCTTTCATTGGTCTCTATGAAGGCTCTGCCATCCGCTTCCAGGACTCGATGCAGGCCCGCCAGATGACCCAAGTGCCGGCCTTTCGAGAGGTCACCGATTGCGTAGGGAGAATTCCTCAGGTCGCCGCCATGCTGGGTGCCTGTTTTGGCCGGCCACCCATTGATGGGCTGTACGCCGATTTTACGCTGATGGTCAAAGGTTCCGGCTTTGTCGGCTGGTCCGGACCGACCCTGGTCCGGGGCGGGCTTGGCGAAGAGGTCGATATCGACCGCCTAGCCGGCCCTGATATGCACGCCCGGACAACCGGGTTTGTTGATCGGGTCTCATCGAATGAGCAGGAGTGTATTGCCGCTATCCGGACCTTTCTCACCTTTCTGCCTCAAAACTGCTGGGAGCTGCCTCCGCGCGAACCCTCCACCGATGACCCCAACCGTCTGTGCCCTGAACTGCTCGATATCGTCCCGACTCGTCTCCGCAAGCCGTACGACGTCGCCCGGGTGATCGCCGCTCTTGTTGACCACGGCCAGACCTTTGCCTACAAGCCAGACTTCGGCCAAAGCGTCATGACCTGCCTCGCCCGTCTTGACGGGCTCGTGGTTGGGATTGTGGCCAGTCAGCCGGACTACCAGGCCGGGGCCCTGGACTGGGCGTCAGCGGCCAAGGTCCGCCGTTTTATTGCAGTCTGTGACTCGTTTCACATTCCGCTCGTTTTTCTGCAGGACCAACCAGGCTTTCTCATTGGCCAACAGGCCGAGACCAGCAATATGCTCTACTGGGGCGGTACACTGATTGATGCGGTGGAGCGGGCAAGCACCCCTAAGATCACTCTCATTCTGCGCAAGGCGCATGGCGCGGCGATGTGGGCCATGGGTGGACGCGGGAGCCCGTATTCGCCCGATCTACAAATTGCCTGGCCGCTCGCGATCGTGACCGGCACTGGTCCGACCTCGGCCGTCTATACGGTCCACAGCCGAGAGCTGCAAGAAGTGCGCGATCCAGACCAGTTGCAGGCTGAACTGGAGGCCAAGTACAGTAGCCAGGGATCGGTCTACGAAGCCGCGGCCGCATTTGGGGTTGATGATATTATTGAACCGCCCGAGACCCGTCGGTATCTGATTCGTGCTCTGGCCTTTCTGTGTGGCAAACAGGCCCGACAGCTCGGACCCAAAGTCCGCCTGTTCCCCTAGGTGAGAAATGCTCGGGGAAAACGGATGCTACACTATAGAGGCTATCTGGCTTCAGTCGAGCACCCGGATATCATCTTCACTGAAACCTTTCACTCTGCGTGTATGTCTAGAAGCCATCTCATAAACGTCTGTATAGGTGTTCTACCGACCGCCTATCCTGGGCAAAGGTGGGTTGTGTCCCCTTGGCAAAAGGTCTCTTCGGCGCTCATCCCTCCCTTCGCTCACCTGGGAGCGCGTCTTTACGAGAAAAGGTGACGGAGCCCCCCGGTCCTCCCCCGTCCTCCCAGCAGGCGTACAGGGAGGGACGCGGCCAGACGGGACGCCTCCCCTCGCTCCTCCCTGTACGCCTGTGCCGCCGGCTACCACGCCTCATCTCCTCTCCCGTCCTCTCGGCTTCGTCGGCCGCATTGGGGTCGATTTCTATCATTTGATAGGTGATAGAAGCGACAGTATTTGGTACGAAAGTCCTCCTTTGAGGGTCCAAGACGCTGATGCCTGCGGAATCCCCGGTCGTCATGCACGCTCAGATTGAAACCTAAAGGACTTCAAGGGAGACACGACTCACAAGTGATAAACTTCCTATTTATGAGACGAATTCTAGAAATCTGATGTCTGCCCTGCTTCGTCTCTGCATTACTTTATGTGTCCTTGCTCCGACTCTGGCGTACTCTGCCGTGCTGGGGATTCCGAGTAGTGGGTTCACCTATTCCGGCGTGGGGGTCATTTCGGGCTGGAAATGCGAAGCCACCGGGCCGCTGACCGTCTACATCTATGATGAGGCTATGATGCTCGCTTGGGACCCGATTCCCTTGGTGTACGGAACCGAGCGGACCGATGTCCGTGACGCCGGGGCCTGTGACAGTGCCGCTGTCGGCTTCGTGGCGATCTGGAACTGGGGGAATCTGGGAGGGGATGGGACTTACACGGCCGTTGTCTATGATAACGCGGTGGAGTTTGCCCGCAGCACGTTCACGGTCACCACGCTGGGGGAGGCGTTTGTGGAGGGGGCGAGCGGCGAGTGCACCATTCCGGATTTTCCCGCCCCTGGGGAGAGTGCGCGGTTTGCGTGGAATCAGACGACTCAAGGGCTGGTGCTGGTGCCGGAGTCACCTTCGCCTGGACCTATCCCCTCTCTTGAGTTCCCCCTGCGCGCCCTCCATGCGTCAGGGAATTATGGCACTACCGAATTGGTTATCGGAGACTGGGAAGCGACCGGGCGAACTGGTCCCCTCATCCCACCCGACTATATTGCCTGGCTCCAGAGCCTACATGTGAATTGGATCGGTCTCGGCCTCTCCATCTATTACGACGACAGCATGGACAGCACGCTTGAGCGGATGACCGCACCCGAGTTTGACATTAGTTTTCCCGACGACGTACTCCGCCAACTGCTCCGGGAATTCCGCAGCCACGAGATCAATGTCTATCTGACCCTAAATATCGATGACACGGAGGCAGCCACCGCCGCCCGGCCTGTACACCGGGATCAACTCGGCGACCCAGGCTATCACGAGACCGGGGTTCCCTACGGCAGTGCTATCCAACCGGAATTCTGGCCGTGGCGGCCCAACCACCCGGACCACCAGCGGTTTGTGGCCGAATTTTGGGGGACCTACACGCAGCAAGCGGTACATTATGCCCGTATCGCCGAAGAGGAAGGCGTGCGCTTGTACTCCCTGGGTACGGAGACCGACTCGCTGTTCCGTACGCGGTCCGGGGGCGAGTATTGGATCAATGATTTCGGCCAAGAGCTCCAATCCATGGTCGCCCAGGTCCGGGCCGTCTACAGTGGCCTGTTGACCTACGATATGCACTACTCCGCTATCATCGCTGCCGACTTTTACGGCCCAGGTTCCAACCATCTGTGGGAAGATTTGGATCTCGACATCGTGGGCATCAGTGCCTATTTCCCGCTGACGGATGCTGTTCCCACCAGGGTCTTGAGCGTCGCAGAGCTCCAAGCGAGGTATGAGCAGATATTTCAGCAGCACCTCATTCCGCTGGCGGAGAGAAACCCAGGTCGACCCATGGTGTTTCTCGAATATGGCGCGCTGGATACGGTGGAAGCGCCCGCAGACCCAGGCAACCCGTCAGGGTCCTTCCAGCCACCCGTGTTCATCGACGCGGATGGCAACGGCCTGGATGACGGGCGGGAAACCCAGGCCAACATGTTCCAGGCACTCTTGAATACCATGGGTCGGCATCCGGGCATCCTGAATGGGGCTTTCTTCTGGGATAATTGGGTATCCAGCGAGGAGATATGGCAGGACGATGGCTACTGGGTAGGCACTCGAACGTTCTCTATCCGTGGCAGGCCGCTAGCCGAAGCGGTCGTGCGGCGGGCCTATGAGGGCTATAAGAATCAGTAACGCGCCGGTGGCACTCGGGCTGGCGGTGGAGTGTGGGGAGTCCCCTGAGATCAGGGCCGCAGCGCGGAGGCCGCACGGCCGATAATCGCGTGCCGGGTTGTGCATGCGCGCCAGAGGAGCGCCGTGGCTGACCAGACCGGTATCGATGGGGGCGATTGAAGGTGAGCGCATAGCCGGTCAGCAAGCGGCGCAGCAAGGTCGGCAAGCCTCGCGGTCCACTACACAAAAGCAGACACGCAGGGTTTGGCAACCACGCCCAGGCATAGAGGAAGGTATGGAGGGCGATAGCGCGCTTGCCGTGCGACGAACTCCTGACGTTATCGGCTCAGCTGCCACTCATTGTCCGGGTCATCGCAAGCAACTGTCGTCCGAAAGAGAATTCTTGGCTCATCAGTGGGCCATGGACGACCGCGATGCAGGACGCAGCGGTTATCCCAGATCACCAGGTCACCGACCTGCCACCGGTGTGTAAAAATACGCGGCGGCTGACACGCGCTTTCCGTCAGTTCACGCAGCAGTGAACGACTGCGTTCAACATCTTCTCCCACAATGTGGCTGGCATGCCGGCCGACAAAGAGCGACTTTCTGCCCGTCTCTTCATGGATGCGGACGACCGGATGCACGACAGGCGGCAGGGCTACTCGTTCGGCGTCGGTCGTTAAATCGGCAGATTTACCGTGGCTGTACGCAAAGTCGTGCACAACCAGCTTGTCTGCTAACCAGTCTTTACGTGCGGTGTCGAGCGCGTCGTACGCCGACCGCATATCGGCGAACTGGGTTTCTCCTCCCGACAAGGGCAAGGTATGGGCTCGTAGAGCTGAAGCCTTTGAGGTAATCCGTTTGTATGAGCTGTCGGAGTGTCACTGCTGGTTGCCCCGATTTAACGTATCATAGGGGCCTCCTGCGGAGTCGAGGGTGCCGTCAGGACGGACATTCGCAACTCGGAATATCTCGGGCTTAGTGCCCTCGATTGCCGTGGTGAGCAGACGTTCCAAACGGCCAAAGCAACGACTGAAGGTGATGTGAGCCTCATCATCGAGATGTTGTTCGGGAAAGGCGAGCACGCCGTATTCGTGCCAAGCTTCAATGATCCGCTTGCCGGTTCGATCATCGAGCTGACGCAGATTCACACCGTAGATACTTGCCCCAAGTGTTGCCTCGCTAGGAACGATCTCCATGAGGGGTACTCCTTTTGTTCGTCTCTATACCAGCCCAATCTCGCCTGCAACATCGACTGACTCCTCCGGTCTCACCGGCGGCCAGATGATCCATTCGCAGCAGCGAGCGGATTGCCAAGAGGTAAACAGATTAAGCGATCTTTGGCTTTCCTCCGGACTCAATGAGCCCCATGCGAACGAACCGACGAAATAAGGGTACAATTTGCGGTAGCTTGCAAAGACACGACTCTATGAGGGTATAAGGAGGAAAACCTCCTGAGGAGAGCCAGCAGAGGGGCCGCAGGCTGAACCTGGGACGACCGGCAGAGGAAAGGAGCAGAGCGATGAGTCCAATTGGGGAGAAGATTTCGGACTACACAGGGAAAGTTACGTCAGTGACGCTGACGGAGACAGGCTCCGTTCTTAATGCCGAGGGAGAAGCCGGACCGTTCGGCACGTACCTGTATACGGCAACGTTCGGCCCGGCGGTGGACCCGGCGGGGGAAACGGGCCCACTGACGGGCCGGGTCCAGGATTTTCGCCCGGATGGCAGCGTGGTGCCCCAGGTCGTCACGGGGGTGTGGCGCAAGAGTGGGCACCGCCAGTGGGAAGTGAAGGCGATCAACATGGCCGCAGACGGGAAGTGCCTTTTCTTCGTGGAAGCGTGGGATCTGGCAACACGGTCGCTCACGGGCACGATCTACGCCTTGGACTAAGCTTTATCGCCTCCGAGGCTCGAGCCTCGGAGGCCACGATGGCCAACGCTCACCAAACAATGATGTTCGTGTGACCGGGCAATATAGGCTCTTGCCAAGACAAATCCGGTGTGACACGATTGGCCATCTTTAACTGGAGGGCATGTTATGGGGCTCAATACCATCGGGAACAATATTGTGGGGGTTACGGAGAGAGATTCGTCGGCGTATGTGCCGTCTCTGCAACTCACCGTCGGACAGCCAGCACCCATCGCGGCGAACGGTGGTTTGTCCTACATGTCGTTCGATCAGGACGGGGATGCGGGAACTGCTGCAGCGATGGAGGCGGCGCTCCGCCAGGTTGCCGAGGGAGAAGGGCAAGCGGTCATCGACATGATCGAGAACGCCCCGCCCGGCCCGATCGAGACCAGGTGGGGCCGCGGCTTTCGGAGCTACGACGAGTGCCTGGACTATATTCGGGCGAACAACATCGAAGCCCCGGAAGGCGGCGTCGCACTGCCGCTGCGCTACACGGTCCACGAGCAGCCGTCCTATTCGGTCGTTTCGTCCAACGCCATCTGGCGGGACCCGGCGCGCGCGGACATGGTAAAGATGTTTCGCAAGGAAGAGCAGGAGATCGGGCGACGAGGTCTCTATTTCCCGCAGATCCTGCGCGATGCGCGCCGCATGGCGGAGTACTACCCCGGTCTTTCGCCCACCAGCCCCGAGTGCATGGACAAACTCGGCGTCTCGCTCGCCCACTGCGAATCGAAGTGCCAGAATTTCTACGACGCCACCGAGGTCGAGCGCGTGTTCTACCCGGAGATCGAGAAACTCCTGCTCGATTTCTTCCCCGGTGCGACGGATGCGCTGGTGTACAACCACGACGTGTTTGACAAGGATTACAAGGGCCCTGTCAAGGAAGATCAGGACAACAAGAATCCGGGGGTCAACACCTTCTACGCCAACATCGTCCATAACGACCTGAACGACAACAGTGGCCGCGTGCGCTGCCGTGAGCTGCTCACCAAGAACCTGCGCAACTTCGGGCGCCAGCAGCACTACACCGAGGCAGAGGCGGACGCCAAGATGTCGCGGCGGTTCATGTCGATCAACCTCGCCAAGCCGATGGAGACCGTGCGTCAGAACCCCTTCGTGCTGTGCGCCTGGCCGTCTTTCGCCGATCAGCCGTATATTACCAACTACCGCATCTACGACGACCGGGTGGGCGAGACGACCCGTTTCACCTACCGCCCCAACCACGAGTGGTACTGGCTTCCGCAGCAGACGTCGACCGAGGTGTCGATGCTCAAGTGTTATGACTCCGTGACCGACGGTTCGGTTTCGCGCTGGTCATTCCACTCCGCCTGCGTCGACCCAACCGCGCCCGAGGACGCGCCCTGCCGCAAAAACGTGGTGGTTCGCTCCTATATCTTCTTCTAAGCAGACAACCCGACGCAGCGCTCTTCCCGCTGCGTCGGGGAGATCAGGGACGTAGCAATCTTTTATCCGGCGGGTGAGTCCGGTTGCCAATACGCGGCCCCTACTCGCCCGCGCTGGGTTGATGTTCCGGTTCGAGGTATTCACTGCATCTTAGAGGGACAAATTGACGACGTACGAACCTTTCACGGTCGACATTCCGGAAACGGCTCTCGTAGATCTTCGCGAGCGTCTGCAACGGACTCGACTGGCGCCGGAGTTCGCGAACGATGATTGGCGCTTCGGCACGAATGGGGCCTATTTGCAGGAACTATTGGACTATTGGGCGACAGATTTCGACTGGCGCACACAAGAAGCTGCGATCAACCAGTTTTCGAACTACAAAACGACGATTGACGGCGTTCCTATCCACTTCATCTATGAAAAAGGCAAGGGCCCGAACCCGACGCCGCTGATATTAAGCCATGGCTGGCCCTGGACGTTCTGGGATTGGCACAAAGTTATCGGTCCGCTCACTGATCCCGCGGCCTACGGTGGCGATCCAGCAGATTCATTTGATGTCGTCGTGCCGTCCCTGCCAGGCTTTGGTTTTTCGACACCACTTACGATGACCGGGTTCAATTTCTGGCGCTCTGCTGATCTGTGGGTCTCACTCATGCGCGAGGTGCTGGGTTACGACAAATTTGCCGGCGGCGGAGGAGACTGGGGGTCGCTCACAACCGCCCAACTGGGACATAAATACGCCGAGCACATGATCGGCGTGTACCTACTTTTGATGGCGCCGCTCACGCTCTTCAACGCGCCACTCAGCACATTACCCGAAGAATCGGAGTTTTCCGCAGATGAAGCCAGTTGGTACGAACGAAACCAGGATTTTTTCACGGACGGAAGTGGCTATTCGGCCATTCAATCGACGAGACCCCAGACTATTGCCTACGCAATGAACGACTCGCCCGCCGGGTTATGCGCCTGGATCCTGGAGAAACGCCGCAGTTGGAGCGATTGCGGCGGCAATGTCGAGAGCCGCTTCAGCAAAGATGACCTGCTGACGGGGATCAGTATCTACTGGTTCACCCAGTCGTATGGAACCTCGGCACGCTACTACTATGAGTGTACACACAACCAGTGGCAGCCAGCGCATGATCGGACCCCGGTGGTCGAGGCTCCAGCCGGGGTTGGCGTGTTTTCAGAAGAGGCGTTCTTCATGCCACGGAGCTGGGCCGAGCGTTATTACAACCTTCAACATTGGACGATGATGAAACCTGGCGGGCACTTTGCGCCGATGGAAGAACCACAGGCGCTTACTGCGGACATACGGACGTTCTTTCGCTCACTCCGGGGATAATAATGTACTGTCCTTGGGCATCGTAATACTGCTGAGGAACTTCATGGCCAAACGCAGTTTCCCGACGGACGGCCCACTCCGCCTGTACTACCACCACACCAGCAGCGCCTCGATGCGAGTGACGCTGTATTTACAGTGTCGTGGCGTACTGTCTTCGCAAGTAACCCTGGTGAGTATGGGTTTCGGCACCGATGACCGTGGTATCCCCGTTTACACCATGCCGAAAAACGATCCCGAAACGGAGCGGCTGGGTACGACGGATCTGAAGGCATTCAACCCGGAGAGGCGCGTACCCGTACTGTTGCTGCCGGACGGAAGAAAGATGACTCAATCGGGTCCGATCATCGATCTGATCGAAGACTGGCTCGACCATGACGGCCCGCCAATGTTACCTGCGGATCCCTGGCTACGGGCGCAGGTTCGCCGCATCATGTGGATCATTGCCGCCGATACTCAGCCGTATCAGAATGTCCCGTTTATTATCCAGGCAATCGGCGAATGGGGTATGACCAAAGCGCCTCCGACGGAGCATCCGCTACGGCTGCACTTCATCCGCCGTGAATTCGGTGCCATCGAACACATCATGTCGCAGTGTGCAGGAAAATTCTCTGTAGGCGACTCGATCACCTACGCCGACTGCTTCATCGTCCCTCAGATACGAAACGCGCTGCTGGCAGGCATTGACCTGCCTAGTGAGTTCCCAACGCTGAACTGCGTGTGGAAAAACATGCTGGCCGTGCCCGAAGTCCACGCGGTTCTGGACCAGGCTGGCGGTATAGTTCAGCCGCTATTTTTCGATGAGGAGAAATTCGAAGTCTACGCTGACAATGCCAAACCCGAGAAGGGGTTGTCATAATGATTGGTGCGATGATGAACCGAGGGGAGAGTGGTAGCGCGACTATCCCGACGTCGAATCGACCCGAACGGGCAGTGATTAATTCCGTGGGGCCAGGATGGCCTGAAATTCCTCCTCTGTCGGCTGGGCCTCAAACTTCGGAATCGCGGGATTCATCGTATCCCACGGTTGGGCACTGGCCGTCCAAATGTCGGCGGCGGGCCGAACCCAACTAGGATCATCCAAGCTACTGGCGCGGAGGGACATCATGGCGGGATACGCCGACGGGAGGGCGGCCAGCGGAGAGCCACACGTCGGACAGAAGCCATGGCGGACCGAGGTCCCGCGCTCCCCAGTCGTCTCATAGTATTGGGGACTCCCTTGGGTGAACTGCACCTCGGCGACAGGAACACCAACGACGGTATTGTATGCGCCGCCCGTGGCGCGTTGGCAGTCACGACAGTGACAATTGAGAGACATCATAGGCTCAGCCGAACATTCATACCGAATCGCGCCACACGCGCACCCACCCGTAAAGGGAGTTGAAACCAGCATAAGAGAATCCTCCTTTTGCCCACGGCCTTAGCAGGTTGGCGGGTGTGTCACAAGTCGAAAGGCGAAGGCGTTATTGGAAGCACTGGCATAAGCTGAGGCTGAAGCGGTGATACCGCTGATTCTTGTCCTGACTTGTGGTAGATGAAGATGAGAATACATTTTTGAGGGGCGCAAGGATGACGACAGCACAGATCAATTATGCCATCCCGAACGCGGATGGCAGCCAGCGCTACGCGTATGACAATAGTTTTAAACAACTGCCTGCCGGGGTGACACGGCGCAAGAATGGTGAATCACAACCGTTTAGCGTTGAGGTGCACGACGGACGGACGTTGTCACCGTCCCCCTCGTTAATGAGAAATGGCTATTGTCTGGCCGTGGATTTCGATACTGCACTCGATTTACAGAACGATGGCTTGGACTCCGAGAAGATCGTGCATACGTATTACCCTGAAATTCGTCACCTCGTCACTGAAGCGCTCGGCGGTGCCGATACGGTGAAACGCGCGATTGTTTTCGACCACACGATTCGCTCAAGAGTCCGAAAAGCCAAAAGGGAAAAAGAGACCAACGGCGAGAACGTCGGCGGCTATGCGAGTACGGCGCACAACGACAACACGAGTGCTTCGGCGAAAAATCGGGTGCGCTTATTGTCTCAAGCGAAAGCGGCGGGCGGTAGTCTGACCTTGCCTAAACCCCCACTAACGGAGCGCGAGGCGGAAGAAATCGTGTCCGGACGGTTTGGGCTCTTTAATGTCTGGCGGCATTTCCGCAAGGACTACCCAGTCTTGGATTACCCACTCGCAGTACTCGATGCCCAATCTGCTCGTCCGGAGGACTTCCTCAGCAGTCAGTATATTTATCCCGACCGCGTGGGTGAAACTGCCTCTGTACTGCGAAATCCCGAGCATCGTTGGATCTACTATAGCGAAATGCGTCATAACGAGGCGTTAATTTTTAAGGTGTTCGACTCTGCGTCCGAACTCGGGGCGTACACCGCCGAACAATGTCCGCCAAACACCGCGCATACCTCTTTTCGCCTCGCCGACTCGGATGTTTCCACACTCGCACGCGAATCGATTGAGTGTCGGGTTTTAGTGGAGTTTGTTGCGTCCAGCTAAGGTCAGTCAGACGTCAATTAAGATGGAAGGAGCATACACTATGACAACCGCTGCATCCCCAATGACCCCTCGTCAGTTCGATGATCAGAACATTCAGTGGGGTGAACTCGAGGGTTTCAAACACATGCTGGTTTCGATCTTCTTCATCGATGAAGCCCGGAACCGCGTCGACTTGCTGATCAAATTTGACCCGAATGAAAAGGTCTTGTTACATCGGCATCTCGCCGATACCAATACCTTTGTCGTTGAGGGGGATCATGTGATTTATGAACCCGACGGGAGTGTCAGAGAGGTGCGCCCGGTGGGCCAGTATACCTTCGGCACGGGGCGGGATGCCCATGATGAAGGCGGCGGTCCCAACGGCTGCGTTTTGTACTACAGCGTGCGCGGCGAGAGCGACGCCTTGTTCGATATGCTCGACGCCGATTTGAACGTGACAGCGACATTACACACCGCGGACTTCAAAGCGGTGTTGGACGCCCAACAGCAGTCCGCCTGATACCATGTCGACGTGCGAGGACACCGAGTGATCCCTTCGCAGACGATATGAAGACCTGGGCGGAAAAGGAGATCGGCAATGTCGGCAAAACTCGAATTCGGGATGTTTGACTGGGTTGATCGCGGCCCGAATTCGGTCGGTGATCTTTACGAGTCGCGTCTCAAACTGATCGAATCGGCAGACAAGGCTGGTTTCTACGGCTATCATCTGGCGGAACACCATTCGACCCCGCTCGGTATGGCGCCCTCTCCATCAGTGTTCTTCGCGGCGCTCGCGCAGAGGACCAAGCATATCCGCTTCAGCCCCATGGCATATTTGTTACCGATGTATCATCCACTGCGCCTCATAGAGGAAGTCTGCATGCTGGACCACCTCTCGAACGGGCGCATGGAACTCGGCATCAGCCGCGGCGTGTCGCCGTACGAAATCACCACCTACAGTGTCGATCCGGAAAAGACCCGGGAAATCTTCACCGAAGTCCTTGAGATATTCCGGAAGGGGATGTGCGACGAGGTCCTGAATTACACCGGGAAACATTTCGAATTTCGAGATGTGCCAATGACTCTCAAACCGTTCCAGGCCCCGTATCCGCCGCTCTGGTATCCATCGTTCAGTGAAGCCGGGGTCGAATTTGCCGCGCGTGAGGGAATGAACTTCATGAGCCTCGGCCCACCGGCGCTCATCACGAAACTCATGGCTCGATATCGAGAAGTCGCCGCTGACAGCGGCAATGGCAGCACCGACAAGCTGAAGCTGGGCGCAATGCGTCAAATCTATGTGGCGGAAACCGACGAACAAGCGTATGCGGTGGCGAAGCCGGCGTACGATGATTGGTACCACTCCATCCTGCAGCTGTGGCATCAGAACAATGATCACGCCTACGACAATTTTTTCGCGTGGGACCCCTGCCTCGCGGGAGAAACGATACTGATCGGATCGGTCGACAAAGTCCGCGCTCAAATCCAACGCTTGGTTGCGGAGAGTAGGATCAATTATTTCGTCGGTTCGTTCGCATGGGGCTCATTGAGTCCGGAGGAAAGCCAAAGATCGCTCGATCTTTTTACCTCGCACATCGTGCCGCACATACACTAGAGCGATTTACGATTCCGTATAGTCCGCCGTTCCCTTCCGTAGGGTGCATCCCATGCACCCGCCTCCTGGTGCGCAGGGCGCACCCTACGAAAGCCCGAGCCGAGAGCGGACTGGCACGGCTACAACGTATCGTGAATGGCGCTAGAGCGTTTTACACTGTCGTGTAGCGTATAGGGAGGGGGGCGTGGTAGGCTACGAGGGGCCAGGGGGGCATATGCAAGCGTATTCGATGGATCTCCGGGAGCGCGTGGTAGCCGATCGGGTGGCG
>MPMI01000056.1 GCA_002238415.1 Desulfurellaceae bacterium bin18 | reverse complement strand
AGTGGGAACCGTGGTTCCCGGGCCCTGATGGAATCCGCGCCCGCCGTGCCTCATCTCCTCAGGGGGGGGGATGCCCATTCCCAGGAAGCAGCGCTCGCTAGATGTGGGGGACGGTCAGGCCGGGGCAAACCCACCCCGCCGCTGACGCGGCACAAAGAGGAAACGTGTTCTCCAACAGCCAAACACATGCGGGACACGTTTCCTCTTTCCCTCCCGAGAGGGGATAAAAAAGCTCTACCTCCGGCTTCGTCTTATTCCCTTGTATGTCAACTAACTGTAGGAGAGACTTGACAGCGGTAGAGAGCCACAAATTAAATTTTGCCAAAAATTATATTGCCAAAAGTATTTTTGTTGTCTATCGTGGTTTCACACTAAAATCTCCACAGGGGATTCATATATGCGTAACATCACTGGACAGGCAGTCGTCGGTGACGACCTCTATGGGAGAGATTATGAATTGGACCGTCTCTGGGAAAGGCTGGAACAGGGCGAGCATATTCTGATGCTCGCCCCCAGGCGGGTGGGCAAGACCAGCTTGATGCTGGAACTCCGCCGCGCACCCCGTGAGAATTGGGATGTTATCTACGTGGATGTTGAAAGTGGGGACGACGCGGCGGACTGCATAGCGACGATTATAGCCGCTCTTGCAGCCGAGCCCCGATATCGAAGCCGTTTCGAGGCGATTCCATTCTCGAACGCTATCAAGGATGTCTTTGAACGCCTGTCCGCCAGTGTCGATACTGGCATATTGCATGTCGAGCTCAAACAGGCGATTGGTCGTGAGTGGGAACACGCGGCGGACCAACTTGCGGCGCGTCTGACGAGCCTGCCGGACACCGGCGGGAATCTTCTGATCATCATTGATGAACTGCCATTCCTCCTTTCGCAGATGCTGCAAGCTGAGGAGCGGCAACGCAACGCCGAACTGCTGCTGTCTCGGCTTCGGTCCTGGCGCCAAGCGCCGGAATTACGCACCAGGGTCCGTACACTTGTCGGTGGATCGATCGGGCTCGAAGGGGTCCTACGGCGTGTTGGCCTTTCGGGATTGATTAACGATCTCACTCCGTTCCGTCTGGACTCCTGGGATAGGCCAACTGCCGTCGAATTTCTGAAGGGGCTGGGCAGTGACTATGGCTTTCATCTCGAAGAAGGAGCTATCGCGCATATCCTGGACCTGCTGTGGGATCCCGTTCCGTACCACGTGCAGCTCTTCTTTTCGGCGCTCCGCGATGCTTGTAGAGACGAATCTTCCCGCGTTTCGCCGGAAGTGATTGGACGATGTTTCACGGAACGGTTGACGGGAGCCAGTGGCACCGCCCATCTGGACCATTACGCAGGACGCCTCGAAATTGCATTTGACGAGAACGAACACGAAGCGGCACGCGACATCCTGAGCCGCGTCTGCCGGCGAGAGGATGGTGTGAATCTTGCGGAACTCGAAGACCTGCGGCAGCAAAACGAGCAAATGTTCCGGTCAGTGCTGCACGATCTGGAGGCAGACGGTTACGTAAAACATGAAGACAGCCGGCTGAAATTCCGCTCGAATCTCTTGCGGGAATGGTGGCGGAAATACCACGGGAGTGTCGCGTCATGATCCGCCAGCGTCTTTACAACCCGGCCCAACTGACCCCTGACGAGTTGAAGGCGTCATTCGTCGCTCGCAAAGAAACCCTTGCGGAGATGATCCGCCTGATCCGTGAACAGCCGCGCGGGCGACCGTGTCAGCACATGCTGCTCATCGGCCCACGCGGAATGGGAAAGACCACCCTGGGGTTGCGGTTTCTGCACGCGGTTGAAGAATCATCCGACCTTGCCGCACACTGGCAACCCGTCCCGTTCTATGAGGAAAGCTACGGTGTCGGCAACTTGGCGGACTTCTGGCTTACCGCCCTGCGCCATCTGACCCGTGCCGCCGGTGACTCTCAGTGGGAGGACAGAGCCGGCGCTCTCGCCCAGGACGAAAGAAACACGGAGCGGCTTGCCGCGTATGCACTCGCAGCGCTTATGGACTTTTGCCAGGCAAGCGGCAAACGATTGATCCTGTTCGTCGAGAATCTCGATACCGTCTTCGAGCAGTTACCCGATGAGCGTGAGGTTCACGCGCTACGCGCGAACCTGATCGAGCGTCCCGATATCCTACTGGTCGGATCGGCTAACACTGTCTTTGAAGCCATTCAAGGCTACGGCAAACCGCTTTACGAGTTTTTCCGGCTCTTCATTCTCGAGGGTTTGGGGCACGAAGAGACTCTCCAGATACTTGAGGCGCTTGCGAACCTTGAAGACAAGCCGGAAATTTCAGAAACCCTGCGTCGTGAGAGCGGCCGGCTGGAGACCCTGCGGCGACTGACGGGCGGCAACCCGCGTCTGCTGGTTCTTGCCTGTCGGCTATTGATCGAATCGCCGCTCGGCTCTGCCTTTGAAGACCTGGAACGGCTTATCGACGAACAGACGCCGTATTTCAAAGCCCGGATCGAGGAATTACCGGTTCAGTCCCGCAAAGTATTTCACTGTCTCGCGGAAGGATGGAAGCCGATGCTGGCGAGGGAGGTTGCCGACGGCGCGAATCTGAACTCCTCGCACGCCAGCGCCCAACTCAAGCAACTTATGGAGAAGGGCTATGCGAGGGAGGTCCGGCTACGGGGAGCAAAGCGGATACGCTATGAAGTCAGCGACCGGTTTTACAACATCTACTATCTGCTGCGTTTCTCGCGTTTGGGTCGTGACCGCTTGGAGCGGCTTGTCGCCTTCCTGCACGATCTTTTCGGTCCATCCGGAATGCGGACCATGTATCCAGCGGCCCTGTCGGCGTTACGAGCGAACGGCTCACGCGGTGGAGAAGCGTCCGATTTGCTCACCATCCTGGCCGGCTACGTGGCTGGAGATACGGACTTCAAAGGACGGGAGGACTGGCAACGCGAGGCGCTTGATCTTGCCAAGAACCTCATCGGTCCGAACGCGCCTGTTGTTGAGAGAATTCAGGAGGAGTTTGCAGGCCAAGATCAAGCGATGCTCAACCGCTTTGTTGAGAGTATCTCCGCGCTGATCAAAGCTGGACGAGCCACGGATGTGGAAGCGGTCCTTCGGAAAGCTACGGAAGCACACCCGGACAATCATCCTACCTGGCTATTTGCCTGGCTAGTGTTTGGCGTCGCGTTGGATGGGGACAAACGCTTCGAAGAAGCTATCCCCGCCTTTGATCGTATTCTGGAACATGTCAGTCAGGATGATCCGCCATATGGGCGCGTCATGACTGGTGGCGCATTATTCGGCAAGGGTAACGCTTTTTTCCAACTGAAGCGATACGAAGACGCTATCGTCAGCCTCAATCAAGTATCGGAGTATATCCGCCCGGACGACTCGATGGTATTTCGCAATGCGGCGGCCCTTGCATACGAACTCAACGGCGCTGCTCTCGCCGAACTGGACCGTCATGAAGAGGCTATCGCCGCTTGGCAACGTGTTACGGAGTACGTCCGTCCGGATGATCCTGTGGAGCCACGCCAATGGGCCGCCAAGACGCTTTGGGCTCAGGGCGACGTTCTTGCCAAGCTGGAACGAAATGAAGAAGCCGCCGCTGCTTGGGAACGGGCTTCCGAGTATGTCCGCGTGGAGGATCCAAAGGAACTGCGCTACCTGGCCTTCCGTGCGCTCAGTCGCAAAGCCACTCTCCTTTTTGAACTGAAACGGTACGAAGAAGAAGGTGCCATTGTGCGACGCAGTTCGGAGTATATCCGTCCCGACGACCCGCTGGAACCACGCCGCGTGGTCGCCATGAGGCTGGCGGCTAGCAGTCGGTTGTCGAACCTGCTCGGAAGGCACGAGGAAGCGGAAGCTAATTGCAGGAGGGCGATAGATATCGAACCGACGTATGATGAAGCCTGGTGTGTTCTGGCGACAGCGATTCTTGACCAGAATGACGACACGCGTCTGTCGGAGGCCGAGGAGTGCGCCCGCCGCGCAGTGGAACTGGCGCCGAAGAATCCGCGCGCTTTTCATACGCTCTCCGATGTCTTGGCTCATCGCGGGCAATGGACAGAAGCGCTTGACCAGATCGAAAACGCGCTACGCCTTGGCGGTGATGACTTCCAGAAACAAGAATGGCCTGGTTTAACAGAGTCGTTGATTTGGGCCGTCGCCGCCGGCCACAGCCCGCGCGTCAAGCGGATAATGGAGGAAGCCGGACTGGCCGAGCCAATGGAGCCGCTCTGGCACGCTGTACGGGCGGAGTTGGGCGAAGAACTTGAACCCCTACCAGCCGAGATCAGGGATACCGTGACAGAAATCAGACGAGAGTTTACGGAGAAACGACGTTGAATACGCCACGATCAATCCTGTCGCCATCCGACCGCTTGCCACCCTTGACCACAAACTCCACGCAGCCACCCGTCATTCCTGCGAAAGAACGGCACCCCTGTGAAAACAGGGGCCGGCTTTGATCCGGGGGCCGGCATGACGCGCGCGGACTGCCACGGCTGCAACGTAGCGTGCAACGCGCTAGTCGGTGGTCAGGGGGTTGCCGCTCAGGAACACTCTCCCCTGGTTCCGCAGCCAATCCAGTTCCTTCGGAATGCTCGTCAGTTGGTTGCCGAACAGGGACAACCACTCCAGGTGGGTCAGGCTGCCCAGTTCCTTCGGAATGCGCGTCAGTTGATTGTCGTGCAGGTCCAAATACTCCAGGTTGGTCAGCTTGCCCAGTTCCTTGGGAATGCTCGTCAGGGGGTTGTCGCTCAGGCGCAACACCTCCAGCTTGGTCAGATTGCCCAGTTCCTTCGGCAGGCTCGTCAGGTGGTTGCTGGGTAGGTCCAAACCCTTCAGGTTGGTCAGGTCGCCCAGAGCCGGGGGGAGCGCGCCGGAGAGCGATTTTTTATACAGACTCACCTCCGTCACTCGCCCTCTGCTGACCGTAACACCCTCCCACTGCGCGATAGCCACGGCTGTGCTCCAGTTCAACGACACATTTCCCGGCAGGGCGGCCTTGGTCGCCAGCAACGTGTCACAGTCGGCTACCAGGCCCGTGTCCGACCCCGCGGGGGTGGCGGCGCTCCCCGCACAGCCCTGGACTCCCGCTTGCACGGCAGGAACGCGGGGGGCGGGCAGGAGGCGCAAGCGGGACTGTATCCGATCTGTTCTCATCTGCATCACACGTCCCGAGAGGGGATAAAAAAGGGAATTACATACGAAAGTCACATGACCGACCTATATCTCGAAAAAAGGCAAGTTTAACCGGACGGCACCGCAAAGGGCCGTGCACATCGTATCTGGGTCTCTATGCGATTCCCCTGCCAGAACCGGAAACAGACCCGATAGCGCCCCGGTGGCAGGTCCCGGTGGTTGTACAGGAGCAGCGAGGGATGGAAATAGCTGTGGGGCGCAACGGTCTGAAGCCATGGGCTCCGGTAGGCGAGGGTGAACATTAATTGGACGGTCGGCGCAGCCCGCCGCCACCGCCCACCCCGGACGTGCCGTTCCACCCGTAAGTCGGTCCGCCCCGGTGCACCCGGAATCCCGTGAAAGAGAGCCACATCGGTTGCGTTCTCGACCCGCACGCAGATGCCCCCGCCCTGATGCAGTGCGGTCTCGATGCGGATCGCCCCATCGTCACCCGGATAGGAACAGGGCGCATTCGGCTCCTCACACCGGGACCCGCACACGGTCGGATTCTCGCCAGGTAAGACATCGTGCTGGGGGAGAGGGTCAGCGATGGCCTGATGCGGCCACACGACAATAAAGAGTGCAATAAGAAGCGTGAAAGGGGGCATTGCGTTGTGACACCAGGTGGGAATTATATACCGAGGTTGATATCTCTAGCCACCTCTTGAAGTAGGACATCCGGTTGGGATGTGACTTTGGTATATAAGTCCCTTTTTGAAGATTTCTTTGACTGCCTGTAATGTTGCGCCTTTCAGGTATTGCTGAGTCATTTTGACGAAAGCCTTGGTCCCTACAGCTTTGCCGCCTTCTTTCGCCGCTTCATTAATTGCTCCTAAACCCGCTATGATAAAGCAAAGTCTTTTCTCTTCCTCAATTTCGATGTTATGGCCATAAACCGTGGCGAGAGCCATGGTCATTTCAATCTGATACTTCATTGATAAAGCAGCATCAGCAGTTGCTCCGCCGAAAGTTGCTATCACTGTTCCTAATCCAGGGACCACCCCTGTCAGTGCAGTCGCGCCGCCAACAAAAGCAGAATAGTAGGAATAATTGGATATGATGTGATTGGCCACTAAAGTGTTGATTTCGTCATCCGAATTGGAGTCAGAGAATTGTCTCTGATATTGCTGCTTAAGGGCAATAGCCTCTTTTCGTATTTCCGCAGGATCGGCTAGTACGAGTTCCACCGCCTTTAGCAAGGTCGGCTTATCATCGCTGTTCTTCTGCTCATTCTGGTCAGACATTCCTCTCCTCCTGAAATTATGCGCCATCTAGGCTAGATGGCTCTAACGATATCATCTGTTGTGATCTTGTTGGAGCGTCTTATCTATCACCTGACTTGAATGGTCTGACGGGTCAGGTCTTCTACTACGTCCTTACCCAGCACAAAGCCGTTAAAAACTCGAAATAGAGGCTCAACGGCTCGATTTACGAACTCTCCCAGCGCAGATAAGGGCGTTTCAAGAGGGACTTCGACAAAGACAAAAACCTCATCTTGACGGGCTGGCCCCTGAGGTGGAATATAGCGCGCTGGTTCCACCAAAGAGGCAAGTCGCCGTCCTTGCAATTTTGTCCATCGAAAACCAAATACAAGCTGGGTTTTTTCTGGGCCGCAACCCATCGCTTTTGCGAAAGCGAGCCCAACAGCGATAGCTTCTGCTACTCCCCTTATGGGTGGAGTGAAGTCGAGATATTCTATCGGCTCCAGGTTTTGCTCTCGTATATCCTCATCGAATACCCGTCGAAGGTAGAATTGGCCTGTGGGGTCTAGTCTCATAAAATCAATATGATTGAGCCAGTGTGGGATTCTGATATCAATGGAAGCTTCCCAAGCGTCTTCAAAGGGATATGGTTTTGCGTTTTCAGAAGCGAAGTTTCTGCTGTCGACCCATATAGGCCAGCCAGTGCAACGAGGATTACTGGAATTCAGCAGATTCAAAAAGTCTTGATCTGCCGAGTGTAGGGGGATGTCGTCTCCAATGAATAATAACCCGACTTCCCATGCACCATGAGAAGGCAGTTGAGCTCCCTGTTTCTCGACAACTGTGGAGTACCGTTCTCTACTCTCTTGAAGATATCTTTGTAGACGATCCTTGATTGTCACTTCTGGTTGTAAACCACTGGTTATCGATCCTAAGAATTCTTGTACGACTTCCGGGGGTAGTCCACCGATATGGCGTCTCAGGAAACGGCCAATATCAGCCTCACGATTGTCGAAACACACTTCGAGGATGCCTGGCCAATCTTTCCAGGTGGCTTTTGTCGTACTTGGCGTGTTGTTGGAGCTGAGAGAACGTAGGTAGACATCGTGCATGCCTATGAGTGCTCTTGCAGACCGAAGATCAGCCTTCACTGCCACTGGAGTTTTGACCCCTGGAGGAATGCTGATTACGGGATAGGGTTGACCTTCACGTTCTGGAAATTCTACGGATACCTCAAACGGTTCAGAAGCATACTTAGAGATCAAAGCCTGAATTTTGTCTATATGAAAGGCTACCTTGACATCTTGAGGAACGTTTTCTTGGTCTGGTTCGTGAGTGTGGTCATCAAATCCGATGACGAGATAACCACCTCCATGGTTTCTTAAGGCGAGGGCCGTCTTCACGATCTTTGCTGCACCCTCTGGCTGGTCAGGGTCAATCCATCGCTTCAGCTCAATCGAGAGGCTCTCAGTCGGTCTGTCTACTAATGCTTGAATCTGTGAGAAATCTCTATCGCTCATGGTAAACTTCTTTATTCCTCGGTAACTGCCGTTTCTAACAGATTATCAGGCGCTTCATTGAAAGACTCTCGAAAGGTCTTGTCATCAAAATCAGTGTGTCCACTATTGCCTTTATACTCCACATCACGGTTTGATACCCGCCGTCCGTATAAACCCAGAGTCCTGTGCGGCAGCGGACGCATCCGGTAAGGCTGACCACATGAGGGGAATACTATACTTTGACGAACCAAGTGAGAGCCGCATTTCCTTCAATGAGACTGTTCGCTGTGAAACTATGCGGTTTGGCTTCAAATGAGGACAGTCCCTAGTCCCTTTCACCCACATAGCCCATTGGACGGCCACCCCCCAACAAAATACGAGCCCGTCGGGTGTGACTTTTCCAGCGGTGAACAGTTGCCCCATGCTACCCGCCCTTGATACAGACATCCCGCGCTGCTCGGTACAGCACCATACGCTGCGCCCGCTTTTTTCCGCGTACCAGGGGAAGCAGCCGCTCTCTCGTTTCATCCAGGGCCGACATCACGAATGTCTCCAGCAATGCGTGCAAATCAGAAGAGCGACCGCCCGGCGCGTGCATCCGTGCCTGCAAGCAGGGCGTGACTACATACCGCTCGATTTCTTCGATATACATACTGCTCTGCGCAAACACCCACGTCGGCAGGAGTACTCCCATAATACACAGCACCTTACTTATCATGAGCCGCCCTCCGAACCGCTCAATTCCGTTCTGACTGGCCTTCTCGGCGCTATGTCGGCCGTGCTGGCGTCGCAACCATTCGATGATGCCATGCCGGTAGCCGTCGCCAACGAGGCAATTCCGGCATGGTTTACAAAACAATTCATAATTATGTCTCTTTGATTCCGTACTTGGTCCTCCAGGCTTGCACGCGCTCCTGCCAATCTGGTGCGCCTGGTTCATATTCCTTACCTGCTAGTTGGTTGAATTGCTTGTTTAGCACTCTCAACTCTTCTACAGCACTCATTACACATTCTCCTTTCTTCTTTCCGTTTGGTTAGTTGTGTTGCCAGCCACTCGTTTTGGTAGTGTCTCATAATGTTGACCAGGAAAAACGTCGAAGACTGCTCTCGGCGCCCGTGTGTGACGCTGACGCCTGCACGGAACGTTCCGTTTCCCTACCACACCGGGCGAGCGCTTGTCCCTATCAAATGATAGGAAAATGGCCCCGCTCCGCCCTGGCGACCGGCCGGGGCGCTCCTGGCGCGAGCAGGGCGCCCCGCGCACCGCCGCCGCGCGAACGGGGGAAAGGACGGGGCGGAAGCGGCGAAGAACAATTTCAAACCGCTACGACCATGAATGCGTGCCAGCGCGTTTCACGCTCAGTTGTCGCCGTGCCAGTCCGCGCTCGTCGGGAAGGATACGGGCCTGCCCCACACGGCCAGGGAGGGGATAGGGGGGCTCCCCGCCTGGGAGGGCGGCCATCCTGGCCGCCATGCGGGCTTCCAGCCCACACTCCTCAAGGAGGAGAGAGACGCGCTACACAGCAGCGTGATTTGCGCTAGAGCGTTTCACACCAAGCTGTAGCCATGTCGTTCCGCGCTCGTCATGCCGGACGTGATCCGGCATCCAGAGGCCGGGGTTGAGGGGCTGGATTCCGGCTCCTGTTTGCACAAGGGTGACGTTCTTTTGCAGGAATGACGGGTGGCTATACGGAAGCGTGAAACGCTCCAGCATACCGGAGTGGCATCCGGGGTCACGCTTGCTCACAAATTTTTCGGGCTTCCGCGCGGACTTTATCTCTGAACGACTCCGGGCTGATGACCCGCACCCCGCTGCCGAAATGCAACACCCAGCCGACCAACTCGCGGGTGTCCGCGGCGCAAATCGTCATGGCCGGGCGGCCGTCTTTTTGTTCCGTGGTCTGCTGGCTCGGGTGCCACTGACGGCCTTTGACCCAGGCACTCGTGGGTTGGTCGAACAGCAGTTCAACCTCAATCGGTGTCCCGCGCATGACGACCAGGGCATCTTTCACGTAGGCGTCCAGGTCGAAATCGAGCGGCATCTGGCAGGGACGACTGGTCGGCGTCAGAGAGCGAATCCGGTCCACCGCAAACATACGCACCCCCTGGCGCAGGTGACAGTACCCGATCAGATACAGCCCGCCGTCGGCATACCACAGGTGGTAGGGGTCCACCTCACGCCGGCCGGTCCGGTCGCGTGAGGCCGTGTAGTAGCGCATCTGCACGGTGCGCGTCTGGGTAATGGCCCGCTGGAGTCGGTCTATGGTCTGTCGATGCTGTCGGTAGGTCTTGTGGGCACCCAGCCCAACGGAAAAATGACCCCGGAAAGGACCTGACGATAGCCGTCCAGCAGCCGCCAGCGGGTCTGCCCGTTGAAACGATAACAATCAGCCTGTCCGAGTCAAGCGGCCGTGTCGGGCTACGCCTGCGGCTCGCCTGTACGAGACTGAAATTTCATTTTGCGTGAAATTTCAGCTTGTATGAAATATGGAAACGCTCATCGTTTTTTGGCGGTTCTCACCGCAGGCGTCTGGTTCCGGATGTAGGCCGCGTCAAAACACCCCCGGTCATCCGACCACGAAACCGCCCAAAAACCCCTCAAACACTGTTCCATAATCAGAAATTAGGCGCCATTTAAACGTGAAATAAACCTGAAACCGCGTGAAATTTTCATTTTTCGTGAAATCCTCCTAACTATCTTATTTTGTTTGACTTTCTTGGGAAATCACGAAAATGTCGTGTGAAATATTTCACGATTTCTCACATCTCAGGGGAGAGTGACCCCGACTTTACCGCCCCGACACTCCCCCCGGACAAAATCTATACCTGGGATATTCGCCTCAATTGGGCAGCGGGAAGCACGGAAGCAGCAGAGTAGCGTTGACGCGCTGTCACCGCCTTGATAGGCCCGCTACGGGGTACAAAGAGTAAACGTGTCCGGCTTTTTGTCTCTTTGGAGGACACGTTTACTCTTCACGGAAGGAGGACCTGTTATGCACGGCTTGGAAGGTGTTCGCGTATTGGAACTCGGCAATATGGTGTCTGCGGCGTATGCCACAAAGCTGCTGGCAGACCTTGGCGCCGATGTGATCAAAGTCGAAGAACCGGGTGGTGACTTGGCGCGAACCCGAGGCCCCTTTCCTCAAGGGCAGCCCGACCCGGAGCAGAGTGGCCTCTTTTTGTATCTGAATACCAATAAGCGCGGCGTGACCCTCGATATCCGCCAGGATGCTGAACGTCTGCGCACCCTGATTGCGCAGACCGATGTGCTCATTCACAATTATGCTCCGCCGGCTATGGCCGAGCTCGGCCTCTCCTACTCGACATTTCAGCAGGCGAATCCCAGCTTGGTGATGTGCTCGATCACCCCGTTTGGGCTGACCGGCCCGTATAAAGATTATAGAGCCTATGAGCTGAACCTAGCCCACGGGGGCGGCTGGGCCTGGCTGAGCCCTGGAGCCTCAGACTGGCCGGACTTGCCTCCGCTCAAGGCTGCCGGCCACCAGGCCGACTTTCAGGGCGGACTGGCTGCGGCTATGACGAGTCTGGCCGCCTATGGCAAAGCCTACGAAACCGGCCAAGGTGAGCATATCGATCTTTCGATTCAGGAGTTTGTCGCCTCCTTCCTGGAACAAAACTTTGTCTACTACTCCTATATGGGTCAGGTGGCGTCTCGGCTGGGCCGCCGCCTGATCTATCCCTGGGGTATGTATCAGTGTCAGGACGGCCTGATCTTTGTGGTGACGGTGGAGCAGGATCAATGGGAGCGCCTGGTTGATCTCATGGGGAATCCAGAGTGGGCGAGTTGGGAAATATTCAAAGACCCCTTTGTCCGCGCCGAGAATTGGGACGTGCTCAAGACCTATCTCGACGAGTGGATGCAGGGCTGGACAGTCCAGGACCTCTTCGAGGCCGGCCAGGAGCGTCGGATCTGTTTTGCCCCTGTATTGTCCATGGAAACCATGGCCCAACAGGAACAGCTCAAAGCCCGCAATTTTTTTGTTGACGTGACCCACCCGAAGGCCGGGACACTGACCCATCTGGGCCCGCCCTACCAGCTCAAAGAGCCGTGGTGGGACATTCGCCGCCCGGCTCCCCTGCTGGGCGAGCATAATGACGATGTTCTGCGCGAATCAGCCCCCCCGACTCCGTCTCCCCAACCCCCAACCCCCAACACCGGCCTTCCCCTGGAAGGTCTGCGCGTTGTCGATTTCAGTTGGGCCTGGGCCGGACCCTACTGCGCCTTACAGCTGGCCCATCTGGGGGCAGAGGTCATTCGGGTTGAATCTCAGGTGCGTCCCGACCTCGGACGGCGCGTTCCGATTTATCCAAGCGGCATGGAGCCAAGTCTCAATCGTTCGGGCTATTTCAACCAATGGCATCAGGGCAAAAAGAGTACCCTGCTCAACCTGAGCAAACCGGAAGCCATTCCCATAGTCACCGCCTTGATCGAGAAATCCGACATTGTGGTGGAGAACTTTGCAACCGGAGTGATGGAGCGTTTGGGTCTGGGCTATGAGGAGCTGGCAAAACGGAATCCGGCGCTGATCATGGCCTCCATCTCCGGCTATGGACATAGCGGACCACAGAAAAACTATATGGGCTACGGTCCGGCCATCGTACCGTTGACCGGCCTGTCTTCGCTGACTGGCTATCCCGGAAGCGGTCCCCAGGAAGTCGGTATTTCGTACGGCGACCCGAACGGCGGTCTGAACGCCGCCGTAGCCATTACTGCGGCCGTGACCGCGCGAAAACGGACGGGCAAGGGGCAGCATATTGATGCCTCCTTATGGGAAACCATGGCAGCATTACTGGCGGAAGGCTGGATGGACTACGCCATGAATGCAACCCAACCGCCTCGCAGCGGCAATCGGGATGCGTGGATGGCGCCGCATAACTGCTTCCGCTGTGCCGGTCAGGAGGCCGACCAGGATGAATGGGTCACCATCGTCTGCGGGACGGATAAAGAGTGGCAGGCGTTGTGCCAGGCCATCGGCCACACCCACCTCAGTCAGGACTCACGCTTTCGCACCGCGGTAGGCCGCAAGGCCAACGAAGACGAACTCGAGCGCCTCCTGACGGAGTGGACCAAAGAGCGAACGAAATGGGAGGTAACGGAAGCGCTCCAGGCCGTGGGAGTGGCTGCCTTTCCGTCAATGAATAGTAAAGACCTGAGTGAGGACCCGCATTTGAACGCGCGTGGCTTTTTTGCCCGATTACCGCACGCCGAGGTTGAGATGCAGACCCATATCGGCATTCCGTGGCGGCTCACCGCCGCGCCAAACGGCGTCCGCTCCTCCGCTCCACTCATGGGCCAGGACACCGCATATGTGATGAAGGATCTGCTGGGATATACCGACGAAGAGATCTCCCAACTCACAGCCGCAGAGGTGTTGTATTAAACAGATGTCAGGCGCTTTTCACTGAGGATGACGATGCAATACCGCATCCTGGGCCGGACCGGCCTGCGCGTCAGCGCCGTGAGCATGGGCACGTGGAAGGCGTTCGATGTGCAGGGAGAGCGGGCGATCGAGCAGGTCGGACGGCTGGTGACCGAAGCCCTGGCCTGTGGGGTGAATCTGTTTGACACCGCGCCCATGTATGGTGAGGCGGAAAGCGTGCTAGGCCGGGCGCTGCGAGGCCGACGCGAGGACGTGCTTATCGCAACCAAGGTCCTGGCGACGGATCGTGCCTCCGCTCAGCGCCGCATCGAGGTGTCCTTTCAGAAACTTCAGGTCGAAGTTATCGACCTCATGCAGGTGCATAATATGGCGGCCTGGCGCGCCGTTGCTCCGCTCCTTGAAGAATACAAGGCAGCGGGCCGCATTCGGTTTCTGGGTATTACCGACTATCGAACCAGCATGTTCCCGGAAATGACGGCGGCCATGCAAACCGGCATCTTTGATACGATCCAGATTCCGTACAATATCGGAGAGCGAGAAGCCGAACGCGTCATCCTCCCCTTGGCCCAGCAGTGCAATATGGGTGTCTTAATCATGACGCCGCTGTGTCCGATCTTTCATCGCTCCCAACTGCTTCAGGTCTTGCACCAGCACGATCTCTCATTCCTAGAGTCCTATGGGGTAACAACTCCGGGGCAGGCGCTGCTCGCCTACCTCCTGGCAAAATCCGAAGACGCGATTCTGCTGCCCGCCACCTCGCGCCTGGAACGGGTCCGGGAAAATGCAGCCGCCGGAGGGATCGCGGCATTACCCCGGCAGGCAGTGAGGCAACTTGAAGCATTCTTTACCCCTCAGCATTGATCGATCGAACGCCCTCTGGCATACTACCGCCCCTCACAAGATGAGCATGCATCCTGGGCATAATCATAACCCTGGCCGGCATAGTTCCCGGCCAGGTAACAACACAAGGGAGATGGTGTGGAGTCTTTAGGTGATTGGCAGCGAAGCTGCTATTGCGGGGAACCCCGTGTGACCCAAGTCGGACAGCCGCTGACCGTGATGGGTTGGGTGCATTCCCGGCGCGATCATGGCGGCGTGACCTTTGTCGATGTCCGCGACCGTTCCGGCTTGGTCCAAATTGTCTGTAACCCGCAAGTCAGCCCCGCCGCCCATACGCAGGCGAAAGAGCTGCGCCTGGAGTATGTGGTGGCTGCAAGAGGAAGGCTGGAACGGCGCTCGCAGGAGACAATCAATCCGAATATCCCAACCGGAGGAGTCGAACTCGTTGTGGAAGAGCTGCGAGTGCTCAATGCCTCGCGGACACCGCCGTTTCCGATTGATGCCGACACCGAGCCCGCAGAGAACACCCGCTTGCGCTATCGCTATCTTGATCTCCGTCGGCCCAAGATGTTCGAGAACTTACGCTTACGGCATCGGCTGGCCAAAGTGGTCCGTGATTATCTTGACGGTGAGGAGTTTCTTGAGGTTGAAACCCCGGTCCTGACCCGGAGTACCCCGGAAGGCGCGCGCGACTATCTTGTTCCGAGTCGGGTCATTCCAGGCGGATTTTTTGCCCTGCCACAGTCGCCGCAGCTCTTCAAGCAACTCCTGATGGTGAGCGGGATGGAAAAATACTTCCAGATCGTGCGCTGCTTTCGGGATGAAGACTTACGGGCCGACCGTCAACCCGAGTTCACCCAGATTGACATTGAGATGTCGTTTGTCCGACCGGACGATGTGTTCCAGCTTATTGAAGGTATGATGGTCCGGTTGTGTAAGGAAGTGAAAGGCATCGACATCCCCACCCCGTTTCCCCGGATGCCCTACAGCCAGGCCATGGCCCGCTTCGGGAACGATAAACCCGACATTCGGTTTGACCTGGAAATCCAGGAGCTGTCGGCGCTATTCAGCCAAACCGACATCAAGGTCTTTCGCCAGATCGTTGCCGACGGGGGCGTTGTGCGCGGACTGATTGTGTCGGACGATCCGTTCTCACGCAAAGAACTCGATGATTTGATTCCGCTGGCCCAGGATTTCGGGGCGAAAGGACTGGCCTGGATTCGCCTGACCGAGGACGGATGGCAGTCGCCGTTAGCAAAATTCGTGAGTGACGACCGGAAAAAGGAAATTGAAGCCGCCCTCGGGCTCAAACCAAAAGACTTGTTGCTCATGGTGGCCGATCAGGAGCAGGTAGCGTGCGAGGTGCTGTCACGCTTGCGTCTCTATCTTGGCGACAAACTCGGGCTGATTGCCAAAGATGACATGCGTTTCCTGTGGGTGACGGATTTTCCGCTGGTCGAATACGATGCGGACGAGGGACGCTATATGGCCAAGCATCACCCGTTTACCGCGCCCAACGATCAGGATATGGCCCTGCTTGAGACCGACCCAGGCAAGGTACGGGCGTTTGCCTACGATGTTGTGCTGAACGGGGTCGAATTGGGTGGTGGCAGTATCAGAATTCACCTCCAGGACGTGCAGCAAAAGATTTTCAGCCTGCTGGGCATCGGTGAGGCTGAGGCCCAGGAGAAGTTTGGGTTTCTGCTAGAAGCCCTGTCGTATGGCGCTCCTCCCCACGGTGGGATTGCTCTGGGATTTGACCGGCTGGCCATGTTGTTTGCCGGTATGGATTCGCTGCGTGAAGTCATTGCCTTTCCCAAGACGGCCCGCGCCCAGTGCCTGATGACGCAAGCGCCGGGCGGGGTCGATACCAAACAGTTGCGCGAGTTGAGCATTAAAGTCGATTTATAATTGGGGGTTCGGGATTCGGGGTTCGGGATCAGGGCAACCACAGGGGGTTGCCCCTACGGTAACCCCCAATCCCTCCTTAACTATGCTGAGGACATGTGGTCGGCGCCTTGCCACGCTCGTATTGCTCTGGCACTGTTTCGCTCCGCTTCCGTCGCCGGCTGCGGAGACATGTGGCACCATTCGCACAAGCTATAATCCGACTACCGCTCTCCGGTCTGACGCTTTTACCTTAGCGCCCGACGGTCCGCGCTGGTCCGCGTTTCTCGAATGGGCTAAAGCGAAAAAGCTCTACACCTTTCAGATCATCGGACTGAGCCAAGGGCCGGGAGAAGACGCGCCGTCCGGCATTCTCTTTCGCTGGGCCAAAGACACGCTCTGGCAAAAGGATGTGGTTCTCCCTTTTGGACAGGCGCTGGGACATATGATTGCCGAACGCCGCTGGCGAGATGCTGACTTTCCGGAGTTTTTTTCCTCTCGCGGCGGCATATTCGGCGTTGATCTGGCCGAGCGCCTGTCTGGCGTGGATACGCAGACGCTAGGTCCCTGGCAAGACTTCTTCCAGAGCGTCACCGCACCTAAAAGCCCGGCGCGGCCCCGGATCAATGCCCGGCTGCTCGACCTTGCCTCGGACGGACGGTCGGCCTCGATTGCCCTTGGACAAGATCGCATAACGATATATCTGGCAGACCGCCTGCGGAGCGACCTGGCCTTATTTCTGACGGATTGCGCCATTGCTGAATTTTTTCAGGAGTACGATAAATCGAAGGCAGCGACTCCTGGCGAAAGACCTGAGACGACCGCTGAGGGGTCAGCCCCGGAGCAAAGAGGAAACGTGTCCTCCAATCAGACAGAGATGCTGGACACGTTTCCTCTTCGGGGCAAAGCCATCTACACCAGTCAGTGTAGCGGCTGTCACGGCGAGGCTGGTGATGGGCAGGGCATACTTACGCTGAGCTGGCTGCCGCGACCGCGTAACTTCGTGCGCGGCTCATTCCGGTATCGTTCAACACCCACCGGGAGTCCACCAACCAACGCGGACCTGTTCCGAACCGTATCAAAGGGGCTGGCCGGGAGTGGGATGCCGGCGTTTGAGGCCATCCTCAGTGAGCGGGAGCGGCAGGATGTGGTCGCTTATATCAAACAGTTCTCACAGCGTTTTGCCTCTGGGTCAGAGCCTCCGTCCACTTCAGTTTCGACGCCGCCCCAGGTGACGAAGAAACACATCGCCCGAGGTGCGTCGCTCTACGTGGATTCCGGCTGTCCGAGCTGTCATGGAGCAGAGGGTAGAGGGGACGGACGCTCGGGTCAGGACTTGAAAACCGCGGAGGGCGATCCGATCATACCCCGCGATTTAACCCATAAATGGAGTTTCCGTGGCGGCCATACGCCGAGCGATATCTATCGACGCATCGCCAACGGCATGGACGGCTCTTCTATGGCGGCATACGAAGAGGTATTGGAGCCAAATGATCTGTGGGACCTAGTCTTTTACGTGCTCTCACTCTCTCCGGAGCAGCGGCCGCAAGCGGAAGCCGGCTATAGAGCAGAAAACAAATAAGGAGGAAAACATGGGCAAACTGGATGGAAAAGTCGCGTTGATTACGGGTGGGGCCAGCGGTATTGGAGCTGCAACCGTCCGCCTGTTCGCCACAGAAGGGGCCCGGGTTGTAGTCGCTGATATGCAGGATGACAAGGGCCAGGAGATGGCGCGCGAGCTGGGAGACCAGGGCGCTTTTGTTCAGGTGAACGTGACCCAGGAGGCCGCGGTCAAAGCGGCCATTGAGGCCGCGGTCGAACGCTGGGGGCGGTTGGACTGTATCTACAATAACGCCGGGTTTGGCGGCGCGCTGGGGCCGATCGAGAGTATCAGTGTGGAAGACTACGATATGACCTTTGATGTACTGCTCAAAGGTGTGTTTCTCGGCATCAAGCACGCCGCGCCCATCATGAAAAAACAGCAGTCCGGCAGCATTATCAGCACCTCCAGCGCGGCCGGCGTAGAAGCCGGCATGGCGACCCACCTCTACAGTGTGGCAAAGGCGGGGGTGATTCATCTGACCAAGTCGGTCGCCCTGGAACTGGGTGAGTTCAATATTCGAGCGAACTGCATCTGTCCGGGTGCGATTGTGACGCCCCTGGCCGTTGGCCGACCGTCGCCAACGGACAAACAGGTTGCCGGTCTGCGCAGAGGCGCGGCCCACCTGCATCCGCTCGGTCGGGTCGGTGAACCTGAAGAGATCGCCAAGGCCGCCTTATGGCTGGCCAGTGATGATTCGAGTTTTGTGACAGGTCAGGCCCTGGCCGTAGACGGCGGGATCACCGCAGGCCGCCCCTGGCGCGACCTGCCCGAATTCCACCGCACGCCCCATCCGATCCGCATGTACCGCGTCCCCGGAAAGTAAAGAATCCGGGAGTTGGGGAAGGCATAATGTAGGGGCAACCCCCCGTGGTTGCCCTTCCTAATTTCCCAGAAAATCCCCTCCAAGGAGGGGTGGCCAAAGGCCGGGGTGGGTTCCGTCCTATGACAACGCTTCAATAACTTCAGCCGGAGCCTGTACCAACTCGATCAACACGCCCTCACCACACAGCGGGAACTCCGCATTGCCCTTGGGGTGGATGAAACACACATCATAGCCGGACGCGCCCTTGCGTATGCCACCCGGCGTGAACCGTACGCCCTGCTCTGCCAGCCATTTCTCAGCCGCATGCAGGTCATCGATCCACAGGCCAATATGGTTCAGCGGCGGGTCCTGGACCTTGGGTCGTTTCTCCGGGTCGATAGGCTGCATTAAATCCACTTCCAGTTTGAGTGGTCCCGAGCCAATCACCGCAATGTCCTCATCTACATTCTCGTTCTCACTGCGATAGTTGCCGCTCAGGCTCAGCCCCAGGGTATCGACCCAGAACTTCCGCAACGGATTCTTATCCAGCCCACCCACAGCGATTTGTTGAATTCCCAGCACTCTAAACGGTCTCTCACTCATTGTTTACTTTCCTCGTATGTCAGCACTATGGGGAGTTGTATCGGTTCCGGGAGGGGGGGACAATTGGGGAGGAGATTCAGTCTATCCATGGAAGCTATAGAGGTCTTACTATGCTGACGCGGAGACGCTTTCTGACCGTTGCGACCCAGGCGAGTGCCAGTCTGATGATAGCCCCGGCCATATTCCCCCGGCAACTTGGCGCTAATGCTTCTGTGCTGGTCAACGATATCCACTCGCAACTGAACCCGACCTATGTGAGCGAGATAGTCAGGCCAGAGAGCCAGGCTGACCTCCAGGCTGCCGTGCAGCGGGGCGTTCAGACGGACGGGACAATCAGTATCGCGGGTGGGAGACATGCCATGGGGGGCCAACAGTTCGGGGCTGATACCCTGCTGCTCGACACCCGCTCAATGAATCGAGTTCTCGCCTTCGACAGCGCGCGTGGATTGGTCGAGGTCGAGGCGGGTATACAGTGGCCGGAGTTGATCGACCATTTGATCACAATACAGACAGGAGAAACGCAGCAGTGGGGAATCATCCAGAAGCAGACCGGCGCGGATCGGCTCTGTCTGGGCGGGGCACTAGGCGCAAATGTTCACGGTCGCGGCCTGACGTTCAAACCGATCATCGACGATGTTGAGTCCTTTCGGCTCGTGAATGCGAGTGGAGAGGTAAAAGTGTGTAGCCGCTCTGAAAACAGTGAGCTGTTCGCACTTGCGATAGGGGGATATGGACTCTTTGGCGCGATTGCAAGTGTCACCCTGCGCTTGATGCCTCGCCGGAAGCTTCGACGGGTGGTCGAGATCATCGACATAGACAAGCTCATCCCTGCCTTTGAGCAACGCATCGCAGACGGATATCTCTACGGCGATTGTCAGTTCTCCATTGATCCAGAATCCGACGGATTTCTGAAGAAAGGCGTGTTTTCTTGCTATCAGCCGGTTGAGACGTCCACCCCAATTGCTTCCGAGCAGAAGCGCTTAGAGCCAGACAACTGGCGTAAACTCAATTTCCTGGCACATACGGACCCGAGCCGGGCCTTTGATATTTATTCGTCGTACTATCTTTCTACCAGTGGCCAGCTCTACTGGTCCGACACGCACCAACTCAGTACATATCTTGACGACTACCACAAGGCGGTTGACCGACGGACCGGTGCGCACTGGCCTGGGACTGAGATGATCACCGAGGTGTATGTTCCCCGGCCAGCACTGGCCGCCTTCCTTGGCACCCTTGCTTCTGACTTTCGCCGTGACAAGGCCAAGGTCATCTATGGCACAATCCGTCTCATTGAAAAGGATGCGGAGGCTTTCCTCCCCTGGGCGAAGGAGTCTTACGCCTGCATCGTGATGAACCTTCATATACCCCACAGTCCCCAGGGGATAGTGAAAGCGGCGAATGACTTTCGTCGTATTATAGAGAGGGCCATTGAGCAGGGCGGGAGCTACTTCCTGACCTACCACCGGTGGGCCACTCGCGGGCAACTAAACGCCTGCTATCCGCAATTTTCAGCGTTTCTGAAACTTAAGCGTCAGTATGATCCGAATGAGGTCTTTCAGAGTGACTGGTATCGCCATTACCGGCGCATGTTTGCCGGCTTGGCGTCTGGCGCTTCCTCACTCACACCCACTTAAAAATCCGGGCGGCCTTGAGCGTATCCGCGTACTCTTCGATCTTGGCGATTTTGCCGTCGCGACACTGATACACCCAGCAGTATTCGTTATCGTACTGCTCGCCGTCTTTGGACTTGGCAGAGATGGCGTGCTGAACCACCGCGGTGTCTCCGTCGGCGAGGATACGGTGGATGGTCAGACGGAAGGTTTTCATATCGAATATTCTTTTGGGGGTGTCGCCGCCCAGTTCGGCGGCCACCGCCTCCGGACCTTCAATCACCCCAATCGGTGCACTCTGGGGTGGATACCAGACAATGTCTTCGGTAAACAGCGACGCCAGCTTTTTCCGGTCTCCAGTCGGTAGTGTTTCGTAATAGGTCTTGATTAAGGTCCGGGTTTCTTCTGTTTGCATGCGTTCGCCCTCCTCATGATGCGTTTGTATGCCGCGGCCAACTTGTTTTCGCCGTCACGGTCGGTTACCGTCCGAAGCATTCTTCTGTATGCCCTGAGCTTTTGATCCGCTCTCGACATCGAATAGGAAGAGACCATAATATAGGCGCAATCGTATGGCGCAATATGTAGGCATTTTAACCAGCGGTGGAGACTGTCCCGGACTCAACGCGGCCATTCGCGCGGTCGGCAAGGCTTGTTTGGAAGCCTATGACATCCGGATTATCGGTTTTCAAAACGGTTTTCGCGGATTGGTGCAGAATCAAACCCTGGAGTTAGACAGAAAAGCGCTCTCGGGCATTCTGACCGACGGCGGGACCATTCTCGGCACCAGTCGGGATAAGCCGCACCGGATGTCCATTGGGGGCAGAGTCCACGATATGACAGATGCTATCGTTGATACCTACCGGCGGCATCATCTGGATGCGCTGGTCTGTCTGGGCGGGGGTGGCACGCAGAAAAACGCGCTACGTCTCAAAAAGGCCGGGATGAATATCATTACCCTGCCCAAAACTATTGACAACGATATTGCCAAGACCGACGTCACGTTCGGGTTTAATACCGCGGTGGGCATTGCGACCGAGGCCATAGACCGGCTGCATTCAACCGCGACCAGCCATGACCGGATTATCGTGGTCGAAGTGATGGGCCACAGAGCGGGCTGGTTGGCTCTTCAAGCCGGAACGGCCGGTGGGGCGGATGTCATTCTTATCCCGGAAATCCCCTATCATATTGAGCATGTTGCCCAGACTATCTGGGAACGGACCAGGCAGGGCAAACACTTCAGCATTGTCGTGGTCGCAGAAGGCGCGCTGTCTCTCAGTGAAGCCGAAAAGGTCGGGGAACTCGTGCACCAAAAACGGGAGGCCAAAGACAGAGAAGAAAAGGAAAAGGCCTCGGCTAAACTGGAAAAATTCCATAAGGAGCACGTTGGCCATACGATTCACCTCACCCAGGAGTTGGAGCGCCTGACGGGCCAGGAATCGCGCCTGACCATTCTTGGCCATCTGCAACGTGGGGGAACACCCTCGGCCACGGACCGTGTCCTTGCCACCTGGCTGGGCACACGCTGCGCTCAGTTGCTGCGCGAAGGTCACGACGGCTTTATGCTGGCCGTGCAGGACCAAGAGCTCCGGCCCGTGCCTTTGGAAGAAGTCGCAGGGAAAAAGAAGCTGGTCTCTCCGGACCATCCCCTCGTTGAAGCGGCTCGTCTGGTCGGAACCAGCTTTGGCGATTAATATGCTTCGGCCTGTCCACAACAGAGGGAGCCACTATGAAAACGGAAGAGATCCTCGCCCATAGCCCAAAGGTCCTCACCCAGGAGCAGCGTGAGTTTTATTTCGATCAGGGATATCTGCTGCTGGAGAAATTCATCTCTGACGACTGGCTGGATACCCTCTGGGCAACGACCAACGCGTTCATTGAGCAGAGCCGGGTAGAAACTCCGTCCAAAGAACTCTTTGACGTGGAACCGAGTCATACCCCGAGCAGTCCCCGCCTGCGGCGTCTCCTTAGCCCGGTCGATACGCATCCGGTCTATCGCGAGTTTGCGTTTGAAGGACCGCTGGCCGACCTCGCCCAAGACCTGCTCGGTCCGAACGTGAAATACCACCACTCAAAACTCAACTTCAAATGGTCGGACGGAGGCGAAGAGGTGAAGTGGCATCAGGATATTCAGTACTGGCCGCACACCAATTATTCACCCCTCACGATTGGCGTCTACCTGAGTGATGTGGACGAGGAGATGGGTCCGATGGGAGTGGTTCCTGAAAGCCATAAGGGACCACTGTTTGATCTGTACAACGAGAACAATGAGTGGACCGGCGCCCTCAACGATCAGGATGTGGCCCGTGTCGGCCCACACAATGCCGTGTGGCTGAAGGGCCCGAGAGGCTCGGTGACCGTCCATAACTGCCGTATGGTCCACGGGTCGATGCCCAATCACTCACCGCGTATGCGCCCGCTCCTTCTCCAGACGTACGCGGCGGCCGATGCCATTACGCTCACAAACCTGACAGACCGGTTCCCGCACTCGAATCGTATTATCCGTGGCGAGGCCGCGAAGTGGATCGATTTCGACCCGCGCCCATGCCTCATGCCACCCGACTGGTCTGCCGGCTACCGTTCCATCTTTGCCGTGCAGCAGATGGAAGAGGGTGCCGGCAGCCGGACGGTCGCTGGGAACGCGGGCATGATGTAAGCAACGAGTCGAATAGTCTCTGAGCCGACCTTGATTCCCTTCAGGAAAAGCACCCAAACGGCAGGCATGATGAGGAAATCGGGCGGCTAGTCTTACGCGCCGCCTTCGAGCATCCCGGTCGGGCGTGGGTTCCTGAAAACACCTGGATGGCTCTTCCCTCAGTAAGGAGGAAGTATGAAATTCGGTATCGTCCCGATTAACCTGCGTGAATTCACAGACCCGGAAATGGTCATTCCGTTTGTCCAAAAAGCCGAAGCGTTCGGCTACGAGTCCGTTTGGACCGCAGAGCATGTGATTATTCCCAAGCAGTATGACTCGGTGTATCCCTACAACCCGGACGGAAAACTGCCGTTCAAACCCGACGCGCCGATCATCGACCCCTTGGTTGCCCTGACCTTCATCGCCTCGGCCACCACGACACTCCGGCTGGGCACCGGGGTCAATATTCTGCCCCAGATGAGCCCGCTCTATTTGGCCAAATGGGCCTCGTCGATTGACCACCTGTCCCAAGGACGCTTGATGCTCGGCCTGGGCATAGGCTGGCTGCGTGAGGAGTTTGCTGCTATCGGCGTGCCGTTTGAGCGCCGGGGCAAACGGGCCAACGAATATCTCGAAGCACTCAAGACAGTCTGGACTGGCGAGGAGATTGATTTCCGCGGCGAGTTTGTCAACTGGCAGGGGTTTACCATGCGCCCCAAACCCGCCCAGGCAGGAGGGGTACCGCTGGTCATTGGGGGTATAACGGCATCTGCGATCCGGCGCACGGTCAAATATGGCGACGGCTGGTATGTGATTGGCAAAGACCTGGACGACTACCGGGCACATATGCAGGCGCTGGCCGAAGAATGTGACCGCCAGGGCCGTAACAGACAGGAGCTCGAAATCACCGCCTACTGGAATTACTACGGGGAAGGGCTGGACAGCCTGGCGGTGTACGAAGACCTCGGCGTGCACCGCCTCTTGGTCAATATGCACGCGCTGCGGGCTGGCGATGTTACCACTGCCATGGAGCGTTTTGCCGATGAGGTCGTAGCCAAACACAGCTAGTCAAGGATACGGAAGATGAGCCACGTCACGTTCGGGACAACCTTGGGCGGGTTTGGGGGCGGGCTGGTTTCCGGCCCGACGCTGTGTCGCTGGGCAGAGGAGATCGAACAGCTTGGCTATGACATTCTTTTCTACCGCGACCATGTGCTGTGGCACAGTCCGGTGCTGGACCCGTTCACCATGCTGGGTGCATTTGCGGCAAGAACAACGAAGATCAAACTCGGCACCGGGGTGCTGCTCCTCCCGCTACGCAATCCGACCCTGGTCGCCAAAATGATAGGCAGCCTGGACTGGCTGTCCGGTGGACGGTCCATTCTCGGCGTGGGCGTTGGGGGCGAGTTTCAAAAAGAATATGAAGCTTGCGGCATTTCCTTGAGGGAACGGGGCCGGCGTGCCACTGAAGGGCTGCGCGTGATTAAGGAACTCTGGACTAATCCGTCAGCGACGTGTGACGACCAATTTCTGCAATTTGAGGCCGCCCAGATGACTCCGCGCCCGCTTCAGCAACCACATCCCCCTATCTGGGTCGGCGGCCGAGTTGACGCGGCGCTGAAACGGGCCGGGACGTATGGGGACGGCTGGTTTGCGTATTTTGTGACACCGGAGCGTTTTCGTACCAGTCTGGACAAGGCGCTGGAGCACTGGCACCAACGCGAGGCTTCCTCACGGACCATGTTTACCGGGGGCGTGGTCCTGTATTTCTGCATCGCGCCCACGTACGAAGCAGCGCGAGCGAATGCCATGCACACCTTGTCAACGGAGTATAATCAGTCGTTTGACAGGATTATCGATAAATATAGCGCGCTCGGTCCGGCCTCGGAGTGCGCGGCCGCGATTCAACGTTATATTGACGCCGGGGCACAGAATATGACGCTGCTGCCGGCGGTTCCCGCCGCCGCGACCATGGACCAACTCCGGCACTTGGCGACGGACGTATTGCCGCACTTGCATTCCTCGCCGTCCCCATAGCTGGGAAGAAAGGTTAAGAGTTTGTCAATTACCAATTTTTCTCTTTCTTCCAGCATCTCCCGGTCGTCATCAGTCATCCGGGGGATGAAGTTGTGAAGGTGTTTCGGGTATAATCGTGTTGACCGATGAAAGGGGGGCATGATGGCCAGCGCTGGGCAACTCAAAGCTCTTGTCACTTCTCACGTTGAAGGTGATGAAGACCGCTTCTATTCCGTTGCCATGCAGGTTGCCGCCCACGAAGCCAGACACGGCCACGGCAAGCTCGCGGAAGACTTGCGTGCCCTGATTGACAGCGCGAAGAGTCAGCGCGGCACCGTGTCACCAGTGCCAATCAATCGTCCGCGAGGCGAATTAGCGAGCCTGCTAGACGTGTCATACCCGAAAGCCCGGCTGGGAGAGATGATACTTGGCGGTACCCTCGCGCATCAGATCCAACGTATCATCCGCGAGCAGCGTCACGCTGGTCAGATACTGGAACACGGACTCTCACCCAGACGCAAGCTCCTGCTGGTTGGCCCGCCCGGTACAGGTAAGACACTGACGGCCTCCGTCTTGGCTGGGGAACTCGGGCTTCCTCTTTTCCAAGTTCGACTCGATGGGCTCCTCACCAAATATATGGGAGAGACAGCGGCTAAGCTCAGGCAGGTCTTCGACGCTACGAGTCGGACCCGGGGCCTCTATTTCTTCGACGAGTTCGACGCCATCGGCTCGCAGCGCGGGCTCGCCAACGACGTAGGTGAGATCCGCCGAGTGCTGAACAGCTTTCTGCTGATGATTGAGCAGGATCACTCTCACAGCCTCGTCGTTGCGGCAACCAACCATCCCGATATCCTTGACCACGCACTTTTCCGTCGCTTCGATGATGTCCTGCATTACGACCTGCCGGACAAAGCGCAGATTTCACAACTGCTGAAGACGCGCCTTGCGGGAACCGCTCTCAAAAAAACCCGCTGGGGGACTCTCGCTGCCGTGGCTGTTGGATTGAATTACGCGGAGATCACACGTGCCGCGAATGATGTTCTGAAAGATGCGCTTATCCATCAGCGCAAGCGGGTCAATGAAGCAGGCATTCGAGAAATGCTCGCGGAGCGTAGAAGCATCACTCACAAGCTGGGTGAACAGGCGTAGCGGAGGGAACACAATCTCGACATGGCAGAAGGAACCGACGGACGACATCCACACTTCGTCCTTGAAGGTATCACCGAGACGGAAGGGTATCGTTCCCCGCAGAGTGGCGGAAAGCGTTCACATATACCGGAGCGAAATAGAGCCCAGCATGGCGGAGCGTTACAACAGCAGATCAACGAAATTCGTACGGGAGCGGGCGCTGCCCGAGAAGCCCAGCGGGCAGCGGGGATCGAAGAGAAAGGGCTGGGGCTTCAGGTCGAGTTCGAGAGCTTCCCCGATATTGAACTGGCATTCGAGAGCTTGGCGCGAGAGCATTGGGGGATCGAGCTACTAAACGTTCGTCATGAGGATAAGCGAATCCTGGCCACGGTCTTCGTACCCGATGGAAAGCTTGATCATTTCGAAAACCTCATACGAGCCTATTTGGAAGAAAGACGAGACAGAAATGGCCGGGCACGCGACCACAGGAAGTTAATTGACGCGATCCAACGTATCCGGGCAGCAAGTCTACGGGCGCTATGGACAGATTCCGAAGAGGCATTTCCCACCGAGAATGGAGAGCGGTTCTGGTGGGAGGTGTGGTTACCCGTTCGAGGAAATAGTGATGCCACTGCGGCTAACGTTCAAGAGACTACGACCAGCTTTCAAGAGCGAGCCGAGGCTCAGGATATACGCATAGCTCCCGGGAAGCTGGTTTTCCCGGAACGCACAGTACTGTTGGCCTTTGCTTCGGTCGATCAGATGCAGCATTCCATGGTTACGCTCAACACTATCGCCGAGTTACGGCGTGCGAAGGAGACAGCCGACTTCTTTGATTCCCAGAGTCCAGATGAACAGCGAGAATGGCTCGAAGATCTATTGGCTCGAACCGAATATACGTCCAACAGCGAAGGAGTCCCCTATATCTGCCTCCTCGACACAGGCGTCAATCGAGGCCACCAACTGCTTGCCCCCGCACTCGCGGCCAATGATCTGCATACCGTTGAACCCGGTTGGGGAACTGACGATGCCGATGGTCACGGAACACAAATGGCAGGGCTATCTCTTGCAGGAGATTTGACACCGCTCCTCGCAGGCAACAACCCCGTGGAGATCAACCATCGTCTCGAATCCGTGAAACTGCTGCCTCAAGAAGGTGCAACGGGAACGGACCCTAGGCACCATGGATATCTGACGGCGGAAGCAGTGGCGCGGCCCGAGATTGCCGCTCCATCTCGGGCCAGAGTTTTCGGGATGGCCGTCACGACCCGTGACAATCGCCACCAGGGACGGCCGTCTGCGTGGTCAGCCACGCTCGACGCACTAGCGGTTGATGCTGACGGATATGGAGCAAATCCACGCCTGCTGATCGTATCCGCCGGAAATATCAACGACAACACCGCGTGGTCCAACTACCCTGACAGCAATGACACGGACGGAGTTCATGACCCTGCCCAAGCATGGAATGTGCTTACCGCTGGGGCTTATACAGACTTGGTGCGGATTACCGAGACCGATGCAAACGGTTATACACCGATAGCCTCCAGAGGTGGCTTGAGCCCGTTCAGCACGACCTCACTGACATGGCAACCAAGCTGGCCACTTAAACCCGATATCGTACTTGAAGGCGGAAACGCTGCGAAGGATTCTCTGGGCGCAGTCTGGATGCCCAGTCTCAGCCTGCTGACAACCCATCATCAACCAGCAAATCAATTCTTCACAACAGCCAACGCCACGAGCGCAGCCACGGCGCTCGCGTCTCGCCTGGCGGCCCAGGTTATGGCCGTCTATCCTGACCTGTGGCCAGAGACGGTCCGCGCCCTGCTCGTACACTCGGCGGAATGGACCGATACTATGAAGCAGTCGTTTCTGCCAAATAGCCCTTCGAAGAATGACTACCAACGCTTGCTGCGGCGATGTGGGTTCGGGGTGCCAGATATCAACCGTGCGCTCTGGAGCGTCTCGAACTCCCTGACCATGGTCGTCCAGGAAAGTCTACACCCCTTTCAGCGAGAGACAGGTACACAGCCTACCCTGCGCGATATGCACCTCCACAGCCTTCCATGGCCTCGTGACGTTTTGGAAAGCCTAGGGGAAACAGAGGTCGAGATGCGCGTGACGCTGTCCTATTTCATTGAACCCAATCCGTCGCAACGGGGTCGTTCACGTTATCGATACGAATCTCAC
>MPMI01000055.1 GCA_002238415.1 Desulfurellaceae bacterium bin18 | reverse complement strand
TGTCTCTGCCGGGCTCAATTGCCTCCTCAACGTCGTGCGTTCCTTTGATACCCTGGAACCAAGCGCATAACTCCTTTCCGAGAGCATTCTGATCATGGTGGCTGTTGAGTCTTATCCAAACTCTTCTACCCGCCGCCCAATCGCAAACCGCCTCACTAAATTCGAGAGACGCGGCCGGGGTCGGCTTGCGAGCGAGGGCGGCCCCCAGGGCTTCAACCTTTTTTGTTTCTCTTTTTATTTCCTGTGGGATTGATCTGATGGCCTCCCGAAGTTCCGTCTTTGGAACGGTCAAGCGAGCATGAGTGAAGTCTGCGGATTGCTGCGGCATAGGACCTCCCTCCTGCCTCAAAGGCAGGTTTCATCCATCCCTAGCAATATACACTCGCCTCCTCTTTCCCCAAGTGCTTGTCCCTTAACGGTCTGTCCAGGTCATAAGCAAACAAAAGGGCGGGGTCCGTTGTTCTTGTGGGTGGGTGCGGACTTTGCCGCGTGCGGCGGGCTGGTTCTGTAGAGTCTTGACCCGGACAAAGCAGGGGGAGGGTAAGCATGTGACCGTTGAGACAGGTAGACCCTCCCACGGTTCAGCCTGTCAACCTTCCGGCCCGAGCGGCCGGAGCGGAGAAGCGGCCAGCCTCTTGTCCCTCCTGGACGTGCAGGCCTCCAGGCGCTGGCGGACGCCGGCAGCCCCCCTCCCGAGTGAGATCCCATCAAGAGGGTCTACACGGGCGTCATAAATAGTGTTATGTCCCCGCTCCTCTCCCAAGCTTGACACAAAGGTCCTTATCGGACGTAGCGTCCGGTAATTGTGAATGTTGGACTTGATATGAGGTTGGTGTCCAAGGGCGGCTGGTTCGCCCCGGAATCGTCCTCGTGCTACGAAAAGAGCCAATGAAAGACTCTCCTCGTCAAGTTTGGGCGTGGCTTAAGGACAAAAACAATCGTGATCGTGTGGTTGCCCTTGCAGTAGCAGCAACCGCGATCCTCACTTTGGTGGGGCTATTCATCGGAACGGGTCCGACCTCACCGCCACCGGGCGGTGAGGATCGCCTGTCCGTAGAGGATTTCCTGGCTCTACTGAAAGAGCGAGAGCAAGGGGTAGAGCAGCGGCTTGCCCAGGCGCATGGTGAAGAGCGCGCCCAGTTGGGGAATGAGCTGACAGAGGTCAAACGCCAACTGTCCGATATTGAGACAGCCTATGCCGATGCACAGGGGCAGATCAGCGAACTGGAGACGGCGCTGGCCCGCCTTGGTGACGCTATCAGCGACAAGCAGCTTGCGGAGATTCGTGCCGCCATAGAGACCGGTGATTTCTCGAAGGCCGATGCGTTGCTGGCAGAGATTGAAGACCGGACGGACGTGGCTGTCGTGCGGGCCGCCGAGGCAGCTTTTCAACGAGGACAAATCGCTGCCATTCAAATCAAATGGGGCGCGGCCGCCACACACTTTGACAAGGCCGCTCGCCTTAATTCGACCTATGCCCATCTCAACCAAGCCGGAATATTTGCAAATCGTACGGCACGGCACAAGACTGCACTCCGACATTTCGAGGAGCTGTTGAAGCTTTCCCAACACGAGTATGGCGAGAGATCCTCCGAAACCGCCACCGCGCTCAACAACCTTGCCAGCCTACTTCAGGATACGGGTCAGTATGCCGAGGCGGGGCGGCTGTATCGGCAGGTACTAGAGATCGTCCGAGCATCACTGGGGGATAATCATCCGAGCTATGCCGCAACGCTCAACAACCTTGCCGGCGTGCTTCGGGCGGCGGGTCAGTATGCCGAAGCGGAGCGGCTGTATCGGCAGGCACTAGAGATCGTCCGGGAAGTCTTCGGGGAGGGGCATCCAGACTATGCCGCAGCGCTCAACAACCTTGCTCGCGTGCTTCAGGATACGGGTCAGTATGCCGAGGCGGGGCGGCTGTATCGGCAGGCCCTGGAGATTGACCGGGAAGTCCTCGGGGAGAAGCATCCGAGCTATGCCACCACGCTCAACAACCTTGCCAGCCTACTTCAGGATACGGGTCAGTATGCCGAGGCGGGGCGGCTGTATCGGCAGGCACTAGAGCCCTTCCGAGCATCACTGGGGGATAATCATCCGAGCTATGCCGCAACGCTCAACAACCTTGCCAACGTACTTCAGGCCACGGGTCAGTATGCCGAAGCGGAGCGGCTGCATCGGCAGGTACTGGAGATTCGTCGGGAAGTCCTCGGGGAGAAGCATCCAGACTATGCCGCAACGCTCAACAACCTTGCCGGCGTACTTCAGGCCACGGGTCAGCATGCCCAAGCGGAGCGGCTATATCGGCAGGCACTAGAGATTCGCCGGAAAGTCTTCGGGGAGAAGCATCCGAGCTATGCCACCACGCTCAACAACCTTGCCGGTGTGCTTCAGGCCACGGGTCAGCATGCCCAAGCGGAGCGGCTGCATCGGCAGGTACTGGAGATTCGTCGGGAAGTCTTCGGGGAGGAGCATCCAGACTATGCCACCACGCTCAACAACCTTGCCGGTGTGCTTCAGGATACGGATCAGCATGCCGAGGCGGAGCGGCTGTATCGGCAGGCCCTGGAGATTGTCCGGACATCATTGGGAGATGATCATCCAAACACGAGAGGGGTGGCAGGAAACTACATACGGCTTTTAAGGGCGCAGTTTTCCAACCATCCGGCATTGGCTGAATTGAACGCTGTGTTTGGGGGAGGATAGCAATAGTCACTGATGATGGGTGAGAAGAATGTGCCGCTGGCACGTTCATGACCGCATACCCAAAGACCATCGCCCTCAATCAGAACAAGGCCCTCGCCGCGGGCGGTGCGAGGGCTGCGTCGGGTCCCATTAAAGGGGTTTGCTGGGACTAGCAAGAGAGGCGGAGACGGAATTTGGAAGGCGCGGGAAGCGGCCCGGCAGCTCCTGTTGCTCCTGAGGAGCCGGCAGTTTCCTTAAAGGCCCGTAACATCGCGTTCATCCGGGTCTGATAGCTGGCGCCCTGCGCTTTGAACCACGCCCGCACATCGGCATCCACCCGCGGGGAAATCAGCGTTTTGGGGGGAACGGAGCGCAAGCCCTGGCGGGCAATGCCGCGGACGATATGGTCCACCTCGGCGGCTGGATGCTCGGCATTGAGTGTAATGTCGGGGTCTTGCCGCGCCGTGAGCCGCGGCCAATCTGTCTGAGACGTTGTGGAAGAAGATGATGTGCTCATTTTTGGTCGCCTTTCGGAAAGAAATGATATGAATACGCTCCGGCGTCTCGGTATGCACGAGCGACACGCACACCCCTCTGAGGAGGCCCAGGTAACGAGAGGGCAGGGGGCAGAGCCAAGTCGGTCGACTCCCGCCCCAAGCCGACCAGCCCGCTCCGGCAGCGCGCCCGGAGGAGGAGAAAATCTTCCGGCAGTATATGGCCGAATCCGAGGAGCAACGCCGGGAAATCGACCGGCTGGTCGAGACCCTCGGCATACTCTTTCAGAGTCGCAGCATGTCGATAATTACTCAAAAGCCTGGAAGACTAAAATAAGGCGGGCACGGGAGTCAAATCAGGAAGTCGCTCGGGACCAAAAACGGTGCGAGAAAGAGCATGATATGGAGGACAACAAAGGCTATTGGAATCCCCTTTTCTATGCGAGTGACGGCCCTATAGGGTGTCCCGCGCCCCTCTCCGGCCACCTGCCATTCATGGGCATACAGCGCCACTGGTAAATGTTCTTCGAGTTGGTGGATAATATCGAATTTGACAGTATTCAGGTCTCTGTGAGACTGAATGATCTGGTACCAAAGCCCAGAGACCGGGATGCCGAGTATCGGAACCAGCATCGTCCAATAGCCCTGAACGAACCCCTCAGACTGAATACCGTAGAGCGTCACGAGCGCGATGTTGAGTGTGAGGAGATAACGACTCGAAGCGACCCGACGCGCGCTGACATGCTCGGCTGACTGGACATATAGCTTATATTGCTCAAGGAGGTCCGTGCCGAAGGAATCCCCATACGTCTCTTTCGTGTACTGAATCAGACCCTTATTCGACTGCTGGGACATCTGGATAGCGCTCTCCGTTAATCAGCCGTCTCAGGTTTTCCCATGTCCACCCGTACATCTTGTCCGAACTACGTGCCGACCTTGGCTTTTTACAGGCCTTACGTCTCCGGCCTTTCAGCAGGAAGTACGGCTTGTTTTCCTCATGGACGATCGTGACCTCTGCTGTCACTCCAGCCGCATCATGGGTATGTTCTCCGCAGATGACGATAATCAGGTCAGCCTTACGTATCAACTCTCGGGCTTTCTTCTTCCACTTTTCGGTTATGGGCTCCTGCACTGATCCATCCTTGATGCGGAATGGCGAATCCGGATGCTTTGTTTGCTCAACCAAAGACCCCCGAAGGTCCTTATCGTGGTCAAAGTCAAAACTGATGAAGGCGCGTTTCTTTGCCATTATGCAATCTCCTTTACTTTATAGACGCTCGATGCGACAGGTTCGTCACAAGATGAGAAGCAGAGTCTTTCGGAGTTTTTCTTTTACCTGTGACTCGTACTGCAATGACCCTTTTAGCCGGACTGGATAGGTTTTCGGCGTGAATGTGCAATTCGATTGCCCCATGAATTTCGTCGATGTCACGGTGAAACAGGGTATTTGCCAGACCCTCCATATCTCCCGGTCTCCATTGTGTCACTACTTGGCGTTATCGGAAGGCAGAGAACGGGGGGGCGCCGCGCCGGCCACCCCCTCTCGGGCGGGAATGATATCCTTGGTTCCCCCTGCTACCCCGCTCGCCGGTTTCGGGCCGCGCAGGGGCTCAGGGCTCCTCCAGGTACTTAAAGACCCCGTAGCCCGCGCGCCCGGTGGCCGCGTCCGTCACGTAGGCAATCGGGAGGATCTGCAAGCGCGCCCACTGGGTGTGCTCGGCAAACGGCAAGGTGCGGGCCAGGAAGAGCCCGACCGAAAAGAGCTGCGACTGCCCTGCCTGGGTCCGCGCCCGGAATGTGCACTGATAGCCCGCCGTGAAGGTGGCGTCGGGTGGCTGAAACACATTGGCCAGGAACCGCATGACCTCCGAGAGCGGGGCGGTCTGGATCGACTGCGCCTCGTAAGTCAGGGCCTGCTGCGTGCAATAGGCGCGCGCAAACGCCGCGCAGTAGCCGGCCACGGTAAACGGTTGTTCTGCGCCCGCGGGGCCGGCCAGGCGGGCCACCAACCCGAGCGCTACGAGCCCAGACAGCGCCCCCCGCATGGCTGTCAGCGCTCGATGGGACGGGACAGCGGCCGGGCCGCGGGTCCCGCGCGCCGCGGGGGTGGAGCCGCCGTCCTCTCCCGCCGCGCCCCGCCGCGTGCGCGCCCGTGTTCGTTGTCGCTCATATGCCGGCCTCCCCGACTCGATTATACCGCTTTGGGAGCGCGTGGTATCGCATTGGTCAGCAGTTTTCCGAGATGGTCATGGGCGGGTGTTCCTCATTGATGCTCAATAATGACTGGCCGGTCACTCCCCAGGTCATGGGCCAATACATCCAGCGCATATGGCCCGACCGGCGCTTCTCTGGATTGCCGTTCCAATTTCAATCCCAGGGCCGCGCCCAGCTTCGCTATCTTCTCTGCTAGCCCAGGAGTGCAATCCCTCGCTTCATTCGGCCAGCCCTCGCTCAGGTCCACGTTCTGGATGTCGCTTCATGCTTGCTTCGCTGTCACGGGGTCTTTCCTCCGGCTTTCGTTGCGCGTCCGCTGCCTCCCATTTTGGGAGTTTACCAGGGGGGGATTGTGTGGGCGTCTGCCAGGCTGAAGCTTCTTTCTGCGATAAGATCAGGCCCCCCCAGGCCCGAGACCCAACATGGGAACGGAAAAGGCCCAGGGGGGACGGGGGGCGGCCAGCCGCCTTATATGTGGGGAACCTACAGCCGCCCACCCCGGTTTTCCCGCCCCACCCCGAGTGATGGGCCGGGAAAGCGTGACGCCACTAATCCTCTCCGTCCGCGGGCGCACAGGCACCTTGCTGGGCAAATAGCACCCCATGGCGCATCCAGTTCCGGACGAATGAAGCACGGCGCGTGACCGCGGTTTCTTTGCGGCCCCACTGCGCGGCAAATTCTCGCAACTCCTCAGCCGGGAGCGGGTGCCACTTGGGGCCACGCACCAACACCCCTAAGGCGCAGTCCTCCTCCCATGTCCAGCGTCTTGGGTTGTCTCCCCGCATGGCGTGTAGTGTGCTTCAACGGTGTCCATACCCGAAGTCGTGACAGATGACCCTAGTCAAATGACTAGGCGGGGACAGATTTCTGTGGCGGCGCGGTCGGGTCCCATTAAAGGGGGATTTGGTGAGACAGGGGCGAGCCGGGCGGGGGGGGGGGTGGAAACGGGGGGCTGTGTACTATTTACCCGTCTCACCAATCTGTGTACCATCTACCCAATGACACGGCAGCAAAATGGGACGGGGCCGGGGCGGACCGTCGGCTATGCGCGGGTGAGTACCCTGGAGCAGGACCTGCGCCTGCAAGTGGATGCGTTGCAGGCCCAGGGCTGCCCGGATGAGTTGATCTTTGTGGATAAGGCGTCGGGCGCGAAGGCGGAGCGGCCGGGGCTGAGCAAGTGTCTGGCGACGTTACAGGCCGGGGATGTGTTGCTGGTCTGGCGCCTGGATCGCTTGGGGCGGTCGATGGCGCACTTGGTGGGGCTGGTGGAGGAGTTGCAGGGGCGGGGCATCGGGTTTCGGTCGGTCTGCGACGGGGCGATTGATACGACGACAGCCTCGGGGGAGTTGGTGTTTCATATCTTCTCGGCGCTGGCGCAGTTTGAACGGCGGCTGATACAGGAACGGACCCGGGCCGGGCTGACGGCGGCGCGGGCGCGGGGGCGGCGGGGCGGGCGGCCGGCGCTGGACCCGCAGGACCCGCGGGTGCAGATGGCCAAGGCCCTGTACCAGGACCGAACGCATGAGGTGGGGGCGATTTGCCAGACGCTCCATATCTCCCGGTCTACGCTCTATCGGTATCTGGCCCTGCCGGATGGCTAGCCGGGGCCGCCCGGCGGAACGCCCGGGCCGGACCCGCTGGGGCGGAGCGGTCATGCAGAACCTCACACCTGGGAAAGTCAAGCGGAACAACGTGGCGCGGGACGTGCGGCGCGGGTATCCCCGGGATTGGCCGGTGCGGTCCTGGTTCGTGCGCGTCGTGCGGGCGCGGAATCGGTGTGAGTGGTGCGGAGCGCGGAATCATCAGCCCCACCCGGACACGGGCAGCCACGTCGTGCTGACGACGGCGCACGTCTACGACCGCGCGCCCGCGGCGGCGGCCCTGCTCAACCTCGCGGCGCTGTGCCAGCGCTGCCACCTGAACCATGACCGGGCGCACCACCTGCACAGCCGGCGCACCAACCGCGACCGGGCCACGGGGCAGCTCAGCCTCTTCGCCGTGCCCGCCCCTGGGTTGCCCCCGAAAGGCGGGTCCGGGCAGCCGCCGCGGTAACGCGGGATGAGATCGAGCACATCCCCATTGAGGACACCCGGCCCAGGGCTCCGCTCCGCCCGCCCGCTGTTTTTTATGAAAGACCCTTCCTGCCTAGCTTGTTCGATGATAGCAAAAAGAATCCCCAGTCAAGGGTCCAGTCGCTCTGCTCCCCTCCCTCTGGTCGGCCCTGGACTGCGGCGCCTCTTTTTTTGCTTTCCGGCCGCGCAAATTTTGTCCGGAAAGGAGGACGGTATGGAATCTGAATTTTTTCAGTGGGGCCAGTTGGTCATCGCGGCCGTGCAGCTTCTCGTCAGCGGTGTCGGCTTGGGCTGCATTGTGTGGGGCTTGTTCTCGATGAAGGCGGCCGGGAAACGGCGGGACCGCGAAATTGACGCGCTGGTGGAGAGTATGCGAGAAAACACCCGCACCGTGGGGCTGGGCCTGGAACGCCAGGCCGAAGCCATGACTCAAGCCTTTACGCAGCAAGGCCAGGCGCTGGAACGCCAGGGCGAAGTCTTAGCCGAACTGTTACGGCGATCCAATCCCGCCTAGTCCCCCCCCCCCCCCCCAGGGGCAAGTCCTAGGCCGAGCTGTTCCGGCACCCCACCCCCGCCTAGTCCCCACCCCCCGCCGGGCGGGGTCACGCCCGGCACCCCCACCCCTACATACCCCTCCGGCCTCTTTGCGCCGTAGCCGCCCCCCCGCCGTGCCCACCAGAGAGGCAAGGCGAGTCGGTCTGTTTGCGGCTTACCGCCCGGCGTCCCGGTCCAGGATTGCGGCCATCGTGCGCTGGGAGTGGCCGGCCTGGTGGAGCTCGTGGACCCGTTGGAGGGTCGGGGTCAGTTGCCTGTCAGGATTCCTGTGAAAAGTTGTGAAAAGTTTTGAAAAGTTTAATACAAAACCCCAATAAATCAACCCTTTAGAGAATTGTCCCCGTACGGCACAAATGAAGAGTTTTCAGCCCCTTTTTCAGCCAAATTCATCAGCAAAACCAGGGCGGGGGAGACAGCGCCAGGGCGGGAAAAAATCCTCACACCCCACTCGTTCCTCGCTGAGTTGCTCCGGTGTTTTTCCCTTCCTCCCCGCCTTGCGCCCGTCACAAAGGGTCGAGCCGAGTCGAAGCAGGGGAAATTCCTGAAGAGGGGGCGGATTTCGCTTGATTCGGTCCCCGTTCCCCCCCCTTTTTTCCTGCATTTTTCTCATCCAGGCCGTTGCTTTTTGGCGTCGATTCAGGTCTTCTTTCATGCGTGCCCTTTAGGCGTATTTTCCCATCTTTTTCGCTTTTCGGACTGTTGCGTTTATTTTTTATGGTAGGGCAGGATAAGCAATTTGTTGAACAAAAACCCCCGCGCGGGTTTCTTGTTCTCCACATTGCTCCGCCCTGCCCGCCCACGGGCGGATGTTCCCGGCTGCGCCGCCCGGCTGACGCCGGATATGTAAGGAGGAAGACCAGATGCCCAGGCCGAAGACGACTCCCCCAAGGTGCGGTCGCGGGTGGCCGGTATCCGGCTGCGCGAGGACGAGTGGGCGGGCCTCACGCAATTAGCCGAGACTCTCGGCCAGCCCCCGAGCCGGATCATGCGCCGCCTCATTCGCGAAGCGCTCACCGGCGGGCCGGATTACTTCGATGATGGGCTGCTCGAACTCCGCCGGATGCGGACTGAGTTGGCCGCCATTGGCCGCGAGCTGCAACCCGGTCGCCCGGACGGCCCACCAAGGCGGGGCGGTGGGCGGGGACGATGTCCGGCGGGTGATTCACGCTGGCCTCGTGCAGATGGCGGCGGTCAAAGGACTGTATGACCGCCTGGTCACGACGGCGGTGAAGCGGGCGGTCGGCCCGCTCTACCAAGAGGCGGGACTGACCCGGCGCGGGCCGGCTGGCCCGCGTGAGAGCCCCACGCCGAATAAATCAGCATGACCTAGGAACCAGGATGCGGTCCGCCGATCAGCAAGACAGGCGCGCCGGCTTAGAGGACGCCCGCCCGCTCAATATAGACCCGATACGCATAGCTCCGTAATTGCCGGGTCTGCATGGCCACATTCCGAATGGTGACGTGATACGGCGTGTCATACTCCCAGCCCGCGACCTGCCAGCTCAGGAAGTTGGGGACCCCGTACCCTTTCGTATCCATGTAGAGCTTCCCGACCGGCAGGCGCGCGCCGTCTGCCATACGGGTCACGGTGACCGTGGCGAGTTGAAAGTACGCATGTTTGTTGTTCCCTCGTTTGGTTTTGTCTTCGATCACGCTGAAACTCCACGGGGGATCATCCTCCATGAGCGCCGCCGGGTAGGTTTCATACGGGAAGGCCACATAGTCCACCGTCACAAAGGGGGTGAGGGCGGGTGTATGAGTCCCATTACATTCACCTAAGAGGCTGCCCTGCTCCTTCACTTGCGTGGTGGTGTCTTCAAGTGTCACTTGGATCGAAACAGAATAATATGTCCCACTGGCTAGGAACTTATGTTTTTGACTGTAGTCAAAATAGATAGTCCCGACCCAAAGCCTATATGCAGTCAAAAACCGAAAACAAATATTCTGCCCTTCAATGGGCGGCCGATTGGGTGGCGACTCAGGCATTTTTCCGGCGCAGCCGGGCGGCAAAGCCGGGGCAGGGTCGGTTTTTAGGCCACACAATGCGTATCCTGCCTCTCCTATTCCCTACTGCCTTTGTGCCTTTTCGCTTGGGGACGGGGGGGCGGGGGCGGAGCAGATCGAGGCGTTTCTCGTCTCGTGCAGCCGCTCAACGGGCGCATTCTGCGGCGAGACGGTGAAGCGCGCTAGGAGCGTGGCACGGCCTATTCTTCCTCAAAGCCCTGGCTGGTGAACTTGAGCGTCCGGCTGTTCTCGGTGACCGTGCGAACCACGTGATCTGGAGCGCCGTCAGGAATCTCGGCTGCAACCTCCAAGGTCACCGTAACTTTCGCTCCGACCAGGCCGGCGAGATGGGCAATCACCTCTTCCGCAATCTGGCTGGCGTCGCGCCCGACCCGTGCGGCATCGAGCGAGACCGTCCCATGGAAACGCTTCGGCTGATTCGCGGCCGGTGGATCAGGTGGGGTGCTCTTAGGCCCCGGTTCCCCACCGGGAACGGCAGGTTCCTGCCCGTTCGGCTGTGTCTCGCCCGGCGTCACCGGTTTGGTGCTCTCAGCATCGAGCTGCTGGCCGGCTCGCTCGGGCTTGACCAGCACGCCGGGGGCGTCGGCATCAGGCGGCGTGATCATTTGCCCGGCCCGCAGACCGCGATAACGCTGGGTCTGCTCGTCGTAGTCCTCGGCAAAAGCGAACGCGTCCTGTTGCCAATTCAGGAGTCCAACGCCGTCTCTGATCGCGGTCAGTACCACGGCCGAATCCTTGAGACGCGGCAGATAGGGGTAGCGGGCAAAGTCCTCGACAATCTGTTTGACTGACACGTGGTCGCCGCGCCACAGCGGCACCCGGTCGAGTTCCATCCGCAGGCGAGTCGCGCCCAGAGCCGTAATCAGCAGCTCCTCGTTCTTGAGCTTTTTGCTCGCCCGGACCGCCAAGGCGTCCTGTCCCGACAGTCTCACCGCCTGCCACTCCATGGCGGCCTGGGGCGTCGATTGAACCGGCACCAGCAGCCACTGATAGGTTTCCGGCAGCCGAGCGCTCACCGCACCGGACGCCGCGTCCTTTTGGGTCTCGGCCTGCCTGACCTGCTGCGGAGACAGGTCGAGCTGTTCACCCTCGTCAAGAACCGACTGCCACGCCAAATAGCGCCGTACTGCCTCGTCGAGGTCCTGGAAGCGCGTCCTGTCAGCGGCCAGGAACACGAGACTGTTACGATACAGCCTAGGCGTATTCCCGCGTGAATCGAGAAGGGCTTTAGCCGCAAGCTGGGCTGGGCTGTCCGCCTCCCTGCTGTACGGCTGATCGCTCCCCAGTACGACCAAGCGCGCGTCCAGATCGTCCGGCACATCCTGGCCGGACTGCGGCAGGACATGCACCCGGCTGAAGTCGCCACTCTGGCGTACGTTGTCCCGGAGGCGTACCGCCAACTCCTGCCCGACTTTGTCCGGATCGCGTCGTAACTGCTCGGCGCGATCCTCGGCCAGTTTAGTGACTGTCGGCTGGGTGGAGTACCAGTAACGCGGGCCATCCTGGTACAGGTAGGTCGCCGCACCGGCCAGCCGCCTCAACGCATCCCCGAACACGGCCGGCGACTCGCCCGGCAGAACGCAGCCGAGCTTGATGTGACGATCCTCAAGACCGCGCTGGGCGGCGTCGGCGGTCGGGGCCGAACCGAGATACACGGTACGGGCAACGCGGCGGGCGGCCGCAAACTTGCCCAGGTTCGACGCCTGGCCGTCAATCTGCAAGGGCAGGGAGTTCGGGCCATCGACATCCTTCTCAATAATCGGCACCCAGTTGTCGGGCAGATAGCGGGTCAGCTCAAACTGCACCCGTGGATCGTCTATCGAGACGTTGGCCGGGAGAATGAGAGGATTTCTGTCGCCCCTCTCCCACAGGCTATGAATGACCGACGCCATCAGGCGCAGCACCCCACGGGTGCGTTGAAACTTCACCAGCGTTGACCAGTCGGTATACAACCGGTCGAAGATTTCGGGATGGATCGGATAGGCCGCACGAATACGCTTCTCATAGTCTGCGTCGCGGCACTCAGGCGGAAATTCCTGGTGCTGGGCTCGGTACAGGTCGGCAAAGGCCCGCGCCACTACGTCCCGATCCGTGAAACGCGCCGGGTCGGTTAGCGGCTCCGACAAAGACCGGGCCGCAAAGGGCCCCGGCCCCTACGTCCCGATCCGTGAAACGCGCCGGGTCGGTTAGCGGCTCGAACAGTCGGCGGCGTACAATCTCAAATCCCTCCTCGGCGCTGGCCGGCCGCCACGACGATTCAACGCGGCCCACAACGTTGCGCAGCCGCTCCAGGGCCTCGCGCCCACGCTGGCCGCCGACCTCGACATCATCGACACGGGCGCTGGCTGAGCCGCCCGAATCCGAGGCCGGCAGGCTGATGACCAGCAGACAGTTTTTGGCCGCCTTGGCCGCCTCGGTCAGGGCCTGGGCAAAGGTGAACTGCGTCTCAAAACTCCCGGCCGGCAGGTCGCTCTGGTCGTGCAGCTGGCGCGCGTAGGCCACCCACTCGTCAATCAGGACGAGACACGGACCGTACTCGTTGAACAGCTCCCGCAGGATATCGCCGGGGCTGGTCGCCTTCTCGTCGTCGGCCTGGACACGTTTGAAGGCTTTCTTGCCACCGAGCTGCCAGGCCAACTCGCCCCACAGGGTACAGACCGTCGTGCCGTCGGGCTTGGTGCTCGGATTGCCGGGTGAAATCTTGTTGCCGACCAGGACCACCCGCCTGACGGATGGCAGCTGGTCCAAACCCGCGCTCTGCATGACGCTGTCGATATCCGCCAGCTCGCTCGGAGCAATGCGCGAGAAGAGGTGATACAGGGCCAGCATGGAGTGTGTCTTGCCGCCACCGAAGTTCGTCTGGAGGTCCACCACCGGATCGCCGTCCCCTCGGGCCAGGCGCTGCACCGCACCAACCAGCAGGCGATTGAGGCTCTCGGTGAGATAGGTCCGACGGAAGAACTCGTCCGGATTCTTGTACTCATCCGTTCCCTCACCGAGGTATACCTGCCACAGATCGGCGGCAAACTCGGCCTGCTGGTAACGGCCGCTGGCCACATCGGCGTGCGGCGCGACCACCTCGCGCCAGGGTTTCAGGCTGGTGGCGGCGGCACTCTCAACGGTCGTGCCAGCCTGCTTCCGACGCTCGCCCCGGGCCTGTTCGTCGAAGCGGACACGCAGCAGCTCCATTTTGAGCTTGTCGAGTTCTTCCGACTGCGGCGCCGACACCGCAGCCAGCAGCCGACCGGCCGAATCCAGCGCCCGGTAGGCATCATCGCTGGAAAAGCTCTCCTGGTGCGCCCACCTGTTGCGATGCCCGCGCATCTCGCCGACAAGCCCCCGCTCGGCCGGGCCAAGAATCTCTCGAAAGACCGCATTCCAGGCTTCCCACATCAGCCTGAGCAGCCCGGCGACATCCAACTCGGACACGGGCCGATTCCCGAGCGGGTCCTCGGCGAACCCGCGCAGGCTCTGGATATCCAGCCGTTTTGCTGCGACGGCGCTTTTGACTTCGCGTTCGACAAAAGGACCAAGCCCCGCCCTCAGGAGATCGAGAGCCTTGCCGACCCGGTCGTGGTTGGTAATAGCCATGTCGCTGCTCTGTCCTATTCCGTTCCAAATTTCATGACTGTTTCACCCGCCAGCACCGCTCTGAACAAGACGCTGGAGGCCGGACACAAACACCGTGAAACTGTGAGACCGATTTGCATCTGGGGACAGATGGAGACCGATGGCCCGGGAGCCGGCGATCTTCTGATACCTCTCGTTTGTGAGCCTCCGCAATTCCTGGACGGGATTGGCGATCCGGTCAGGGCTGCGGTATTTGGCACGTTCCTGTTGCCGGGCCAGTCCTGGTATCTGAAGCCCCTGTTCGACCGCGTTCAGATCTCCGAGGTACCAGCTTTCCAATTCGTAGCAGGGAATGCGGACCAGTACGTCCGGTTTTCCTGCGTCCCGGCAGATACCGACCAGTCGGCATTTGACCTCGGTACAGTCTGCTTGATCCTTGTCCCGCATGACAACAAAGCGTGTGTCGGGGACACGCCAGCCGCGCAGTTTTCGTCCAAGCTGCCTCTCCAGGTCCTGTTTGCCCTCAAAGACTACGTAGCGAACCGTTATGTTGTCTAACTCTGGCAGGATTCGGGAGAGGAAGTTCTTTAACATTTCTCGTGCTGAGCGCTCCTCAAGAAAAAAGACCAATTGATTCATTGAGGATCAGCCCCCTCAAAAAATCCCTGCCGCCACAAGTATCCCATCTTGTCGCCTTCGGCCATGAAGGCGGCGATCTGGTCGTTATCCCGAGCGCGCCGTATCTCGGTATAGCCGCCGCTCTTGACGAGCCAGAACACTTCGTCGAGTTCGACCGCATTCAGAAAGTCCGGCGAATGCGTCGAGACGAAAACCTGGCCGCCCTGGCCGGCATAGGAGCGGAATTCTTCGGCCAATTCGCTCAGCAGGTCAGGATACAGCTGATTCTCCGGCTCTTCGATACACAGTAGGGGATGCGGTTCAGGGTCGTAGAGAAGAATCAGATAGGCGAACATCTTGATGGTGCCGTCCGATACATATTTGTCGATAAACGGGTCTGAAAAAGCGCCGTCCCTGAATCTCAGCAAGAGCCTGCCGTCCTGCGTCGAGATGGGCACGATTTCTTCGATACCGGGGATGCGCCTTTTCGTTGCCTCGACAATTCTCTCGAAGGTGTCGGGTGAGCTGTCGAGGATATTTTGGGCCACCAACTGGAGGTTATCTCCTGTCACGGAGAGATGCTCGTTCGGGCCTGCCGCGTCCTTGCTGCCGCGCGCAAGGTTGATGTGGAAATCGGAGACGTGCCAGTTTTCAATTAACTGTCGAAACACGCTGGCCGCCTTGAAGCGTTCAAACTGCCCCAGGCCCTTTATGGCCAGCACATCCTGGGCGACCGACTGATATTCGCGAGTCAGTTCTTCATACGGTTTGTCGAAATCCTCTTCGTTCGTCACGGCATAGCCCTTGCCCTGCGCGAAATCCAGAAAATGAAACGGCGATCCATAACGGCCGCGTTTGTAGCGGAGTATTTCCCGACTCACCACCGGCCTGTTTTTCTCCTGGCCAATATGAACAACATAGGTCACGAGACGGTTGACCCCGGCTATTTCCATACGGAACTGAATCTCCAGTTCAATCGGAGCCCCGCCGGCATCCCCTCTACTGACGACTTCGGCATAGCCGCCACGGGCTTGCAGGGCCTGCCGGACGTTGTAGGTCAGGCAATCTTTCAGGAATCCAAAGACATCGAACAGCGTGCTTTTTCCCGTTCCATTGGCGCCGACGATGACACAGTAGTGCGGGATATCCAACATCGTCACGTCTTTGAAGCTTTTGAAGTTTTTCAGCTTTATGGATTCGACGTGCATGGCTAGTCCTCCCCGAACAGCCCGGCCTGTTCGGCGCCGTGGCGGCCGGCCTCTTGGGCCAGGCGGCTGATCTCCGGCCAACTCTGCACCAAACCGTTGTAGGACAGGGCTTCGCCGGCGCGTTTCTTCCGCTCGCAGAGGGTATACAGGCGATAGCACAACTCGCGGGCGGTCTCGGCCTGAGCACCCAGCTGTGCCGTGAGTGCGGCGGCGGCAGTCTCGCCCTCGGCTTCCAGCAAGCGGATGAGATGGTGGACCATCTCCCAGGCGGTGAGCCGGGAATCGCGCGCGGGGTCCCAGTCAGCGGGCAGCTCTGCGGGTTTCAGCAGCCGCGCCGTGCCGGCCTTGGATTCAACGATGCCCGCCTCGGCCAGCCCGCCGACGCTGGTGTTCTTGGCTTTGGACAGGGTCTCGGCCACGCCGTACTCGCCCGCATCAAAGCCGTACTGTTCGAACCAAGCCAGCGCCCAGCGGCTATCAGCATCAAAGTCGCCCTCCTGCTCGGCCAGCACCTCGTCGAGGGTCTGGTTGATGAGCATCAGGGCCTCGCGCACCGAGACCGGATTGCCCGCAGCGTCCAGGACTTTGGCATAGCGGGTGTAGATGGCCATGCCGGGACCGATGGCGGCTTGGGCGAGATCGACCGGCGCGATGTTGCCGCGTTGGAGTTGGACTAAAGCAGCCGGGAGTTCGGTATTGAGCGTATTCACGAACTCGCGTCGGGTGACGACAGGTGCGTCGTCTGGACGTTTACGGCAGACCAGGACGATACTGGAGGCGAGCGCGTTGGAGTCCATACCGCGCATGCGACTGCTGTTCTCTGTGCGTACGGGCCAAGTGCCAGTGACAGTGAACCCTGACTGGATCACCGCAGCCAGAAAAGTCTCCCAACCGGTGCTGGAAGTCCCCGTGCCCCCTTTGGTCTCGGACTGCTTAAAGGCATAGTAGATGGTAACCGGGTAACCGGAGTGCGTTTGCTCGGAGAGACGACATATCGCATCCGTCATACCGACTAGAAAGAAGGTCTCTGCTTGTTCCTTGCTACCATGCCGGTAAGGAGTAGCGACTAGTTCTTCGGCCTTCGGGACGGCGAGTGTGGCGAAAAGACTAGGAAATGTTGATCTCAACGAGCGACGCAGCCAGACGTAGAAGAAGTCCGACAGGTCGGCGTAGCCGATGTTGTCGTAGTAAGGAGGATCGGTGGAAATCAGCTTGTCACAAGAGATACTCTGTGACCCTGCATCCGCTTGTTGCGAGTGCCCTGACGCACTCGCGTGAACGGACTCAAAGGTTTTGGAGAACGCCTTGACGATGCCATCGACAAATACAGTCCACGAGCCTGAGCTGTCACCCAGCGGGTTGCCTTCGGCATAGTCCCAGATCATGGGGATCGCTTGGCGGCCGAAGAGATGACGCGGGCACTGAGCGACTGGCTCCCAGCCGCATAAGCTATTACCAAGATCGGCCTGTTTGCTCATCGAAAATGCTAGATACACTCCCACCGCCTCGGCATACGCAGTTGCCCCTGTGCCCCCATCGCGCAAAGGTCGCTCATCGTCGAGTAGGCCGACGGTAGCAGCATCATACTTAATACTCGCCATCGCCTCCGCCACTAGGTCGGCGAAGGTGGTTAGGGCGACCAGTTGGCGGGGGGTGAAGAGGTCGCTCCACTTTGTCATCCCGTAGTTCCCGACGCGAAAGCCGAGCGCCTTCTGAAAGAACTCCACATCGGGCTGCCACTCTGGCTTTGCCTGCCGGGCAGCCGCTTCGTGTTCCGGTGTCGGTGCCAAATACACCCGTCCCCGGTCTCTCTCGGCGACGACGGCCATCAACCGCGCCCCCATGCGTCCCGCTTTCCCCTCCGCCCTGAGGTACTCGCCCGGAATGGGTGACCCGGACATCAAGCACTGGAAGTTTGCCCCAAGCGACAGCTTCGTCCCTGCCTTCGCCCTTGCCGGGTCGGATGGGACACCTACCTTCACGTTGAACCGATACCCGCGTCCCTCAATCACCGGCTCAACGTAGGCTTCCTTGCCCTTCTTGGTGGACAGCATGAAGGTGGCCGCAAGCGGCACGTCTATGTCGGCAAAGGCCGGGTTGGGGCTCTTGACCGTGCGTGCCCAAAGCCAGGCGATGACGGTCAGTTTGCGGCCCACGTACTGTTCCAGGTCGGGGCGCTCCTGAGCCATCTCGTCGGTGATTTCGATCTGCGGATACAGATGCCCGATGCGCTTCTCGGCCTCGTCACGCATCCACTGGCCGTAGTAGCGCACGTCCTCGGCCAGTCCCTGCGCGCCCTTCCATTCGCGCTCAAGCAGACTCTTTTCCTGGCGGGCCGCCGGGTTCACCGGCGGTCGGCCCGCAAACTTGGGCGGTATCTCGATCATCGCCTTGTTGATAAGCACCGCTACCGGGTTGAGGTCGCTGGCATGAGCTTCGAGCCCTAGTCGTTGGGCTTCCAGGGGGAGTGCTCCGCCGCCCGCAAACGGGTCGTGGAAGGCTGGCAGCTTGTGGCGGTCAAACAGCTCTGCCGCTCGTGGATGATCGGCGTTCTCGGCGCAGGCGCGTCGCCAGCTCTGCCAGATCTCGTCACGCGCCGCCTGTAACACCCGCTCGTTGGTCGTGTTCTCCCACTTCACCAACTCCTCAATGATGCCGAACAGCCGCCGTCGCTCCTTCTCCTGCGCTTTCTCAGTGGGGAACAGGTCGGGCGAACTCGACGGATCGTCCACCATCTGGGCGAAGATTACCGCCCGGGCCGCAGCCAACGGCCGACGTGCCCACCACAGGTGCAGGGTGCTCGGATGGCCGTGGCGGATGGATTTCTCGCGCACCGACGCGGCGTTGATGGCGTCGAGCGGCAGGGCGACTTCGATCAGTTTTTTTCTTGTGAGCGATGACTCCATACGAATCTCAGTTCCACTCAGCCGGACGACGTAGGACAAACCCCTCAGGTTTAGCGACCTCGTAAAGATTGAAGCCATCCACATACACGATCACCCGCTGCACGGGAGCCTTTCGCTGCGCTCTCTCGGTAGTTGTCGCCATATTGCAAATTGCCGCAAACGGTCTATAGTGTAGCTACTACCCCGTCGGCGATAACATCGCCGGCCCGACGCCCGGTAAGGGGCGTTTCTTCTTTCTGCGCTCCCTGTCTCCTGCCTCTGGATGTCGGATCAAGTCCGGCATGACGATACTGTGACAGCATGGCTACTGCCTAGCGCGAAACGCGCTGAGGGCGTCTTTCAGAGGCGTGTTGCAGCGCATGAGTTTGATTTCATACTTTTTGCCACGGAACGAGACTTGATTTGAAGGTCTTTTGAGCCTCTCGCTTTCAGCGCGATGGAGTTTACCCCCATAGACAGCAACTGGAAGGAATCTTGTTTTGTGCTGCGCTGGAAGCTGGGCTTCTGCGAACCTTGCTCCACCTTGGAGTTGTTCCACAACATCTGCTGCACTTGGACTGCCGCTTTTTAGTTCCAGTGGAACGACCCAGCCAGCCCCGCGAGTGCTCTCGCATCCGACAAACAGGAAATCACACCGGCGACTGTCTGCTGGAATACCCAAAGCGGAACAATCCATATCAATAACTAAATGCGGCGATGGGGCATCGTTCAGCGGCACCTTGCATCTTTCTTTTGTGCATCTGCGGGCGCGACATTTCGGGAGAATATTCCTCTTCAACGCTTCGACCAACTCGCACATCATTTGCCGCTTTCTGTAACCCGGTTCCCGATTCCGACCCACTCGTTATAGAGCTGTTCGGCGATATCGCTGTAATCGGTCAGTAAGCCTCCGGCGTCTGGATCGACTCGGATTTCTTCGACTACGGAACCCTTGGGGCGCTGCTTCGGCTTGAACAGCCACGCTCCAAACTGTTCTGGCCGAAGGGCGGCGTCCGCTCCGGGGAACTCCTTTCTCTCATCTTCGGGAAGTCCAGAGAGCCGCACCAAGTTGGCGAACTGGTCGAGCAGCCATTCGCTATGCGTTGTGACGACGACCCGGATGCCGGAACGGGCAAGCCGTGCCAGCTCTCGGGCAAAGACAGCCTGCATGGCAGGGTGCAGATGGGATTCCGGTTCTTCGATAATCAGCACATCGCCAGGCCGCACCAGATAGCGGAGATACAACACCACCGGCGCCAACTCGGACACCATTGAAGATGCCCGCATCAGCGGTAGGTCATCCCTCCAACCAGTCGGACGGTAGGCGAAATGGGGATAGCCGGTTCCCGTTTCCAGCCGCACGGCACCTCCCAGGATGCTTTTCTCCATGCGCTCTGTCAGATCGGATGACTTTGGAGGAGCGAACACCTGTTTGAGGCCCATCGCGAGCAACTGACTCAAAAAGTCGGCCAACACACCCGACAGGAGCGGGGCATCGTCTAAAGAAGGAGGAGGAAGTCTTGCCGTGGTAGCACCCTGCACCAGCGTGTCCACCACGACTCGATGGCTGTTCATGAAACCGGTACGGTCGGCAGGTAGGTAATAGGCAGGTCTACGGAGTGGTATTAGCAACAACCGTAGTAGCACTTCGACCAAACGAGTGAACAATGAGCTAAGGTCGGAGGTCTCGATGCGATCCTGCGTCCTGAGGCTCTTCATTGTCTTCAGCATTAAAGAAGACGGCCCATCAAGGTCGGGGAATCGCGCGATCTCGGTTGCAAGGTCCTTGATGTCGCCAAGCTTCCCCGAGAGTTCGACACCGCTCTTTTTCAATTGCAGTTCATACCGCGTCTTCCCGACATTAGTCCGCCAGGGAATGTCAAGTTTGATTTTGGTACTGGAACGCGTCCGTGTAGGAGAACCAGACTGTCTGCTCAGTATACTCAGATGATCAACGCCGAAGCATCGACCGATTTCCTCATTCAGAGCTTTATCAGGTCCCTCAGCTTGCTCCAGAACGGAAAGGACTTGTGACATCACCTCTGCTGGTATCGGAGGCAGAGTGTCTGTCTGGAATGCCATTGAAAGCCATTCCTGCAAATTTTTCTCCAGCGAAGGAGAAGGAGTCAGGGAATCAGAGTCCCATCCCACCAAATCAAGCATCCGTCGGCTCGCCTGGAATGTCCCCGCACCACGCCCGGCAAAACACCGGTGGAGGGCGTATATCAGAATCGCCAAGTAGGATTTGCCGGTGTTACTCGGACCAATGAGCACGGTCAGCGGCCGCAATTCAATGCTTGCCCTCGCAATCGGTCCGAAGTCCTTTACATCGAGACGGTAGTCACCTGCCGCCTGCCGTTCAGTTTGCAGTTTACTCATGCTTCGCCTCCATCTGCTCTCCTTTTTTACGTCGGCTCCCCGGCGCGGGCTAGTAACTCTGCAAAATCGTAGTTGACGCTGGTGACGCCGAAGTCCGGTTCTCTCTGGAAAGGCTGGCGCAGGTAGTGAACGCGGTGCTCACCGCCCTCAAGAAACTCCACAATGGCAAGAATGAAGTCCTCAGGTTTGTTCAAAGAGTACAGGATTTCGTTACGCGTGACTGTGACCGTCGCTGCCCCGCTGGCCCGACCCTTGACCTCAATAAAACGCAGCTTGCCCGTGGCGGGCACACGACTCTCAATGTCATAGCCCAACTTCTCAAACTCGCGATCCGTCGGCTCAAAGCCAAGACCGCGCTCCACCTGCATGACGATGGCGCGCGCCCGCGCGGCCGCCGCCTGAGTGTCAGCCGCCGCTCTGGTGACGGACGATTCACGCCCGGCCATTGCCTCGATCAGTCCCCTAGGGACCAGCAGCAAGCCTCCCAGCACCACCGGCGGCAGGGGCGAGAGCTGGGCTTCGAGCTTGAGTTCTTCCAGTCGCTTGTGGAGTCGAGCCTGCAAACCGTCGGCCCGTTTGCGCGCCTCGCCCGAGTTGAGCCGCGCCCCGGTCTTGCCGGCCTGCTCCTGGAGCTTGAGCTGTTCGGCGCGGTGATCCCAATAGGTGATTTCCTTGGTCAGCCGCTCCTTGACCGCCGCCTCGGTCTTGGCAATCAGGCTCAGCTTGGCGTCGCGGACTTCTTGCAGATGTTCGGGAACAACGCTGGCAACAGCGTAGCCCTGGGCTTGGTGTTCCAGCTCGCGGCCGATCCAGGCGCACTCCGGGCGGCCCAGAATCGCCTCAACGTCCGGCTCGTCTGCCGCAAGCGGCCGGTAGTCAAGATACGGCGCATAATGCACGTGGCGACTCACACCCTCGGCGTCGAGTTCCACGTACAGCACGCGCTTGGATACGATCCGCCGCTCGCCGCTACGCGTCCGGCTGGCATCCTGAATCGCGTGTTCCAGATAGAACAGCACGCGCGGTCTGAGTCCCAGGTCGCGGTCGTCAACCAGAACGGTCCCACGCTTGAGCAGGTCACGGTGGCGTTCCAGGGTCAGGTCGATGACCGCGTCAAGCAACGGATGGCCCGGACAGATGAAGGCCGCCAGGGGCTGCCCCTGCGGTGCGACCAGAGACTTGTCAAAGGCGATGCGTTCATAGCGAGCAAGCACCGGCTCCCCAATGCCGATCAAGCGGTCGCGGGTGCGGATCGGAGCCGGCACATGGCTGATCTCGTAGCGCCGCAGCTCGCGCTGCCTGACCGTTCCGCCTAGACGCCGGAACGCCTCGTGGAAGAACGATTCGATATAGTGGGGTTGCAGGCGCCGGGCTTCGGCCCGTTCCATGTCCTCGCGGATGCCGTGTACACGGCTGGCGTCCATCGCATCATGGGCCAGGGCTCTCTCTTCGAGCAGATTCCGCAGCTTGCCCCGGTCGAGGGCATCATCGACCGCCTCGGTCAGCCGGGCTCGCACATCCGCCTGCTCGCCGTAACGGATGGCTTCGAGCAGCAGGTCTCTCAAGGGCCGGCCCTCGAACTGGAGTTTGCCCAGCACGTCGAAGACCTGGCCACCCAGGGTTTGACGCGCCTGCTCCAGCTTGTCCAACAACGTGCGATACACGTCGCCCTCACGGGTTTCGTCTGCCACGAGGTTCCACAGGTGGCACACCTCGGTCTGGCCGATGCGGTGAATGCGCCCAAACCGCTGCTCAAGACGGTTGGGGTTCCAGGGCAGGTCGTAGTTGACCATCAGGTGGGCGCGTTGCAGGTTGATGCCCTCGGCTGCCGCATCCGTTGCCAGCAGGACCTGGACCTCGGGGTCGTGCCGAAACGCCTCCTGGGTCTTGAGCCGCTCCTCGCGGCCTATACCGCCGTGAATCACGACCACAGACTCCTGGCGGCCCAACAGAGTAGTAACGCGGTCCTGTAAATAGCTCAGAGTGTCTCGGTGCTCGGTGAAGATAACCAGCTTCTGCCGTGAGGAGGGTGTGGGTTGGGGGATTTTGCCCGCGCCATACGGCACCGTCGGCTCGGCGACCCGACCGCTGAGCCCGCCAGGGGTGAAAATCTCGCTCAGCAGGCTGGCGAGCTGTCGCCACTTCGCATCCGTGCCGCTACGACGCACGCCCAGGGCGAGCGCTTCCAGCTGTGTGAGCGTTTCGATTTCGGCCTTCAACTCGGCGATAGAGCGGGCGGCCGTAGCCTGGTCAAGTATCTCCTCTTCGACGGCGGCGACCTCTTTCTCGGGCGCGTCTTCCAGATCCTCAACGTCTTCTGCGGTGAGTTCCAGACTGATCGGCGTGACAAGGCCACGGGTCTGTCCGCCACGCTGAAGCACCTGGAGTTCACGCAAACGGCTCTCCAGACGCTCGCGCCTCCGGCACAGAGAGCGGTAGATCGCCTCGGGCGAAGACGCCAGCCGACGCTGAACGATAGTCAGGGCAAAGCCGACCGTGCCGGCGCGCCTGTTATTCTCAAGCGCCTCGGCGCGGTTGAACTCCTCGCGCACATACTCGGTCACCTGTGCGTACAGGCGCGCCTCGTCATCGGACAGCTTGTAGGGCACAGTATAGGCGATGCGCTCGGGAAAGAGTGGGGTCGCGTCAAACTTGAGCAGGTGTTCTTTCACCATGCGGCGCATCAGGTCAGACACATCGGCCGTATGCACGCCGTCGCGAAAGCGACCCTCGAAACGGTCGCCGTCGAGGAGGGCCATGAAGAGCTGGAAGTCTTCCTCTTTGCCGTTATGCGGCGTGGCCGTCATCAGCAGAAAGTGACGGGTCAGGCCGGACAGCAGTTGGCCCAAGCGGTACCGCTTGGTGTAGTTGATCTCACCGCCAAAGAAGGTCGCCGACATCTTATGCGCCTCGTCACACACGACCAGGTCCCAGCGACAATCCGGGGCTTGAAGCTTGTGCTGTACGTCTTCATTGCGCGACAGTTTGTCCAGGCGCGCGATAACGAGGTTGGCCTCCACAAACCAGTTGCCGGTCCGCGCGGCTTCGAGCTTGTCGTTGGTGAGGATTTCAAAAGGGAGCTGAAAACGGCGATAGAGTTCGTCCTGCCACTGCTCGGCCAGACTGCCGGGACACACAACCAAGCAGCGTTGCAGGTCACCTCGGGCAATCAACTCCTTGATGAGCAGCCCGGCCATAATGGTCTTACCGGCGCCCGGATCATCGGCCAACAGGAAGCGAAGCGGCTGGCGGGGCAGCATGGCTTCGTAGACTGCGGTGATCTGATGCGGCAGCGGCTCGACGACCGAGGTGTGGACCGCCAACAGCGGGTCGAACAGATGCGCGAGGCGGATACGCTGTGCCTCGGATACCAGACGGAACAGGGCCCCGTCTCCGTCGAAGCTCCACGGGCGTCCGAGTTCAACGACCTCAAGTCTGGCCTCGTCATGCCGGTACAGCAGTTCGTTGGCCACCTTGCCGCTCGGGCTCTTATAGGTCAGCTCAAGCGCTTCCGACCCGTACCACCGCACGCTGACCACGCTCACCAGAGCGTCAGAAAGAATGCCGCGTAGCACGGCCTGAGAGCGAATATCGTCTAGCTTCATGTCCGCGTCCGAATCGCTGCTTATTCAAGAGCAGCAAACAGGGCAGCGTCCTCCCCTACCCTTTCCGTCCTCATGGAAGTGCTCGGGAAGTATGCACGCACTCTAGCACAATTCCCTGGACACGATGTAATGCTGGCATGGAGAAGAGCCTGTTGTGCAGATTGCTCTTTTCAAATGCGTCGCCAGTGGCGACGCCTGGGCTTGCCGCCCTACCCTTGCCGAATTGTTCCTTCCATAGTCAAGCGGCGTCCTGGTGGATGTTGGTGAGAGGAGGAACGGAGAGGCGGCGGCGTTGGAGCACTATCAGACATTCAAGTGGTATGTGGAGGCAGGTTGAGACCTGAATTTTCGGCTGCCGGTGGCCGAGATAGTAGACTGGCTGGCATGATTCGGGCGCCAAGTTACAGATTAAAATACTCTCGAGCCGCCTCAATCTTCGCTTGTTCCCGGATGCCAGCGTGTTTGTCCTCGCCCACTTGGGCTAACAGTGGGGCAGCCTTGGTCTCCGCGAGCCGATCTATTTCTGCGCGGTCTGTATCAGAAATCGCCACATACTTCCGGAGGATTTCCATCTCATCCGATTGTTGTCCCCTCTTGTTTTCTTCGCTTTGCCCGGATGGATTTTTAGACGGTTTCCCAGTGTAGTGATTCTCAAGCAGCATCTCGATATCGGTCTCTGTAATAGGAGCGCCAGCCTTGAAGCAGCCAATAAGCCACGCATTGTGGTCCTTGATCTTTTGTTTACCGCTCTGGGCCTGTCCTATGAGATACAGGTAAGAAGTTTTCAAATGGATTGGTGATAGCGTTGGGTTTTGAGATTCAATGTGACGGAGTGTTCGCTCCCGAAGTTTCCATGCCGGAGGAAAGAGACGAAGTAGTTCTTTGTAGTATGTATGTCTTATCTTAGAGACATACATACTGTGCACGTCTGTACTAGGATCCATGTCCAGACGGTCTGTACTAGGTACCTGAGACAGACCTCTCTTGAGGATACCATATGTCACATGTTTATCGACTTGGTGGAAACGCACCTGTGAATTCACCTCAATGCGAAATCCCTGTGTAGTCGCTGTTCTGACGGTCTCTTTTTTCAACAATCCTCTTTCCTTCTGAATTGCTTCTACAGCGCGTCTAGCCCCGTTAGGCTTAATTTTTAAGCGTTCAGCAATAATCCGGTACGAGACGATCTCGTGTGAGTTAGACACGGATCGCAGTAAATTCCATACGTCCCATTGCTGTTTCGAGAGAGGAATAGATGCCTGGTCCCGACCGTCTGTACTGGGCACCTGGTCCCGACCGTCTGTACTAGATGCCTGATCATCACCGTCTGTACTGGGTGAAGTACAGACCGTCTGGACTGGATGCCCAGGGTCGACCCTGGGTACCTGGTCCCGACCGTCTGTACTGGGTACCTGGTCCCGACCGTCTGTACTGGGTGTGGGTTTCTTTGGCACTATGGGTGAAGGAGGAAAGGTGCGGTCCAACAGTCCACGTGTACCCGGATTGATTACCCGCGGTTGATACCGCTTGCTGTTCGGGTCGAGATCAACCTTGAAGCCTTGCTCGAGTAACTGTTTCTGCTTTTTCTTCGAGAGCGCCATCGATAATCCTCATGACCGCTATTGATTGGAGGCGCGGTTCACAGGAGCAATTCTCGGCGTTGCGGATTCCAGCAAGGAGATCAATTCCTGTGTTGCATTCAGATAATCTTCATAGCCGTAACTAGTTTCGTCAAAGGCCACGATGGGAAGACCGCCGGTAGCGCTTTTCGCCAGATCTGTATTCCGTCGAATGACGGTTTGCAGAACGGTGCCTTGGTAGGTCTCCTGGATCTCGCGCAGCCAGCGACGTTCAATGCTATTCCGCTTGTCGTACATTGTCACTAGAACGGCTTCCCATGGATCTGGCACTTCAGTTTTGGCAAAAACAGTACGTGTACGAGAGAGAAGATGGGGGAGGCCGGTGACGGAGTGCTTTTCCGGCTGTGTCGGAATGAGTAAACCGCTTGAGGCACCTACAGCATTACTGCTCAGTTCCCCAAGATGCACCGGGAGATCGAAAATGACTAAATCGTACCGGCCCCGAACCGGACGAAGCCGCTGACGGAGCCATGTCCCGTAGCGTAGCAGTTCCGTTTTATTAAGCTGTTCATATGCCAAGTGGTAGTGCGAGGGGAGGAGATCGAGCCCTGACACCCCAGCAGCGTCTCTTATAATGATCGGATCCAGGTCTGCATCCTCTATGAGATGGGTGGCAAGTGTTTTTTCAGGCTCGATATCTGCATAGCCAAGCTGTTGCGTCGCATTCATCTGACTATCCAGATCTGCGATCAGGACACGCCGAGCTGATCCATCAGAGCGAGGGATAGACGCGGCGAACGCGGCCATATTGACGGCAGTGGTTGTTTTCCCAACGCCCCCCTTTGCGTTGGCAACTGAAAAGGCCCAACTCATAACCTCCTCCTCACATCATCCACCATGGGCAGGGCTTGACGGGGACCAGATAATTACGGGAGGGTAGGGAAGTCAAGCTTCTTACCTTGTCCCTGGCGATGTCTTTTCAAAAGGACGATTTATTTCTTCGTCCTTTTAGCACTCCCTATTGTACCGTGTGTGGAGAATTGTGCCAGTGGTCAAGAGGTACGAGAGAATCTTCAATCCGTTAAACTTCATTGAATGTTTTGCCCTTTTTCCAGGCAGGTGGAGTATTGGATAGGGAAAGAGTGTAGGGGGGAAAGGAACCTGAGCATGCGCAAAACCGTAACAGCAGCAATCCTCATGGCCGTGCTGGTCTGCGCTTCGTCCGCCACTGCCGAGACTTATCGCGGCGTGACCATCATGCCGGAGCACCGTTGCGCCCTCTACCATCCCGATGACTATCCCTATCCACAGTCCGTCGAAGCCCAGGTCGTGGCCGCCCTCGGTGGGGGGATCTACGGGCCGTACACCGGCACCTACGAGGGCATCCCGCCTATCGCTGGATGTGGGACCGGGATGGAGGCGGGGGGCTGCCAATGATAGGCCCCCAGACCTTCACAGCCGGAAGACCACGGTGATGACCGTTAAAGAGCGAACGAGAGCCTAGCTCGAAAGGAGGAAGGAGAGGGGATGACCGGCAGACTCCGGATATTTGACTCGACCGCTGAGGCACACGACGCCATAGCCGCGCTGGGTGACACAGACCTGTTTGTCTATCCGTACACCGAGCGTCTGTATCTGGTGGTGCGAAAAGAAGGCGATACTGTCTCCGCGCTGACCACGACGGGGGCGTTCTTTCCAGCATCCGAGTGGGAGGATTAGGAAAGGTGAACAGAACCCATCTTATCGGACGTATCCTTCCTAGAGGGGAATTATATGCCAAAGTCACATCCAAATTGTCGAATCCACGAAACAACCTTTATCCCATAATCCACAAGAACAACAGAAGAAGCTGCCAATGTGACAAGCACCGCAACAATGGTGATCCTTTGAAACCACTCCTGTTCCCATGAGAATAAAGAGTCCTTCTCTAAATACCATCGACCCTGATGAACATCTCGTTCGTTACTCGGTTGATCGGACCAAGACCCCCACAACTCATTCTTTACAACTTTTTCATGTTTCCGCACGCCATCAGGAATAAGAAATCGACCTTTTGTCTTACCAGGCTTCGTATCATGCTTTCCGTCAAACAACACAACTCTTTTTCCCGTGCTAGGTATCCAATAAGGACCCTCAATTAGACCCGACTCTTTATTATACGGAGGAAGATATCTATGCTTTCTACTAAAGTTTACCGGGTATACCTCCTGTGAACGGCCGCAACGACATTCACTATGGTTAAAATGCCATGTCCACTTCCCCCTCAGTCCAAGCGGATTACGTTTGCTCTTCACTGTAACTCTCCGAAGTTGTTTGGGTAATGATGTTCGGCACCTAGCCGACAGAACAGGAAACTTCAAGAGTCAGGGGGGAGAGACAAGCCGAGGCGATAGAGAGACAAGGCCGCGAAGCTCGCGCAGGAGTGTTCAGGAGGATAGGCGGCGAGGAAGCAAGGTGATAATTGCAGCGTTGCACGCGCTCGCTGACATCCAGACCGGACTGGACACCATAGATACCTCTCAGAAACCCAGGTTTCCGAACCTTCCTGGGCACTCCAGAGCCGTGCCAGGCTCTGGAATTTATAGGTCCACTACCCTTCGACCAAGTGAGATCGTCCTGTATCCGGCAAATGAGCGCGCCGTTTTTTCGGAGCGCGGGCCAGAAATGGGGATAGGCCCGAATGTGGCCCATATTTGCGTTTTCAGGTCCGCCCTGGCCGCGCCCGCTTCCTGTCTAGGCTTCTCAGGGCTGGCGCGGTCGGCCGCCGCTTTGCGCTGCTGCGCCTACCGGGCGCCCTTTTTCGGCCGGACAAGATGGTAGATTCCCATTTCGAGAGTACCGACAGTATGCTTGGGGAAGGATCGCCTCTGATAGTCGTGAAGCGCTTGCATGAAGAGCTTATACCCCGCGCCTGTTAAGGCAAAACCCAGCTTCTCGCTGAGCACGCTATCCAAGACAGCAAACCTGTCGGGGTCAAGCATCCGGAGATGCTTACTTGCAAAGGAAACGCCAAGCCCTTTTATGTCTCTGCCGGGCTCAATTGCCTCCTCAACGTCGTGCGTTCCTTTGATACCCTGGAACCAAGCGCATAACTCCTTTCCGAGAGCATTCTGATCATGGTGGCTGTTGAGTCTTATCCAAACTCTTCT
>MPMI01000054.1 GCA_002238415.1 Desulfurellaceae bacterium bin18 | reverse complement strand
AACCGGGCGTGCCCTCGTCTGTGTGGTGACGGATGAGGTAAACTCCCGCAATCCCTTGGGCAAAATTGCCCTCATGCGCCCTCTCCCGCCAGCTTTCCAGACCAATCGCGTCATCAGAGAAGGAGAGGTTGACGAGACCGAGACAGAATACGAGGATCAGACTCAAGGTTAGCATACCGACTCTTCGTGCCACGGGTGCGCTCCTTTCTTTCTTGCCCCTCCGAGCAGAGAGCAAACCTATTCCTTTAAGGGCATTAGTGAAAAGTATTATCTCGACCTTGATATTGACGACGTTAAAGCCTATATGGCCCATGCCACGGAACTCGTTCGTGCAGAAGAGATTCATCTCGGAACTGAATAACGCGCCTCTTGGTCGATCAGGACGTTCACTACTTTATAATTCCATGGCTGAGGCAAGAAAGGCACGGTGTTATTCTACGAAAAAAACCGGGCGAATAGCGAATAAGGAAAGAATGCAGGACCATTAGCCCTTCACACACGAGGAAGAAACATAATGGCGCAGTCTGACATGTCATTCAACGTAATAGATGTGGAAACTGCCAACGAAGACCGGGCAAGTATCTGCCAAATTGGTATTGTTAAAGTGCAGGACGGCGAGATACGGGAGCAGTGGAAAACTCTGATCAATCCAGAGGAGCGGTTCGATCCGTGGAACGTTGAAATCCATGGCATTGACGAACAGACTGTCGAGAATAGTCCGACCCTTCCAGAGGTCTCTGCTCAACTGAGAGAGCAGCTACAGGGAACGACCCTGATAAGCCACACAGCCTTTGACCGCGTAGCACTTAACCGGGCACTCGACAAGTATGGACTTCAATCCATCGACGTAGCGTGGTTGGACAGTGCCAGGATTGTTCGACGGGCGTGGCCGGACATCTACGGCCAGCGTGGATGGGGGCTCAAAAATGTAGCGAAAGATTTCAGTATATCTTTCAAGCACCATGAAGTTTCTTGCTTAGCGAGTTGAGACAGATTATCACTCACATCAGAAAAGATTCTATTAAAGCCAAGGAGAGCATCCACCGGCGAACTGGATGATTGAATATCCCTTTCTGGCATTTGCATGTCGTCCATCATCCTCTGGAGGTAATCTCTGACCTGACCCTTCAGCGATTGGTTCTCATCCTGACTTATCAGCACCCCCATCAAAATGGCTTGGGTGCGTTCGAGTGCAAGGATTTTCCCTTCTAGGTACTCGAACATCTCTTGCTGATTCATACCTTTCCCTTCTTGTTGTTAGCCCCGACCGAGCCGTTTTTTCCATTTCCACTCTTGATAGATGTCGTCAAGTCTCCTCCCATTGTACCGCCATTTCTGTATGGGCTGAAGGTTTGTATTGGTATGAGGATCGCGTTTGAGGAGTAGCTTACGGGTAAGGTCTCCAAGGGTGTCTGCTTTCCCATTGCAGGTTACTTGTAAGCCTTTCCCGGCCACCTTAACGATTTCACCTTCCCGGTAAAGAAATACGTCTTCGTGCCTAAAACGCAAGACTGCCCCTACGGGCATGCCCGCACGTCCGAAGGTAAAAGGTGGGCTTTTAGTTTTCGTTGTCATATCTCCGCCTCTTTTCTATCTGTTGAGCTTGCCGGGCGATGCCGTGACATTGAGAACGGTTTCTGACTCTGGATGGTAGTGACATTCATAGACATAGTTTCTGAATGCGCCAAACGCATTTTGAAACCGAATTTTGTCTCCTTTATAGATGAGAAAAGCAATCGTGATTGAAAGACGCAGGAACCAGTAAAATCCATCCGTTTATGATGAGCCTTTTTAGCTGAATGCTGAACGAATCCGTACTCAATCCCCCTTCCATGCGTATCTTTTCTTGCACCAGTCCTCCTCTTCTTTGGCTGTGTTGATACACGGCTCTGCGCATGTCTTCGTGTCGAAGTTTGAAGCGCGTATCCACAAATCACCGCATTCACTCAGGCACGAGGCTGCCGCATCATGAGCGCGGAGTACGCAGGCGCTACGGCGTTCGATACACGTAAATCTGTCGGTTTTGCACACGGAATCTCCTCGGGCTTGGGTAATCGCACCTTGTGCTCTTTCTTCGGCTCTACGTTCCGCTTCTGCCTCTTCTGCTTCTCGTTTTGCTTCGGCGGCCAGTGCGGCCAGTTCTTCGGATGTGGGCGGGGGTGGCTCAGGAAGAAGCTGACTCGCCACCACCATCAACCCCAATGACAGGCCACACACGTAGCCTGCCTGTTTGCGGGTTGAGAGCCAAAGGTTCGGTGACGGACGAATGAGCGCGATACACGATAGAACAAACACACCGAGGATCACCAACATTATGGGATCGGCAAAAGGTTCGCGCAGTTCTTCCGGCACGGTTTGCCGGATAATAGTACTGCCCCAGCATAGGACGCCGTATCCCACGACTACGGTCCACCCTCTTCCCCTATTCGTCGTCAATCCGGGCAGCGGGTACACAAACGATACGGACGCACCAATCACGATTCCGAGTCCGACCAAGGACACGATAATGCCTGCCATAGCGGTCATGCCGTGCGTCTCCCTTCGTCTGCATTGATCCGACACGCAGGTGTGCCGGGCCATTGCTAACGTCCCTCGGAAAAGAGGAGGTCCCCGCCTATTTGCCTAAGCGAAGGGAGCTACCCCACGCCTGGTTACAGACTCTTGTATTGAGCGGGTAGCCCGACGCAGCGATGCGCCAGGATTCCCGAAAAGTGTTTGCGAGAGACAGAATAGGCCGAAGTCAAAAACGAGTCAAGTTTTTGACCTGTCAGGGAGGACCGTCAGGGAGGACCGTATAGATAATTCAGCCCCTTAGCCGCGTATAGTAAGGTACAATGGGTGAGACACCTGAGCCTCGCCGTTGTGTTGGGCTAGGGAGTAAAATGCGTGCGATTTGATCGGTGGAAATCGGGATTCCATGCCGTACTGTTTTTCATGCCGTACTGTTGTTGAAGCCTTCTGTTCACATCATAGTAAACAGAAAAGTAGAACGCCTTAGCATCGTTGAGGGAAAGCCGTTGCTGCTTTTGTAAAACTGCAAACAAGTGCTGAACAATTAGCGCGGCGATAACGCTAATTGTTCTCTGATCCAGCGGTGGGTGGCCGACAATAAAGCCACATGCTGTTTTCCACGCCCGCTGTCTCAGTTTGTGAATGTCAATCGGATCATGGTCAGGCATGTCAGTGCTCCTCCTGTGATTTGATGGCACGCTCCGGCTGGAATCAGCAGCCGGAGCACCTTTTTTCCATACCATCATAGTCGGTCATAGAAAACCTATTATTGCGCTTTTTTGCTCCTTCGGTGTATGTGTGTAATCAGAATAGGAGGGGAACCATTATGTCGATAGGAAAAAAGATTAAGAAAAGAATCGTTACCGCATTGAAACGGAAGAAACGACAAGACATCCCGGATATGCCAGCCGACCCGAAAGAATTAGCGCGGGCAATGTTTTGGGAGAACGACCATAAACGGTTTGAGCAAGAACAGCAGAAGAAATCGTGATGAGTGCGGGTGAAATGTGAGTTAAAAAAGAATTATTAAATTGCCAAGTTATCACTATAAGTCCCTATTATTTGCATTTTACTATCATTTGTTAGGGACAAGCGACCCCCCAGTTGCGTATAGATGCTGAGTGGCCTTCCGTGCCCGCGTTCGCGCCACGTACGGGAGCCGAAAGGAGGACCCGAAGATGCAACCTGGAACATGGCTGACCCCGACCGCGCTGATTCTTGCGAGCGGCCTGCTCGTGCTGGCCGGCGTCTTTTCCGACGCCCGCCCGGCCTCTGCGCAGGCGCAGGAGGCGTGTCCGCTGCCGGCCGGCGTGACGCCGTCGGCGCCGTCTGTGACGGCGCAACAGGTGGAAGACGGCAGCGCCAGCCTGATGGCCTTTGTGCTGGCCGCAAAGGCGCAATTAAGTAGCCAATCCCTAGGATTAGGGACGGTGGGACAACAGGTATACGAGACCTGTGAAATCCGGCGAGCGGGAAGTCCCTGGCGTGCCGGTTCCACCTACCTGGTGCAACTGACGTTCGCCGGCAGGATATTCGCTCACGCGAAGGACATGGCCTTGTCGGACAGGCTGCTCGACCCTGTGATTTACGAAGCGATCCTGCGCGCATCGGGCATCAGCCCAGCCGACCTGGTGAACCCCGGGACGGACCAAGCCACCGGCGGCGATGGCGGCCCGTTCAATATCCCCGATATCCCAGGCGCCTCCGGCTATGCCAGCGCCTACTACTCGGAAAATTTCGGGGCGTGGTTTCTGCTGCTCGCGGGCTTCGATCTCAACGCAACGCATCTTGTTGAAGAAGCACTCGATTACGGCGACCCGGCCATGACGGCGCGGGGCGTGGTGGACCTGAGCACCTTGAAAGTCTTCGTCAAGGAAGCGGAAGCCTTTTTCCTCAGCGCCTTCCAGACCTTCCAGTTCGAAAAGATATCGAGAGCCAAGCTCGCCCTGCGCGACCCGAACGGCCCCTGGAGGCACGGCGCGGTGTATCTCCACGCCGTGAATACGAGCAGCAACCTCACCCTCTTCCACGCCGCATTTCCGGACCGCTTCGAGGGGCGCCCGCCGGGGATTACCCGTGACCTCCGGACCGGAGAACTCGTGATAGATCAGATGGTCGCCGCCGCGAACAGCAGCCCGGAAGGCGGCTTCTGGACGTACTCCTTCGACAATCCCGTTGACGACACTGACCGAGCCGTGCCCAAGGTGGGTTATGCCCGCGTGATCGGCGGTGAGATATTGCAGTGGCAGGGCATCGTCGTTGCGTCGGGCTTTTATCCGGACGTAGAGGATATGGTGGGGGTCCTGGAGAATCCGGGGCCACACTCGTTTCAGAGTGGGGTGAGCGCGTTGTGGGGTTGGGTGTGCGACGCGGCAATCGTGGAGATTGAGATCGAGACCGCGCAGGGGGAGGTCGAGCAGTACCGGGCGGCGTATGGCATGGAGCGGCTGGATACGCGGGAGACCTGTGGGGACGCGGATAATGGGTTTGAGATGGTATTCAACTGGAACCTGTTGGGTGACGGGGAGCATACCGTGACCGCCCTGGTCAATGGGGTCGAACTGGGTCGGGCGACGGTGCAGGTGACGACGGTGGGCGAGGGGGATCAGCAGGAGTTTCTGCAAGGGGTCGAGGGCGAATGTGTGGCGGAGGACTTCCCGCACCTGGGGCAGCGTACCCGGTTGGAGTGGCAGCAAAATAGTCAGAACTTCGTCATTACGGAGGTGCAGTAGGGGCGACCGAAGCGGTGAGACACTTGGGTCAGGACTCATGAACTGATCCAGAAGAGGATCGTGGCGGCCTGCTCCCGCCTTGAGCGCCCCGGCCGGTGGTCAGGGCGGAGCGGGGTCATTTTTCTAACATTTGTTGGGGACAAACGCTCGCCCGGTGTGGTAGGGAAACGGCGCGCTCCGCGCCGGAGGCAGCGTCACCCACGAGCGCCGAGAGCAGGCTTCGACGTTTTTCCTGATCCGCAGTTTTCACCATGAGACACTACCGACCGTTTGTGTGGTTGGGACACGGCCCGGCAACTCTCTATTGGGCTGTGCGGAGTGTGGATATGAGAAGTCTCTGTCTTGGTGCGACAATCCTTGGGATAGTCTGGTTCACGGTGTCTGTCTGGGCGACCACGGTCCTGGAGAAATCATTCCCCGATCTTGTACAGGAGGCCGACACCATTGTGGTCGGCACCGTCACCGCCATCGAAACGGAACAAGGAGGCGAGGTCCCTTTCACGCTGGTGACGTTTGGTGCCCTCGACATTGTGAAAGGCTCCCATCAGGAAGACGAACTCACCGTGTCCGTGATGGGCGGGCCGGCACCTGACGGGATGCGCCTTCATATCGCGGGGGTGCCCGACTTTCATCTAGGCGACCGGATGGTCGTCTTCATCGTGGGGAACGAGACGCACGCCGTGCCGTTCGTGGGCATGTGGCAAGGCGTCTACCGAGTGGTCCGCGACGTTGAGACCGATACCGAGGTCATGGCCGATCACGCTGGGCGGCCACTCACGGCTTTCCCCCAGCGCTCCCAACGGGGCATCGTGCATGACGGAGAACCGTCGCGCCAGGCGCAAACCGGCCCCGCGCTCACGTTGGAGGCATTCACCCAATCAATTGTGGAGGAGTTGGGGCATGAGTGATGATCTGAGGCTTGCCGAACGAATCCATGCCTTGGAACGGGCGCATATTGATAGTTTGCAGGGACAAATTGTTGCCCTCAACGCCGCCCTCAGTGTCATCTTCTCCCTACTGGGGCAAGGCCGCACGACGAAAGAAGATGTTGCCGCCGCCTTGCAAGATTTGATTGATGAAAGGGAGAAGCAACCCTTATCGGAAGCAGGGCGGCTCGTATATGAGGAACTTCTCCGAGATTTTTTGGAAGACCTGACGGACCCGCCGCTTCCAGCGGAAGAATAGGGCTTGATAGGGATACTCCCGCGTAAATTGTTCTCGTTCGGCGCATCGTTTAGCCGTCAGTTCTTTCCAGTTCGGGCGGCTAAACCGCGCCCGGAGCATTTTCTCATTAGGGTCGAGAATCCTTGCGGATTCCAGGATTTCCTGATCGCTGAGTTTACCATGGGCCATACTGACATAGATAAAGAAGGAGAGGCGGACACGTCAAAAGCAGAATCATAGCCCAAGAACGCCCCGTGCAGCGTCACCTGCCCAGGGCTGACAACCAGACTGCGGGGTGTGGATTGGAGACCCCAACGCCCGCAGGGAAAGGATGTGCATCCGTGAATACGTCAGAAAATAATGGAAGATGCAAGGTCAGGCTCTTCGGTGGGGTGTTGCTCATTGCCCTTTGCAGTTGCGCTCCGCGCCCAGTCATCCCACCCATAGCACCGAGCGTGTCTGTTCCGCCTGTACGCACGCACCCGATTACGCACAGGCAACCGCGGCGACTGAGTGTATCGCTCTCGGCTGAGCCACATGACGGCATGATGGGGGGCCTCAGTTTCTACTGTACAGAAGGACGGGAAGACGTTGAGATACGCATGCTCATGACGTCGTATCGTCTGACGTTCAGCAATGATGATAAACCGTGTCCGAGAGTGGTGGTCGTCCTGTCCTTCGATATCATGGAAGACCAACTCGTCCAGAACTGGCTTCGTCCCCTGACTGAACTCAACGCGCTCGCCACCTTTGTGACGACCCATCCCATCCGTGGCTCGTCATGTCGGCCCCCCTTGCAACTGCATCCTCCCCTCTTTTCGCTTTACAAGGCCACACAAGCCAACAGGTTATTCGCCACCATCCTGGATGTGGACCCCGAAACAGGCGAGACGACGCGTGCGCCATCCATGTTTTTCAAACTGAGCAAGAGGGAACGGAAAAAACTGGCCGATCTGAATACGCGATGTACGCCTGGGTGGTTTGAGCGATCCCAGCAAGAAGGAGGAGCACATGCCCGAGGAAGCACTGAATAAACAGCTCGCAGAGCAGGAACAGGAAATCGCGCGTCTGAAAGGAAAGGGAGACGGGCTGGAGATCATCTTACGGACGATCCTGCTTCGCCTGCGTCCCACGGACCGCACTCTTGATGAGTTGCGCTTTCAGATCGCGACACTTGGGACAAACGCAGAGGGGGATCAGGCACAGTCCTTCCTCGCTGGCTTCCAGGACGCGAAGCAGACCGTTGATGGCTTCATAGGGGTACTTCTGGACGGGGACACGCTTCACTGATCCATCTGGACGGAGTTCGAACCTGAGATTACTCCTATTCGGGCGTACCCTCTTCAATCCACCAGCCCGCAATGGTGTCGCTTGCAATCGTGGCGACGAGGGTCTTGCCGCGCTTGAAGAGGTGGGACACATGCTCGTATCCCTGGGCGTCTGTTTGTGTGACGCGCTCACAGACTGTATCGGCTCGGACGGTGATGGTCGGCGCCCATTGGCCGGTGTCACTCGCTTTGAGTTAGATATGGAAGTGGCGGACGGGAGATTCTTCTATCGTGGGAGCCATGCCGCAAAACTACGAGAAAGGAGCGGATAATGTCAAGACAACGGTGGCTGTTTGGTCCGCTCGCCGTGCTCCTATTGGCCAATCTCAGCCACGGCTGGGTCCAAACCGACAACTATCATGGCTACGGCAAGAATCACTGGCGGCAGAAACGCGCCACCCTCAACCTGCGTCTCGGCTGTCCAGACGATGCCCCCTGCTGGGATGCCGTCGCCCGTGAGGCGGCGGAAGAATGGAACGATGCCGGCAGCCGCTTCCGCTTCCGGTTTCTCGACCCCACCCGTCCCGGCAGGCTGTCCTGCACCCGTCCCGACACTCTCAATACGGTCCTGTGGTCTGCCCGTAACTGTGAGAAGCTTGGCAAGGACGCCCTCGCCATCACTGCGAGTTGGACGAACACCGACGGCAGCGTGATTGATTCCGATGTGGTGTTCAATACCGCCTTTGAATGGGATGTGTTCACAGGACCGGACTGGACTGCCGTACAGGACTTCCGGCGCGTGGCCCTGCATGAGTTCGGCCATGTGCTGGGCCTCGACCACCCGGATGAACAGGGTCAGCGGGTGGCCGCCATTATGAATGCCTATACCAACGGTACGGAAACCCTCCAGGACGACGATATCGCCGGCGTGCAAACCGTCTACGGGGTGGACCCGAACTATGACCCGCCCGTGGTCGGCTTCCTGGGCAACCCTGGGCATCGGAGTTTTCGGAGCGGTGTCGGGGTCATCTCGGGATGGATTTGTGACGCGGAGAAAGTTGAGGTCCAAATCGGCACCACGCGGCATCTGATGGCCTACGGGACCGAGCGGCCAGACACGGCGTACACACCAGAGGGTAAGGAAATCTGTGGCGATACCGACAATGGCTTCGTCACGCTCTTCAACTACAACCGCCTGGGTGACGGGACGCATACGGCGGGCTGCTGGTAGACGGGCGGCAACACGGAGAGCCGGTCGAGTTCAAGGTGACAACATTCGGCTGGGAGTTCCTGCGGGGCGCACAGGGGGCATATACCGTGTTGGATTTCCCGCGCTCTGGGACAAATCCCATCCTCATCTGGGATCAGAATGCGCAGAACTTTATGATTGGCGGGTTTGAGTAAGGAGTAAACGCGCAAGGGGGCGGGCTGCACCGTCACACCCGGCATGGAGTTTGGAGTTCAGCCCGCCTTTCGTGCGCCCGATGCGCCGGGGCACAGCCCCTTTTTAGGTAGTCTCTCACTTTGCAATGGTTCTTCCCCGCTTCCGATCCGCCCTTTCCTTCCGTTCGCGCGGCGGCGGTGAGCGGGGCGCCCGGCTCCCGCCTTGAGCGCTCCGGCCGGTCGCCAGGGCGGAGCAGGAACATTTTTTTCTATTATTTGCATTTTACTATCATTTGTTAGGGACAAGCGCTCGCCCGGTGTGGTAGGGGGGGTGGATAATCATACTCTTTCAAACTGATACACGACCAAAATATTCCACTATGCGACCGGTATGGGTGTAGAGATGGGCAGCGTCACCCGGAAGCCAACCAGGAGGACACAGATGATGACAACCGCAACCAAGAACTTCCGCATCGGGTTGTTGACCTTGGTCATCGCCGTCATGGCGACCCTGGCCGACCCTGGGTTCGTCCAGGGTGAGAGCACACCGGGTACACCGGGCAACCTCACCGTCACGGTAGGCGACACGGAGGCCAAAATTGCTTGGGAGGCCCCCGCCGCGGGTGATTGCGCCGTCACGGAATATGAGGTGGAAGTCCATCAGGCCAGGGAGCTGATACGCGCGTCCCAAGCGATGACCGTGACCGACTGGACATTGGATGGGCTGACGGCAAACACGACCTACCGGGCCACCGTCATTTCCTACGGCGAGTCCTGCGATGACTATTCCGATTCGGCGGAGCAGAACTTCACCACCAACGCCAACAGCAGCACCAGCGACCCCGTGCGGGGTACCGACGAGGCCAAGTACGTCCCGGACCCGCCGCGCAACCTTGTCATCACGGTAGGCGACACGGAGGCCAAAATTGCTTGGGACGCCCCCGCCGCCGACGCGGACACGTGCGCCGTCACGGAATATGAGGTGGAAGTCCATCAGGCCAGGGAGCTGATACACGCGTCCGAAGCGACGACCGCGACCGAGTGGACGTTGGATGGGCTGACGGCCAGTACGACCTACCGGGCCACCGTCATTTCCTACGGCGAGTCCTGCGACGACTATTCCGATTCGGCGGAGCAGAACTTCACCACCAACGCCAGCAGCGGCCCCGGCGACCCCATGCGGAATGACAACGAGGCCAAATACATTCAGGCTCCGCCGTCGGGCGTTATGATTACCAGGCACGGCACGAGCGGTATCCGGGTGGCCTGGACGCAGCTCCCGACCCCGGCCAACACCTGTTCCCCCTCGGAGTACTCCGTTCGTCTGTATAAGGACGGCACACGAGTGGGAAAAGCGGACGAGATTACCACCACCTACTGGGATTTCGAGAATGCGTACACGGCGGACGCTCGCTACACCGCCAAGATAGAGAGCTATTCCGACGCATGTAATGAATATTCTGATCGGGCAGCAAGACTCAGCACGAACGTCCGGTAGGTGGTCGCCTCTTTACATTTGACCGGCATGGGGTAGAGGCGGTGTACTTTATCGTTCTCCATAGCGAAAGAGGTTTGTCATGGAAGTATGAGATGGCTCCCAGGGCGTGTCCTCAGTTAGGAAGAGTTCCTCCGGGGGGTCGAGGGGGAATGTGTGGCGGAGGACTTTCCGCACCTGGGTCAGCGTACCCGGTTGGAGTAGCAGCAGAATAGTCAAAACTTCCCCGATTTAGCCCAACAGTCTTAAGAATAAGCGGTAGTGTCCAAATTGGGGCAATAATAGACTTGACTAGCCTCTCGAACTGTCCTGCCGCGTCTTTGCATAACAGGCAAAGAAAATCAAGAAAACAGGAAGGAATGATATGGTTTCTGCAAGAGAATTTCTCAAAGCCTTTCATGACCAGTGGGAGGATGACTTGGCACGCAATCGCCCGGCACTGCTGAATGCCATCGCGGGGGCTCCAACGTGGACCGCATACATGCTGAGGGGAGAGAGGGCCTTCCTCAAGCGGGTAGCGGACCGTTTGAATCGGGTTATGGTTGTCGAGCGGGATCGGATAGACGCCAGCTACTATGACACACAAGCTGTGCCGGACTTCTACCCTGACTGGTGGCAGCCATATCCAGCGCGCTGGGATGTCCTGATTGAACACGAAAATGGAGAATACCCTCAAGAAGAACTCTACAAACTGCTCATGAGACGGGCACCGTTAAAAGTGGTGATTTTCTATGACTGGGGAGAATTCGCTAAAGAAGGCCTCCCAAGAAGGCACCGGTGGTTCCCGGAGACACTTGAGGACCTGTTCCGCATTGGCCGGACCGTCGCCGCCCACTGGCCGGAAGCGGAGAACACGGAATATCTCTTGTTGGTCGGCCAGCCTGAGCAGGAAGGGGGGCATTATACATGGCGGTATCTCTGTGTTCAGGGCGGCTCCTGGCCCGAACAGCCAGGCCAACTCCAACCATTATAGGGCTGGTTACGTAAGTATATTATTGCCCTAATTAGGCCAGTGCCAGGTAGTGTCTCACTTGGAAATTGTTCTTGCCGCTTCCGCCCCGTCCTTCTCTTCCGTTCGAGCGGCGGTTTGTGTAGCGCCCGGCTCCCGCCTTGAGCGCTCCGGCCCGTCGCCGGGGAAGAGCGGGGTCATTTTCCTATCAAATGATAGGGACAAGCGCTCGCCAAGTGTGTTAGGGAAACGGTACGCTCCGCGCGGGCGTCCGCGTCACGGCACTCGGCTCAATCACGTGCGGGAAATAGCGGTACGCTCCGCGCGGGTGTCCGCGTCACACACGGGCGCCGAGAGCAGTCTTCGGTTTTCCTGAGCAGCAGTTTTCAACATGAGACACGACCCTCCGAGAGGTAGGGAAATATGGACGAAACAAGAACGCCCCAATTTAGCGAGTTAGTCGAAAAGCAATTAGGTTCTGATGGGAATTCTCGTGATCTATGGAGACCTATAGCCGATGTGTTTAATAGGGAAGGACCTGATGCTGCCAAAATACACCTTGAGGCTGAGAGACGGCAGTTTCTGGAACATATAGAGAGACTACTCGGTCAAGTTGAAGAGGGGTGAAGCCAGTGGCAAGCGGATTCCGTATTCAGAAGGTTGCAATTGAAGGATTCAAGGGATTCACGACACACCAGGAAATTGCTCTTGATGGGTGTCATGCTTTTTTGCTGGGACAAAATAACAAGGGAAAGTCAAGCATAGTTGAAGCCCTTCGTTGGGGGCTTTTTGGCTCTAGGGCGAATGAAAGCGTGGCGAATCGGAATTATTCGGGCGACTGCCACGTTGAGATTACGTTCATGATTGAAGGGAGGGAGTGGCACCTTCGTCGTATCTTGATAAAGGGCAGCCGTGAGAGCGATCCCAAACTTACCGATGACCAAGGAAAAGAACATGATCTTCAAGATGTTATACCTCAATTGAACTCTACGGATTCAGGTGAAAGGACGCATATCATTTTCGCGCGCCCACCCACTCCGCGTAGTCGTCAGCCTGAAGATCTCAGTCCATTTGAAAGGGCCATTTATAACCACCTCGGTCTTACCCATCCCCGATCTTTACGGGATCAACTGAACGATTTCCTGAAGACACAGGAACTTGAGGAGACGAGCATAACAGACAGGCTTACTGGTGCTCGCCACAATATCGACAGAGACATTAGCCAACTAGAGGGCAAAATAGACGATATTGTCGGGTCGCCACCCTGGGGGAACAGTCATCCGCCCACGACCGCAGATTCCGAGAATAAAGTACGGGAAATCATCAAAGAAATCACCGGCAATCCACCTGACGACGCTTTTTCGGGGTTATCGCTAGATGCCCTGATTGACGAGGCGAAAGATGCTCTGGAAAACAGAGGATCTCAAGACCTAGACGAACTTGAAAAAGAGGTGGAAGAGATTATCGAACGCCGGGAGCGTCTGGAAGAATTTCGAGAAATCCAAGAAAAAATTGAGACGCAGCAGTCCATGCTCCAAGACAAACAATCGGAATTTGACGACACACTGGAGAATATGAGCCTCGATGAACTCCAGAATAGAGTCAACGAAAAACGGGCTGCGGCAGAGGCCGAAGCCTTGAGGCGTCAGATAGCCGAAACTGCGAGTGACCTGCTACACCGCGACGAGGAGAACTCGGTGTCTTGTCCCGTTTGCGAGACGAAGCACTCCAAGGAAAATTTGGAGGTGCTCCTTCAACAGATTATTGAGAAATCGCCCGGCGCTACAACTTTAGAGCTAAAGCAACTCGAAGCCCAACTCAAGCAAGCCAAAGACCTTAAAGATGAGGTTCAGAGTCTTAAGAGTAATTTCGATAAACTGAAACAAGAGGCGGAGACGATTAAGGCATATATTGAGCCAGAAGATGTGGAGGAACTATCTGAAAGGATTAAGCAGTGTTCGGTCCGTGAGGCTTCAATCAAGGAGCAGATTGATGGACGTGAGGATTGGCTTAGTACAATAAAACACAGGCTTTCCAATCTGAGAAGCGAAGAGAGATTTCATGACATCAAAAAGAAACTCACGAGTATGAAGCAATCCAGAAAGCGATTTGAGCGAGTCGAAAAAGAGTGTAATCGCTTCGTTGAATCATTCGGCGATTCAGTTCGGGCAATACGGGAAGCAGTAGAGGTTTGCCTGAACGAGCGGCTTGAGGACGATCTTCCTCAAATATCCGATGATCTTTCAAAGGTTTTTGCATCTCTCACTTGCCACCCGCAGTATGACCGACTGACCTTTGATAAAAAAGAATTACCGAACCTTAAGCTACAGGTAGCGAGCAGTCACAACCCTTCCGTTCTTATAGATTCCCCCGACGATGTACTTAACGGACAGGCCGAGAGTGCGTTGAATCTTGTCCCCTACTTTACATTCATCCAGGCAGACGATGCGCTTACCCAGGTGTATTTAGTTCTGTTGGACGATCCCACGCGAGGGTTTGATGAAGAGCATATTAAGATATTGGTTGAGCGCCTAGCTGAGTGGGGGGAGCATGTGCAACTCGTGCTTGCATCGCATGAGAAATCTCGTTTTCGCTCGCTGTTACAAGAAAATTTCAAGCTAGACAGTTACATTGTCGTTGAACCCATCGGGTGGACACCTGCCGGTGGTCCACAACTGAAGATTGAGCGTCATGAGTCGAGCCAGACCTGATGCAAGCGAATGTGTCGAACGCATACGCTCAAGCGTCTCCCCAGGCGAGTTTGGTTACAAAATCCAAGCTCTTGCCGCGCATGTCTTATTGCGGCTCGGCTATCGGATAGAGGCGGTTAACCGCTCAGGTCATCCAGATATCGTCGCTGTCAAAGAGAGAAGGGAGTTCCGGTTTGAGGTAGAAGCCGAAGCATTCGGCCCCCGCCCTCGTCAGTTGACAGCGGCTGACTTCGCTTCATTGACTGAAGCCCCTAACATAGTCGGCTACTACGCGCTTGCAATCAGTTGTCCTAAGCCTTGCTGGATATTGGTTCCAGCCTCGAAACTTGTTTGCAGAACTCGGCCTAGTGCAAATATGCTGCTGGAAGCCCTCAGTGATAAAGAATACTCGGCGGAATGGACCCGTGAGTATGTCGGACTGCTTCAGAATGCGTGCCGTCAAATCAGACTGGCATCGTTTAGCAACCTATGCAAAATGGCGCGGAGAGGGCAAAGGCTATGAGATGTGAAGGTGGAGTTCTGAATGAACCAAAGAACCAACACTTATATGTTCCAAAATCCATTATAAAGAATTTCGTTGATCCATTAGCCAGTCAAAAGAAGGTTTTCAGTGCTCGTAAAGACCGACCTAACAGGGTAAGAAATTGCTCGCCTAAAAAAGTATTCACTGAACCCGATGTATTTACGTTACGTAATGAAAGACCGGAGGACCGTTATAGAGTAGAGAACTATATTAGTAGAGCGGAGAATGGCTTTGCTGCTGTATATCATCAGAAGATACGTCCGGCGGTTAGAAGACAAGAATGCCCTACTCTATCTGCGAATGACTTCGTAGCGGTCATTTCGTTCTTCGCCTTGCAAGCTAGGCGATCCCTTGCAGGGAGACGTGCAGCGGCGGACTACATACGCTCTGACGAAGCCGTTGACGACCTAACCAATGATTTTATTGGGCATCCTAGAAAAAAATATATTGGCTACAACAACATAATCTTGCCTAATACGTACGATAACGTTCGTAGCTGTGTCGCTTTAGGTCTCGAAAGGGTTGACGTGAAAGAAATGTCAGCAAAGTCAATACTTGTACAGGAAGATGTAATCCAACCCAACTCATTGATTCATGAGCTATGTAGAAGGGGATTGACTATAGAGGTGATTAAAAATCCTACGCCCATGAACAGCTTCGTTCTTGGTAATAACCCCATTATAGAGGCCGGCAATGGAGGCTCTTCCGATCTTAGGATAAACACTGAGGCGGAACGTATACTTCCCACCGCTCCTGACGTTTGCATATCTTCTGTAGGTCCTACAGGATCAGTAAGGCTGGCCTTACTTGATGACATCGGCCACATTAAGGACTTAAACTTAGCCGTAACCAAACGGAGTACAGAAATTGTTGCTAGCAACAGAGGACTATTGGAAAACTTGGGACGTAGCGTATGGTGGGGTGAGCGGCAAAATAGCGCCTGATAATTGCCTCTTCCTGGGTGGCAAGCGAACTGGAAACCAGTCGCGAGCAGTATTTTCTCTAAGGTTTTCCAATGGACTGGAGTAATCCTTGGCATCCTCAAGTACCAACTGCTGCGGAATGCCTCTCAAGTGCGATCCAGGGCGGGCTTACCCACGCCCCGTGTCTTAGTTCATAGCCGGTCTCCAGCAGGACTTCCTCCAGGGTACCCATATCGGTCGCTGTTGCCAAAAAGAGAGAGACGGCCTCGTTTATAGCGAAGCCCACAAATAAGGAGACAGGGGGAGGGAACTCTGTCAGGCTGACAGGATGCGCTGTTCGTCAGATTTACGCAAACGGGTAATCGATTTTGTGAGCGGGGGCGGGAGCAAGGCCGCAGCGGCGCGCCGGTTTCAGGTCTCAAGAGCGAGTGTCTATCACTGGGTGACGGCCCCGGACGGGCTGGCCTACCAGCGGCCTGGCCCTCGTGGTCCTAGCCGGCTCGATTGGGCAGCGTTGCGGGCGCCCGTGCAGCAGTATCCAGATCGGACGCAAAAGGAACGCGCGCAGCACTTTGGGGTGGCCCGCCATTGTCTCTGGTACGCCTTACGGCAGATGGGAGTGACGTGGAAAAAACACGGTGGGCTACCCCGAGCGGAGTCGGCGGAAAAGAAAACCCTCCCTGCGGCTGCGAGAGCGCTGTACGCGCCGGGGTCAAAATTGACATCGTTGCCGATTTCATATTGTATTGGCCGAAGAGAGGTATCCGGCAGATTGCCGGACATCGAAACCAGAGGAAGGAGAGGACCATGCTGCGTTTCCAGGACAGTACGGCCGCCATCGACGAGCCGCGGACGGCCCGGATGGAACAACGCACCAAACCGAGCGTCAAGGCACAGATTCAGCTGGCCGCGGCGCTGCTCGGTATCGACGAGACCACGTTTGTGAGCAGCGCGGCCCTGGCGCAGGCCAAGCGCACTATTGCCGATCATGAACGGACGCTCCTCTCGGCCGCGGATCGGGAGGTGATCCTGGCCGCGCTTGAGACGCCCGCCGCGCCGACTGCGGCCTTGCGTCAGGCGCTGGCTCTGCACCGCACAGGCGCGGCATGACGGCGCAGGCCGTGGGCACAGGGATCCGCATTGAGCCGCTTGATCCGTCCACACACGATCGCGCGGCTTTTTCTTGCGGGACCGTCCGGCTCGACAACTTTCTCAAACGGACGGCCCGGAAACACCAAGCCGGAGATTTCACGCGGGTGTGGGTGGCCACCGAGAACGGGACCGACATTCTTGGCTATTATGCGCTCAATGCCCATGCCCTCGAAGGCGACGACCTCCCCGGTCCTCTGACGAAGCATGCCCCTCGGTCTGGCAGCATCCCGGCCGTCTACCTTTCGATGATCGCGGTCGCCTTACGCCACCAGGGCCGCGGGCTGGGCCGGTTCCTCCTCGCGGACGCCTTGCTCCGGGTCGTCGGGGCGGCCGAGCAGATCGGGGTGAAGGCGGTGCTCCTGGATGTGATTGAGGATGGCGGCGCCGAACTGACGGAAAGACGCCGGGCTTTTTATGCCGCCATGGGGTTTCAGTCGTTACCATCGCGGCCGCTACGGATGTTTATCAGTATCGAGACGGTGCGCCAAGGCAGACCCACAAAGCCATCGCTGATCGGTAGGGGCTCACGGGACAGACCGTGAGCGATATCCTCTGCCGGAGTAGTAACAGTCAGTGAGACAAGTGAACCATGTCAGGTCGTGTGCCCTTGTGGCTTGTGCTGGGCTGAGAAATGAGAGGAAAATAGGCGTGCTAGAACGTGTTGTGAAAAAATCATTTTTTCGCCCCGGTCCACCGTCCCGGCCCCGGCTGTTTGCCGTTGGCCTTCTGCTTGTCGTCCTTTCTAGCCTTGGACTGACTGTCTCTGCCTCGCTTGCCTCGGCTAGAGCGGTTTACGATAAGTTGTAGCCGTACCAGTGCGTCCGCGTCATGCCGGACTTGATCCGGCATCCAGAGGCCGGGGGGGCTGGGAGCCTGGATTCCTGCTTGCGCCGGAATGACGAGCGGCTACACAGCATCGTAATTTGCTCTAGCGTCACCGAACGGGAACTCTCCGTCCATCGGCTGGTCAATGAACATCGCGCGGCGCAAGGACTCACGCCGTTAGCCCTCAGCCCGGAAATCTCCGCCATCGCCCGCGCCCATAGTGAGGATATGGCCAGCGGGCGGGTGGGGGTTGGGCATGACGGATTTGGAAGGCGCTCCGCACAGAGCGGCGGTGCAGCTGAGAATGTTGCATTTAATAGGACAGATCGCGGCGCGGTTTCCAGCTGGTCATGCGATGCGCTCGGGAATCCGACCGGCTTCCATCTCACGCCCGGCCACGCCGCCGACCTGGCCGGAGTGGAGGCCCTCTTACCCCCGCTGCTGACGCACGTGCATGCTTTGCTCGCCGATAAAGCCTATGATGCCCAAGAGCGCGTCATTGACCCCTTGGAGCAGGCGGCGGTGACAGTGGTCATTCCCCCAAAAGCCAATCGGCTCCAGCCCCGCCCGTATGATAAGCCCCTCTATCAAGCGCGCCATCTGATTGAAAACTTCTTCGCTCAACTCAAGCACTATCGCGCTCTTGCCACCCGCTACGACAAACGCGCCGTCAGCTCCCTCGGAGCCATCTACCTCGCCGCTTCGGTGGTCCTCCTTAACTGATGACACGCCCTAGGTAATTCCGATGAAATATCCCGCAAATTCTCACATCCTGGGGGAGGGGTGGCACTGAATTTTGGAAAAAAACGGCACTCGAATTTTGGAAATCCGCAGAAAGTTCCACTGGACGCTATCTAACCATATACTTACCGACAGTGCGGAATGACTTCCCTGGCAAAGCGTTCCATCGAGCGTTTGACAATGGCGTGATCGACCAGCCCGCCCTGGTTGAAATAGCCAATGAACTCGGCCATGGGAAATTCCTGCTTGAAGTGTTGAATGCGTTCGATGCAATAATCCGGGTCACCGAAGGCGCCCATCTTTTTGTCCAGCCCCTCGTAGGTGACCCGCTCCAGGCGCTCCAACACCTGCTTGAATGCTTCGTAGCTTTTGATGGTGGTCTTGCCGAGCGGACGGAGCCGTTCTCCCGCGGCTCGAAAAAAATTCATCAGGCTCGGTTCGTATTCCTCACGGGCTTGGGCCCGGCTGTCGGCAACGTGGACGGGAAACATCAGCGCGACATCGGGCCGCACGCCGGGTTTCAGATTTTCCTGGTAGTCCGCAATATAGCCCTGTAGTTTGTCGGGTGGGTTAATCAACGGAGAAGCAAAAATCGACAGGCCGAGTTGGCCGGCCAGGGCAAAGGTATCCGGGCTGTTGGCCGCCATACGCATCGGAGGGTAGGGCTTCTGAATGGGGCGCGGCACGACCGGTAGGTCCTCAGCCTGGAAGTATTTGCCCTGATAGGACAGGCGGTCCGTTGTCCAGGCGGTCCGAATCACGTCGAGTGCTTCCGCAAATCGCTCCCGACTCTCCTCCATGGGCACGTTATAGCCTTGGTAATGCACCGGCGCGGTGCCGCGTCCGACACCGAACTCCAGTCGTCCTCCGCTCAGAATATCGGCGGTGGCCGCTTCTTCCGCCATTTTCATCGGGCTGTGCAGCGGCAGGAGCGTGACGGCGGTGCCAAGGCGGATGCGCTCGGTATGCTGGGCCGCGGTGGCTAGCACCATAAGCGGTGAGGCCATGATCGAGGTGCTCGGCCCAAAGTGCAATTCGCCCAGCCAGACGGTATCAAAGCCGACCTCATCGCCCAGGCGAATCTGGGCCAGGATATCGTGGTAGCGCTGGCGCTCGGACTGCGTGGGCGCGCACGGCAACTGATCGAAAAACCCAAAGCGCATGAATCCCTCCTTATTTGCCTGGGCGTATGGTTCACTCTTTTTAGCGGGCCGTATATCCTCCGTCGATAACCAATTCTGTGCGGGTCACATACGAGGACTCATCCGAAGCAAGGTATCGTCTCCCCTCAGGATGTGTGGGGCCGTGACTCGTGATAGTGGATGACTTTCCAGGCCGCATCTTTGCGACGTAGGATAAAGGTGTCGCGGCCACCGGTCACAAAGGGCTCGGCCAACCGCCTGAGATCGGCCTCAAAGTGGAAATTGCAAAACGCGTAGGCCGTATCGCCGAACACATCGATGGTGATGTCGCTCAGTTGCATGGCCCCAACGCGGATGACCGACTCTGCGGCATGGCGAAAATAAGCCTCAACCTCGGCCCAGCCTCGGATCGGTTGGGCGCGCTCCTCGGGAATATAGAGGATGTGTTCATAGTCGGGGTCCCAGATGCTCTTGAGCCCTTCCCAGTCCATGGACTCCCAGCTTTTGGAATAACGCTCAAGAATAGCTCTGATTTGCTGTGTGTCCTGTTCAGTAGCCGGCATAGGTGTGGTCCTCATCCGAGCTGGGCAACAAAGTTCTCTAACGCCTGGTTGAACGCCAGCGGCTGCTCGATCTGGTACATATGGGCAACGTCTGTGACGATCTGTAAGTCCGCGTTGGGCATCTGTTCGGCCAGAATCCGGTTGGCTTCGACCGGCGTGGCCTCGTCCTCTTCGCCCACCACGATCAGTGTGGGCTGGCTGATCTCCGTGAGCCTGGGCGTAATATCCCAATTCCAGACGCCGTCCGGGTGTTCGACCAGGGCGCAGGCCACACGCCGCGGAAAGGCGACAGGATCGAGCAGGTTGTTTTTGAGCAGGCTACAGATCTCGGGCCGCTCGTGTCTGGTCCGCTGCGAAAAACAGCGCCGCACAAACTCGTCGGTCATCTCTTCGTATTTGGTCCGCAAGTCTCTCAGCAGATCGGTCGAATCCACAAATCGAGTCAGATTCGTCGCGCTGCTGATAATCAGATTACCGGAGACGAGGTCCGGGTTGTCCAGGCATATCTGCATGGACCGCATGCCGCCCATGGAATTGCCCACCAGAATCGCGCGGTCAATACCCAAGGCGGCCAGCACGGCGGCATCGTCCGCCGCCATGTCCTGAATGGAATACCCGCTCAGCGGTTTGCCCGAACGTCCATGGCCTCGGGCTTCAATCACAATGCAGCGATAGCGGTGGGCCAGCAGCGGGACCTGGTAGGCCCATATCCAGGCATTACAGGAATAGCCGTGCAGAAAAACGAGCGGCCGTCCCTGCCCGTAATCGTCATAATGCACCCGAACTCCAGGTTCTCTTTCAACGAAGGGCATGGCTGCTCCTCTTTCTCCTTACTGGCTCCCTACTGGCCGAGGAAGGGTGTTTTCAGCCAGCCGTCGCCGTAGGGCGTAAAGAAGAAGGGCGTTACGCTGAGGTATTTGAATTTCCACTCGCCGTCCCGCTTCTCGTAGCGCTCTTCGTATCGACCGGTCAGCCAGGCGGCCTGGTTGCCCTCGGCCAGGGTGCACGGCTGGAATAGATACCACTGCCCGGTTGCGGTATCCGCATCCACCTCAATAATGGGATTCATGACGTTGTGGACCGCAAAAGGAAAGATTTCAGCCGCGCCTTGAAAGAAGGTTCGGATGGCCTCGCGGCCTTCGTGCTTGCCAAATTTTCCGCCATCCCAGACCGCGTCCTCGGTAAACAGTTCGGCAATACCGTCCGCGTCGTACTGATTGTCGCAGAAGACACAGTAGCGAGCTTTGAGCTTTTTGATGGCTTCAATGCTCTCCAGGGTTTGAATGCGTTGAGCAATATCGTCAGCGTTCATATTTTCTCCCTCCTTGGTGAGATATTATTGTCCTGTTGTTGTTGAAGACCCGGAGGGTGTGGCCTGCCCCGTCTTGACCAGACGGCACGGCAGACCGCGCAGCAGCCAAGTGCCCATCATGGGATCGCACTGCGCCGGGTCATCATCGGTACACATATTGATATTCGTTTCCCGTAGGCCGTACAGCTCTGGATCGTGCCCTGGGCGTTCGGGATACCACCAGCGGTCGGCCTGGACGACGCGTGGATGGAGCGTTTTATTCAAACGGGCGACGTGCTGCACGCTGCCGATTGGTGTCTCGATGCTGATCCACGTTCCGTCCTCAATGCCGAGTTCAGCCGCGGCGTGCGGGTGAAGCTGGACCACCGGGTGGGGATACTTCTTGCGGAACCACGGCATCTGCTGACTGTTCTGGTGGAAGCCTTCGATCACCCGCCCGCCGGTTGTCAGCACCAGCGGATAGTCGGCGGACCAGCGTGTAAAGATTTCCGGCTCCTCGTAGACGGGCAGGGCCGGGTAGTCGAGTTCGGTCAGGATGGCCGAGCGTAACTCCACCCGCCCGGATGGAGTCCCAAAGCGCGGTTCATCGTCCTGGGCCGACCGGCCCGTGAATTTTCCGTAGCGCGGCGTGGCGGACATCCACGGCCCGCTCTGCTGAGCAAGGGGGTGGAAGCTGAGGCCGGCCGGTCGCAGGCAGGTGTCCCAGAACTCCTCAACGGTTTCCGGCCAGTCGGTCTCCTGACCCAGCCGCCGCCCGAGGTCTCTCCACAGCTCATAATCGTTCCGGTGACCATACTCGGGTTCAATGGCCGCGTGGCTCGCCGCGGCGTAATCGCCGGCGGTACCCATATAGCCCAGGCCGGTAGAGAAGGACGGCTTTTCGAGCCAGTGGCTGGCTGGCAGCACATAGTCGGCCAACTGCGCGGTCGGAGACAGAAACAGATCGTGGACCACCAGCATTTCCAGGTTGGCACTTCGCAGCGCCTGTTCCACCCGTTTGGCGTTGCCACTCCCACCTAGCGGATTATGGTGCTGGACAAACAACCCCTTGACCGGATACGGCTCGCCCTGGGTAATCGCCTGCCACAGGCTGGGCTCATGGGCCGAAGCCGTCCAGCTCAGCAGGTGATGCTTGCCATGCCAGGCTGGGGCCATGGCCGCATCAAGCTGCTTATACCCGGCGCCCAAAAGACGAAACCGATCGATCCCCAGTCGCTTACGCCACTGTTCTTCGGGCAGTCGGTCCATCAGCATCACATCCCCGTTTGCTACAACCTGCCGGGGCGGGCCGGACAGGGAGTGGCCGCCCTCTCGGTCCAGATTGCCGCTAATAGCGACCAGACAGGCAATTGCCCGCGCAGCCTGGAGGCTCGTTGGGCCGAGCTGGCACACTCCGTTACCGCTATTGATAATGCCTGGCCGGTTGCGGGCAAACAGCCGCGCGGCTTTGACCAGGAGTTCTTGTGAGACCCAGGTGAGTTCGGCGGCCCGCTGCGGTGGATAGGCGGCCACGTGCTGCCGCAAGGCGTCGAACCCGGTGGTGTACTGCTCGACAAACTCCCGGTCGTACAGACCTTCTTCAATAAGAACCGAGAGCCAGCCCAGGGCTAAGGCTCCGTCCGTCCCAGGACGGAGCTGTAACCACAAATCGGCCCGCTTTGCCTCGGTAGTGTAGTGGGGATCAACCACAATGAGTGTAGCCCCCTGGCGGTGGGCTTTGACGATCTGTTTCCACAGGAGGGGCACCGAAGCACTCGGGCGCATCCCCCACAGCACGATACATTTCGTGAGGCCGGGGACGGGAGAGGTGTGCGCGGTCGGGCCATAGCCATAGGTCAGGGCCTCGGCCATGGTCGTTGGGCCGGAGCAGATTTTATCCTGTCCGGCACTATTGGGGCTGCCGAAAAGATTCAGAAAACGTTCGCCCAGACCCCAGTCCGCACCATGAAACGTGCCAAAGGTGACGGCAACACTTTCGGGGCCGTCCTGTTGCTTCAGGGTTTGGAGCCGTACGGCAATATCGTCCAGGGCTTCGTCCCAGCTGACCTGCTGCCAGGCTCCCTCACCCCGTTGCCCAGTGCGCTTGAGCGGCCAGTGGACGCGTCCCTCTTGGTAATGCAGCTCGGCGGCCCGGCGGCCCTTGATGCAGATAAAGCCCTGACTGATCGGATGTGCCGCATCGCCGCTGATCTGGGTAATGCGCCCGTCCGCCACATGGGCGAGCACGCCACACTGCTGGGAGCAGCTACAACATATGACGGGCCTGACGGCTGTCGGCTCTTGGGTGGAAAGAGTCATGGCGAGCGCCTCTCGTGCAAAGAATATGGAATCGCTCTAGTCCATCTCAGACCCGGTGTCAATGAAAAAGTGTTTCAGGTACGCGAGGCCACACACGGGAATATGTCTTGCCAACACGGGGGGAAAGGGCGTAGAGAGAAAAACGATTCTGAAAAAGGGAGGGCTCGGTGAAATTCGGAATTTTCTCTACCGTAACAAAAGCCGACGAGCGCAGTGTGCAGCAGCTATTCGAGGAAAACCTGGAACAAGTCGTGTATGCCGAACAGCTCGGCTATGACAGCTTTTGGTTTGCGGAACACCACTTTTCCACCTACAGCATGATTGCCTCGCCCAACCTGATGGTGGCTTCGGCCGCACAGCGGACCAGTCGCATCAAGCTTGGTCCGGCGGTCAATGTCCTGCCGTTCCACCATCCGATTCGTTTAGCCGAAGAAGGGGCCATGCTCGACATGATGAGTGATGGCCGTCTACTGTGGGGCGTAGGCCGGGGCATCCAGCCCGGAGAATTTATTCCGTGGAAGGTGGACCATAACCAGAGTCGCGAGATTTTTGACGAAACCCATGAAGCCGTCATTCGTGCCTGGACGCAGCCTGCCTTTTCTTACTCCGGCCGGTTCATTGATATTCCCGAGACGACCCTGGAGATCCGGCCGGTCCAAAAACCCCATCCCCCGATTTGGACCGCGGGTCTGTCCGAACCGTCCGTCCGCTGGGCGGCGAAACACAACTATCCGTGTATGGAAGTGTATACATTACTCCCAACCATGCAGCAGCATTGGGATATCTACAAAGAGGAAAGTGCCCGGCACGGCCATAGGATCGGTCACGTTGGCCTGGTGCCGACACGCCACGTGTATCTGGCGACTACGGATGAGCAGGCAAAGGCGGAGGTCTTACCCACCTTAGCCACCCGTTGGCAGCAACTCCTCAAGCTCGCCAAACCTGCTGAAATGGCAAACTCGTCTTCCTACGCCTATCTCAAGGGAACATTTGATGCCGCGGCCAGAGGTGACCTGACTGAACTCATGGACCTGGGTATGCTCCTGATCGGCAGCCCGGAAACCTGTGTGCGGCTGATTCAGCGTCATCAGGAGTTTTTGCCAGACCTCCAGTACATGATTCTCTTTTTTGCCTATGGCAGCCTCAGTCAGGCGCAAATCCGGAACTCAATGCGGCTGTTTGCCGAGGAAGTCATGCCGGAGTTTCCAGATGCCGAAGCCCACATCCCCGTTGCCAACGGACAGAGCGTACAGGAGGGGCTATGACAGCCGTCACTCAGAAAACCTGGTTTGGCCAGCCGCTCGTGCCGGGCAAAAGACCAATTAAGAAAAACCTGTTTGAAGAAGTCATGCACGCTACCGGCACCCTGGAGCTCGTGCCGGTTTTTCCCTATCTCGACGATGGGGCGATCGTGCCGTGTCTGAGCGTCTCGATCGGCGGGCCGAACGCCAAAAAGTTCCAGTTTTTTCACGAGAATGTCGTGCCTGAAGTGCTGCTCTGCCTCGCCGGAGAAGACAGTGCGCTCCAGGCCGGCCAGATGATGGTGCTGCCCAATATGCACGGGGTGAATAATTTCTTGAAAGACCTGACGAACGAACACGCCTATATGGTCGTGCTGATTACCATTCGCATGAACTCCCAGGACAATCAAAACGAGGGATTTGTGATTCGATGCGAGCAGTGCAACGAGGTCGTCTATCGGGACGAGATCAATATCAAGCGCGGACCGGAGCAGTCGTATTACCCGGAATTCTATGCGCTCGGCTTCTATGCCGATGCGGTTGATGAGTTCAATGCCTCCGCTCGGGCGTGTGCCAAGTGCGGGCACGTGCAGCAGCCTTTTCCGGCAGAGCAGGTCGGCTGGCGGCGTTATGCCCAGCAGGTTGCGGTTGCCAATCGCGCCCGGACAGCAAGCGAGCAACGGGACGTGCGCGACGGGTAGGGGGAGCGGTTATGGAACGCAGACGCATGGTCCAGCTCTTTGAGGCGGCTGAGCAACTCTGGGGGTCGTTCGATGATTTCCCCGCGCTGCCGCCTGGCATTGATCCCATGCCGCATCTCAGTCGGAATACGATCTCGCAACCCTTCTTTCTGGTCAGCGACCAGGACCAGACGCTGATAAACCTGAGCGGGGAGGGCGCAGTCTGGTTCGGTGGGGAACGGCCGGAGCAATTGCAGCTTGCGGTCGGGGACAGCGTCTATATTCCAGCCGGTATTCCCAGTCAGGTGATAACCCATACCCCGAGTGTGCAGGTCCGCTTCAAAGCCGAGACACCCGGCAAAGAAGCCGTGGTGTGGTATTGTCCCGACTGCCGGGCCGTAGTGCATTGGCGGTCCATTGATACCCAGGCTGAAATCCCCCAAGCAGCCTATTGGCAAGCGGTTCAGCAGTTTAACACCGACCCTGCACTGCGCGTGTGCCCCGCCTGTCAGAGCGAACATCCGCGGGCTGAGTTGGGTGATATTGCCTGGCCGGCGGTCGCTCAAGCCATTCAGAGCACCATGGACAAAGCGGAGGGAGAAGAGGGATGAGCACTACACAGCTACTCAATTTTGTGGATGGCGAGTGGAGTCATTCGAGCGCAACGGAATCGCTGACTATTCCGAATCCTGCGACCGCACAGAGCATCGCCATCCTACCAGTTTCTCCCGCCCCTGATGTTGATGCTACGGTCCATGCGGCCACCCGTGCTTTTCCTGAGTGGCGGCGCACGCCGGCGGGTGAGCGGATACAGTATTTGTTCAAATTCAAGACGCTGTTGGAGGAACACCTCGACGAATTGGCGCAAACCATTACCAATGAATGTGGCAAGACCTATACGGAAGCGGCTGGAGAAATGCGCCGCGGCATCGAGAATGTCGAGGTCGCCTGTGGCATCCCAAGTTTACTCCAAGGTCTGTATAGCGAGGATATTGCGCGCGGTATTGATGAGACCATGATTCGACAGCCGGTCGGAGTGGTGGCCGCGATTACGCCGTTTAATTTTCCGGGCATGATTCCGCTGTGGTTTCTGCCGTATGCCATTGCATGTGGGAACACCTTTATTCTCAAGCCGTCGGACAAAACGCCCCTCACCGCCCAAAAGATCTTTGCCCTGTTGGAGCAAACCGGCTTGCCCAAAGGCGTGGCCAATCTGGTGAACGGCGCAAAAGAAACAGTAGACGCCTTGGTCGATCATCCTGAGGTGCGGGCCATCAGTCTGGTCGGTTCCACGCCAGTCGCCAAGGCGGTATACGCCCGAGCCACGGCAAACGGGAAACGTGCGCAATGTCAGGGCGGTGCAAAAAATCCGATTATTGTTCTGCCCGATGCCAATATTGAAGATGTTGCGCAGGTCGCGGCTGAGTCGGCTTTTGGCTGCGCCGGTCAACGCTGCCTTGCCGCTTCGTTGGCCATCACGGTTGGTGACGCCGCACAGCCATTTGTTGAGGCAATGGCCGATGTGGCAGTACGGCGAAACGTTGGCTACGGGCTGGACGCTGGAGTGGAAATGGGGCCGGTGATTCGAGCAGAGAGTAAAGCGCGCATTGAACAGCTTATCCAAACCGGGCTCGATGACGGAGCGCAGGCCATCGTTGACGGCCGCCAGGCCCAGGTCGCCACATACGAACAGGGCTATTTTGTCAAGCCAACTATCCTCACTGAGGTGCAGCCGGGGAGCCAGATAGCGACCACTGAGATATTTGGGCCAGTCCTGAGTGTAATGCCGGCCAAGGATATTGACGCCGCGCTTAGCCTGGTGAACGGCCAGCGCTACGGTAATATGGCCTGTCTTTTTACCCAGAGTGGAGCTGTGGCCCGAAAATTTCGATACGAAGCTCAGGTAGGCAACCTGGGGATTAACGTTGGCGTTGCCGCGCCCATGGCCTTCTTCCCTTTTAGCGGCTGGAAAGACAGCTTCTTTGGCGACCTGCATGGCCAGGGGCGCGATGCCATCGACTTTTATACGGAAAAGAAGGTGATCGTGGAGCGGTGGGGATGAGAAAGCGTGGTTGAAGAAGGGGGCTCTCATGTCAATCGACAGTCTGTCTGACGCTGGAACCGAAACACGAACCGTAGCCGCCCATCGGCCGACCATCCGGGGTACCCGCCACATGGTCGTGGCCGGGCACTATTTGGCGGCGCACGCCGGCTTTCACATTCTTGAAGCCGGCGGCAACGCGGTTGACGCGGGTGTTGCTGCCGGTATCGCCCTGGGTGTCTTGCAGAGCGATCTGGTGAATGTGGCCGGGGTGGCTCCAATCATCCTGTATCTGGCCGACCGGCGTGAGGTGATAACGATCAGCGGTCTGGGTCACTGGCCGCAGGCCGCCTCGGTGGAGATGTTTCAGAAAAAGCACGCCGGCCATATTCCGACGGGGATTCTCCGCACCGTTGTGCCCAGCGCGCCCGACGCCTGGATTACCGCGCTGGAGCAGTACGGAACCATGAGCTTTGGTGAGGTCGCGGCAGCCGCAATCCGTTTTGCGCGAGACGGGTTTCCCATCTACGCTTTTACTGCGGGCATTATCAAGGCGAATGCCGACAAGTATCGACGCTGGCCATCAAACGCGGCCATCTATCTGCCCGGTGGTCAGGCTCCCCAGCCGGGCGACATCTTCAAACAAACCGACCTGGCCGGCACCTTGCAGTATATGGCCGACGAAGAGGCGCACGCCCGGAGCCAGGGACGAAAGGCCGGTCTCCAGGCGGCCCGGGCGGCTTTTTATCAAGGAGATATTGCCGCAGCGATTGTCAAGTTTCACGCGGAGAACGACGGGCTGCTGACCGCCAAAGACCTGGCCGAGTTTCGAGTCGCCGTAGAACCCCCGACGCGGACGACATTCCAAGACCTTGAAGTCTACGCCTGCGGTCCCTGGTGTCAGGGGCCGGTCTTGCAGCAAACGCTGAATCTCCTGGAAGGCTACGATCTTGCGGCCCAGGGCCACAATTCGCCACAGTACATTCACACGGTGACCGAAGCGCTCAAGCTGGCGTTTGCTGACCGAGACCGCTACTACGGCGACCCGCGCTTCGTTGAGGTGCCCATCGAAGCACTCTTGTCTCAGGACTATGCTGAGCAACGTCGTTCCCTGATTCGGGAGAATGAAGCCTGGCCCGAGATGCCACCGGCCGGCGACCCTCGGCGCTGCCGGGCGGCGGTTGACGCCGGGCTCGGTCCAGGGCCGAACGAAACGGCCCAGCCCGGCCTGGACACCTCGTATGTCTGCGTCATAGACCGGCATGGCAATGCTTTCTCCGCCACGCCGAGCGATACCTCATCTGATATGCCGGTCGTGCCCGGTACGGGTCTGTGTCCGTCCTCACGCGGTTCGCAGTCCTGGGCCGATCCGCAGCATGCTTCCTGTGTCGCCCCTGGCAAACGACCCCGCCTGACCCCCAACCCGGCGTTAGTTCTGCGTGACGGACGCCCCTTTCTGGTACTGGGCTCTCCCGGTGGTGATGTCCAGCCCCAGGCCATGTTGCAGACCCTGCTCAACAGTGCGGTTTTTGGCATGGAGGCCCAAGAAGCGGTCGAAGCGCCGCGCTTTGCCAGCTACAGCTTCCCAGACTCCTTTGAACCGCACGCCTATCATCCCGGTCGACTGAATATCGAGAGCCGCATCACCGAGGAGACCGGGGCGCTGTTGTCCGAACGTGGCCATCAGGTGCACTGGTGGCCGGACTGGGTGTGGCGAGCCGGGGCGGTATGCTGCATTCACGTCGAACCAACAACCGGCGTGCTGGCCGGTGGCGCCGACCCACGCCGTGCGTCGTATGCCGTAGGCTGGTAACAGAGGTCTTACTGTAAAGGAGGGAAGACGATGGCATCCACACAAGAATATCTGGTGAGCTGTGGCACGACCAAGACGCCGGCGCATCTGCCGGTTGACCGGACCCGTATCCCGCCAGGACCGCCGCCCTCGCTTGTTCCCCTGCCTGACGCAGCGGCCGCCTTTCGCGCCGCGGTCACGCAGCCGGTTGGCATGCCGGCCCTGGAGAAGCTGGTCAAACCTGGAGCAAAAGTCACCATCGGCATTCAGGACGGCCGGGCCACGCACTACCATCCCGACGACCAGGATTTACGTATTCTCGGGCTTCCCATCTTACTCGATCTACTGAACCAGTACGGGGTCAAACCCGAAGACATCCAGATTAAAGTCGCCAATGCGCTCCACCGCATGTGGACCCGCAAGGAGATGACCCACATCCTGGGCCCGAAATTGCCCTACACGCTGGGGGGCCGTCTGGCCTGCATCGATGCGACCGACCCGGACCAGTTTGTCAATCTGGGTATGACCCGGCGGGGTATGGAAGTCATGGTTCACCGCTCGGTCGTTGAGTCCGATCTGTTCATCTTTATGTCCGTGCCGGGCGGATTCTTCCAGGGTGGCTGGAAGTCCATTCTGGTGGGGATGAGCAATTGGGAATCCATCCGCTATCACCACCGCCCCTGGCCGTTCGCCTCGGGGCACTCGGTCCAGGACCCCAAAAACAGCTCCTTCCACAAGCTGCTGAACGAAATGGGAGCTCTGGTGGACGCCGAGCTGGAGCGTCGCAGCCACCCGCCCGTCATGAAGATAGAGGGCGTCCTGACCACGAGTAGCCCGCAGCGTTTTGCGGCCATCGACGCCGGGCTGATCACTCCGGTACGGGAGATGCACATCGATATGCTACTCTCCCAGCTCGTCACCGACGTGGAAGGGCAGACGGATGTGCTGCTGCTGGGGATGGCGGATGGGGACGGCTACTCACGGCTATCAGTCTTTAATCCCATTCACTGTCGCAACAAGGCGCTCTCCGGGTTGTTCAACGCCTATCACGAGAATCCCCTGATCCGAAAAGGCGGGATTCTCATCGTCGCCAATCCCTTCGACCCTAAGTTCAGTTTGCTCAACCACCCCTCGTATCACACCCTCTACCACGAGGTGTTGCCAGCCATGCAGGACCCGGTCGAGGTATGGGATACCTACTCTGAAGAGTACGCCCACCGCCCGGAGTTTGTTCACAAGTATCGCAACGGTTTTGCGTTCCACGGGGCACACCCGTGCATTCTATACGGGCAGGGCTTGTATGCGCTCAATCATCTGGGCGGTGTCCTGGCCGCGGGCGTGCCCAAAGAAAACGAAGCGGTCG
>MPMI01000053.1 GCA_002238415.1 Desulfurellaceae bacterium bin18 | reverse complement strand
TGAGCCCGGCCTTGTCAAGCAATGCGCGGTCTTTCTGTTCCATGTCGCTCCCTCCTCCAACAACGTTTTTTGAGCCTGAAGGGCTCACCAGAGCCCGGCCCTTCAGGTCAAAAAACATTTCTCCTCCCAGCGCCGCGCGCAATGTTCCCCCGGATAGGAGAAAGACCCCCGAACTTGTTGTTTGAACGACTGACAAAACCGGAGGCGTGGCGGAGGTTTTGGCGGGAGTGAGTCACCCGCACGTCTCGGCATAGGTGGATCGCTGACAGGAGTCTTCTTTTCCTTGCCCATGTGTTCCCAGCCCGCTTTGCCAAGTCCTGTTCATCAGCTTAGTCCAGCCGCTTACCCCGCCGCCAATCCCAAGGCGGCACAAACTCACCGGCCCATATCCCCGCCCTGCCCGCCCGAGCCTGCTCTTCCTGGGGGACGTACTGGGTTGAATAGCGCCGATAGGCGAGGGCGTGGCCGTGGCGCACGAGCCAGGCGTTCACGTTCACCCCCGCCGAGACTGTTGCTTGCGGTTGCTTATGGGCGGGCCTCCTCGCCCAGGCTCGCGCCTTGTGTAACGGTGAGCTGAGCCATGTAGTCGAGTAGGAATTGCATGGCAGGCATCTACTTCATTACCTCCACCGCCGTCCCTGGACTTCACTGACCTTGTAGTCCCGACGCTTCGCTGTTGTCGAGAAGACGGAGGTTACGCTTCGCTCTTGCTACGACGTTTTCGTCACCAGCCGCTTGGGCCAAGGCCAGCGCTGTCTCAAAATCCTCTCTCGCCGCGTTTCTGCGGTCGAGAGCCACATTCACGCTGTCGCGATTGTAGTAGGCCGCGGCAAGGGCCGGGTTCAGCTCAATGGCCCGGTCGTAATCCGCGATGGCCGCCTCGTACTGGCGAAGGTCACCCTTCGCGTTCCCGCGATTGTAGTAGGCCGCGGCAAGGGCCGGGTTCAGCTCAATGGCCCGGTCGTAATCCGCAATGGCCGCCTCGTACTGGTCAAGGTTATTCTTCGCGAAGCCACGACTGTAGTAGGCCGCGGCAAGGGCCGGGTTCAGCTCAATGGCCCGGTCGTAATCCGCAATGGCCGCCTCGTCCTGGCCAAGGTTATTCTTCGCGATGCCACGATTGTAGTAGGCCCCGGCAAGGGTCGGGTTCAGCCCAATGGCCCGGTCGAGATCCGCGATGGCCGCGTCGTACTGACGAAGGTTATTCTTCGCGTTACCGCGATTGTTGTAGGCCGTGGCAAAGGCCGGGTTCAGCTCAATGGCCCGGTCGAGATCCGCGATGGCCGCGTCGTACTGGCCAAGGGCACCCTTCGCGCTGCCGCGATTGTTGTAGGCCCCGGCAAGGGTCGGGTCCAGCTCAATGGCCTGGGTGTACGCATCTAGCACTGCTTCCCAATCAGTTCCCTCTCCTTTATTGAGTAGATAGCCTGTGGAGAACCAGGCCCGCGCTTGAAGCGGGCGGTCCTCTTCTCCCGCGACATTGGCGATAGACCGCCACTTTTCGATAGCCTCCTCAGTTTTTCCTTGGCGTTGAAGCTGGACGGCGGAGGCAATCGCTCGGTCTATCAGAGACGCCACGAGATTTCCTTGAACACTTTTCGCAGTCTCGGCCGCCTCGGTTGGGTTTTCGGCTACCTGCGCGGCAGTGATTTCTGCGATCTTCCTCAGTGCCTCGGTGTTCTCACGGGAGCTCCTAAGGGCGAGAGAGCCGAAAATGATCGCAACAACCACACTGATGGTCGCAACAACCACACCGATGAACTGCCAATTGGCCCCCTTTTTCGGGGTATCTGGAGATTCGCGGCGCGCCTCTGAGTGGTGCGGATTTTCAACCTCGGCAGGGTCATCTCTGTGATTTTTTTCCGGGGCGGGAGTCGGGCGGGGCAGTTGGGACGGTGCCTCCAGTGCTTCCGCTCGTACGCGCTCGTCTGTCATGTTGTCTGCCTTCCATCGACTATGGGGGCAAATACCCCCGTCGTGGTCAGCGCATGGACGGTCTCGCCCTCTTTGCGCACCACCAGATACAGACCCTCGGTGTACGGATAGACAAACAGGTCTTTGTCACCCAGCGCGGCGAGGGCGTCCTGCGCCTCCGCGATCATGTCAAATATCCTGAGTCTGCCGGGCATCTTCTCCCCTCCGCCCTGTTTGTTTGGGCCTAGTATTCAATATTGGCCCGGTCAATGAAAACCGGGTATGCATAGCTCCGCCTCACCCCGTTTCGCAGCGTGACGTTACTAATCTCGACCTCATAGAGCGTGTCATATTCCCAGCCTTCGACCTGCCAACTCAGGACGTTAGGCACGCCCCGCACCCGGGTATCTGTATACCGGTCAGTGATGACCAGACTCGCTCCGTCGGACGTGCGGATAACGCGAATGCGCGCGTCCTCGAAGTACGGATATTGGTTGGCCCATATATCACGCTTGTCTTCGACTACGCCGAAACTCCACGGCGGATCGCCCTCGACTAGATGAAACGGATAGGTCTCATACGGAAAGGCGACATAATCAACCGCAATCTGCGGGACAAGCGCCGGTTCCTCATCGAACCAGAATACCTTTTGCGTGGCATAGCCGTGCACCTGCCCATAAGTCATATAGGCCCCGAAAGGGTTGAGCAGCCAGCGCCGGTGACCGGCCCTGGCGGGATTCGAGCTAAAGGAGTCGTGGGTCCAACGGATCATATTCTCGACCGGGTCCGTGCCTCGGCCACGCCCCCTTCTTGTCCCTCGTGAGAGATTGCCCCTACTACCTTCTGCCCCCGCTTCGGTGTAGCACTGAGCGCTCGGTTCAGGGTGATGGCTTAGATATTGATTCGCCGCCTGGATCAACACCCCCTGCTGCACCTGATTGTCATAGCGCCGGCTATATTGCACAGGCTCAAGGCCGTGCAAGGCCCGAATCTGGTTCATGGCTTCCAGGGCACGGTCCTTCGCGGCCTGTGTCAATTCACCTGCCCGGCAGGTGTCAACCTCGGGCTCCACGTCATACAAAAACTCTGCGGTTTGATACGTCCCCTCGACCAAGTCTCTAGAGACTTGCCGCCAGTACGCCCCGTCATAGACGCCGCCCACCATCGGGCTATCTACCATCCCCCGGATTTCAAAATGCTGGGTGCTCTCATTCCATTCAAGGATCGTGGTTTCTCCCGGGACCGGGAAGTTCTCAAGCAAATGCTGGCGCTGAGCGCCTTCCAGAAACTCCTCGCCGGTCGATCCCACAGTAAACGTAGACCGGCTGAACTCCTCGCCATTGTCATAAGCTATAGCCTCATGCTCCCCATCCCCGAGCAGCGCCCAATTCCAGATGGCCACAAAGCCAACATTGTCGTGGTCATTGGCAAGACATTGACCGTTCTTGCGAACATCGGGGCGCTCCGTGCCGTACACCAAAGGAATGTGCTTTCCGTCGTCGTTGAAGACGATGGTCAGGTCCCCCTCTGCTTCACACTTCCAGCCCGAGATGACGCCAATGCCCGAATAGAGCCGACCATTACCGGGATTTCCCAGCACCGCTGCCCAGCTCGGAGCGGCGGCAAGAACGCCTGCGATAGCCAGGCTGAACACCGCCATTGTTTTCCTCATATTTCCTCTTTTATTCTTCTATGAGTTTATGAATAATTACTGTTATTCATAAACTGAATCATTCAATGATTCCCGCTTCGCTTAGCGCGGCGTGAATGGCTCACCGGCGCAATCGGCGGCAGGCCGCGCTGCTCGAATACCAGATTGATCCCCTCACACAGCAAGTCGAGTACAGACCGCTTCTCCTGCGCCGCAAGAATTTTCAGCTGAATGCTCACCGCATCGTCAAACTGGCCCCCGATGTGTATGGTTCCGCTCCCCCGGTTGCCTTCTGCCCCTTCCGCCGCGCCGCCCCGTCTTTGCCGGCCGCGCCCGCCCAGGGCCTCCGCAAAATCATTGCCCTTGCTCTCTTTCTTCTCAGCCATTGCATCCCCCTGATGTTTTGTGTTCGTCCTGTTGCTGGCCCTCACCCACCTGCTCGGAAACCTGCTGGAAAAGCCCCGTGATCTCGCCCGCCGCCTTGCCGTTTGGCTCATACTCCTGGGCCGTCACCCCGCGCAGCAGCGCCCGCGAAAATGCCACCCTCCGGCTGATCCGAACCGGACAGACCGCCGCCCCCATCTTATTTATTGCCTCCTCGGCTCTGTCGTTATCCGAGATATGCGGTAGCACGGCATTGAGCACTGCGAGGACGGGAACCGGCGTGATGCTCACGAGCTCCAGCGTTCCCGCGAGCGCCTCTAAGTCCAGGATGGAGGGCCGACAGGGGATGACAACCAGGTCAGCGACCTTGGCCGCCCCGAGGATAACGGCGTCCGAATGCGGCGCGGTGTCCAGCACGACAATCTCCCCCCCTGCCCCCCGTACGTCCTCAAGCTCCTGCTCAAGCCGGCTCGCGTGGGCAGAGCGGACCACCGGCAGGTTGGCTTCCCGGCGGTCGCCCCAATTGGCGGCGCTGGCCTGGGGGTCTAAGTCAATCACCGCCGTGTTCCGTCCGGCCTGTTGCCACGCCACGGCCAGATGCAAGGCGAGGGTCGTCTTGCCCGCCCCGCCCTTTTGGCTGACAAGCGCAATAGTTTGCATTCCTATCTCCTTTCATTCCTAGATTCATATAAGAATATTACCATATATTCTAGTATTATCAATAGTAAACATTCTTGTATTCATAAAAGAACTAGAGAGAAGTGAGCGGGGAACCGCTACCAGTCGCACACCCCGGCATTTGCCGCCCCAAGGGGCCGAAAAATCAACAGTTTCCCCAAGACTCCCAACCCAGGCGCTTTGAGCGCTGGGTCTTGCTCGGCCGGCCCAAACGCCGTGGGGGGATGGCCGGGGCGGGTGTAGGCAAGCCAAACGTCCGGGTGCTGGGCTACATACCGCCGCAACTCAAACCAGCTCAGCCGCCCCCCCGGCCGCCCCTGTTGCGCGCCAAGCACGGGGTCGGATGTGACCACAATGTGTACCGAATCGGCGAGGAATCCGCCGACATCCAGGCTGTAAGGGACTATGACATGATTGGAATAATGGGCGGCCAGGTTGAGATTCGAGTACATCTGCCAGGCGGTCCGGGTTTTGAGGCCAAGATAGGGGCTCAGACCATTCAGCAGCACCAGCGCCGGTAAGAGCAGCAGGACGCCGGCATACCGCCGGCCAGGACTGGCCGCGAGGGGCGCACGCGGGGTAGGGCGGGGGCTCGACCGGCGCGCAGCGCGAGCGAGGCGCACCACGTTGTAGCGGCCCAAAAGGCCGGCGTGGCTCAAGAGCGTGAGAGCAAAGGCAAACCACAACCCACTGAAGCCGAACGCCTGGACCAGGCCCGCCTTAGTTGGAAACCACCCCACCAGGCCCACAAGCAGGGCATAGCCCCCTAAAAAATGGAATCGGCCGACGCGCCCACCCGGCTGCCGGGCTATCCAGGCGGCCCGCGACGCCGGCAGACACACCCAGAGGAAGACAAACATGACGGCAGAGAAATTGTAAAAGATATGGGGCGCATCCAGGGCTAACAGCAGATGGAAGCCCGCCCCCAGCAAACACGCGCCCTGCCGCCAGCGCGGGACTGCCAGGCCCACGGCTACGAACAGTTCCACCGCCAGAGTGGCCCCAATGACGGCCGCCCCCAGGCCCGGGAGGGCCGCCAGGCCCACGGGGGCAAAGGGGGCCAAGGTCTGCTCAAAGAATCTGACCGCACAGCTCACGTCTGGATTCAAAAAGTCCGTATTGAGTTTATGAAAGAAGGTAAAAAAGTAAAAAATGGCCGCGGAGAGCCGGACTGGAGGCGTCAAGGTCTGATACAGCTCCCCGAGCTGGAGGCCTGCGGGGCCGGCCCGCAGCGCCACGACCCCCGCCGCGCCTAAGATCGCCAGGCTCAGCAGCCCGGTCAGCAGCCAGTGATTGGGGACACCCGGCAGATAATAGGCCACGTCCAGGAGCTGGATAGTCGCCAGCCACAGCAGCCGACCGACTGCGGCCGGCCGGTGGATGACGGCTACGGCGGCCAGGACGACGCCGGTCAGCAACCAGGGGGGCGGGGCGGGGAAGGCCGGGGTGGGCTGGAACACGGGCGGCCAGACAATATGCAGGAGGATCGCCGCGGCGTAGAGCAGAGCGAAGAGAGGGGCGGGGGTCGCGGCGGCTCCTGCGGGGCCACCGGCCAGAATTTTGGACAGCGCAGCGGCCATGACAGACGATTATGAGGGGCCGGGGTCACGCCCCACCACGGGGAAGGGGCAACTGAGGGCAGTGGCAATCATACAACACCCCCGATGTGTGTTTTGAAGTACTCGGCAATCCAGTCGCCCGCGCTGAAGTTCAATAAGCTCTGCGGGACGCCGCGCCCGTAGTCGCCCCCCGCGCTCTCGGCTACGGCTTTGACCTGGTCGGCCAGGAAGCGGAGCAGGCCGTCAAGGGGGACGGGGGCCGGCGGTTTGGGAATCCCGAGCCGGTGCAGATGCCGGAAGGCGGAGGTCACTTGGGTCGGCTGGATGTTGAAGTGGTGCGCCCACTGCTTGACGGTGATGGCCGGGGCCTGGGTCAAGTGTGGGTCAGCCGCCAGCGTGACCAGGGCGAAAAGGATACGACCCTCGTTATAGGAGAGGTAAAATTCCCCGGCGTATCGCCGCTCATCCTCGTCTTCGGCCTCATCTGCCGCCATCCATTCTTCCATCTCGGCCTGGAGTGCGGCCTCCTGGCGTGTCCGCTCGTCTTCCCATCCGAAGGGATCAGAACCGGTGTGACAGGCAAACGCCCGCTTGTCCTCCGCGCTGCCCATCCTCATTATTGTTGATATTTTAGACATGGTTCCTCCCTTCCCTCGCCCGGCCCTAAAGAGTCAGCCTAGTGCCTCCCACAGTGGAGCTCGTCCACCTTCCGTCCCTAGTGCTCAGGCCTACGGCTTCGTATTCTGCAGGTCTTCCCATATCGGGCTCTCTTCCTGAGATTTTAACCTATCAACCAGTCTTTTTCCCCCTTCAAGGGGGATGAAAGGGGGTGGGTAGAGAGTTTACCGGAGGGCATTTGTTCTGGATTTCCCCTCGGCAGTTCGCCTGAACCTAATTACTTCCTAAGAGATATATATACCTGGGAACCGGGGAGGTTGTGCGCAGTAAACTTGACGCGGTAAAGAATTTTCCATGGATAGGGGGCCATTTTTTGAGGGTACGGAAGCGAATGGGTTTTGAAACGGTTTCCCGCCGCGGTTTTGGGAAGTCCCGAGCGGACGGAGCAGGGGGGTGGGAGCGGGATTTTCGGCACCCAGGCGCAAGGGTGCCGTCTCAGCGGGGCAGAGTGCAAGCCGGGGACACGGAACGGGCCCGGGTTAGCCGGGTGGCGTGAAGCCGGGTAAGTTGATCTGGAGGACCCAGCGCTGCTGGGCGGGGGTGAGCGCCGCCCACTGTTCGGCCGCGCTCGGCTCGGGAACCGGGCGCGGGGGGTGGGCCGGCCGGCGGGGGCCGGAACGCTGGGCGCGATACTCGGCCAAGGTCTGCTTGGGGTCCTGGTAGATGATCTTGCCCTTTTTGTTGCGGATGGGCAGCCCGGCCTTCATGCAGAGGTAGGCGTACTTGGCTCTGAGGAGCTGCCAGAACTGCGGACAGGAGCCCAGGAGCTTGGGGCGGGGCTGGTCGAACTCCCCGGTCGCGGGGTTGCGGGGCTGGCGGCGCTGGCGGAACACCTGGGCGGCTTCCAACTCGGCGAAGCCGTGGCTGCACCATTGCCGCGTCCGGTCGATCTTGGCCCCGGTGCCCGTGGCGCTGAAGTCGTGGAAGAGGCGGGTCTGGCGCCGGCCGGCCTGATCGTCCTCCACCCAGCGCTGGGCGACGTGGTGGGTGAATTGCTCCATGCTGAGCAGGGCCGTGGCGGTCAGATGGCGAAAGGTATGTTTGAACTCTGGGCTCTGGACGCTGGGCGCGGCCGAGGGTGGGGTGGGGGGCGCGGGATTCCCGGCGAGGGCCGGGGCCTGGGCGACGTCGCCGACGGCGTGGAAACCGGGCACCCGTTTCATGCGGCCCCGTCTTCCTGCCAGGGGCCCTGACCGGCGACGGCCTGGATGCAGAGGTAGGCGCGGCGCCGGTAGTCTTCTTCCGCCGCCGCTAAAAGGGCACGCTGCTCCACCGCCACCGCCTCCTCACCGCGTTCGGGACAGAGAGGGGGCGCTGTGATCTTGTTTCAGCGTCTGTCTGGTGGTATAGTCTTGACATGCCGTTACCCCTTACCTAACGGCCCCCATCCCGCGCCGCCGCAAACGGCTCAGGATAAAGACTAGCCCGCTCTTGCAGCGGGCTTTTTCTTTTTTTGCTGACCACCACTATACCCGCTCCCCGTCTCCCCTTGCAATGGGGCAGCTCCGTCCCTCGATTTCTTACTCTCGGCTGCCTCCCTTGGATGCATGTTTCACTAGTGTTTCAGTTTTTGTGTCAGATAAAATCAAATTAGACAAGCTCTATAGACAATACTAAGATAATCTTGTTAATACTGACACAAAAATATGGGGGTATTGCAAAATGAGCAAAAAGATTGACCAGGCCCGCCACGATGCGGCCGTCTTGCCTAGAATCCGTGATCTTGAAGCGGGCGGGCTTAGCCTCCGGCAAATCGCCGACCAACTCCAGGCAGACGGCTTCCCCACCCCCGGCGGCCGGGGGCGGTGGAGTTATATGGCCGTCCAGCGGATTTTGGCCCGCGCGGGGAACCCACCGGGAGGAGGGGAGGCCGAGCAAAAGAGTCAGGCCGCGGTGACTATAACGGTGAACGGCGCGGTAAATACAAATGTTCCAGTTGCCCATCAGAGTGGGGGCGAGGTTACGATAGAGGTAGCCTCCCCACCCGCCCCACCCACCATGACTAATCCGCACGTCTCGGCCTCGACTGGCTCGCTGATCGAACTTGCGGAAGCAAACGCTTTCCTTTCTTTCCCGCCCTGGCCTTACCTCCGTCAGTATGGGCAAATCTTGGGGACGCTCGATCTCGCTCGAACGTCCCTAAACCCCTTCTTCCTTAGGCGACGCGTATGATCCGGGCGTTCACGTTTAGCGTGTCTCTGGCCCTGGCCCTTTTGGCCCTAGCCCTCCCTTCCGCCTCAGCCGTCTCGCTGGCGGAGTGTCAAGCCTACTTATGTATGCCCGGCGGTTTCCCCCCCTCGGAATGCAGCCCGGCGAAGGCCGCTGTCATGCGCCGCCTGGCGCAATTGAAGCCGGCCCTCCCCTCGTGGTCGAGCTGCGCCTCACAGTTTGGGTGGGACAGCGCGAACCTGAGCCACACCGAGCGCTGGCACGATAGGTGTCCACGCGGCGGCACGTACTCGAATGACATCTGTAGCGGCGTTGCAGGGAACGGCTGTGCCTTCAGCTACACCGCCCAAAAACGGGTCACGGTCCAAGTCGTCGTGGACGGGGCGACCGCCTTTTCCCCCAACCACACGCACACGCAGACGGTGGCGCACGCCGGCACTCCCACCTGGACGTGCCCGCCCGGTGTAGACCCTCCGCCCCTCCCCTACCTGCCGCCTCACATACCGCCCCCTCCAGGTGGTGACGATGACGACGGTGACGGCGGCTGCGCGAACCCGCCCTGCGATGACGATGATGGCGGCGGCTGCGCGAACCCGCCCTGCGATGACGATGATGGCGGTGGCTGCGCGAACCCGCCCTGCGATGACGATGATGGCGGTGACGGTGACGACTGTTCAAGTCCAGTCGCGGGGCCTGGGGCGCGGGGGGGAAGGCCGGGGTGGTATCGCGTCAGAACGTCCTGCGGCTGCCCTGCGGGCTACCCGTTCACCTGGCCCGTCGATCATATGCCGGACCAAATGTATTGCCTTCAGAATCCTGGCCGGCCCGGCAACTAAAGCAAGGTAAAGGAGGAGGTTATGCACAAGTTATTAACGACCCTGAAAGACGTGACCGCCACCGTGCGGGCCATTTTCCCCGCCCGCCCACAGTGGCGTGTTCCGGCCCTGCTCCTTCTCCTCACCGCCGTCCTCTGGCCGGTTGACCCCGCGTGGGCGCAGGCCCTCACCCCGATTGTGACCGTCGCCAATAATATCGCCACCGTCTTGACGGGGCCTTTTGGGGTCTCGGTGGCAACCATTGGCCTCGTGGCCTGTGGGTTCCTCGCCATGGCCGGCCGGATGCCGTGGAGTGCGGCCATCGCGGTCATCGCCGGCATTATCCTCGTTTTTGGGGCGGCCACCATCGTGACCGAAATCCGTGGCGTAGCCAACTAGGGCCGGGCTTGTGCGGCAGCAGGACATCCTTTTTCTCGCGCTCACCCGGCCTCCGATGGTCTTTGGCGTGACCTATACCTTCCTGGTCGTCAACGTGCTGATGACCGGCCTAGTGTTTATCTGGTCCGGGAATCTGTGGATGATCCTGCTCGGCGGGCCGGTGCATCTTGCCGGGTACGTCTCGTGTCTCCGCGACCCCCGTCGCTTTGATCTCTGGTACGTGCGGCTCCGCTACGCGCTGCCCGCCCAAACCCGCTTCTTTTGGGGCGCCAACTCATACTGCCCATAGGAGGACCCGCCATGCCTGCCGACGCTCTGGCCCTCGGCCTCACCACCCACGGCAAGGTGGCCGCCCAGGAAAAAGCCCTGGCGGATTTTGTGCCCTACACCCGCCATGTCGATGCGGCCACCCTGGCCACCAAAAACAACGGCTTGTTGCAAGTGATTAAACTGGAGGGCTTCCCGTTCGAGACCGCGGACGATCTGACGCTGGACGGGCTCAAGGAAGTCCGGAACACCCTCACCATTGGCCTCGCGTCTGCCCGTCACATTCTGTACCACCATGTCATTCGCCGCCAAGTCCCGGCCGATATTGGCGGGGAATTTTCCGGCTTCGCGGCCGAGGTCAACCGGGCCTGGCAACGCCGACTCGCCCGCAACCGCTTGTACGTCAACGACCTCTACCTCACCCTCCTCCGCCGGCCGGCGCCGGGCGTGGTGGGGCTGGTCGATTGGGTGAGCGGGCTGCTCACGTCCAGCGAAGTCAGCCGCGCAGAGCAGGGCCGGGCGGAGAGTCTCCGGGAACTCACGGACGCGACGCGTAACATGCTCTCGATCCTGGCCCGCTATAAGCCCCGCCTCCTGACGACCACCGAGCACGCCGGCCGCCCCTATTCGGAGCCGTTGGCGTTTCTCAGCTATCTCCTCAACCATGAAACGCGCCGCGTGCTGCTGCCGGCCGGCCCCATCGATGCCTACCTGCCGACGAAGCGGCCGCTGTTTGCCCGCGAAGCCCTGGAGCTCCGGGGCGCGGCCCCGGCGGATCAGACATATGGGGCCATCCTCTCCATCAAGGAATATGCCGGCGGGACGTGGGCCGGTCTGCTGGATGAGCTGACCCGGCTCCCGTTTGAAATGGTCATCACGCAAAGTTTCCAGTTCAACGAGCGGCAAGTCTCCCTTGAGAACCTCGGCCGCGTGGGCCGGGTGCTGGATGCGGCGGAGGATGCCGCCCACTCGCTCCGGCAAGGGCTGATCGACGCCGCCGACGACCTCGCCTCCAACCGGATCGTCTTCGGGGGGCATCATCTCTCGGTGCTGCTCACGGGCGCGGACCAGCTCTACCTGGAACGCGCCCTGACGGAAACCACGGCCTGCCTCACCAACCTGGGCGTCCTCGCCGTGCGTGAGGACGTGAATCTGGAACCGGCCTTTTGGGCGCAGCTCCCCGGCAACCAGGAGTTCATCGCCCGTCGCTCCGAGATTTCCTCGCTCAATTGGGCCGGCTATGTCTCCCTGCATAATTATCCGGCCGGCAGCAGGCGGGGGAACCATTGGGGCGATTGTATCTCCTTACTCGAAACCACCTCCGCCACCCCGTATGCGTTTAATTTTCATTCCTCAGATGTGGGGAATTTTACCGTCGTGGGGCCCACCGGCACCGGCAAGACGGTGGTCTTGAATTTTCTCCTCGCCCAGGCCCAGCGGCACAAGCCGACCGCGTTCTTCTTCGACCGGGACCGCGGCGCGGAGCTGTTTATCCGCGCGATCGGGGGCTGGTACGGGGCCTTTCAGCCCGGCGAACCGAGCGGCTTGAATCCGCTGCAACTGGCGGATACACCGGCCAACCGGACCTTTCTCCGGGACTGGCTCACCGCCCTGGCGCGCAATCCGGACGGCACGCCCTTATCCGCTATGGATCAAGCCGTGATTGCCGAGGCGGTCGCGGCGAACTTTGACGTGGACCCCGGCGCGCGCCGCCTGAGTCATCTGCAAACCCTCTTCCGGGGCCACGAACTCGACACCCAGGACAACTCCCTGGCCGCCCGCATCCGGCCGTGGTTCGGGGACGGGGAGCGGGCCTGGTTGTTTGACAACCCGCAGGACAGTCTCTCCCTGGGCCGCACACAGGGCTTTGATCTCACCTTTGTCCTCGACGATCCCATCGCCCGCGTCCCGCTGCTGCTCTACCTGTTCCACCGCATTGAGCAGAGCCTTGACGGCCAAAAAGCGCTGATCTTCATCGACGAGGGGTGGCGGGCGCTGGACGACCCGGCCTTTGAATCGCGCCTGCGGGAGTGGCTCAAGACGATCCGGAAGAAAAACGGCCTGGTGGGCTTCGGGACCCAATCCGCCGAGGATGTGGTCGCCACCAGTATCGGCAAGACGATTGTGGAACAGTGCCGCACCCAACTGTTCCTGCCGAATTTCAAGGCGTCCGAGGCGGGCTATTGTGAGGGCTTCAGCCTCACCCCGCATGAATTGGCAGTGGTACGCACCATGGGCGATACCTCGCGCTGCTTCCTCATTAAACATGACGCCACCTCCGTCGTCGCCCGCCTCGACCTGAGCGGGGAGGACGACATTCTTTCTATCCTGTCCGGACGGGAGGAAACCGTCTTGCTGTGTGACGCGATCCGCGCCGAAGTCGGGGACGACCCCGACATCTGGCTGCCGATTTTTCAGGAAAGGAGAAAAGCCGTATGACTCTTTCACGTCGCCTCAGCGCGGGCCTGGCCCTCGCTACGTTGTTGTTTGTCCCGCCCCCGCCCGTCGCCCACGCGCAGGGGATTCCCGTCAATGACTCGGCCGCCATTGCCCAGCTCATCGCGCAAATCACGTCGCTCGGTGAGATTTACGCCCGGCAAAACGAGGAGCTGACCCAGGCCCTCCGCCTGGTGCGCTCCCTCACGAACGCCACCGCCTACGGCACCAGCCTGGATACGGCCGCACTCACCGCCCTGCGGACGGCCCTGCCGGCCGAGATGAGCCGTCTGAACAGTCTCCACATTACCGGCCATGCGACCACCGCCCGCAGCGTGGCGTTGTATAACACCCTGACGACCCGCTACGGCCTGATGGAGCCGGACGCCTACGACCCGGCCGACCCCACGACCGCGGCCGCGCAAGCCTGGCGGGCCCATCGGGACGCCCAACTGGCCACGGCGGTCAGCACCCAAGTGGTGTACGACGGTCTTGCGGAGCGGGAAGCGTTCTACGACCGGGCGATGACGGAGCTCGATACCCGTGCGGAACTGAAAGAGTCGGTCGATATCCTCGCCCGCCTGACCGCCGAAAACGGCCGCCTGCTGATGGATCTCATCCGGGTCCAGGCGCAAGCGGCCCAAGCGACCGTGACCACCCGGCTGCATGAAGAAACGCACCGGGCAAAAATGAGGAGAGTAGGAACGTATGAACCGAACCTCTACCCGTGGTAACAAGTGTGGCGCGGCCCTCCTCGCCTTTTCCCTCCTTTTGGCGGGGATGGGCTGTGCCCATCGGGAGCTGACGGCTCCCTGCGTGGACTATAAAGCGGCGAACTTCGACATGCCCCTGCCCCCGCGCACGATTCCTTGCGACCGCCCGCAGCACATGCCGCGCCCGCCGTGGGTTATGGCCTCAGCGCCGGCCGCGCCCTCCGCTCAGGAAGGCTAAACATGGCCGAACTCGGCGAGGTCGTGCAAGCGACGGAGACGGCGACATTAAACTATGCCCTGACCGTGTGGCAGAACTTTGACACCGCCGCCGAACCGACAGTTTTAGCAGTGGCCACGCTGGCGTTGGTGGTGATTGGGTATCTCCTCTTCACCGGGCAACTGAGCTTCTCCGCCGGGCAGTTTTTCCCCCGGCTGTTTCGGTGGGTGTTGATGGTGGTCCTCCTGCTGAATATGGAGGATATCTTTCCCTGGGCCTTCAGCCTCGTGACCGACGTCCCGAATGCGGTGGCCGTCTTTCTGTTGGGCGGCGGGCCTATCACCACCGAAGCCGACGTCATTGGCCTGATTGAAGCGGTGATGACCGCCGGCATCGACGCCGCGTCGCAGATTTGGACCGAAGCCACCTTTTACGATATTTCCTCGCATGTGCTGTCCGGCCTGTTGCTCCTGACCGGCCTCGTCCTGGCGGTCCTGGCCGCCGTCCTGTTAATGGTCAGTAAGCTCGGCGTCGGTATTCTCCTCGCCGTGGGACCGTTCTTCCTCCTGATCCGCCTGCTCGATATCGGCAAGGGGCTGTTTGAGGGCTGGCTCCGCCAACTCCTCACCTTCGCCCTGATCCCCATCTTTGTGTACAGTCTCATTGCCCTCAATTTTACCATATTGACAACGGCCCATACGCAGTTGACGGCCGCCGCCGTCACGCCGGCCGGCGTGACGTTCACGGCGGCGATTCCCTACCTCCTCGTCGCCCTCGTCAACATGATCCTCCTCACGCAAGTGATGGGCTGGGCGGGGGGGGTGGGGGGCGGTATTGCGCTGGCTGTCTCCGCCGGGGGTGTGATGTCCGGCGTCTCCACCGCCACCAGGCTCGGCCTGGCAACAAGCCAAGCGGCCCACAAGGCAGCTGCGGCCGCCGCGCCCCTCGCGGCCGCCGCCGGCCGGAATGTGATGAGGAATTTCGGTCGAGGGGTGCAATAAACCCCAGCATGAAAGGAATCTATGAAGTTCTTGCCGGCCTTTCTCGGGGGGAGCCCACCCGCCGACCCAACAGAGACGGATGCTGCGGCGACCTGGGAGCGGGAGACCTATCTCGCGCAACGGCGCTCGACCCGCCGCGCCTGGGCGTGTGCGCTCCTCGCCGCCCTCATGGCGGTCCTCGCGCTGCTGGCCCTGATCCTGGTCCTGCCGCTCAAGGAGTTTGCGCCGTATGTGGTCACGGTCGATAAAAACACCGGCTGGCTGGAAGTGACGCGTGGGCTGCACGCGGGCAACCTGACCCAAAACGAGGCCATCACGATGGCCCAGATCGTCCGGTGCGTCGTGGCGCGGGAATCGTTTGACGCCACCGACTATCCCACCCTGTACCACGAGGTCGGGCTGTGTATGACCGGCCGCGCCCTCGATGCCTATCGCCAGCAGCACGACCAGGGCAACGAAAACTCCCCGGCCACTCTGTATGGCTATGACGGGATTGTTCGGGTCGAGATCGCCAGCGTCAACCTCTTGACCGCAACCACGGCGCTCGTGTCCTTCCGGACGGTCCTGGAGTTCCAGAATCGCTCCGTCGTCAATCACTGGCGCGCCGCCCTGACGTTCGGCTACAGCGACAAAGAGTTTTCCATGGCTGACCGCTTCATCAACCCGCTCGGCTTTCAAATCTCGTCGTACCGGCGCGATCCCGACTTGCGCCCCACACAGGAGTAAGGCTATGCACCTCATTGTTTCTCTCCTCACGCTGGCCCTCCTGGCCGCCCACGCCCCGGCGGTGTCCGCCGCCGCCGCGCCGACCCCCGGTATTACTGACCCGCGCCTCAAATGGGTGGTGTACAACGAACGGGAGGTCATCGAAGTCCGCGGCCATTACGGCTTTCAAACCCTGGTGCAATTCGGGGCGGCGGAAGAAGTCACGGATGTCTCGCTCGGGGACGGCCTGGCCTGGCAGGTCGATATCCCGGCCCGCAAAAACCTGCTCTTTCTGAAGCCGGTCGAAGCCTTCGCCGCCACGAATCTGACCGTCTTGACCACCCGCCCCGCGCTCGATGGGAGCGGCGAGCTGGTCCGGGTGTACGTCTTTAGCCTCGTGGCGTCCGTCCCGCAGGAGGAGGGAATTTCCGGGGCGCTCCATCAGGCGGAAGCGGAGGTGGGGCTAACCCCCTCCGGCTCACCCGCCGCGCAGCCGGCGGATTTTACCTGGGTCATTCATTTTCATTATCCGCAGGATCAGGCGGAACGCCTGGCCTTGCGGGTCCGCCGCCACCAGGTCCGGCAAGAATCGCGGGTCAGTCCCGGCCGCGCCGGGGATGAGACGGGCATTGATCCGGCCGCGTGGAATTGGGAATACACCTTTGCGGGGGCACCCACGCAAGCGCCGGTCAATGTGTTCGATGATGGGCAGCACACGTATTTTCAATTCGATCCGAAAATGCGCGTCCCGGCGATCTTTCTGGTCCATGAGGACGAAACCGAGAGTTTGGTCAACGTGGTCCGCCGGGGCCGGTTCTTAGTGGTCCATGATATCGGCCGGCAGTTCACGTTGCGGAATGGCGAGGTCGAGACGTGTGTGTTCAATGAAGCCTGGAACCCGCAACCGCCCCGGAACTTAAATAGCCCGCCTGAAGACCCGGAATATGAAGCCTTCTACCCTGATCCCACCGCCCCCACCACCCAGCCCGGCCGCATCACCACCCCCCGCGAGAGCGGGGCGCGTTAAGGAGGCGAAGATATGGCGGAACCCAGCGGCCCGAATACTCCGGATTCCCCTGGCGGCGGGAATGGGGAACGCCCCCGCATAGACCGGGATATGACCCCGCTCGGCTCTCAGCAAAAGATGAACTATGGCGCGTTCGGCGTCATTGTGGGTCTTGCTCTGCTGTTTGTCCTGTGGTGGACGGGCGCGTTTAGTACGCAGGAGCCCGAGACGAAGGAAAACCCCCAACCCCTCCAAACGCAGGCTGCGCCGCCGCTTCCACCCCCCGTCACCACCCCTCTGCCCACCCGTGAGCCCTACACGCCCCCGGAACCGCCCCCCCTCTTTGACGAGATGGCGGCGGAGCGGGAACGCCTGTTGCTGCTCAAGGTCCAGGGCCTCCAGCAACAACTGTTTGAACGGCGCCGCTCCAAAATGTTGGTGGTCTCTGATCCCGCCGCGCAACAGCCGGCCGTCCAGGCGGCGGCGCTGTCAACTGATGGCACCCCGCCCGCCCCGCAGTCCATCCCGAGCCCCTTCGGGATGGATCCCTCTGAGGACAATCCCAACACCCCCCGCGTGGGCGACGTGGGGCCGGTCTTAGCGCAAGAGGCCGTGCCCGCCCGGTTATTACGGACCACCGGCTACACGATCACCGAGGGCACGGTCATCCCGGCCATTATGGAGACGGCTGTCAATTCTCAGCTCCCCGGCCTGGTCCGCGCGCTCAATAGCGCGGACGTCTACTCGCATGACGGGAGTCAACTGCTGATCCCGAAAGGCTCCCGGCTGGTCGGCCGCTATCAAAGCAGTGTCCGGCGGGGCCAGGTCCGGGTGTTTATTATCTGGACGCGCATCATCCGCGCGGATGGGCTGTCCGTGCTGATTAACTCCCCCGGCACGGACCCGCTGGGCCGGGCGGGCCTCGAAGGGGACGTGGACACCCACTTTTTCCAGATTTTCGGGGCGGCCGTGTTGCTGAGTGTCTTAGATGCCGGGCTGGATATCGGGGTCGAAGTGGTGAAGAACCAAGGCCGCAATAACACCACCATCGGGCACGGCAACATCAACGACTCGGGCCTCGACCGCGCCGGGGAAATTGCCCTGCAAGATTCGATCCGGATTCAACCCACCATCCATATCGACCAGGGCACCCGGATCTCGATCATGGTGGCCCGTGACCTGGATTTTGAGGCCGTGGAAATGTCCCGCGCCGCCGGACACAGGAAGTAACACGATGACCGACCATCTTCCGGCTGACGGCGGCGTGTTCCTCAGAAAGTTTTTGAGCCCCATCCAGCCCTTTCTCATTCAAGACGGGGTATCGGAGGTCTGCGTGAACACACCGGGCGAGTGTTGGGTAGAGGAGCAGGGCGCGCGCGGGATGGTCCGGAAAGACATTCCCGAGATGACGGGCCGCTCACTGGTGCAGCTCGCGCGGCAGATCGCCGCCACCTCGCATCAGGCGGTCAATGCAAGCAAACCGCTCCTCTCGGCCGCCCTCCCGAGCGGGGAGCGGATACAGATCGTCTTGCCCCCGGCCGCGCTCGATGGCGGCGGCTTCTCGATCCGCCGCCAGGTCGTCCAGCATTTGAGCTTAGATGATTACGCAGAGCGGGGCGCGTTTCAGCGCGTCCACCTGACCGCCCCCGACCACCGCTCTCCACTTGATCTGCGCTTGTGTGAACGCTTGGCCGCCCGGGATTGGCAAGGCTTTCTCTCGGCCGCGGTCGCCGGCCGGAAGAACATGCTCATTGTCGGCGGCACTTCGACCGGCAAGACCACGTTTTTCAACGCCGTGGCCAGAGCTATCCCCGAGGAAGAACGGCTGCTCTCGATAGAAGACACGCCGGAATTGGAGCTGCCCCAGCCGAACACCTTCCGGCTGCTCGCCTCGAAGGGCGGGCAAGGGCTGGCGAAGGTCTCTATTCAGGACTTGCTCGAAGCGAGTTTGCGCCTGCGGCCGGACCGGATTCTGCTGGGCGAACTGCGGGGCGCGGAAGCCTATACGTTCCTGCAGGCGGTGAATACGGGCCACCCTGGCTCCATTTCGACCCTCCATGCCGACTCCCCCCGCGCCGCCTTTGAACGCCTGGGCCTCATGGTCATGCAAGCGAATATCGGGCTCCGGCGGGAGGAGATTTTGGAATATATCCGCTCGGTCGTCGAAGTGATTGTCCAGCTCACCAGACTACCGAACGGGGAACGGATCGTGAGCGAAATCTATTTTGCGCACGCGGAGGACGGAACGGGTGCGGCGCCGAAGCGGCGCGGCCGCCCTCCCACGGCGAAAAAGGTCCGGGCGCTACGGAGCCCACCGGGCGAGGGAGGGGCGGCCGGTGGATAGGACGATGCTCATGCGGTTGCTGTTCTTGGCCTCGACCTGGACGCTCTTTGGCGTGATCGTCCTGGCCGACGCGACCCGGCCGTACACGACGGCGGAGCGGGTCATGGCGGTGTTGACCGTACCGGGGCCGTTCATCACCCTGGGCCTGCTCCTGGCCTTCTGTGTGCAGCCGGTCTGGGGCGGGAAAAAGGAGGACTAGCCGATGCGACGTGTGTCCGCGCCCGCGCTGGGGGGGCTGCTCGCCCTCATCCTGGTTTGTATCGGCCACGCCGTCCCCGGCTCTGCCGCCGATCTCCTCAGGCTGGCCGCCTTTCAGCCCCCCCCGCCCATAGAATTCTTCTCGTGGCTACGCCAGCTCTTCACCTCCCTCATGGCGATCCTCATCCTGCTGACCGGGCTCCTGGCCCTGATCCTGGTCTTCCGTGTGCAGGCGGCCTGGCGCAGGAAAAAGGAGGACAATTGAGGGTTTTAGCGGCCAGCCTGGAGCTGCAACACGAACGGCTCGCCCTCGAACGCCAACGGGTGCAGCTCGAATTGGAGCGTGAAAAACGGGCGGTGGCGCGCGAACGCCGGGCATTGGAGCGCGAGTAATGCCTGCTCAATACCTCGCCCCTGATACTCCCGGCGCGCCTGGCACGGCCCTCGGACGTCAGCTCGCGCGAGGAGAACGCTGGCGGCGGCACGGGCTTGGCCCGAGTGAGCGCCCCGCCGTGTGGCTCGTCTCCCTGCTCTGGATTTGGACCCATTTTCTCATGTGGTGGGCACTCCGCTACTAGGCGCCCCACCCCACCCACCACACTCAAAGGAGGCCCCCACATGACCAAAGAAAAATACATCATGCTGACGGGCTGGCTCTTGGCCGGGGGCGTGTTCTGCTTCGCCTGGTCCACGGCCCTGACGCTGTTGCTCGGCCGCTCGCTCAACAGTATGGCCCCCTGGGCGGTCTTGTCGTTCATGGCTGAATATGGATTCTCAGGGTCGGCCGGGACGTTATTGTTTCGCAGCTTTCTGATGGCGTTCGCCGCCGCCGGCGTCCTCGCCACCGCGTTCCTGCTTACTAACCGCCCGGCCTGGTACGGCGATGCCCGGTGGGCGACCGCCATGGAGATCGGCCGCGCCCGCCTTCAGAAAAAAGCGGGGCTGCTGCTGGGGAAGAAGGGCCGCACGTACCTCATAAACGACGAGCCCTTACATACCCTGGTGGCCGCCCCCACCCGCTCCGGGAAAGGGGTCGGTATCGTGATTCCGAATCTCCTGGCGTGGAACGGCTCGGTCATGGTCCTGGATATCAAGAAAGAAAACTACCAGCTCACGGCCGGCTGGCGACGGAAGCACCAAGAGGTTTTTATGTGGTCGCCTATGGACGCCCACTCCGCCTGCTACAACCCGCTCGATTTTGTTGCAGCGAAAGGCCCCAACCGGATTACCGATATTCAAAAACTGGCGCAAATCCTCCTCCCCCGTCCCGAGCATGGGGAGAAGATGTGGGTCAACGAGGCGCAATCCTTGTTCCTCGGGGTGACTCTGCTTGTGCTGGATACTCCGGAGCTGCCTTCGACCTTGGGCCAGGTCTACCGGATACTGATGGCGGACGCCCGGCTGGGGAAGATCGCAGAGGAGGCGCTGGATAATCCGGCCCTGGATACGGCCTGTCACGAGGCCCTCGCCAACTATAAGAACAAGGCCGAAAAGGAGCGCTCCGGCGTCAAGTCATCGCTCACGTCCGCGCTGGCCTTGTGGGCAAACCCGAACATTGACGCCGCCACGTCCCGCTCTGATTTTGATTTGTGCGACTTTCGGCGCGTCCGCTCCTCTGTGTATGTCGGGGTCGGCCAAGACCAGCTCCTGACCCTGGCCCCGCTGCTGAATATGTTTTTTCAACAAGCCGTGGCGGAGCTGAGCAAAAGCCTGCCGGGCAAAAAGGAACCCCACGAGGTCTTATTTTTGATTGACGAGTTCCCCATGCTCGGGCCAATGCCCACACTCCAAAAGGGCCTGGCGCTGCTGGCCGGGTATAAAATCCGCATCGTCTTGATTACCCAGGGCCTCGGGCAGCTCGATGAAATCTATGGTCGGCAGGCGACAGAAGGAATTTTGCAAAACTGCGCCCTCCAAGTCTTCTTCGCGTCCAATGACGACACGACCACCAACTATGTGTCCGCCCGCCTCGGCTCCAAGACGGTCGCAATCAAGAGCCGCAGCCAGTCGCAAGATTGGACGGCGGGTTCCACGTCCACCAGCTACATTCAGCGCCCGCTCTTGCCCCCGGAAGAAGTCCGCCGCCTGAATCCAAAAAAGGCCATCATCTTTAAGGAAACCAGCCGCCCCATCCTGGCCGAAAAGGTCCGCTATTATGAGGATAGGCGATTAACGAAGCTGCTGTGTGATCCTCCCGCCGTCCCGCCGCTGCCGGCCCGCGGCCGGTCCGCGTCAGAAGCCGAGCGAGTGACACTTGAGGACGCGCCCGAGCAAGTTGAGGAGTTGGACGGCATCTTAGGTGAATTTAGGGAAGAGCGACCGAAGCAAGAGCAGCCACAGCCGGTCTGATATTTCCCTGCTGCCGGCCCTCAAATCGGCTTGCCGTGCCCAACAATACCTCACCGGCCCGTTAAGGCCGGTGCTTCTCCCTAAACAAGCAGTGACGCCTCGCCCTTCTCGGTCCGCACGTTGACATTGGCGCCGCGCTCTAGCAGGGTCAGTAGGCACCGCCGCCCTATTCTGATTCTTCTGCTGTCCGGCAGGCCCAGACCTCGACAGTACGATCAAGTGCGCGAGCACAGTTCGAGGCATTTGGGTCGGGACATCGAGGACGAGCAGTTCGTAAAGTGATCTGTTGGGGATCAATTTGTGTTGGAAATTCTTTCAGTAGCTCGCTATGCACCCATTCGGCCCGAGCTCGGGCTAGGTTTATCTGGGAACCATAGAATTGAAGCGCCTCGGGTGTGAGTGGTTTAGAGTCCACCCGCCCAATCAACATCAGGTGCTGAGATGTTTGCCGGTTCGTAAAGTGCTCATTCATTTTCTCAACAAATTGGTCCGGAGTAATGGGGCGGTCCAGGGTAGCAAGTCTATCTAGGCACTCTTCTTCGGATCCATTCGCCCCTTCTTCTGCACTTCTTTCTCGTTGGTCTGGGCACTCTTCCGCTGTCCCTTCTAGTCGATCATGCACCCCTTTAGGGAAAGACCCGATAGTCGCTATTTGTTCCAAGCTGGAAGCACAGGGATTTTGGCCTCTGGTTGAGTTAAAAATAGCGATCCTTTCGTTAAGCTCGGTAATTTTTTTGCGATCTTCTAAATAAGACTTAAAGGTAGTGACTACAGAGATGATTTGATCCGGATCAACATAAGGAAAACTTTCTAGATCAAGATTGTTGATTTGTTCGATATCTGTATTATCTTCACGGTTCTTCGTATTGATAGAGGTGATTATTTGATTGATTTGAGCGATTGCGTTAGTGATTTCAATCTTCTCTGGACTGAGATCATAGATTATTGCATCAAGCTGAATGGTTGCGCTGTCGATGTCGATATGAGGCTTCTTGTTTTGAACGAACTCCAGAGAGGCGATGTTGGCTGTTGGTATTACGAATGGCCGTCCGCCCTTGCACTCCGGGGCCTTCCGCCGGCCGACAACATAAAGGCTTTCGAGCTGGATCTCCTCCTGCTCCTGGTCTACTTGTTCCTCCCGGCCATTCTCAGCCGTCTTATCATTCTCATCATCCGAGACATTCCCGGCCTCTGAGGTGGCTCCAGTCTGCTGGTTAGGCTCAGATGGCGGAGCAGGTTCAGCCTCCGAGTCGGTCTCAGCCTTCAGGGAGTTCTCACATTTCTCATAGAAAAAATGAAAACTACTCGTCGTACCGAGAAATAAGATACTATCGGGAAGGCGATTTGTGGATTGGTCAGCGTCTTGGCGAATCGTGACTCGGACAGGCCGCTTTTGTTGGCTATCTTGCTCGCCAAAGATCATGACTGTTAAAGGGAAGCTTCTCAATCCGGGGTAAATAGACGAAAGATGGGAGTCAATCCAGGGAATCAACGAGTCTGGGGCATCTTCCTCATTTTGTTGGCTGTTTCGTAAGTCATGAGCATCCTGCTCGCCTTGGTGGCGAGGTACATAGATGGTGCCAAAGACCAATGTCACCGTGACGAAAACATAGAAGAAACGCCAGAAAAGCGCTTGGCATTTCTCTCGAATCTTGTCACCTAAACGTTTAATGATATCGAACCATACTTTGATGGCATTCAATATGCCCTCAAGCAACTCTCTGAAGGTCCCCTGAATGTTCTCAAGCAACTCTCTGAAGGTCCCCTGAATGTTCTCAAGCAACTCTCTGAAGGTCCCCCATGTGGCACGAGATGCTATCAGTAGGGAGAAATACAGGAGCAATAGTATGATAAAAACAACTAAGAATGTGATGAGAAGGATAACAAAGAAGAAGAAATATAAGGGTAATAATAGTACGGCAGAAACAACCAAGATTATGATATTAATGATGGAAGAGATGAGCCAAAGGCTTACAGGAACCAGTATCAGAACAATCAAGATACCGAGTAAGATATCAACCACGATATTTGTTTTGGAAAAAACTACGAGTAAGAAATCTAACGGTTCAACAAAGCTGAAAATGTCGATGTCAAATGGATGATAATAAGATCGAGTATAGAGCATCCCAATGAGGGCGAGCCACAAATACAACCCAGGTCCACAAAGTTTTTGATTTTCCCGGATATATTCTCGGATTTCTTTCAACCTTTCTAAAATTCTGGTCATGCTCTTTGCTTTCTTTGGACCCTGGTAATGGCAATTCCCTTAGAATACATTGTCAGAGTTGCCCCGGCCATCAAAGTATCGCACGCGCCACGGTTCTCGCCGTCCACCCGGGGCGCGTGCGCTCGTCGCCACCCTAGTTTTTCCCCTCCGCCAGCCCTCAGCGCTCCCGCCCCGCCCCCCTTGTTCCCCCCCCCCGCCCCCCCCCGCCCCCCCCCCCCCGCTTCTTGCCGCCGCTGTCGCTCAGTCCCCCGCCGCTCCGTCCGGTATTCCTTCACCCCGGCATGGTAGAGGGTCTGCCGGGCTTGGATGGCTTCCCGCTTCGCCTGGGGGTCCTCGATCCGGTTAATCCCAAACCGCAGCGCCCGTTCCGCCCGGTCGATGATGGCCCGCGCCTCCTCTCGCCCCGCCCCCGACCCTTTGTCTTTTTGGGCGAGATCCCACCCGAACCGGGCGAGCTGGACCGCCCCCTTGACTGCTGCCACCCTGTCTGGATCGTTCGTCAGCTTCATCATCTGCCCGGCCGCGCTGGCCGCCGCCCGTGCATACTCAAGCGCCTGACAGGGGCGGCCCGCCCCCGCGGATTCGCGCCGCCCATCAGCGCCCCGAGCCCTCCCTGGCCCGGCGCTTTCCTGGCCGTCTGGCCGCTCTTGGCCGGTCTGTTCCCGCGCCCCTTGGTGATACTGGGAGATTTGCTCAGCGAGCCCGCGCCGGGCGGTAATGGCCTCACGTTGCGCCCCTCCCTCGCCCAGCCCCCGGATGTACGAGTTGATGGACGTATCCACCCGCTCGACATATGAGGCAAGGAAATCCGCCCGCCCCTGGGCCACTTCCTTTTCGTCGGAGTTCGGGGACGAGCGGGGAGAGGACGCGAGCTGCAACCCCACCCCCCCCAACGCGGCCGCGCCCTTCACCGCCGCGGCTTTCTCCTTGTTATTTTCCAGCTCCCCGATTTTATGAGCCAACACCTCGGCCGCCCGTACATACTCCACCGCCGTGACGCCCTGGGATCCCGGGTCGCGGTCGCGGCGGACTGCAACCAGCGCTTCAAGCTGCATCCGTCGATCAGGGGACAACCGCCCCCGTCCCGCCAGCTCCTTTTCGGGGCTCCAGGCTTCCCCCGGTCCCTGCGCCGGCGTCTCCCCCCGCCGCCTGATGCCTTCGACCTCCCGCGCCGGCCGCCGCTCTACATCTAACCCGCGCGCCCAGCGCGGCGAGGCGTCCAGCTCAATCCCCTGCTCGCGGGCTTTCTCAGCTAAGAGAATCCGTAAGTCTTGGAGGTCGTCCCGCCTGATCCGTAATTGTTTGCCGTCATGGCCGGCCGACTGTACGACCACATGCACGTGGAATTGCTTGGCGTCCGTATGCGGCGCAAAGACATAATCATGGTTATCGGCGAACGCCTCGCGGAAAAATTGCCGCGCCGCCTCGGTCGCCTTCTCCTCGTCCACGCCTTGCGGAAAACTCACGACGGCGCTCATGGATATTTGCCGCCGTGCCCGCGGCGCCGTCTCCCCGCTCCACTCGTCAACCATCTCCGCTAACTGCTCCTGGTCGAGCAGCTCCCCGTTGGCCGTCTCCACCTCAATCTCCCCCTCGCGGGCCACGTAGTTGACGCGATCCCACACCGCCCCGGCACTGTGGCTGTAGCTGCTGATTTTGAACACGGCCTGGGGCAAGCCGCGGGAGGCCCGCGCCCGTTGGCTCAAGGAGCCGATCCACTGCCGCCGCCCTCTTGGGAGGCTCCCGCGGCGATCTTCCTCTAAGCCGGCCAAGCTGTCTTGCTGGGATGCGTATCGCATACGGGTCCCGGGTTCAGGGGATAGTATCGGCGCGGGGATCTCACTCGGCCAAGCCGGCCCGAGCCGGGACTTGGCCGGCCTCACCCGGCGGCCAAGTCACGCCCGCCTCCTCGTAGAGCGGGAGCACCGCCCGCGTCACGGTAGCCGTGACCGCCCGGCGGTACAGTTCTTTGACGGCCTCCATCTGCACGATGCCGGCGTTAATCACCCGCCGCACATCGTCCCCACCGACCGCCGCCCCCTGGTTGGCGGCGCGGCTCAACTGGTTCAGGTTGCGGCCGATAGAGGCCAGCTCGCGGTGCATCCGGCGGAGATCAAGGACACCATCATCGAAGTAATCCGGGCCGCCGGTGACGGCTTCGCGGATCAGCCGCCGAAGGAGGCGGCTCGGGGTCTGGCCCAGATGCTCGGCCAGCTGTTTGAGGCCCGCCCACTCGTCCTCTCGAAGCCGGACAAAAGCCATCTTCGAGCGCACCTTGGGGGGTTTCGACTGCGGGATGGGCATCCGTTTTTCCTCCTCACATATCCACGGGCAGTGGGCGGCGAAGCCGGGAAAATCCGCCTCACAGGCGGGCGGTGAAACCGGGGCAATCTGCACAAAACCCCGCCGTGGGAGATTTGTATAGCAGATTGCTTATCCTGCCCCACATGAAAAGTAAAAGCAAAGTTCCTGATAGCAGAAAAGACGCGAAAATGCGAATAGATCAGCGGCATTAAAAAGGGGCCGGAATCGCGGGCAAAAATCAAGGGCCGGGGCGGGGAATTTCAGGAAAAAAATGGAGTGGAAGGGAGCCGGGGGCGGATGAATTTACGGCGGAATCAAGAGGAATCAGGGCTCTCGTCGAAAATCGCCCCTGTTTTGGCCCTGCTCGACCGTTTTTGACGGGCTCCGGGCGGCTGGGGATCTCGTGTGTTCGCTTTTCTTTCGCGCTCGCCGCCCCCCGCCGTGCGGGTGTTGCTCAGAGGTTGGGCTGTAAAGTTGGTAATTTTGACGGCGGCGGCGGATTCTGTAAGGACCTGATTTGTAAACGATTTACAGCCATTTACAAATCATTTACAACCATTTACACCTATTGAGACATGCACACTGACACGCCAGGAGCGCCGTATCTCCAACGGGTCCACGAGCTGCGGGCTGAGGGCAACAGCCTGCGGAAGATGGCGGCCATTCTCCAAAAAGAGGGGGTTCCGCTGCCGCCTCACAGTAGGAAATGGAATCATATGACCGTGCAATGGTGCGTGCAGCAACTTGAGGCCCTGCCCCCCCCGGCCGAGGTCGATCCCCCCACCGCTGCCTCTCCCGCTAAGCCCTCTCCTCATCCCTCCACGGGCGGTCATTTGAAAATGAGAATTCACGGCCCGTGGATTGAGACCGATTACCTGCTCTGGGAGTTTCTCATCCTCCAGGCCGGGGATGAGCTGACCGAAAAAACAGACCACACCATCCCGCTCCCTGCGGGGTTGAAGGGGCTCCGGCTCACCCGCCACCGGGATCGGGCGCATTTACGGGAAGCCTTAGCCCGCCTGGTGGCATCTCATGTGACCCTAGAAGTCCAGCTCAATCATGAGCTGCTGTCCCTTTCCGCGCCCTTGATTTCGGGCTGGATCACGGAAGACAGCCTGACGTTTCAGTTCCCCACCGCCTTGGTGAAGATCGTGAAAAACCCTGCACAATACATCCGGCTCAAGGAGTTGTTCGCGGTCAAGCATTGAATGATTTAGCGGCCGGGGGGGCAGACCGTGGTGAGTGATACGGTCCACGGCACAACCCGCTGGGCCTTCGTCCGGACGCCCCGGCCCGCCGCCCAGGGCATCCCCCCCTCACACCCCTTTCCCTTTCAACCGGCCTTCCATGGTTGAGCCCATCAACCTTCCGGCCCGAGCGGCCCGAGCGGAAAAGAATCAGGCTTCGCCGCCCGGCTTCCGCCGGTTTTATCCGACTTGCGCCGCCCGCCGTGCGGCCGTTTTTCCTACCCCGGCCGCCGCGCTTGATGGGACTCGTCGGGGCGCGGGCGGCCGCCGTGTGACAGCCCGAAGTAGGGACACTCCGGGCAAGACAGGCGGGTATCATAGAGCAGGCAATAGTCGCGCTGAAGGGCGAGAAGGAAGCCGTCCATTCCGTTCGACTGGCGACCGGGTTAGAGCAGTGGCCGCCACCGGCGACACGCCGGTGGCGGCGTCGTAGTTCTCGGGGCAGCAGCCCCAGCGCCAGTCAGGCAGGGGCGCGTGTCCGTGCACCGCAGATGGGGCAGACGGTACCGACCCCGTACAGACGGCGCTGATCGCGGCAACAGTCGCGCTCGGGCGGGGCGGCAAACTGCCGAACGCGGCGGCGTTCGCGGGCAGAGCAGCGGTCACACAGGCGCAAGCCGGTTGCCAGGTGCAGGTGCTGCGCCGGCGCGGCGTGGCAATGCTGGCAATCGAAAATGGAGCGGTCGAGCGGGTCAGACATGGGCGGGGCCTTTCTGCCCGGCTGGGCCGGGCGGTGCGGGTTAGCGGACGCGGCGGGCGGCGTCCCAGCGCTGCGCGTCCGGGTCCGCGCACTGGTAGCACTTGCCAGCGGCGGTCTGCGGGCCGCGCCAGCCACACGCGGAACAGGCCGGGAGCACGGGCTGGGTTTGGGTCGCCAGGCGGAGGCGCTCCAAGAAGGCGCCGGCGTGGACGAGGGCGATACCCTGGGCGGGGTAAATGTCAATCACGGCCTGATGGTGCCAGGCCTTCGCGCGCCAGTTCTGGGCGGACAGCCGCCAGTGCCGGGCATCAACCCGCTGGACGACACACCGAACGGTCTGCGCGACATCCTGGGCGGAAACCGAGATTGCGCCCGGTCCCTCGGGGGTCAGTGTGACCTGCATAGTGACACTCCTCTCGCGTCGGCTATTCACCGCTGGCGCGGCTACGGGATTGCATTGTCATTTCCAGTCGCAAAAACACTTTTTTTTCAAACGGCTCACCCCCCGTTCCCGTTTGAAAAAAAAGAGGCGAAAGCCTGCCGAGAGGCACCCTTTCCTTCGATCACGGGGGCGCGTGGACACCCCGGAAACCGTGACAGGTTGTGGCCGCCCTGGGCCACGTTCTGGCGCGGGTTGCGGGTCAAACCTCACGCCAGCGGAGAGAGACACGCCGCCCATTCGTGAGCAGGCCCCCCGGGCCTTCTCCCCTGGGGTGGCTCGGTGTCGCTTTGGACACGGAGCCGGGGGCGGCGTGGGCCTGGGGACGGCCTTGCGGACTTGGGCAGGACGGACCAGGCCCACGCGGCATGCCCTAGGGTGGGGGTCTTCTGGGAAAGCATGGGCGGGCCACTGCTGACGGGGTGACGGGACGAGCCAGGCCGCACGAGGGTTCCCGGCGCGCTCCTGGTCCCCGCGCCGGGACGAGCGGACAGGCCGAGGGTTCCCGGCTCCGCCGTGAGCAAACAGCCCGCCGCCTTGGTGGCCTGGTGGGCGTGGTGGTTCGTCCACGACGCAGGCTCAGCCGGTCGAGGGGGTCACGCCGGTCGAGTCCCAGCGGGTGTCCCTGGTGGGGTGGAGCGCGCGCCCTGGGTGGGTGGGACAAAAACAGCGGGCGCTGCGCCCGGCAATAAGGGCCAAGGCGCGCGCGCGGCGGCTTTCCTCCCTGCCCTGGCCGCCCCACAAAGGCGGCCTTCCCTCCGGCTTCGCCGCCCGCCCCCGGCCGGGCGGGTCGGGGTGGGCCGGGGGCCGGGCGGTTGGGGTGAGCCGGGGCAGGGGTCGGGAAGGGGGAAGCGTTTCACCCCCGCCACGGCGTGACACGCCCCAATCGCTTCGTCGGCCGTGGCAAATCCTCCCCCTATTCGCTCACAGCGTTTTGCTCCTTTCCCTGGGGCCTTTTCCTCGCCGATGAGTCAGAGGCGGCACCGCCTTTGTGGAGTACGCCTTCTCCGCCAGCGTGTAGGCGGATTCCCCTAGCGCGTTTCTCAGATCGCAGAGCGGGTGCGCCGAGTGACCGACGCGCCCTATCCAGCCGTCGATCACCCAGGCCGCCTCCCATGCCAACTCGCTTTCCTTCAAAAAATCCCGCTTCTTTTGCTCCATACGGGGGTCCTCCTCCCAAAAAGCCCCCGGCCTAGTGAGGCACGGGGGCGGGTCATAAAGCCGGCTATTCCGGGTGCTGGCTGTCCAGGCCGAGAATATAATCCGCTGCCCGCTGGGCCTGGGAGGCCGCCTGCACAAGCAGCCGCGTGTCATGGCGCAACTTCTTCAGCCACCCATGCACATAGCCCGCAGAGCCGTCAATCGTGCGGTTTTCAATCCCCGCTACCCCACACAGAAACGCCGCCCCCATCTCGGCCACCAACTCTTCTTTGCTGTAGTTGGTATCCCCGAAGCGGAGCGCATCAACCAGCGTCGCGCGATTCAGTCGCCCGGCGTGCCCGGTGGCATGGGTCAGCTCGTGAAAAAGGATCGAATAGTATAGCTCCGGGGCCTCGAAGCGGCCCGGCTCTGGCATCGTCACCTGGTCAACGCTCTGCTGGTAAAAAGCATCCCCCCCGCCGTGCGTGATAGCCGGCCGGCCCGGCATATCCGCCACGATCTTTTCGCACGCCGCGATTTTGTGGGCCGGGTCCATCTCAGGAACAACCACCTGGGCCTTTTCTGCCCATGCCTCGGGCAATACGCATTGCGTAGCGTTGAACACGGTATACGCGCGCTCCATGGCAAAGCCGCCCCGCTCTTTGCGGTCCGGCTGGCCGTCCTGCTGGCCGTCCTGCGCGCCACCCTTCCGGGCAAAGAATTTCCAGAAGATGACGGTTTGGCCTTTCGCCCCTTTTTTGACGTGGCCGCCTATCTGCAAGGCTTGCCGATAGGTCAACCAGAACGGGGACCCTTCATTGAGATGTAACAAGAGAAACAAGTTGATCCCTCGGTACGGCTTCCCACTGATGAGATTCCGGGGGCGGCCCTGGGCGGCGTTCCACGGTTGATGCCACGGCACCACACCCTCGCGTAAGGCTGAAACGATACGATCAGTGATCTTCGCGTACACATTCTGGCTCATGGTCTTGCCTCCTTCTCTCCTTAAAAAACAAAGATGATTTTTTTCGGTTCTCACCCACCGCTCGGACCGAAAAAAATCAGAGAGAAGCCGCCAAGGGCGGCCTTCTGACGCCGAGGCCCTCAGCGCAGCGCGCCATGTTCCTACGGGTCGGAGACGGATCGGTAGACTTGGTGTCTGAGGCCGTGACAAATACCGGAGGCTCTGCGGAGGTTTTGGCGCGTGTCGAGTGGCCGTGACGTCTCTGAGTAGGTCAGCCCGGTCGAGGCCGGGTGTCCGCCGGGGGGGCTTGGTGTTGCTTCAACACGCACCCGGGCGCTGCGCGGGCCGGGGTGATGGCCGCGGACCTGGGCACCAGCGCGCTGGCCCGCGCAGCATGTCCTGGGGGGCTTGGTCAGGTGAAGAGTGACCGCCTTGAACGCTCCCTCAAGGGAGGTTTGGAGGGTAAAAGAATCGCCCTGGGCGACCTTTTCTCCCCTGGGGTGGCTCGGTGTCGCTTTGGACACGGAGCCGGGGGCGGCGTGGGCATGGTGACGGCCACGCGGACCTGGGCAGGGCGTACCAGGCCCACGCCGCATGTCCTGGGGCGGTCCGGGTCAGGTAGAGAATGTCGGGCCACTGCGGCGGTCCGCTTAGGCTGACGAGGGTTCCCGGCGCGCCTCCTGCCCCAGCGCTGGGGCGCCAGCGGGGCGGAAAGCCGCAAACAGACCGACCCGCCTTGTCCCTCTGGTGGGC
>MPMI01000052.1 GCA_002238415.1 Desulfurellaceae bacterium bin18 | reverse complement strand
GGCTGCCGCCGATTAAGGCCTAGCCGATATTCGTAGGCTGGCCCTGGGTGAGAAAGAGTTCCTTGAGACGTTCGGCCTCCCACACGGCCCTGGCACCAACAAACTGGTAGTCACACACGGCTGCATCAACCAGGGCGATGTCCTCAAGCGTCCCGTTGCGGTACAGGTTGAGCCGCTTGGTCGGGCGGGTGCACTCGTCTGGGGAGAAGTGTCGGACCGCGTAATAGCCCGCGGCCAAGCCCGCCAGGGTGGACTCCAAAAACTGGGGAAAGGCGTTATTCGTTCCGGTTGAAAGCGGAACGAGCGGCATGCTACCGCTGCCTTTGGTGACCACCCGGTTGGTACCGTCTCCGCCAATGACGATAACGCAGGCCACCCTCTGCTCGCACATGAGTTGTGCCGCCCGCGTCGAATCGCTGGCCTCATCGAAGATCGACATTTCAAGAAAACGTGTGGTGAGACGTAACTCGTTCTCAATCCCGGACAGGGCCTTGGTAAAGATATTGGCCGGGTCGGGAAAGAGGACCACTTCGTCCGCCCCGGCCCCCTGAATGCCAAGAATGGCCCGCCGGACGATATAGACCTTTTCCTGGGTATCGAGGATAGAGCCATGCGCTACAAGGCGGCGGATGTCCTTGCCCGCGCGCGGGTTTGCAATAATACCGACGGATGACATGGGAAATAGGGGTTGGGGGTTGGGGACTGGGTGTTGGGGAAACCTAACCCCCAGTCCCCAATTTCCGTTCCTAAAACAGTCCTAATGCTGCCTCGCTGATTTTTTGCGGGTTGGGCAGATAGTGATCTTCCAGGGGCGGACTGAACGGCACCGGGGTGTGAGGAGCCGATACCATTTTTATGGGTGCGTTCAAGTAATCAAACCCCTTGTCCGCAACCATGGCAGCGATATCGGTTGCCACATTGCAGCGCGGGTGCGATTCGTCGGCGATCACCAGCCGGCCCGTCTTCTCGACCGATTCCAGCACCGTCTCTTCGTCAAAGGGCGAGAGGGTACGGGGATCGAGCACCTCTGCGCTTTTACCCTGCTTTTCCAGCTCCGTGGCTGCGGTCAGGGAATGGTGGACCATCTTGCCGATAGCCACGATCGTAACATCCTCGCCGGCGCGCTTGATGTCCGCTTTTCCAAAGGGAATGGTGTAGTCTTCCTCCGGCACGACACCCTTTATGCCGCCGAAGGTGATGTCTTCAAAGAAGATGACCAGGTCGTCATCCCGGATGGCCGAAATCAGGAGTCCTTTGGCATCATACGGGGTCGAGGGGACGACCGTTTTGAGGCCGGGGATGTGGGTAAAGAGGGAGTGCAACACCTGAGAGTGCTGGGCAGCGGCGCGGTAGCCGCCCCCGCAGATGGTCCGAATCACCAGCGGGACTTTCGCTTTGCCGCCAAACATATAGCGGAGTTTTGCCCCCTGATTCAGGAGTTGGTCAAAACACACGCCCATAAACCCGACGAACATCATCTCGGCAATGGGCCGCAGGCCGGTGGCCGCGGCGCCAACGGCCGCGCCAATAAAGCCGGACTCGCTGATAGGCGTATCGATAACACGACTCCGGCCAAATTCCTTGACTAGGCCTTTTGTCACGCCCAGGACGCCGCCCCAGGCATCGTCGCCTTCGAGGTGATCGACATCGGCTCCACCGGCCACGTCCTCGCCCATGATCACCACTTTGGGGTCGCGCTGCATTTCCTGACGCATGGCTTCATTCAGCGCCTCACCAAAATTCAATTCTCGCTCTGCCATAATGTTTCTCCGCAAGCTCCTAATAATTCACATATACGTCGGTGAAGGTTTCCTGGACCTCGGGGAAGGGGCTGTCTTCCGCGAATGTGACGGCTTCGTCAATCGCGGCATTGACCCGTTGATCGATTGCAGCCAACTCGTCTTCGGATATAAGGCCACGGGGCAGGACGGCGTCTTTGAAGCGCTTGATCGGGTCGAGTTCGGTGCGGTATTTCTCGTTTTCTTCCGCAATTTTATAGGTCTGGGCATCGCCTTCAAAATGGCCGAAGTGACGATAGGTCTTACACTCCAACAAGCTCGGGCCCTGTCCGGCTCGGGCGCGCGCAACGGCCTCATGCGCCGATTCATACACGGCAAACAGATCGTTCCCGTCTATGGTGACGCCCGGCATATTATACGCTGCGGCGCGGTCGGCGATATTCTCGACACTGCAATGATAATGCGCCGGCGTAGACTCGGCATAGCCGTTATTCTCGGCCACAAAAATAATCGGCAGCTTCCAGATTGCGGCCAGGTTGAGGCTCTCGTGCAAGGTGCCTTGCTCTGATGCCCCATCGCCAAAGAAGCAGATTGTCACCTGGTCCGTGCCATTGGTCTTGGCGGTCAGGCCGGACCCGCAGGCGAGCGGCGGGCCGCCGCCGACAATCCCGTTGGCTCCCAGCATACCTTTGTCCATATCGGCAATATGCATGGAGCCACCCTTGCCCTTGCAAATCCCGGTGGCTTTGCCGAACAGCTCGGCCATCATGCCACGTACGTCCACCCCTTTTGCCACACAGTGGCCGTGTCCGCGGTGGGTTGAGGTCATATAGTCGGCGTCGGTGAGGTGGGCACAAATCCCGACCGCGACTGCTTCTTCCCCGGCGTAGAGATGCACGAAGCCCGGAATTTTCCCCTTCCCAAACTCGGTACTGACCCTGGTCTCAAACACCCGGATGAGCTGCATGCGCTCATAGATCCAGAGGAGCTTGTCTTTGGGAATATCCATACGACCCTCCTTATTCCAATCGTTGTGTATCGGCTTCATAACACGAAACGCGGAGGGGGGAAACAGAAAAGGGGATGGAGGTTAGATGGGGAGAGGAAAGCGGTGTTGAGGGAGGGGGTTGTTGCTTATTCGTCCTCGTCCGGCAGCCGGTAGGCCGTGCCGTCAACGAGGCGTTTGGCGTCATAGTTCCAGTGGGTCATCCACTCTTCAACGACGTGATAGGCCGGACACTGTCCCTTGTCGATCTCCTCACGTAGCCGTTCGAGATAGATAGTCTCATTTTCTCCGGCCTCGTTGCAGTCGTTGTGTCGCTCCAAGCCCTCCCAGGCAATGGTGACCAGTTCTTTGGCCAGATCGAGCAAGCGGATGCCCTGCACACGTGCGCCCAGGGCTTGACGATGGGCCTGGTAATAGGCTTCGAGGCGTTCGTCCCAGCTCCATTTTTTGACGAGATCCCAGGCGGCCAGCAGGGGGTCGGTATCGAAAAAGATACCCTTGGTGAGGGCCGGTACGGCCAGCATGTATTCAAACGGCTGGTTGTCGAAGCAGCGAATCTCCAGGTATTTCTTGATCCGCACTTCCGGAAAGAGGGTCGTCAGATGAATGCCCCAGTCTTCCATGGTAGGGCGTTCGCCTTCATGTCCTTCCTCCAAAAATTGGCGAAAGGACATATGGGTCATATTGATCCACTGGCCCTGGCGTACAATGAAATACATCGGAGTATTCAGCGCGTATTCGGCATAGTCTTCAAACGTCGGAACGTCGGCAAAAGCAAAGGGCAGCAGGCCACACCGGCGCTTGTCCGTCTCGGTCCAGACGTGGCCGCGCATGGTCATGAAACCGTTCAGCCTGCCATCCGAAATCGGGGAGTTGGCAAACATGGCAGACAGGATGGGCACGAGTCCCATGCTGGTCTTAAACTTCAGCATGGCGTCGGCTTCGTCGCTAAAGTCGAAATTGACCTGAATGGAAGCGGTTTGCTTCATCATGCGATGGCCCAGCGTGCCGACCCGCTCCATATACGGACCCATGATCTGATAGCGCGTTTTGGGAATCCACTCGATGTCATCAAGGGAGCTGACCGGCTGGACTCCCAGATTCACAAAATCAATGTCCAATTCGTCCGCAATGGGCAGTAGATGCTCAAGATGGCGACGAAGTTCTTTATCCGCACAATGGACGGTCTCGCACTGTTCGCCGGAGAGTTCGAGTTGCGCACCGGGTTCAAGCGCGATATTGGCGCGCTCGCCTTGGAGGGCGATAATGCGGCCTTCTTCCTCCTGGGGTTCCCATTCCAGGGAGTCGGCCAGGCGGCTCAGGATATGCTCAATGCCACGCCGTCCGGAGTAGCGTGCAGCGCGGCCACTCCGACGTGACACGCCGAGCAGTTCGTACTCCGTGCCAATACGCCACTTCTCTCGGGGCTTTGCGGCGTCAAAAAAGTATTCGATGAGTTGGGCATGGTCTTCAACAATAAGACCTGCGTCTGGTCCTTCGACGTACTGCGACATCCGGTGACATCCTTCCCCTGGGTGCGAGCCCCTCCTACAAAACGGCCTCAACGTAACCAGACGTAGAGGCCAAGGCAAGGGGATTTCGGAACGGGTGGGGTGAGCGAAGGACCTCTCTTATTGAGCCTCCTTGAGTTGACCCGTCACAAACTTGTGTAAGGTGCTGGCAATGAGAGTCTGGTACGGCATCCCTTCGGCGACAGCCCGCTTTTTAATTTTTTCCAAATCTCGGGCTGATATGCGAATGCTGACACGCTTGCCTTTTTTGAGCGTCTGGCTTGCCGCAGCTTCTAGCCGCTGCTTCTCCGCTCTAAAGTTTTTGATACTTTCAAACTCTCCACGCTCGAAGTCCCAGAGGATAGAGCGTTCCTCCTCGTCCAATTTGAGTCGATTCTGATTCATCCGAGGTGCTCCTTGGTTGCTTTGCGACTGGGAATGATAGTTTTCAGATAGGTATGCCTTCAGTCAACGTGATACCGCAGAATTACCCCGGAGTGCTTCTTGAGCGGTGAGATATGCGGCAAAAGGACAGTGGGTGCCGCAGCCATGGTCCCCTGCCAACGTGAGGGCGCGACGGAGAGCGGCCTCCATGGCGGTAAACCAGCCGGATTGAGCCGGAAAGAGATTCGCCAGTCCGATACGGCCGGCGATGCCGGTTTTCTCAAGTAACTGCATGGCCTCGGGGCGCAGGCCCAGGACGAGGAGGGTCCTGCCGGCGCTCTCCAACTGACGTTGGCTGGATTCGAGCAGGCTGGCGATGGTGATGTCCAAGCCCTGTGTCTGCCGGATACGAAGAATAACGACGCGGACGTGAGGCTCGGCATTCATTCGCTCAATCGCGTCTTGGAGTTCTCCGGATGCGGCAAAAAATAACGGACCCGTCAGGTTGAGAATACGAATGGCGGAACACTGCTGCCCCCGCTCTTCCTGCTCGTGGTCAACCTCTCGAAAACGGCCTTTCTCACCAATAGCCATCTCTCGGACCGTGAGCAGCCGGACGCGACGTAAAAAGAGGATGATGCTGATCCCGACGCCAATATAAATCGCCTGGTCGAGCGGCACCAGCCACGTCCCGACCAGCGTGGCGAGAAATGCCGCCCGGTCGCCTCGGGTGCCGCGCAGTATCATCCGAATCCGATCCCTGTCGATGAGGTCCGAGGCTAAGACGAACAACAGACCGGCCAGACTCGCAATCGGTGTCTGATTGACGACCGGTCCGAAAAAGAGCAGCACGGCCAGCATCAACAGTCCGCAGAACAGCGCGGACAAACGGCTCTGTGCTCCGGCTTGCTGATTCAAGGTCGAACGGGCCAGACTGCCGCTGACCGGATAGCCACCCGAGAAAGCAGCGGCGATGTTCGCCAGCCCTTGGCCCGAAAATTCGGCTGCCATATCGAGCCGCTGTCCCGACCGGGCCGCAAGCGTCCGAGCTACAGAGCTGGACTCAACCAGGGACAGAACAGCACAAGCAATTGCCGTCGGGAGCAGTCCTGCCCACTGGTCCAAGTGCGGGACGGTGAGCGGTGGTAGTCCGGTTGGCAGAGGGGCGAGGTCGGCAACGAGATGGAGTCCCGCGTCTGACAATTGGAAGAGCTGCGCCACGCCGATGCTGAGCCCCAGGGCGATGAGCGAGGCTGGCAGACGGGGGTAAAAGTGGCGCAGAGACAGGACGCACACAAGTGTGCCGAGCGTGAAAGAGACGGCGAGCAGATGGACTTCCGAGAGTGAAGACAACCAGCCGCTGATCATCTGGGCGGGATTGCCTGAAACGTGGGTCGTGCCGGTTGCATTGGGAAGCTGGCCGATCATAATCAGGACCGCGGCGCCTGAGATATACCCACGGACAACTGGCTGGGAAACATAATCGGCGAGCGCGTCGAGTCGTAGCAGCCCGGCGAGAAATTGGACCACCCCAACCATAAAGGCCAGGGTGACGCCGACGGCCATGGGACTCGCGCCGCCGTGCGCCACCTCGGCGGCGACGGCAGTGCCGACCAGCAGACTCACGGCGTTCGTGGGACCAGTCACAACATGGCGGGAGCTGCGAAACAGCGCACCGACTATGGCCGGCAGGGCGGCCGCATACAGGCCCATGGCCGGGGGAAGGCCGGCGATCATGGCATAGGCCACACCTTGAGGGATGTCGAGAAAGGTCACGCTCGGGCTGGCGAGCAGGTCCCGCGGGAGATGACGAAGCTGGTAGGCCCGGAGGTCGAGAAACGGGAGAAAGCGCGTCATCAGTCCTTAGGCGGTCTCTCCGTCTCAGGCAGTTGATAGTGCTCTCGACCCGGCTTGAGCGGGCGTAACATCCAGTAGGGTCGTCGCGTTCCGTCGGGCGAGACCTGGCTGGCCGGTCGGGTCAGTTCGAGCCACTGCTTATACGCGGCATGTGATTTCTCCGTATCGACGTGGATATCTCCATACTGATCGCCCTTTTGGGCGGGGCTGACTCGGACGGCCTGATGCCAACAGTGCATGCCGGAGACCGGGTCAGGGTGGACCGGAAAGGTGAGATTCTGATGCACGCCGGTGTCCGTCCACCAGACACGTGCGCTATCGGCATCCTCGCTCTGATAGCCGCGGACTGCCTGCTTGCGAGACAAGTGCCATTGACTGCCGTTGCGGTCGAGTCCGACCGTGGCCATCATCTGGCGCTGGCCGGCCTGATCGAGTTTCCAGCGGCCCATATGGTGACTACAGCCAACAACACCGGGTCGAATCCCTTCCGTCACCCAGGCCTTGAGCACAAAATAGCCGATCTCGGTTTCGACCCGGACGAGGTCTCCCGTGCGTACGCCCAGGCGTGTGGCATCACCGGGATGCAGCCAGAGCGGGTTGGTGTGGGCAATCTCGTCCAGCCATTTGGCATTCGCGCTCCGGGTATGAATCTGGACCGGTAGGCGAAAGGTTGGGATCAAGACCATTTGGTCGTCTGCGAGCCGGTCGGGATGGATGTGGCTCTTGCTATACGTGGGGAGGGCGTATTCCGGCCAGCCCCAGTCCTTGAGGGTCCTGGAATAAAATTCGAGACGTCCGCTTGGCGTGGGAAAGCCTCTATATATCTCGCCATCTCTGCTCTCTTGGCCCGTTATTCGGACGCCAACACGGCGACGACCGTCCGTATCGCCGTCAGGTGAGGGCAGGGGGACGATATTCGGACCGGCGGGCTTGGGGCTTGCGGTGAAGACGCGACCCAGACTATCAACCTGGGTATTGTTCAGCTCAGCCGGCGGGACTGTTTGCGCGTGGACGGCGCCAATGTTTTTTTGGACTTCAAATGCGCCGTAGCGACGCATATAGGCCAGCGGCGAGAGGCCTTGGGCAGCGGCCTGTTCCTGGAGCCCTGGGACTGACTGCTCAAAAATAAACCCGTAATACTCGTCAAGTGTCAGTTTCTGACCTGGGTGGGCTTTGGATTCAAAGTATTGGCGGATCCCCAGCGCGCCGTCCGGGTCGACCTGCCAGGATAACTCGATCCAGAACTCATTCTCTTCCCAGACTGCGCCTGGGTTTGCCTGGCGCGTGTCTGTCACCGGTTGGCCGAGACGTTCTCTGGCCGTTCTCAGGACGGGCTGCCGGAACCCGATCCACTGGGCGTCGTGCGTTTCGTAGGAGTGCGTATCGTGGCGCTCACTGCCGACACCCATGGGCAGGATGTAATCGGCGAAATAGGCACTCTCGTTCCAGGTTGGAGTCAAGGCGACGTGCAGGCCGATTTTCTGTTCGTCACTGAGGGTTTCAATCCACGAAAATCCGTCGGGATTGGTCCAGACCGGGTTATACACCCGAGTGAAGTAGACATCGAGTTTCGCGCGCTCTTCTTTCAGAAAATGCGGCAGGAGAAAAGAGAGTTCGTTGATTGCCAGCGGGTACTCGGTTGGCCAGGAAAGCGTATTCCACATAGGCGGGTGGGGTGGGGTATGGATAGGCCGCGGCACAAACTTGTTCCACGCATTGGGATACGTCCCGCCCGGTGTGGCTACGGCACCCATGAGCGCGTTGAGAAAAAACAGCGCTCGCGCCACCTGCCAGCCACCGAGGTTCCCGGCGGACGCGCTCCGCCAGGTGTGGGTCGCCAGTCGCGTTCCAGCCGAGGCAACCAGCGTGGCGATGGCTTCAATGGTCTGCGGACTGACACCGGATTCCTGGGCGGCAAACGTAAAACTGTACTGCGTATAGAGCTGTTTCAGAACGGCCTCAAAGTTCTCAAACGTGGGTTCCAGGTCGGGCCGTTCTTCTTGGATATATTCTTGCCAGTTCCACCAGTCACGGACAAAGGTCCGGTTATAGTGTTCGTTCTGAATCAGGTGATTGGCTATGGCAAGCAGAATAGCGGCCTCACTGCCCGGATACGGCGCAACCCAATGGTCGGCATGGGTTGCGCTATTGGACAGGCGGACGTCGAAAACGATGAGTTTGGCCCCGCGCTGCTTGGCGTCCATAATGCGTTGGGCGTGCGGATTAAAATAATGGCCCGATTCCAGGTGAGCGCTGATGAGAAGGATGACCTCGGCATGTTCGTGGTCGGGGCTGGGGCGGTCGGCGCCCATCCAAAAATGATATCCGGCGCGGGCTCCGGACGAGCAGATATTGGTATGAGAGTTGTGGCCATCGACACCCCAGGCGGCCAGGACGCGCTCGGTGTACCCATCCTCACCCGGCCGGCCAACGTGGTACATGATTTCGTTGTGACGGTCTTCCTGGAGCGCTCGCCGCAGACGGCCGGCAATATCATGCAGGGCTTCGTCCCAGGAGACCTGCTGCCACTTACCCTCGCCGCGTTTGCCCGCCCGTTTCAGGGGCTGGAGGATGCGATCAGGATCGTTGATCTGGTTGAGTGTAGCCGGGCCCTTGGCGCAGTTCCGGCCGCGTGAGGCCGGATGTTCAGGGTTGCCTTCAAATTTTCTGATGGCGAGCGTCTCCGGATCGACATAGGCCAGCAGACCGCAGGCTGACTCGCAGTTAAAACAGGTGGTGGGAATCAGCATCGAGCGTTGTTCGACGCGCTGCGGCCAGGCGCGCGCATCCAGCTCAACCCAGTCATCCCAGCGCTCCTTGGGGGGAAAAGACGCGAGGTGGGTGCGACTTGGCCCCGGATAAAAAGTCTCCCCCCGCGCCTCCGTATCCTGGCGAGCGGCAGACACGCGTTTATTAGGTCGCTCGATGCTCATAGCCATGTCCTCTAGGCGAGTGGTACGCTTTGTCCGGCCTGCACGTAGGCGTGTTCATATGCCAGCAATCCGATGAGGGCTGCACTCCCGGCCAGTATGCCGGCCCATGGGGCGAGCATGCCGACAGAGACGAGGAGCATGCCACCCCAGAAATACGTCCGGTATTGCCCCTGTGTCATCTCGGCCGCGGCCAGATGGGCATGGGCGGTGGGATGATGCAGGCTGATTTCCCCGCTCACCAGCAGGAGATGTAGCGCACACGCTATTCCCAAGAGCGTGGCGACTGGTGAAACCACGGCCGGTGCCCACCAGACTGCACAAGGGAGGAGCGCCGCGGCTCCCGCGATAATCGTTTGGACGAGAAAATGGAAGGGTAGGAGTGGGTTTTGCCATAAATCGCGGGCAGTCGATTGGGCAAAGAGATAGGCGGTATATACGCTGGTCAGCACGCCAAGGGGGATACCGAGCAGCATCAGACCCGACTGCCATGCGGTGCCGCTCGCAAAGAGACTGGCCAAAAAGTGGAGGAGCAGCACACTGCCAAAACCCAGGATGATAAAAGCGCCCCGGACCAGCCAACTCCTCCACTGCGGGCGGGTAAAAATCAAGACAAAGCGCTCGGGATGGTCCAGATCGGCGATGAGAATCAGACCGGTGAGGGCGAGAAATATTCCGCCCAGGATGGGGGCAACCCATTGCCAGAGCATATGCTCCGGACTCAGCAGTCCACAGAGTACCAGCAAGGCCGGAATCAGATATGCGCCCGAGGCCATCCCTTTGGTCCAGGTATACAGGCTCAGCCGCCAGTCCCACGGGGCACGGTGCGGCACGTCATACGCCAGCACGGCCCGGGCGGAGCTATTGTTCCGGGTCGGATGGCCTGAGGTCACCTGCTGGGGCCCCTGGCCCTGTTCGCTCCACAGAAACAGGCCGCCTTCGGGACGGGTGGCGGCCAGCGGGTCGAGCGTGGCCTGATGGGCACCGGTATAGAACAGTTTAGGGTGGGTTTCCTTTTCAGGACGCCGCACCGCAACGGGCTCCCGGCCTACGATTGTTGCCACGCTTGAATCGGAGTCGTTCAGGTCGCCCACCAAGATCGCCTCTGTTGGGCACACCACCACGCAGGCCGGCTCCAGGTTCATATCGATCCGATGCGCACAAAAATTACACTTCTCGGCCGAGTGGTCTTCGGGATTGATAAAGATGGCATCGTACGGACAGGCCGCGATACAGGCTTTGCAGCCAATACAGATGGATTTGTCGAAATCCACAATGCCGTCAGACCGGGCGTACATGGCCGCGGTCGGACAGGCGTGGGTGCAGGGTGCGTCCTGACACTGATTGCAGCGGGTGACTTGAAAAGCCCGTCGCGCGTTTGGGAAGGTGCCCACGTCGGTATATTTCACATAGGTGCGATTGACCGAAAGCGGAACGTGGTTCTCTGATTTACAGGCCGTGCTGCACGCGTGGCAGCCGATACATTTGGTGTGATCAATGACCTTGGCCCATCTCACTCCGGGTGCTGCCTGGGACGCTTCGTGAGGGGCTGTTTCCATGCAATCTGCTCCTTCCCAACTAGCGCGCAATGGGTAGCTGTTGCTCGTTCCAGTCCAGCATCCCCCCCCTGAGATTCGAGACATGCCCGAATCCAAGGCCGGTGAGAATGGCGGCGGCCGTTGTGCTGCGGACTCCGGCCCGACACACAACGATGATATGGCTGCTTTTGTGACGTTCAATCTCTCCCGCGCGAACCGGCACCTCTTTGAGCGGAATGAGGATGCTGCCCGGTATATGGCCGAGGTCGTCGCTATACTCGTCCGGCTCGCGAACATCGAGCAGGAGCGGGGGGGTAGGGCTCTCCCGTTGGGCTTGGACTTCTTGGGCGGAAAGCTGGCGCACGTCATTCAGTGCCGAGAGACTCGGAAACTGGATGGATTGGTCTTCAATGGCAGACTGGTTCGGTTGGAGAACTTCCTGAATTTTATCTGGCAGTGAGAGGTGGAGGTTGTTCATCAAATCGACATATTCCTGGCGACTGCGACCGGCAACACGCGGATTGGCCTGTCTTTCTTCACCGATAGTGGATTGGGTATGCCCTCGATAATCATGACCGGGAAAGACAAGCGTGCTGTCGGGCAGCGGAAACAGTTTATGATAGATGCTGTCATACTGGTCGCCTGGGTCGCCCTCGGGAAAGTCGGTCCGTCCGGTGCCGTGGATAAACAGGGTGTCGCCGGTGAACACCCGATCCATGGCATGGAGGCACATACTGTCAGGTGTATGGCCTGGGGTTGCGAGCACGTGTAGGGTGAGCGTCCCGACTCGGATGAGTTGTCCGTCTTCGACATGCATATCAACACGCGGAGCGGGGGCTCGCCGATGCATGATCACCGGCGCATCGGTCAGATCCCGCAACTCCCAACTCCCCGTTAGATGGTCCGCGTGGGTGTGCGTATCGATGATGCTGTTGAGCGTATATCCATAATAGGCGAGCAGGGCGAGATAGCGGTCGGTTTTTTCCAGGACTGGATCAATGAGGGCGACTTCCTGTGTTTTTTCGCACCCAATCAGATAGGTCTTGGTGGCGCTGCGGTTGAGTTCGCGAAACAGCATGATGAGCGCTCTCCATCTGAGTTAAGACAAGCAATATGAAATCTACCATACTTTTTTCAAATACGGAAAATAGAAAAATAATGCCAAGACTCAGGCGTAATATATATCGGTTCCTCGGCGTCTTTCTCCTTGGACTGCTCTGTTTGTCCTGCGAAAGCGTGCACTCTCCTGGCCCGGGACAGCAAACGGAGACCAAAAGGGACATCCTCGGACTGCGGGGGCCCGTCAGATCGTTATCCATCTTTCGGGCCGGCTTAGTGAAACAGGGTGAAAAGTGGGAGTCGCAGACAGAACTGCCGATTCGTACTGATCGGTTTGACCGGCGCGGTAATCTCACTGAGCGTCTCTCGTATGACCCGGCTGGAATGCTCCACGAGCGTGCGGTCGTTTTGTACGACGCGCGGACCAATGAAAGAGCAGTGCTGCGCTACGGGCCGGAGAACAGCCTCTCTGGACGCGTTGTCTCATCCTATGCCGAGCATGGGGCCTCAGCTGAGTCGCGTTCCTATTCGGTCGGGGACGTGCTGACAGAACGAGTAGTTTTTCAGTATGACGCCAACGGAAGAGAAACCGAGTCCCGTACCTATCAGCCGGGCGGTGAACTGAAAAGCCGTACGACCTCGCGTTACGATGTTCAGGGCAATATTGAAGAGCAGTCGTGGTATGACGCAGCAGATACGCTCGTGAAGAAGGTCGTCTACCACCGCGATTTTCAGGGAACCCTGGTGACCCGAGTTTCTTTTGTCTATGCCACGAACTCCCGGCTGAGTGAGAGAACGGACGTCCACTTCAACAACAACGGTGATCCGACCGAGCGTATCGTGTACGTGGACGATGGGCGGCGGCGCCATACCGAGATGTTTACCTATCGGTACGACGCCTTTGGCAATTGGACGACCCAAACGGTAAAGCGCCAGGTCGTCAATAAGAACGCCTCCTATTTTAGACCGACGCGGATTATCTTTCGTGTTTTTGAGTACTACGAAAGAGGTGGCACGTAATCCGGCTCTGGTGCTTCACCCGCGCGCTGCGATGTAGTCTGCCTTGAGAGAGGTCAAGGGCGGCGAGTGGGTCTGCTAGGCCCGACGTGTGAGGATACAGCCCAGTTCGTGTAGTCCGGCTGGATGCGGGATGGAGAGCGGCTCAGCGTCCCGCCATTCCCAGCGAGCGTCCTGAAAAAGTTGGTGCATGGTATCGAGAGCGCACGGAAACGGCGGACCATCCGGGTTTGTGGCTTGCATAAAGAGCGCAAACAGTTGTCCGCCCGGCCTGAGCCACGAGAAGAGTTGGCGTTCGTAGTCTTGGCGGGTTGAGGGATCGAGGGCACACAGACAGGTTTGGTCGTAGATGGCATCGAAGGGGTCCAGGGCATTCCAGTCGAGTAAGTCAGCCTGAATCACTTCTGCGGTAACACCCGCGTCCTCAATCAGCTGTCGGGCGCCGTGTATTGCCGCTGGGGCGAGATCAACCCCGGTAACAGCAAACCCCTGCTGGGCCAGGGTGACCACTTCATGGCAACGCCCACAGCCGGGAATAAGGAGCCGACACGGTTGTAACAGCCCTTGCTCAAGCCAGGTGAGGAGGGCCGGGTTGGCTGATTCTCGCTGCCAAGCGGTGTGGCCTGTGCGATAGCGAGTTTCCCACTCAGCTTGCCGAGTTGCGGTGTTGCTCACGCTCGTCTCCCGACCCCGGACGGAGATCTCCCAGCGCTGATGCGCTGGGAGGTCAGTCTCAAAGGGGCTCGAATCCAGACCGTCTGAAGAGATGGGGTCGGATCCGGCGCTATTTGAAGGTATGGCGCGGAAAGGTCTGGGTGTCACCAGAGATAAAAGTGAAGGGGAGAGGTCCGTGCACATTGGAGTTGGGATCCCCTCTATATTCGATTTCCCCATTCACCGATCCGCAATTCTCCGGAATCGTGAGCCTCACCTTGGTAACGATGATTTGGCCCATGCTCATAGCTACGGGAATCGTGGCCTCTCCATTGACGACTTTTTCTGTTGCCCCTTCGTCCTGGGGGACATACACGGGCGGCTGCTGTGCCGACTGGACCTCGGCGCGAAAGCACTCGAAGTCGTCGATCCCTGTCACCACCATCTTGCTGCCGGAAATGCTTTCTACGTTGACTTCTGAATCTCCGGCTCCCAATTCGCACCCCGTCCATGTCAAGGCGGCCATGAGCATCGCTACAGCGAGAGACGTATTCGTACGCATGATTTTCCTCCTTCTTTAATCCTTCCCCATACTGAACAATTTTTGTTCTGGTTTGTCCATCTAGTGTTTCAGCAACCGCTCCGTATTACCGCTATAACATTTTCGCTTTTCTTCTTTGGAGAGTGGCAGCCTTTCCAAAGAAGAAGTAGTCTAGCCCATCGGCCAGCCATTCACCATAAGAAAATCAGAGCCATATATCAAATGGTCAAAGCCGACAAGCTCACAATCCCAATCATAGTATCCCGGCAGGAGAGGTTAGCGTAGCGCTGCTCGCAGCGCCTCGGCCAGCGCTACAACATCTGCCTCAGTATTGTAGACATGCGGAGAAACGCGAATGGAAGCGCCACGCTGTGAGACATACACCTGGCGCTGGCGTAAGGCTTCAAGAATAGCGGGAATCTGCTCGGCATCGGCAATCCGAATACCAAACAAATGCGCCGCCCGCTCGTGTGGTGACGCGACCGTGTAGGGAGTCCCATCAAGGGCCTGGCCAAGTTCTGTGCTCAACTGCGCGCAGTAACGCTGAATATTATTTACCCCCCATGCATCGATCTGCTTGAGGGCTGTGAGGAGCATGGGAATCATAATAAAATTCGAGCGCTCTCCGGTATCAAAGCGTCGAGCCCCCGGTTGGTATTCAGACTGATAATTGATTAAGGCGCTGAAATGCTGACTGTCTTTACGGTTAATCCAGTTCTGTTCAAATGGCTCCCCATTTAGCAAGCGATCACCGACAGCCGCGAAGCTGTACTGGTAGGGGCCAAGCAGCCATTTATAGCCGGCGCAGACCAAAAGATCGGGCTGAACCCGTTCGAAATCAAACGGTAGCGCGCCGACCGACTGGGTACCGTCCACAATAAACAGCGCGCCCACCTCGCGGGCGCGCTGTCCAATCTGTTCCAGTTCAAAGAGAGTGCCGTCTGTCCAGTGCACACTGCTCAGGGCTACGACGGCAGTATTGGTATCGATGGCTTCGAGAAATCGAGCGTTCCAGACTGTTCCCGGTGCGTGTGTCTCTCGGGGTCGGTCAACCCTGCGCAAGGTTGCTCGCGTGCGTTTACACTGCTCCAGCCAGGGATAGACATTGCTCGGGAACTCTTCACCGGGAATCACGACGTTCTGTTCCGGTGTGAGCGGCAGGTTGTATGTCGCGATACCCATCCCATAGCTGACCGCGGGGACGAGAGCGATCCGTTCGGGCGAGGTGTGAATGAGGCGGGAAAACGCCCGGCGCAATTCTTCTGCCGGCTCAAAAAAATCTACAGGCGTAATCTCGGCGGGCACGGCTTTGCGTCGCAGACCGTTGATGCCGGCCGTCTCAACGGCTTTCAGCAACGGCGACATATAGGCACAGTTGAGGTAGTGCTGGCCGTCGGGCAAAGAAAATAAATCGCGCTGGCATTTCATCGATGTACTCGCTTCTCGACTAAGCTCTATCCTGAACGGTCAGTATTGGGGAGGGTGGTATCACGGTCCTGCACGACGGGCCCACGGCTCTCCGAGCAGACAGGGGATGCTTGGTTTCAATTCTCCTCTTATGCTAGCGTAACACCATGGGTCGAGTTTACCAGCAGTATTGTGTCACCTTTCTCTTTCTGGTGCTGCTCCTGCATTGCACGCAGATGTGCTTTGCTGCCGGTCATACTCGGACGACCAGCGCCTCTCCTCCCGATTCAGCCCAGACCGCCCCGTGTCATACATCGGACAGGGAGTCGCATTCCACCCCTGAGAAATGTCCAGATTGCGGAGGGCATTTCTTCCTCAAGCCTCTGGTGTTGGGAGGCGAGGAACTGTCTGCAAGCTCATCTGCGTCGCGTTTCCTCGCGTTCTCGGTCGCATCAGTGAGTGTCTCCTCCCGGCCAGTATCCCTTGACCTTCGACTCTCAGCAGGGCGGGCGCAACGTTCTGTCCCACTGTATCTGTCCTTCTCTATTTTCCGCCTCTAATCCCCCCACGCTATCACCTGGACGGTGGTAGTTCTCATTTCTGTGTTGCGACGGCGCACTGACGCCACACCACGCTCTGTGCGTCTTCCGAAGACGCACAATACCACCAGTATTGAGAAAGTAGCCTCTTATGATGAACGGTTTCGCGAGGCGATTGTTGGTTATTGCACTTGCCGTTATAACTCCTCTGCCGTTGGGGTGCGCGACGGCTCCCACCTTCACTGCGCGTACCGGAGGAGGGTCGTCTCCCATGCCCCAGAGCAATGCTTTACTGCCTGTTCCGGGAGAAGGCTCGCTTGGTACGGTCAGCACCCAAGGGAGACAGGCGGAGCCTCGCGCCTCTGCTCCAGGACGATTTCCTGAGACTCTACATGGCTATCTCCGCTCTGCGCTCGAAAACAGTGCCAAGCTGCGGGGGAGTTTTGCGGCCTATCAGGCGGCTCTCAAAAAACGTCCTCAAGTCACTGCTCTTGCTGACCCCCGACTGACCTATGGGTATTTCCTGCGTTCGGTTGAGACTCGGGTCGGAGCGCAGCAGCATCGGCTCGGCATGAGCCAAGCGTTTCCATGGTTCGGAACGCTGGCGCTGCGTGGTGATGAGGCAGATTTCGAGGCACACGCGGCATTTTATCGTTTTCTGAGCCTCAAGAACGAACTCGTTTTTGACGTGACCAAGACGTATGCCGAACTGGTCTATCTCCATGCTGCGGTCCGCATTGCCGAAGAGACTCTCCAACTTGTTCAATCCTGGGAAAAAGTCCTCCAGGTCCGTTTTCGCTCTGGGATCGGGACACATAGCGATCTGGTCCGCGTGCAGACCGAGCTGGGACAATTAGAGGACCGCCTCGCGGAATTCCGTGAGGTCAGACAACCGACTCAAGTGGCGTTCAACGCACTGTTGAATCGTCCCACGACGGCACCTATTCACATTCCTCCCAGCCTGCTCCTGGACCCGGCTCTGGATGCAGAAGCGAGTGCGGCCAGGCAGTTGACCGAAGAGACTGTCCTCACTGGCAATCCTGGGCTTGCACGCTTCGATGCGCTCATTCAGGCGAGACGCGTGGGCGTCGAACTGGCCGGAAAGACGGCCTACCCTGATTTTACTCTTGGCCTTGATTATATCGCGATGGATAAGCGTCCGGGGCCAACGGATAGCGGCAAAGATGCCCTGATGCCGACGCTCTCAATGACTCTCCCGATCTATGGGCAGAAGAATCAGGCGAGAGTCGAGGAAGCGGTCCTGCGGCAATACAGCCTCGAAGCGCAACGTCGGGATAGCGCCGCTGTGCTAGCCTCAGACTTTGCCCGAGCGCGGTTTGCGCTACGCGATGCCGAGCGCAAGACTGCTCTCTTTACCCATACGCTGCTGCCCAAAGCCGAAGAATCCATTGAGGCCAGCTTTACTGCCTATGAAAGTGGCGAGGCCGGCTTCCTGGATGTACTCGATTCAGGCCGGAGGTTGCTGGATTTCGAACTCTCGTTGAGCCGGGCACGAACGGATCGAGCCATCGTCATCGCGAAGCTTTTTATGCTGAGGGGTGGATACAGTGATTTCCTCTCCGTCGAAGAGAGGGGAAGGTGAATCCAATGGGAAATATCAACGTTTTCGTGATGAAAGGCTTGCTCCTGTGTCTGACGATATTGACAGGGGTTGGGCATAGCATCGCTCAGCATGCAGGGCATGACACACAGGGATACACTTTGCCTGCCACCACCCCGCATGGAAGAGAGCCGAAGACCTCCGGTCAGGAGATTCTGCTCAGTGACGCTGCCAAGAGATTGAGCCAGCTTGAGACTGCGCTGGTGGAACGGAAATGGGTTGAGCGGGAGGTGCGGCTGGTCGGGAAGATTGATTATGACGAAACGCGGCTCAAGCATATTACTGCCTGGGTGCCCGGACGCGTAGACCGCTTGTACGTGAACTATACCGGGATTCGCGTCAACAAGGGAGACCATATGGTCTCCCTGTACAGCCCGGAGCTCCTGTCTGCTCAGGAAGAGCTGATTCAGGCGTCCCGCTCACTCGACCGGCTGCGTGGGAGCACCAGTACCATCGTGAAACGTTCGTCGGAGCGCTCGGTACAAGCTGCCCGAGACAAGCTGCGCCTGCTGGGGCTGACGAGTACGCAGGTGGGTCAGATTGAGAAACGAGAGCAGGCTGATGAGCAGGTTACCATCCATGCTCCTATAGGCGGGGTTGTAGTGGAGAAGCAGATCAACGAGGGCATGTATGTGAACACCGGTACCGAGATTTACACGATTGCCGATCTGTCACATCTATGGCTGTATCTGGACGCCTATGAATCTGATCTGTCCTGGATTCGCTATGGGCAACCGGTGGCATTTCAGGCTGAGGCGTTCCCCGGAGAGGAATTTCACGGCGTGGTGTCGTTCGTTCAGCCCTTCCTGGACGAGAGAACACGCACAGTCCGGGTGCGGGTAAACGTGGAAAATCCTGACCTCAGGCTGAAGCCTGGGCTGTTCGTCACCGCAACGATCAAGGCTCAGATTTCAGACAGGGGAACTGTCATGGGGCCTTCTTATACCGGACAATATATCTGCCCCATGCATCCGGAGGTGATACGCCCGGCGGCGGGAAGTTGTCCGATCTGCGGAATGCCCCTGGTCCTGGCTGACAACTTCCCGCTGGTTGGCCACAACCATGAGCACGAGGCAGGGCCACCGCTGGTCATTCCTGCGTCAGCGCCGCTCATTACTGGGAAGCGCGCCATTGTCTACGTGCAGAAACCGGGTACTGGGGCTTACGAGGGCCGAACCATTACGCTCGGTCCACGCGCGGGGGACTATTACGTTGTGAGAGAGGGGCTCCACGAGGGGGAGCGTGTCGTTTCAAGCGGTTCGTTCAAAATTGATGCAGACCTCCAGATTCAGGGTAAACGCAGCATGATGAATCCACACGGTGGGCAGGCAGGCGGTGCCCATAGGCACTGACTCCCAGACCTATCCCAGAGCGCACTATGAACGCCGTCATTCGTTTTTGCCTGGAAAATAAGCTGATCGTTACCCTCTTCATTATATGCATGACTGCGTGGGGCGTCATGGTCGCTCCTTTTGATTGGAAGCTCGATTTCCTCCCTCGAAATCCTGTTCCGGTCGATGCCATCCCGGACATTGGCGAGAATCAGCAAATCGTCTTTACGAAATGGCCGGGACGGTCTCCGCGTGATGTTGAGGATCAAATCAGCTATCCGCTGACGGTTTCCCTCCTGGGACTGCCCGGTGTCAAAACCATCCGGAGCTTTTCCTATTTTGGATACTCATCCATCTACATTATTTTTAAGGATGACATCGACTTCTATTGGTCGCGGTCGCGCGTGCTGGAAAAACTCTCCAGTCTTCCACAGGGTCTGTTACCGGACGATGTTTCTCCTGCCTTGGGACCGGATGCGACCGCTCTGGGGCAGATCTTTTGGTATACGCTCGAAGGTCGTGATCCTGAGGGCAGTCCGACCGGTGGCTGGAATCTGGACGAGATTCGTAGCGTCCAGGATTGGTACGTCCGCTATGCGTTGCAAGGAGCGGAGGGAGTCGCCGAAGTGGCCTCCATCGGCGGATTTGTCAAAGAGTACCAAATCGACATCAACCCCGATGCGCTTCGGGCGTATGACGTCAGCCTTGCCCAGATCATAAATGCGGTCCGGAGTTCCAATCTCGATGTCGGTGCACGAACTATCGAAGTGAACCGGGTAGAATATATCGTTCGTGGCGTAGGCTTTATCCAGACCCTTCAAGACATCGAAGAGATCGCCGTCACCGTTCGGGAGAACAATATCCCGGTTCAAGTCAAAGATGTCGCGCAGGTGCGTCTTGGTCCGGCACTGCGACGCGGAGCGCTTGACAAAGATGGGGCGGAGGCAGTGGGGGGAGTCGTGGTTGTCCGCTATGGCGAGAATCCTCTCACGACAATACAGAACGTTCGGGCGAAGATCGACGAAATCTCTCCCGGCATGCCGGAAAAGACTCTCGCTGATGGTACCGTATCAAAACTCACGATTGTGCCTTTCTATGACCGGACCGGATTGATTCTTGAGGCCCTCGGGACACTCAAGGCCGCGCTTACGGAAGAAATCTTCGTGACTACCATCGTGGTGGTCGTTATGGTCTTCCACCTGATGAGTGCCTTCCTGATTGCTCTTGTGCTTCCCCTGGCGATCCTTATTGCCTTTATCCTCATGCAATCGTTCCAGGTGCAGGCCAATATTGTGGCACTCTCTGGCATTGTCATAGCCATTGGCACGATGGTCGATATGGGCATCGTGCTGTGTGAAAATATCCTCTTCCACCTCAACGCCGCCCCACCCGATAAGAGTCGTCTGGAGATAGTCTATGAAGCAACTGTCGAGGTTGCAGGGGCGGTGCGCACCGCAGTCCTGACGACAGTCGTGAGTTTTCTGCCCGTATTTGCCCTCCAGGCTGCGGAAGGAAAACTGTTTGCGCCACTTGCCTATACCAAGACATTTGCTCTTCTGGGGGCGCTGTTTGTTTCGCTCGTTGTGATCCCACCAGTAGCCTATCTCCTTTTTCGGGATTTGACGGGGCGAACCGGACTGAGGCGAGGACTCTACCTCGCCGAGAGCGTTGCTGGCCTCCTGCTGATGTGGACCTACCTCTTTCCTGGCCTTGTCCTGCTGCTGCTGGGTGCCTATAACCTGGCGCGTGAGACGTTTCTCTCTCGTTATGTGCGGCTTTCCCGTTACGAACGTTACCTCGTTCCGGCTGCTATTATCGTCATCACGCTGTTTTTTCTGGTCCGGTCCTGGTTCCCTATTGGAGTCGAAACAGGGACACCCATCAACATGGTCTTTGTGGGAGTACTGATTGCCCTGACACTGACCTTCTTCAAGTTCTTTCAGGACGTGTACCCACGACTCCTCGGCTGGTGCCTCCACCACAAACTCCTGTTCGCAGTCATTCCTCTCGGTGTGGTGATAGCGGGTGGAACGATGTGGGCGCGTATGGGCGAGGAGTTTATGCCGCCGCTCGACGAAGGGTCGTTTCTGTATATGCCGACGACCATGCCGCACGCGTCTATTGGGGAAGCGCTAGAGGTCGTAAAGAAGCTCGATATGGCAGTTTCCTCGATTCCTGAGGTCGAATTGAGCGTGGGGAAACTGGGACGAGTCGATTCTTCACTCGACCCGGCTCCTATTTCCATGTTTGAGAACGTCATCAACTACAAGTCGGAGTACATTGTCGATGCCAATGGCTATCCTGCCTCTTTTCGCTATGACGTGGACACTGATGCATTTGTTCGCGATGCGCAGGGACGGCTTATTCCAGACCCGGACGGGCGACCGTATCGACAGTGGCGGTCTCATATTCATACTCCCGATGATATCTGGAATGAAATCGTCCAGGTCGCCCAAATCCCAGGCGTCACGTCCGCGCCCAAGCTCCAACCCATCGCCGCTCGTATCGTGATGCTGCAATCCGGGATGCGGGCGCCCATGGGCGTAAAAGTGAGAGGGCCCAGCCTGGAAATTATTGATGCCGTCGGGCAGCAAATTGAAACGTGGCTGAAAGAGGTGCCGACGATCGAACCGGCAACCGTTGTCGCAGACCGTGTCGTTGGCAAGCCGTATCTGGAGATTCGGATTAATCGCGCTCAGATCGCCCGCTATGGGCTCACGATCAAGGATGTCCAGGACATCATCGAAGTCGCCGTTGGTGGAAAGCCGCTGACCTTGACGATTGAAGGACGAGAGCGGTATCCGGTACGGATTCGGTATCTCCGAGAACTGCGGAACGACCTGGAAACGTTAGGCGGGATTCTCATTCCCACGCCACTCGGACAACACATCCCGCTCCGCGAGCTTGCAGATATTGTATTCGAACGCCGCGCTCAAGTGATCAAGAGTGAGGATACCTTTCTGACGAGCTATGTGGTCTTTGACAAAAAGTCTGGCCATGCCGAAGTTGAAGTCGTCGAGGCGGCACAGGCATATCTGCAAGACAAAATTGCGCGAGGCGAATGGCAACTGCCAGCAGGCGTCAGCTATGCATTTGCCGGCAGTTATGAGAACCAGCTTCGAGCAAAGAAGCGCTTACGGATTGTCATTCCATTCACTCTCCTTGTGATTTTTCTTATTCTGTATTTGCAATTCCGCTCGGCCATGACGACCGTATTCATCTTCTCGGGTATCTTTGTCGCGTGGGCCGGCGGGTTTCTGATGTTGTGGCTCTATGCCCAAGACTGGTTCTTGAATTTCGCTGTGGGAGAAACAAATTTCCGTGACCTGTTTCAGGTCCGTCCCTTTAATTTGAGCGTAGCGGTATGGGTTGGCTTTATTGCGCTGTTTGGCATCGCGACGGATAATGGAGTCCTGATAGCAAGCTATCTCGAGCAGCGGTTTGAAAAAGATGGACCCGGAACGAGAGAGGGAATTCGGGCTACGGTCCGATTGGCGGCCCAACGGCGTATCCGGCCGGCGCTGATGACTACGGCAACGACACTCTTGGCCCTCTTACCCGTGCTCACCTCGCGGGGCCGTGGGGCCGATATCATGGTACCGATGGCTATCCCGTCTTTCGGCGGCATGGCCATCGCCCTACTGACCGTATTCGTCGTGCCGGTCTTGTACTGTGGGGTCGCGGAGTTCAGAGCTCACAGACGGGCCGAGGGATAGAGCGCCAGGTAAACAGTCCCGTCCTCGATTTTTGTCCGGTACGTCGTGGCCTGGGCCGGCCGCCGGCTCTGTCCGGTCCGCAGATCAAATCGCCAGCCGTGCATCGGACATTTGATGCCGCCTTCACTATCTGTATAGCCACGAATCAAGGGGCCCTTGCGGTGAGGGCAGCGGTTGTTGATGGCGAAGACTGCTCCGTCGATATTGAAAAGAGCAATCTCCACGCCGTCGAGTGTGACGAGCTTCCGTTCGCCGGGAAAAAGCTCGTCGGCCTGGCAGACTGCCTGCCAGCCGCTTTTTGCCGGAGCGTGAGGCGGCATAAATTAGACGCAACGGATACCTAGGGGAGATATCCCCAGAGTTTGACAACATCGTGCGTGTCGCTGCGGCTATAGGCTTGATATTTCAGCAGGGTATCGATGCCGTCGCAGGTGCGCTCCAGATTTGTCTCCATACCTGGAAAATCGCCCCAGCCGTAGTCGTTCTTATTGTCCAGAATCCAACTGAGGCCACGCCTAATGGTCTCTCGCTTGTCGGAGTCTTCCAGAATATGGGTCACCAGCATGAGTGACCGGGTACAGTCCATGGTGTGGTCGACGTTCTCTTCGTCCCACCAACCGGCCTGGGCCTGCCAGGCGCACAACCGTCCCGCCCCTTTGGCACACGCCTCGCGGACCCTGCTAACCTGATGATCAAGAACGAGGTCGGCGACTAGGGCATCTTGGATGAGGTGGGCGGTAATCTCCACGCCGGACGGGTGAAACTCCTCATCGTACCAGCCGCCATCCGGACTCTGATTGTCGATGATAAAGCGCATGCCCTGCTGCCAGGCCCGTCGGACCTCCTGTTGCCTGTGGGGTTCGTCCAAGGCCATGACCACATTAAAAAAACTGACAGGATGGCTAGTCGTATCCAGGTCGGCCCAGGCCGGGTCAACCCACCGGCCGTCCTGATGCTGGGTATCAAGAAAATAGTCGATGGCTTGCCGGACCGACTGGCTGAGTTGGGCCTGCTGAAGAGAACGGTTGCCGCGGATAAGCATCAGACCGCAAAACGCCGATACCCAGACGGTGCTCTCAGTGTCGGAAGAGAGGGGACTCCAGCCTCCGTCCACATTCTGGCAGGCCACGAGCGCACGATAGTCGTCCAAGAAGTCTGGGGTGGTCCGTGCGTGCAAGAGAACGCGCATCGCGTGGGCGACAAGCTCCAGGTCCTGCGGACCAGCGGTCAGGCTCCAGTTGCCCCGCTCGCGCAAGAAAAATGCATACTCGTCTTTAATGAGGGTATCAATGTTGTGTCCGTCCATAGACCACTCCACTTGAGACGGTGAAGCAAGCCAGGGTGCTCGTACCAGCCCTCTTGGGGCTAGTGTATTTTTGCCCAGGCACGTCGATAATCTTCGAAGGTATCGATTTCAAGCCAACCTTTATAAATATCCACACAGGCGATGTCGTGTTCGCGATTAATGAGTTCTTGGAGCATGTCGGTGAAGGCTGCGGTTTCCAGGCTGCTCGCTTCATGGAAGCGACGTGCCACACTGATCGTCTGAAGCTCTTGATAAGTTGTTCGCAAAACTTGCGCCCCCGAGGCAGAAAACATGGCGAGGCCAATAAATTCGCCATCAGCATCCTGTTGGGTAATATGTTGGCCGATCTGCGCCAGCGTCGTGGGCTCGGCGGTAGGGAGGTAGCGATAGCCTGTTTTGGGAGGCTGATGGGTAACCACTAAGTCCGGCTGCTTCGTTCGGACCTCTGCCTGTCCCGGTTCATGATCATTCCAGGCTCGATCAACCACGATGCTGATATCAGCTTGAGACTTGAGCAACTTTTCGAGAATGGAAGGATCAAGCAGGATGTCTGAGTAGAGAAAGAGGAAGCGGCCCGTCATCTCCGTCTCGGCCAGAAAGAGGGACGCGAGTTCGCCAGTCTCACGGAAGCGGTCGTTGTCATAATAGCGAATATTCGGCAGGTTGATTTGCTCCTTGTGATAGCCCCGGACAACGACGATATCTTTTACCCCGCACTCGTTCAGCGCCTGAATCTGTCGCTCCAGGATGGTCTTGCCCTTGATTTCAAGCATGGCTTTGGGACGGTCCTCAATCAGGGGTAAGAGGTCTTCCTCAAAGCCGGCCGCAATAATGATAGCGGTTACGTCATGTCCGCCGGGAACCAAAAATTTCTTTTCATTGGCCTGAAGGTCTGGCACACCGACGAGGTCGTAGATTTCGGGCAAGGTCACAATCTGCTCGTCGACTGCAGCCGGCCGGCCCTCCTGTTTGAGGGTCGCCAGCGCGCTGCGCATCCCTGTGACGGCGGCGCGCAGGGTTTGATTGGCGAAAATGACGAGCTGAAAACCGGCGGCGGCAAGGTCATGAGCCGTGATATCGGCATAGGTCGTCGGCACGGATACGAGCGGACAGGGCCTATCCCAGCTCGCCGCAAAATCTTTCAGTTCTTCATCGAACGTCGCGGCTTTGGAATGGATGAGGATGGCATCGGCGCCGGCCTCAGCATAGGCATGGGCTCGACACAGGGCCTCGTGTTTCCCCCAGCCAGCAATAAAAGCTTCCGTGCGAGCAATAATGACAAAGTCGGTATTCTGCCGTGTGGCCTTAGCAGCCTGGATTTTCCGGGCGTGCTCGTCAATCGGGACGAGTTCGCGCTGGACTCCGGCGTAAAAACTGCACCGTTTGGGAAAGATATTGTCCTCAATACAAATGCCGGCCACCCCTGCATGTTCATACTCGGCCACCGTGCGCATGACATTGATGGCATTGCCAAAGCCGTTGTCACAATCGGCAATCACCGGAATACGCACCGCGGCGCTCATCCGACGCACCGCTTCCAGGGTCTCACTCATTGTAAGTATATTAGCGTCCGGCATAGCATTGGTGGCCGAGATGCCGAAACCGCTGGCCCAGATGGCATCAAATCCGGCCTCCTGGGCCAGCTTTGCAGAGAGGGCATCGTGTGCCCCCAGGACCAAAGCCGGCTCGGGCCGCTTGAGCAATTCCTGCAAGCGTGTGGTGGCTGTCGTCGCGGTCATGATGGGCAAACTATAGGGGGCGGTTCGGCGGGTCGCAAGTCCCTGGAGGCTTTCCCGTCCCCTGATTGTTCTCACTCAAACACAACGCGTTGGAGGTCGCCCAGGGCCGCCTCAAGCTCGTCCCGTTGGTTATGAAGCGTCGACGGAGCGGTAATCGGGAAAACAGCGCTCTGCGCTTGATCCGGGTTGCGCAACCAGGCGGAGAGAATAACACTGGCATCAATTTCGTGGGGCCGCAGAGGGACATCACGATCCTGGTCAAAACGTTTGTGTGCGAGGGTCGCCAAATATTCCAAGTCGCTCAGACTGGAGACGGTGCGGTTTTCGATCAGGCGTCCGTTGAGGACGAGGTATGCCTGGGCCGCTCTGGCCTGCCGACTGGGTAATAAGAGCAAGGCATTCGCCCGTGTCACAATCCAATGAAAGCGCTGATGCAGATGGAGAATATGGTCGAGCAAGTCGATATCCTGCTGTAAGCGGGCGGCACTTTCGTACTGGAGGTCCGAAGCAAAACGGTCCCGTTTTGCTATTAATGCGTCTCGAAACAGCGGGGCTTCACCATTGAGAGCCGCGCGGAAACGTTGCACTTGTTCCCGGTAGGTCTCACGTGAGATTCGCGCTGCGCACGGCGCCGTGCATGCTCCAATTTGACCGCTCACGCAGGGAGACGCCTCGGGAGTTGGGGAGAGGTTGCCCTGACACGTTCTGAGACCAAAGAGCCGAGCCAGGAGCCGCTGGGCCTGTTCGGCGAAGTCACGATTGCGAAACGGCCCGACATACATGGCGTGATCGCTCCCCGGCTTTGCCGTGACCGACAGGCGAGGATAGGCATTCCGAACGGTGAGCTTGAGAAACGCGACCCGGGGGAGATGCTTGGAAAGCCGGTTATATGGCGGCTTCAACTCACGAATCAGGTCGGCTTCACGTAATGACGCCTCAAGCTCCGAGCCGGTCTGTTCGTATCTGACGTCACGCACATGGCGGACTAAGTCGAGGACCTTATCGCTGTGTCCCGAGGAATTGGTGAAATAGGAGCTGACGCGACGATGCAGATTTTTGGCTTTGCCGATGTAGAGCAGCTTCCCCTCAGCATCGAGCATCCGATACACTCCAGGGCTGGCTGGAATATTTGCCAGAGTCGGGCGGGAGACAAAGCATTCAAAACGGCGGCCATCCCGGGCTCTGTCTTGAAAGTCTAGTAACTGGCCGAGCGTAGTGACCTCTTGTTGGGCGAGTTGTTCCAGAAAAATACAAAAAATTTCCGCAGTAACGCGGGCATCGGCCGAGGCACGATGTTGGGTCGGATACGATACGCCAAGGTGGGCAGCAACGGAGTCGAGTGACCGGGACCGAATGCCGGATAAGAGTCGCCGGGCCAGCTTCAGGGTGCAGACTGAGGAGTTGCGCAAAGGGGGAGAGGCGAGACGTTGCACCTCGAAGTTGAGGAAGCCAAGGTCAAAGCTGGCATTATGGGCAACGATGACTGCTCGACCGAGAAATTGCTGGAACTGAGGAAAGACAGTCTCAACCCGCGGCTGGTCCCTGAGCATGTCGTCGGTGATGCCAGTCAAACGGGTGATCCCTGCTGGAACATGCTGCCCCGGATTGAGCAAGGCATGAAATTCTTCGCCAAGATTCCCGTGGCTGACGCGAATCGCGGCGACTTCAGTAATGGCAGATTTACCAGGCTTGAGGCCGGTTGTTTCGAGGTCGAGAACGACAAACTGGGTATCGTGGAGTGGCCTATTGAGGTCGGCATGGGGGGTGAGCGTCCAGCGATCTGTTTTCGCATCGTAGGAACAGTTCTGGTCCGCGCCAAGGGCCGTATGGATGAGGCGTGTGCCCAACTCTGGGTCACGTGGAGAAGGAAAAGGGGCAGTCGCACCTGAGACGAAAATCTCATGGAGCAACTCGGCTGAAGTTGCTCCGCCTGGCCGGTCCGCGAGATAGTCGTAGAGTTTTTGTCGCACGCGGAGCGTAGCCTAACGTCTTCCCGCGTATTTGGCAAAAGGACGATTATATTCCAGCAATCGTCATGCGGGAAATTTTCACGGTCGGTGCGGAAGTAGGACTACGTCGTTCCAAGTCGTCGCCTATCACCTCAATATTTTTGAACATGTCGAGCAGATTGCCGGCGATAGTGATCTCCTCGACCGGATAGGCGATCTCCCCGTCTTCGATCCACATCCCAACCGCTCCCCGCGAATAATCGCCGGTTACGGGATTGACGCCGAATCCAGAAAGCTCCGTGACATATAGGCCGGAGCGAACTGACTGAATAATATCCTTGGGGGGGGTCGTACCCGGCCGTAAGAAGAAATTCGTCGTGCTGGCCGCCGGAGTATCCGCAAAAGAGCGGCTGGCGTTGCCCGTAGATTGGAGTCCGAGTTTGCGTGCCGAATAGGTGTCCAGGAGATAGCTGGTGAGCACCCCGTCCTCAACGATAATATTCTGGCGGGTCGGCAGTCCTTCTCCATCAAAAGGTTTTGAGCCTAAAGCAGAAGGGAGACGGGCATGGTCTTCGACAAAGATCCCATCTGCCGCAATCTTTTCGCCGATTTTATCCAGCAGGAAAGAAGTTTTTCGATATAAGGCCGAGCCAGAAATCGCGCTGGCCAGATGACGGAGTAAACTGGCCGCCATTTCCGGTTCAAAGACAACCGGCGCTTCTTGGGTCCGTACCTGTTTCGCCCCAAGACGACGTACTGTCCGTTCTGCGGCCTTTTGGCCGACCGCTTTTGCTGCTTCAAGAGCCTTGAGTTTGCGTTGCGATGAGTACCAGTAATCTCGCTGCATCCCTCCGTCTTGAGAAGCGACCGGAACAACACTCAGTGAGAAGCTCGTAGTGTGGTAGCCGCCACAAAATCCCAAGGAGTTTGCATAGACTGTTTCACGAGAAGCATTTGCAAACTCGGCACCCTCAGAATTCGTAATTCTTGAATCGCAGGCAAACGCCGCTTCCTCCGCTTCTTGGGCACGCGCAAGTTTCTCCTCTAGCGTGAGGGGTGCACTGGTGTCGGAGAGATCAAGGTCTGGAACGTCCTGGGCTAAATCTGACTGGTCGGGGAGGCCGGAAAATTCATCCGTCGCAGTCGCTTTGGCAAGATCGAGGGTTTCCGTAACAAAAGCCTGTAATGCCGCATGGGTAAAGTTTGCGGTTGAGGTAATAGCGCTACTCTGATCGGCAAACAGGCGGAGCCCCATCCGTTTCTCTTGGGAGTTTTGAATTTTCTCGACTTTTCCCAGGCGAATACCCGCAGAAAAGGATTCCCCGCTCGCAAGCACCACATCTCCGGCGGTTGCGCCCTGCTGACGCGCTTGATCGAGAACATCTGCGGCAAGTTCTGTCAGGTCCATATCTGTCCTTTACTGTGCTGGGGAAGACTCAACAGCATACGGAGGGTGCTCGGTTGCGCGTCACGCTTCTTATGCCTGAGTTCCGCCAACAGTAAGTCCATCGACTCGGATAGTGGGAAGACCGACGCCAACCGGGACGGACTGGCCTTCCTTTCCGCATGTGCCAATGCCTTCGTCAAGCTTGAGATCGTTGCCGACCATGGAAATCCGCGTCAGGACATCTGGCCCATTCCCAATCAGAGTAGCACCTTTGACAGGCCGCGTTACTTTCCCATCTTCAATCAGATATGCCTCGCTTGCTGAGAAAACGAATTTTCCACTTGTGATGTCAACCTGGCCACCTCCAAAAGAGACGGCATACAGGCCGTTCGGAACCGAACGAATAATATCTTCCGGTGTGGATTCGCCAGGCAGCATGAACGTATTCGTCATGCGTGGCATGGGCATGTGCGCAAAACTCTCGCGGCGCCCGTTCCCGGTCGGTTGCATATTCATCAGCTTCGCGTTGAGGCGATCCTGCAGATAGCCGGTGAGGGTGCCGTTTTCTATGAGTACTGTGCGACCTGTGGGCGTACCTTCATCGTCGCAATTTAAAGAGCCGCGACGGTTTGGGAGGGTACCGTCATCAACGACGGTACAGAGTTCGGACGCGACTCGTTGGCCCAGGCGATCGCTAAAAGCCGACACTTTCTTGCGGTTGAAATCGCCCTCGAGGCCATGGCCAATAGCCTCGTGCAGAAGAATGCCCGGCCAACCAGACCCCAACACGACCGACAGAGAACCCGCAGGAGCATCAACCGCCTCAAGCCCGAGAATGGCTTGGCGAGCTGCTTCTTTCGTAAAGGTTCTCCAGCGCGCATCGTCATAGACAAAATCAAACTCGACGCGTCCACCGCCGCCATAGCTCCCCTGTTGCCGTGTCGTGCCATCCTCAGCAATACAGGTCACTTGGAGACGCAGGAGCGGGCGTATGTCCGCAGCGACGCCGCCGTCCGATGAAAGGACAAGAACGTTTTTCTGCTCAACCGCAACGGAGGCGAGAACGTTGGTAATCCGAGAGTCATACGCCCGCGCTTCCTCATCGATTTGTTGGAGGAGCTGGATTTTGTCCTGTAGCGGAGTTGCGATAGGGGGAATGGTAAGAGGATAGAGGTCTCTCTGTGACGGAGTGCTATTCAGAGGAACAACCTGGGTCTGGGTTGTATCCTGGGCAATGGCTCTTGCTGTTTGCGCGGCGACCTGGAGTGTTTCCAGTGTAATTTCGTCAGAATGGGCGTAGCCTGTTTTATCGCCAGCAAGGACTCGGACGCCGGCACCCTGGGAGACTGAACGGGAAGCTTTTTTCACAATACCTTCCTCCAGGGAAAGCGCTTCAGCCGTGCGAGATTCAAAGTAAATGTCTGCATAATCTGCTCGACGCTCGACAGCGGTCTCAAGGACCTGCTCCAGTTGTCGGTTTGTCAGGTCATATTGATCAAAAAACTGTGATTGAGAGTCGGCTGGAGAATTTTTCATGGGATGACATCCTTAGAGGACTTTGTACACAATATCCATTCTCTCTCTATATTAGTGGAAGTATTGCTCAGTGTAATTGATCCGAAGTATGGGAGCCCTGCCACGTTAGTTGATATGGTTGAGGAGTTGACTTCGCTTGTGTGTAAAGATACAAGACCTCCTCGCAGAGCTCAAGGGAGAAGGCAAGTGCTCATGAAGAACTGCTGGTCTTCTCGCATTAAGCGGCAGGAAAACTTTCGTACCGCTTGACAAGGATAGAGCAAGTCTCTATAACTGGGAGTTCGCGGAAAGCTCTTTGAAAGCTAAACAGTAGTGATAACTTCCTCCACCTGGAGGAAATGCCAGTATGCAGAATACATGCCTAAGCCTAATATTAAGGAAACTTGTTTTCCTTAACTCCATTTAAGTGGAGAGTTTGATCCTGGCTCAGAGCGAACGCTGGCGGCGTGCTTAACACATGCAAGTCGAGCGAGAAAGGGAACTTCGGTTCCTGAGTACAGCGGCGAACGGGTGAGTAATACGTGGGTGATCTACCCCTAGGGTGGGAATAACCCGGGGAAACCCGGGCTAATACCGAATAAGACCACAGGAGGCAACTCCAGGGGTCAAAGGGAGCTTCGGCCCCCCCCAAGGGATGAGCCCGCGGCCTATCAGCTTGTTGGTGGGGTAAAGGCCCACCAAGGCAAAGACGGGTAGCTGGTCTGAGAGGATGACCAGTCACACGGGGACTGAGACACGGCCCCGACTCCTACGGGAGGCAGCAGTGGGGAATATTGGACAATGGGGGAAACCCTGATCCAGCGACGCCGCGTGGGTGATGAAGGCTTTCGGGTCGTAAAGCCCTGTCAGGAGGAAAGAACGCTCCTATAGCGAATAGCTATAGGAAGTGACGGTACCTCCAAAGGAAGCACCGGCCAACTCCGTGCCAGCAGCCGCGGTAAGACGGAGGGTGCGAGCGTTGCTCGGAATCACTGGGCGTAAAGGGTGCGTAGGCGGTCCCTCAAGTCTGGCGTGAAAGCCCAGGGCTCACCCCTGGAAGTGCGCTAGAAACTGATGGACTTGAGTACCGGAGGGGAGAGTGGAATTCCCGGTGTAGCGGTGAAATGCGTAGATATCGGGAGGAATACCGGTGGCGAAAGCGACTCTCTGGACGGTTACTGACGCTGAGGCACGAAAGCGTGGGGAGCAAACAGGATTAGATCCCCTGGTAGTCCACGCCGTAAACGATGGGCACTAGGTGTCGGGGGTATCCACTCCCCCGGTGCCGCCGCTAACGCATTAAGTGCCCCGCCTGGGAACTAC
>MPMI01000051.1 GCA_002238415.1 Desulfurellaceae bacterium bin18 | reverse complement strand
GCTCTCGATATCAATGGCAAACATGCCGCCCCCAACGCTGCCGTCCAGGGTGGTAGCCCAGCCCGTGTCCGAGTTCTCTACCGTCCTGAGGCCGATATCGGACAGGGCCACATAGACCTGTTTGGCATCGGCCGCCGAGCCCCATTGAATCCCGCCGGCCAGGCCGCCCTTGCCGACCCGCTCCTGCCAGAGAATCTCTCCGTTCCGGTCCGGGTCTATGGCGTGCATCACCCCGGACTTCTGGCCGGCCAGGATGATCCGCCGACCGTCGGGCAGAATGCGCAGGATGGGCGAGGAGGCGAAGTCCAGGTCCGGACCGCGCGCCTCGGGACAGTTGGTATCGTCCTCGGTCTCGCAGGCAACATTCCAGGCGTCACCCGCGGTGAACTGTTTTGACCACAGGGCTTGGCCGCTCCGCATGTCGAAGGCCATCACCGCATCACTCGTCAGTGAGGCTGGGTCGGAGTAATTATCGCCCGTGGTGACATAGACACGGTTGCGCTCGGGGTCGAGGGCGGGAGAGGACCAGACCGAGGCGCCGGACGGCCCCCACAACTGCACGCCGACCTTATTCTTGCGAACCGGCGCCGGCGGCTCCGGGATAGTATACGATCGCCAGACCAGCTTGCCGTTAAAACGGTTTAAGGCCACCATGGAGCCGCGAAACGTGCAGCACTCATAGCTGGGGTCGCCGCCGGCGACTTCTTCAAGCGCGGTGGCCGAGGCATAGATGCGGTTGCCGTGTGTTTTGGGTGTGCCGGTGATACGCGCCAGGGGATGGTCGTCGATTCTGACCCGCCAGAGCTGCCGGCCGGTCTGGGCATCAAGGGCGTAGAGATTGGCCTCGGAATCGCCGACATAGACGACGTGGCGCGGCGGGTTGGTCGCGGGCAGGTTGTCAACTACCGGGGTGGCGCGCACCCCGGCCGCGGTTTTGACCGACCAGTGCAGGCAGCCGGTTTTGGCGTCAAGCGCGTACACCAGGCCCTTCATCGAGCCGATAAAGACCCGGCCGCCGACCACAGTCGGCTGGGAGACCCGAAAATCCATGGGCAGCCCGAACACCCACCTGACCTTCAGCTCAGGCACCTGCTCGGCGCTGATACCGGCGGCCTCGGCGGATTGGAAGCGGGTGTTGAAGACGTCCACCCCCCAGCCGTTCCACTGCGGGGCTCCGTCTTCAACCACGAACTCGCCCGGCGCGTCTGCGCAAAATCCGGCGACCGTCTCATCCTTTTCGGTCGGAGGCGGCAGTTGCTTGCCGGTGATCCATTCGGCTAAAGCGCGTCGCTCTTGATTGGTCCGGGTCATGCCCTGGAATTGCATCTTGCCGAGTTCCAGGGAGTGCAAGACCATCACGGCCGGCAGGCGTTGCATGACATTGCGGTGCGGCGCACGTTTGACCTGCCCCTCGTGGCAGCGCGCACAGTGCGCCTGGTAGAGCGCTTCGCCGTCAGCTCCTCCTTCGGTTGATGGGAGAGCCCAACTCGATGGAATCCCCAAGCTCGACAACAGCGCACTACACACAAGAGCCTGGATCATGACACGTATTTTTTGCTGTGGAGACTCGTCACGGACAGACATACACCGACCTCCTTTTTCCCATCCCTCTTTTCCCCCTTTTTGCCCCGGAGAAGCGTTTTGTGTCAAACCCCTCCAACGGACAGACAAAAAAAGGATCGCCCCTGTGGGCGACCCTTTCATTCGTTTCTTCAAACGCAAGAGCCAGCTACTCGCCATTCACCGAGAAGGCAATCAAGGCATTTCCTGATTGACCTCCCCAAAAACCATAGCCGGAATTGACGTACATCATGCCACCCGCGAGCGTTGGGCCAGGGCCGTCAAACGACCCCCCTCTCGTCTTTACTCCGTTGGTGCTCTCATACTCCTGGTCGGCGTTGTAATCCCACACGACCTCCCCGGTGTCGGTCGCGTAGCCACGCAGATGACCATCGACAGAACCGGAAAACACCACTCCCGGAAGAGCGGAAACCGCAGCGGATTGCGCCGGACTACACTTGGGCCGGCCTTCACAGCTAACGGGCGGAACATACCATTTCCGCTCACCGCTTTCGATGTCGAGCGCAAACATGCCGCCGCCAACACTGCCATCCAGCCGTACCGCCCAGCCCGTATCGGAATCCGAAATCGGGACCATCCCAATATCGGACAGCGCGACATAGACCTGCTTGGCATCGGCTGCCGATCCCCACTGAATGCCCCCCGCCAGGCCGCCCTTGCCGACGCGATGTTGCCACAGAACCTCACCATTGCGATCAGGGTCTATGGCGTGCATCACGCCCGACTTTTGCCCGGCGAGAATGACCCGCCGGCCATTGGGTAAAATGCGCAGGATCGGTGACGACGCAAAGTCCAGATCCGGACCGCGCGCTTCGGGGCAATTGATATCTTCATCCATCTCACAGCCGACATTCCAGGCGTCACCCGCGGTGAACTGTTTTGACCACAGCAGCTTGCCAGTCCGCATATCGAAGGCAACAACGGCGTCGCTCGTGAGTGAGGCCGGGTCTGAATAATTGTCGCCCGTGGCGGCATAGATCCGGTTCCGCTCGGGATCGAGGGCGGGCGAAGACCAGATCGATGCACCGGACGGTCCCCATAATTGGGTCCCGATCGCATTCTTGCGTACCGGTGCGGGTGGATCGGGAAGCGTATACCCCGTCCACACTAATTTGCCGTTGAACCGATTGAGCGCCATCAATTTGCCGCGGAAAGTACAGCATTCATACTGCGGGTCAGCACCCGCAACCTCTTCGAGCGCTGTGGTCGAAACATAGATGCGGTTGCCGTGCGTTTTGGGCGTGCCGGTAATGGTGGCGAGGGGATGATCATCCACATCCACTTTCCACAATTGCTTACCCGTGCGGGCATCGAGCGCATAGACATTCGCCTCCGTGTCACCCACATACACAACATGGCGCGGCGGATTTGTACCGGGTAGGGTATCCACCACCATAGTCGCCCGCACACCACCGGAAGTCCTGGCAGCCCAATATAAACAACCGGTTTTGGCATCAAGCGAATACGCCCACCCTTTGACCGAGCCAATAAAAACACGCCCGCCGGCAACGGTCGGCTGGGAGGCACGGAAATCCATGGGCAAACCAAACACCCATTTGACCTTGAGATTGGACACCTGGTCTGCACTGATGCCAGCCTGCTCCGCAGGCTGATACCGGGTGTTGAAGCCGTCAGCCCCCCAGCCATTCCACTGTGGGGCACCGTCTTCAATAGAAAAAGTGCCTGGAGCGTCCGCACAAAACCCGGCAACCGTCGCCTCTTCGTCCGAGGGTGGCGGGAGCTTCTTACCCGTTATCCATTCGGACATGGCCCGCTTTTCGCCACTGGTTCGAATCCAACCCTGGACTCGCATCTTCCCGACTTCGAGCGAGTGCAGCACCATTTCTGCGGGCAGGCGTGACATGACTTCACGGTGGGGCGCCCGCTTTACTTGTCCTTCGTGACAGTGGGCGCAGTAACGACCGTAGAGTTGCTCCCCATCAATAGCCTGTTCCGACGGCGAGAAGGCCCAGCTGGACGAAGCAATGAATAGCCCGAGCGCCAGGGTCAACACGCTCGACACGCCTCTCGCCATAATTGTGTTCGGCCACGTTCGATATGTTTTGGTCATAAGTGCACTCCCTCCTTATCTCCTCATTCTTTTGCCTCTTGGCAGTGTTCTGTGTCAAACCCCTCTGTCTCTCACCGGGCTCTTCCAGGAGACATCCTCGCCTTCCCTCAGACACATAAAAAAGGGCGACCGTTTGGTCACCCTTTTCGCAAGACAAGAGCGCGCGTTATTCACCATTCACCGAAAACGCGATCAGGGCGTTCCCGCCGATGCCGCCGGAAAAACCGTAGCCCGAATGGATGTAGACCATACCATCGACAATAGTCGGGCCCGGGCCGTCAAATGAGCCGCCGCGGGTCTTGATGCCATTGGTGCTCTCATACTCCTGGTCGGCGTTATACTCCCACACCACCGCTCCGGTGCCGGTCGCATAGGCGCGTAAATGGCTATCCACGGAACCGGAAAAGACCACCCCAGGCAGCGCAGATACCGCGGCCGACTGAGCCGGACTACAGTTGGTTCGCTCCCCGCAGCCTGGCGGGGGCACATGCCATTTCCGCTCGCCGGTTTTGATATCAAGGGCGAACATACCGCCGCCCACACTGCTATCGAGCCTGGTATCAAAGCCGATATCGGAATCCCTGACGGTCCTCAGCCCGATATCGGACAGGGCCACATAGACCTGTTTGGCGTCCGCGGCCGACCCCCATTGAATTCCACCAACCAGGCCGCCCTTGCCGACCCGCTCCTGCCAGAGAATCTCTCCGTTCCGGTCCGGGTCTATGGCGTGCATCACCCCGGACTTCTGGCCGGCCAGGATGATCCGCCGGCCGTCGGGCAGTATCCGCAGGATGGGCGAGGAGGCGAAGTCCAGGTCCGGGCCACGCGCCTCCGGACAGTTGGTATCGTCCTCCAACTCACAACCCGCGTTCCAGGCATCGTTGGGCGTAAATTGCTTCGACCATAAGACCTCCCCAGTGCGCAGATCGAGAGCCACCACCGCATCGCTCGTCAGCGAGGCCGGATCGGAATAATTATCGCCCGTGGTCACATACATGCGGTTGCGCTCCGGGTCGAGCGCGGGGGAAGACCAGATCGACGCGCCGGACGGCCCCCAGAGCTGCACGCCGATCGCATTCTTGCGAACCGGTACGGCAGGGTCCAGCATATAGGCTCGCCACACCAGCTTGCCGTTAAAGCGGTTGAGGGCCATGATCTTGCCGCGAAACGTACAACACTCGTAGGTCGGGTCGGAGCCCGCGATTTCCTCCAGGGCGGTGGTGGACACGTAGAGCCGGTTGCCGTGCGTTTTGGGCGTGCCGGTAATCGTCGACAAGGGATGGTCGTCCACGTCCACCTTCCAGAGTTCTTTGCCCGTGCGGGCGTCCAGGGCGTACATGTTTGCCGCCGCATCGCCTACATAGACCACATAGCGCGGCGGGGTGGTGCCCGGCAGGGTATCGACCACCATGGTCGAACGCACCCCGCCGTCCGTTTTCACCGACCAGTACAAGCAGCCGGTTTTGGCATCGAGCGAATAAATCCGGCCCTGGAGCGAACCGATAAACACCCGGCCACCCACCACCGTCGGCTGGGAGACCCGAAAATCCATGGGTAAGCCAAACACCCATTTGACCCTGAGATTGGGCACCTGATCTGCACTGATGCCAGCCTGCTCGGTCGATTGGAAGCGGCTATTGGTGTGGTCAACACCCCAGCCGTTCCACTGCGGGGCTCCGTCTTCAATGGAGAACTCGCCGGGAGCGTCCGCACAAAACCCGGCAGCCGTCTCGTCCGTGTCCTTGATCTTCTTGCCGGTGATCCATTCGGACAGGGCGCGGCGCTCGGGAATGGTCCGCATCCAGCCCTGCATGCGCATTTTCCCCACGCTCAGCGAATGCAAGACCATGTTTGCGGGCAGGCGTGACATGACCTCACGGATTGGAGCCCGTTTCACCTGGCCTTCATGACACTGGGCACAGTAGCTGTGGTAGAGTTGTTCTCCATCCGGTGCCGATTGGGCGCCGGGGTCCAGTGCCCAACTCGCCGGGACGCCGCACAGCAACACCGCAAAGCACAGCGCCCCGCTCAGCCAGGCGGTCAGTTTTTTTGGTCGAACCTTGTCTGTCGTACCCATCACACTCCCCCTTTTCTGTGTTGCAAGAAAACGCCTACTCTGCCTCGATCGAAAAGGCCAGCAGCGCGTTGCCCGGCATGCCGCCCCAATAGCCGTAGCCGGAATTCACATACAGCATGCCGTCGACAATCGTCGGGCCGGGCCCGTCGAACGAGCCTCCTTTGGTCTGGACCCCATTCGTGCTTTCGTATTCCTGGTCGGCGTTATACTCCCAGACCACGGCGCCGTCCGCGGCTGAGTAGGCGCGCAGATGGCCATCAACAGAACCGGAAAAGACCACGCCGGGGATCACGGATATGGCCGCGGACTGCGCCGGGCTGCACTGGGCGCGCCCGTTACAGCCTGGGGGCGGGGTATGCCATTTACGCTCGCCCGTCTCCACATCATAGGCAAACATCCCGCCGCCGACATTCCCGTCGAGGCTGGTCGTCCAGCCCAGGTCTTTATCTTTGTGGGTCTCAATACCGATGTCGGACAGGGCCACATAGATGGTCTGGGCATCGGCCGCCGGCCCCCACTGGATGCCCCCGATCAGACCGCCCTTGCCCAATCGCTGCTGCCAGAGAATTTCACCGTCCCGGTCCGGGTCTACGGCGTGGAGGACGCCGGATTTCTGTCCGGCCAGGAGGACGCGCTTGCCGCTGGGCAGCTTGACCAGAATCGCCGACGAGCCAAAGTCCAGATCCGGCCCCCTGGCCTCGGGACAGTTTGAGTCGTCATCGGTCTCACAGCCGATATTCCAGGCATCGTTCGGCGTGAACTGCTGCGACCAGAGGAATTCGCCCGTTCTCAGATCGAAGGCCACGATGGCATCGCTGGTGAGTGAAGCCGGGTCGGAATAGTTGTCACCGGTCGTGACATACAGCCGACCACGTTCCAGATCGAGGGTGGGAGAGGACCAGACCGAGGCTCCCGAGGGGCCCCACAACTGGGTGCCCTTTCTGTTTTTCCGGACCGGAACGGCCGGCTCCGGAATCGTATAGGTCTTCCAGACCATCTTGCCATTCACCGGATTCATGGCCACCAGCGTGCCCCGAAAGGTACAGCATTCATAGTCGGCATCCGCGCCGGCCGCCTCTTCCAGGGCCGTCAGGGGCACGTAGAGCCGATTCCCGTGCAGCTTGGGCGTGCCGGTGATACGCGCCATGGGATGATCGTCAATCTTGTTGCGCCATAACTCCGTGCCCGTCCGGGCGTCCAGGGCATACACCGTGGCTTCGGAATCCCCGAAATAGACCACATAGCGGGCCGGGTCGGTTCCTGGCAGTTTCCCGACGACCAGGGTCGAACGCACCCCAGATCTGGGTTTCATCGACCAGTACAGACAGCCGGTCTTGGCATCAATCGAATACACCCGGCCTTTCATGGTGCCGACAAAGACCCGGTTGCCGACCACAGTCGGCTGGGAGGTCTGGTAGTCCATCGGCAGGCCAAACACCCATTTGACCTTCAGCTTGGAGACCTGTGCCGCGCTGACCCCGGCCTGTTCCGCGGGCTGAAAACGGCTGTTGACGGCATCCACACCCCAGCCGTTCCACTGCGGAGTGTCGTCTGCGACCATGAATTCGCCTGGGGCGTCGGCACAAAAACCCGCCACCGTTTCATCGGTAGCCGCCTCCGGTTTGAGCTTCTTGCTGGTGACCCATTCGGAGATGGCACGGCGCTCTTCGTTGGTCCGCAGCACCCCTTGGAATTTCATTTTTCCCAGTTCCAGCGAGTGCAGCACGAACTCGGCCGGCAGGCGGCGCATAATGTCAAGCTGCGCCGCACGGGTTGATTGTCCGGCGTGACATTTCGCGCAGTGCTGCTCATACAACGCCTGACCATCGGGCTTCTGCTCCGCTGGGGTAACGGCCCAGCTTGGAGAGCAGAACAAACCGGTGAGCGCTACGGCCAGGCCGGCTGCCCAACGGATGTGCCACCGGTGCGTGTGAGTCGAGCTCCAGTACTGTATCATGATCCCCTCCTTCATGCTCAACTCTACACTATTTACCGCGCATTTGGTCGTTCTGCTAGCGCAGCAGCGGTGGGCCGGAAGGGAGAAGGGACGGCTTATGATTTGTGCAGACGCTGCTCCCACTCATACTCGCGATTCGTCACCACATCTTCCATCCGTTGGATGCGACGGTCGAGATGATCGAAGGTGTGTTTCAAACGGTGGAGAGCCAGCCCGCGCGAGTTGACGTAGGCGTCGTAGAACTCGCGTTCGCCCGCACTTGCGAACGGCACGACAGGTTCGGGCTTCATCACCATCGCAGCCAATAGATACAGGCCGCCCACAGGCCACAGCCCGGAGAAGAGAAAAAACAGGATGGTCAGCATCCGCGTCCAAAAGAGTGAAATATCGAGATAGTCGGCGATCCCTTTACACACACCGAGCAGCATCCCGTCGCGTGACCGGTATAAGCCCGTCGGGCGTTCGGCTGTTGTCATCGTTTTCCTTCTCCTTTCCTTTCCTGGTCAAGCAAAAGCGTTTCCAACGCTTCCACGCGGGCCTCCATCTTGGATAGGCCCTGATAGAGTTCCTGAATCATCTGGGCTTCATCCGCCTGGGCCAGATGTCCCTGTTTGGGCGTGCTTTTTCTCCAGATGAGCCACACGGTCAGCGCCAGCCCTCCAACCACCGCAACAAAGACCGAGCCGAAGATGAAGAGAACAACAAGCGACCAAATTTGTGCATCCATATTTCAGACTCACTCTCTATCAGTTCGCTTCGTGACAACAGATTAGTCCTGCGGCGGCGCGGTTGTCTTTTGCTCAACCGTAGCTTTGAGCCTGGCTAGCTCTTTTTCGATCTCCTCATCGCCTTCTAGTCGGGCAAACTCTTCTTCGAGCGAGTGTTGACGCTCAGCACCGGGACCGGGGTTGACCAAGTCGGCTTCCGCTTCCATGCGCTCAATCCGATTTTCAAATTGCTCAAACCGGCCAAACGCCTCCGAGCTGTCGAGGCGGCGCAGGTCTTCCTGGGCGCGTTTCCGCTTTTGGGCATGGATATGACGCTGGATGAGCAGGCGCTGCTTTTCACGGACGGTGCCAAGCTTATTTTCCAACTGGGTAATATCGTCCTGATACTGACGAATCAGCGCGTCACACTCGGCGCGTTCCTTTTGCAGCCCGGTGCTGCGTTCAGTATAGCGACGCTTCTGCATGAGGGCCTCACGCGCCAAGTCTTCGCGCCCTTTATCGACTGCGAGCTGGGCCTTTTCGCCCCACTGACTGGCCCGTGTCTCGACCGTTTGACAGTCACGCTCGATTTTCTTTTTTGCAGCCATCGCCCCGGCACAGGAGGCTTTAATTTCAACCAGCGTATCCTCCATTTCCTTGATCATGAGCCGAATGAGCTTCTCCGGGTCTTCCGCTTTATCGAGCATGGCGTTGAGGTTGGCGCTGATAATGTCACGGACTCGGGTGAAAATTCCCATGATGCTTCTCCTTTGCTATCGATACACTCCGGAGTACCGCATCTCGCATGCCAATTCAGAAAGTCTTTTCTTTTCAGATGCTTATAAAAATAAAGGAGAATAGTGCAGATTTATTTTCGCTCTTAATATGCTATATACACCGATATATGGCGAAAAAACCCACTATCTTTGCTCCAGACACTTCTTCTGGCCCTCAGGAAGCACTCGGACAGTCAGAAGCATTCCTGGCATTTCAGGAGCGTTTATCCCAGGTAGCTCGGGTCAACCGGCCGGTTTTGCTAATAGGGGAGCGCGGGACGGGCAAAGAGCTTGCCGCCGCTCGACTGCATTACCTGTCTGAGCAATGGCAAGGGCCCTTTGTCACCCTGCACTGTGCGGCACTCTCACCCGGCCTGATCGAAGCCGAATTATTCGGCCATGAAGCCGGGGCTTTTACCGGAGCAACCCGCCAGCGCCTCGGCCGCTTTGAGAGCGCCCACAACGGCACCCTCTTTCTTGATGAGATTGGAAACATTCCGCTTGAAACCCAGGAGAAAATCCTGCGGGTGGTCGAGTATGGCAGCTTTGAACGGGTCGGCAGTTCGCAGCCCGTTGAGAGCGATGTGCGGATTATTGGTGCAACCAATGCCGACCTCAAGGTGCTCGCCGCACGCGGGCAATTCAGAGCCGACCTGCTCGACCGGCTGTCTTTTGAGGTGCTTTTTCTTCCGCCCCTGCGTGAGCGGCCTGAGGATATTGTGCTCCTCACCGACCACTTTGCCGTGCGAATGGCCTTCGAGTTGGGACGGGAAGACGTGCCGCAGTTCAGTGACGCCGCGCGGGCCGTTCTGGATAATTATCCCTGGCCGGGCAATGTCAGAGAATTGAAAAATGTGGTTGAGCGCGCAGTCTATCGTGCGGATACGAGCCTGATTCGTGAGGCCGACATCGTACTCGACCCGTTTCAGACCCCGTTTCAGCCCGCTCCCCAGGCGTCAGAGGAACGAGAGGAGGAAGCAGCCGTCTCCCCTCGGACAGTACCCACTGATGAGAGCGCTTCTCCCATGCCCTTTACCCAGGCAGTACAGGAGTTCGAGTGCCGGCTGCTGGCAAACGGACTGCGCGCGACGCGGTATAATCAGAAAAAGACCGCCGAGCGACTCGGCCTTACCTACCATCAGTTTCGGGGCTTATACCGGAAATACGCGGAACGCCTACAGCGGCAGGAGGACGAGTGAGGGGCTGACCTGATGGCCCACTCCAGAGCGTTTTGGCCGTTGGGTTGTCGAAGCGTGACGGAAGCCGGGCCGTAAGGCCGGAACCCACCCCGGCCTTCGGCCACCCCTCCAAGGAGGGGATAACAAAGAGGCCCCGCCCTCATCCGTGCAGATCTGATGGGCAAAACCTGTCTCTGCGCCTTTGCCTTGCCCCAGAAGGTCTGCTTTCTTGACGGTTCTTCCCCACGGGGAAGAACCGTCAACCTTAATATGTAATCCCCTCTTGGGAGGGGGGCCGCGTCAGCGGCGGGGTGGGTTGCCCCTAACTAGGCGTAGAAGCGGTACACGCCCTCGGCCACACACGCCGGCTTACTGCTCTCTTCCACCTCAAACGTCAGACCGACTGCGACTTGCAGGCCGCCAGTCACATCTTCCACATTGTTCAGAGTAGCACGCGCCCGTACCTTTTTGCCGACCGGGACAGGCGACGGAAAGCGGAGTTTATTCAGCCCGTAGTTCACGCCCATTTTAATGCCCTGCACCGCCCAGATCTGATCCATGAAATACGGCGCTAACGAGAGGGTATAATATCCGTGGGCAACCGGACCGCCAAAGGGCGACTCTTTTTTGGCACGCTCGACGTCAAGGTGAATCCACTGGTGATCATGGGTACACTCGGCAAAGGCGTTGATTTCTTCCTGGGTGACGAGATGCCAATCCGAGACGCCGAGTTCCTGACCAACCAGGGATTTGACGTCGTTATAGTCTACTTTTCGGGCTGTCATATATGACTCCTTTCTGTACGAAACGGGTGCAAAATCGTGTTCTTTCCCTATTGTCTTGAGTGTCGTGTTGTCAAGGGGAAGAGCGGCCTGTAGGCTCTCCACAATGACCCAAGACGTGCCCCCGCCTCCAGAGACCGGCTTGTGCGCCTCCTGCCAGCACACCCGCGAGATTGTGAGTGGCAAGGGCTCCCGCTTCTATTATTGCGGACGGTCTGAAACGGACACTCGTTATCCCAAGTATCCGCGTCTGCCAGTCCGCGAGTGCCCCGGCTATCAATCGATTCTTGCCAGGGCGACAGAGACATAGAAGGACCGCGCTATCGCAGGCTAGCGATGGAGCAGCATCGCGGTCGTGGGCACTCCATTGCCTGAGGAGACGAAGGCCACCTCGGCATCCGGGACCTGGTTAATAGCTTGCCCACGCAGTTGACGCACGGCTTCCACCACATTTTCCATGCCGTGAATATAGCCCTCGGACAGGTTGCCGCCACTGGTGTTGAGCGGCAGCCCGCCATGCGGCCACAACAGCTTGCCGTCAGACACAAAGTCTCCCCCCTCGCCGCGTTTGCAGAAGCCCAGTTCCTCAATCGCCATGAGGACCAGCGGGGTGAAATGGTCATACACAAAACACACATCCACGTCGCTGTGCGCTATCCCGGCCCGGGCAAACAGGGCTTTGCCGGTCACGGTGGATTCCGTTTCGGCTTTCTCAACGTTCTTCACCACCCGCTGGGTATTCCACTCGCCCGCCCCAAAGGCCCCGCCCATAATATAAGCGGGTTTGTGCGGGCCGTTTTTTGCCCGCTCGACTGAGGTAATCACCACCGCGGCCCCACCGTCGGTTTCCAGACAGCAGTCCAGCAAATGGAGAGGGTCGGCAATCATGCGCGAGCTTTGGTGGTCTTCAATGGTGATAGGCCGGCCGCGCATGACCGCGTTAGGATTAGTCTGGGCATGCGTCCGACAGGCGACTGAGATAGCGCCAAAGTCTGCGCTCTTAGTGCCGTATAAATGCATATGCCGGCGTGCGGCCAGGGCAACCATCTGAGCCGGGCTGAAGAGACCGTAGGGTTCGAGGTAGGCACCCACACCGGACGCCCCCCTGCGAACAGCGGCGCGTCCGAAGCGTGGCGTCCCACGGCCCGAGCGTTCGTTCATGGCCCGGAAGGCGATCACGCAATTGGCCATGCCGGTGGCCACGGCCATGGCTCCGAGCAGAATCGAGCCGACCGGCCCGCCCCCGCCGCCGTAGGGCGCTTCCGCGTAAAAACGCAGTTCCGGGATACCCAGGTTTGCCGCGATATCGACCGGGTCGTTATTATCCATGGAGAACTTGGCGATACCGTCTATATCGCTCGGCTTGAGTCCGGCGTCGGCAATCGCGTTGCGTATGGCTTCGACCGCCAGGCTCATTTCGCTGCGGCCCGAATCTTTTGAGTATTCGGTGTGACCAATGCCAACGATGGCTGTTTTGTCTTTCAGGGTTTCTGTTTCCATACCAACCTCCCGGAACTGAATTGAAGCCGGAATTAGAGCATAGGTCGGCCGGATTTGCCACAGCCGCACCCCGTGAACGGTCCTATTGAATAGTGTAGGATGGAGGCGCTGTTTCCAGCCTTGGAGTAACGCACACGGAACGTGAAGGAATAATGAGCCGAAAGCCGAGGTCCGAGACTTCAATGCCATGCAAACGGAACATGAGGATATGGTGACGCCAGCGCGCGCTTCAGACGCGGTCCGCCATACGCCGGAGCCGGCACGGACCGCAACGGACCGGCGGTCGGAGTTTGAGCATGACCGCGCCCGGATTATCCACTCGGCGGCGTTTCGGCGTTTACAGGGCAAGACCCAGGTTTTCGGCATCTACGAGGGAGATTTTTTTCGGACCCGCCTCACCCACTCTCTCGAAGTCGCTCAAATTGCCAAGGGCATTGCCCTGACTCTGGGAGCCGACCCGGACTTGGTCGAGGCGGTCTGTCTGGCGCACGACCTGGGCCATCCGCCCTTTGGCCATAACGGCGAGCGGACGCTGCATCAACTCATGCGGGCGCATGGTGGCTTTGAGGGCAACGCGCAGACCTTGCGCATTGTGACCCGTCTTGAACACAAGCACGCCGACTATGCCGGCCTGAATCTGACCTATCAAACCCTGGACGGGATTCTCAAATACAAAACCTGCATCGACGCAAGCGCGATAACCAACGCGCCCCAGGGTCCGGTCAAAGGCTTTTACGCCGCAGACCGCGCCCTCGTCGAGGCCATTGTCCGCCAGACCGGCAGCGGGCCGCAGCCCAGCCTTGAGTGCCAAATCATGGATGTGGCGGATGACATCGCCTATTCCGTGCACGACCTGGAGGACAGTCTCAAAGCCGGCCTACTCGCCCCGGCCGACCTGCGCCGTCTTCCGCCGGCGCGCGTGGTACGGGCGGTCAATGCAAAGCTGACCGCCTGGGGACGAAGCATCGATGAAAGCACCGTCCACCGGGAACTGACCTGGATTGCCGACCGGCTCGAACAGCTCGAACAGCGCTCTCTTCGGGCCGGCAGAAAAATGCTGATCCGTGATCTCATTCATGAATTCGTCAGTCCGGTTGCTCACCAATCCCACGGTCTGATTGATACCGATTTTCCCAACCGGGTGCGCATCGAAGCCCTCAAGGCGTTCGAGTCGTACAAGGTCATCAATAATCCGCGTGTGACCACACTCGGCCATAAGGGCAAAGAAGTCCTCCAGCGCCTGTTTGCCGTGCTCGACCAGGGCCAGGAGTCCATCGGTCTCTTCCCCGAAGACCACGGCGAGCACTATGAAAACGCGCTGCTCAACGGCGACGAGGCTGCCCGCAAACGGGTCATCTGCGACTTTCTCGCCGGTATGACCGATTCATACGCCCTGCGGTTTTACAGCCGCTTGTTCGTTCCGGGCGAGGGGAGTTTTTACGAGATGTTATAAGTGTCAAGTCTACAAGGTGGACTTAGAGAGGAGATAGGGAGTGCCCTATAGAAACAAAACTTACGTTTCCTTCGATGGTGACAATGATATTCACTACTATTGGTTGATGCGCGCGTGGAAACAGAGTGATATGACGTCTTTCAATTTCTATGACGCGCACGACCTGAATACAGCATCTGACACGAGCCTGGAATCATCAATAAAAAGGCAGTTAGCGGATAGACTACGAAATTCAAAATCTTTTATCCTCTTGGCAGGAGAACGTACCAGATTTCTCTACAAGTTTGTTCGTTGGGAGATTGAACAAGCGGTAACAAGGGACCTACCCATTATCGTCGTTAACCTGAACGGCTTGCGCTTCATGGACGAATCGCGTTGCCCTCCCTTACTCAAATCCCAATTAGCCGTCCATGTTAGTTTCAACGCTCACATTATTGAACACGCTCTCGAAGACTGGACTCAACAACATCTGGGGTTTCGCTACCAAGGAAAAACTGGGCCTTTCTATTACCGAGAGGCCGTGTATCAGGGGCTTGGACTCTGAGATGGACCCCTTTGTATACTATACACAGCTGTATCTGAAATCTTTCTTTAACTGGAGGTTGATTCTTTCCGTACTTGAGGCGTTTGGTGCACTTTGGATTCTCGTATCAATTTTGGATTACTTCTCTCAATTACCAGAGTTCTCATCCTGGCTTAAGACTCAATGGATGCTATTCTGTGCCTCCGGGATTCTTATTGGGGCATACCGTAGCTGGCCTCGCCTATCCTATTGTTATCCGCTGAAAAATCGCGATATTCAGATTGAAATCAAGATCAAAGACTTGTTCCGTCAGAAAGGAGCATGGGTTATCAGCACAAACACAACATTTGATATTGAGCTTTCTCCTGATTTGATCTCACCGGAGAGCCTCCAAGGACAGTTCACATCGCGTTTTTACTCTAACTGGAGAGCCCTCGATAACGTGGTTACGGGACAGCTCGAAACGATTACTCCATTGGAAAATCTCAGCGGCGATCGTCGTGGCAAATCGAAAAGATACCGATTCGGTGAGACCATCCATGTCTCACCATCGAAAGATCATTCAGCTTATCTCGTAGCAATTTCAGATTTGAACGAACATGGTAATGCGTCAGGTTCTCTTGACAATCTACGTCAAGCTCTGGCAGGGCTCTGGGATTTTGTCAGGACTCGTGGGAGTCATGGGAATCTATCAATACCAATTTTGGGTACCGGTCCAACTCGCCTACCACAGACAAGAGAAGAAATTGCAATAGAAATAATACGGTCCTTCATTGCCGCAAGTGCAGAATCTACATTCTGTCCGAAACTCACGGTTGTGATCCATCCCAGTGACGTCTCGGAGTACGGAATGGATCTACAAAACCTGGACAACTTCCTCTCACTTGCATGCAAATTTAATGGGGTTGTTTCCAGTGAGACAGGAAATGAAGCACTAGGTCAAGGGATTCAGTGATATTGTCAACCTCATAGTCATTTCTTCTTCATGCTGTAAGCTAAGCCTAGAATCTGTCATCCGCTAAATTAAGGGACAGATTTAGATCGATAATAACTCATCAGAGTCTATGTGCTGCCAGATGTGGCTCAGTTCAGCCATTAGATGAAATATAAATTCACCGACTATTTTGAGAACGAAGTCTTGCGGAAACGCCCGTATCTGAAAAAAGAATGGTGTATTCAAATAGTCGAAAGCCCGATCCGAAGTGAACCGCAGGAAAACAATCGGTTCCGCTTTTGGGGGGCGGTTCCCGAGCTGAACAATCGCGTATTGCGGGTGATTACACTTACGGACAAGGTAACAATCCACAACGCTTTTCCCGATCGGAGTTCAAACCATGAAGCTGACATATCATCCTGACACGGACTCGCTTTACATTGACCTTTCCGAGCGGCCGGGTGTGGACAGCCAGGAGATATCAGAGGGTGTTGTGCTGGATTACGATGCCCAAGGGAAATTGGTTGGGATTGATATCGATAACGCTAGCAACAAGGTAACGCTCAACGAATTGACGCTCAGCAAGCTGCCCGCCGAGCTACAGACCATAACAGCCTGAGCGTTGAGAGAGCCCTAGTTTCCGAAGCGCTCCATATCAGCGCCCCAGTCGCAGAGCCAACGTCTTTTATAAAAAGAATTCATGCCATCCGACCAGTTCCGGTTCCATATCTCTGCCGCCGCACAAGCGCTTGGCCTCAAAGCCGTCTGCTTTGTGATTGAGGGGGTCCGTAATCAACAGACGGACCCTGGGTTTGAAACTTTAAAGGCGCAAACGCTTGCCCAAGTGAGCAAAGACCTCTCGTCTGAGGCTATACAGACCGACCCTATCCTGAGCGGTTTTCGTGCCTTGCATGACGCGATTGGACGCTCCAATCGGAAAAATGTGGCCTCACCGGAAAGCTTGCTCAAACTGGTCTTACAAACAGGCGGCCTGCCGCAGGTCAATCTGCTGGTTGATATCTATAACCTCGTGTCAGTGAGAACTCGTCTCTCCTTGGGGGCACACGACCTCAGAGCGATCAGCGGCAATGTGCAACTTCGTCTCACGGACGGCAGCGAAACCTTTTGGCCGATGGGCTCGGACAAGCCCAAAGTCGTCAGCCCCGGCGAATACGCCTATATCGATGACGGGCACAACGTGCTGTGTCGTTTGGAAGTACGCCAGTGCGAGAGAACGAAAATCAGCCTCGATACGACCGACGGTTTTTTCATCGTGCAGGGCAATCCAGCAACGCCGGCGGACTCTCTGCACGAAGCGGCGAACGAACTCCTCGCCCTCATCAAACGGTTCTGCGGTGGGCAGGCACGTATGCTGTCAGAGTGACGCTGCCCGCTTCAGATACCTCTTCGGGAGTCCTCTTCTCCGGTGGGCAGATTGTGGTCCATCTCAAGCGCCGGCTGCTGGAGTTTGGCGCAGCGGCCCACCAGCTTGGCCGGCACGCCGGCAACCGTACAGCCCGACGGGACATTGGTGAGCACGACACTGCCCGCACCCACTTTCGCGTTTGCCCCGACCTCGACATTACCCAGAATCTTGGCCCCGGCACTGATCAACACCCCGGTCCGAATCTTGGGATGCCGGTCACCAGTCTCTTTTCCGGTTCCTCCGAGGGTCACTTCCTGGAGCATGGACACATTGTTCTCAACCACGGCCGTCTCCCCAATGACGAGGCTGCTGCCGTGGTCAATAAAGAGCCCCGAACCGATACGGGCCGCGGGGTGAATGTCCACACTGAAGACTTCCGAAATCCGGTTCTGCAAACAGAATGCCAAGGTCTTCCGGTCCTGCTGCCACAGCCAGTGCGCCACGCGATAAGCTTCGAGCGCGTGCAAACCCTTATAGTACAGCAGAGGCGCCGAATAGAACGAACAGGCCGGGTCGCGGTCACGCACCGCGCAAATGTCCGCTCGAACAGCCTGCCCAATCTGCCGGTCATCGATCAGCGCTTCCATCATGATGTCGCGCAGGGTAATGGACGGCAGATTGAGATTCGTCAGCTTCCCGGCCAAAAGATAGCTCAGCGCTTCCTCCAGTGAGGAGTGATTCAGAATAATCGAGTGTAAAAAGCTCGCCAGCACCGGCTCGCGGTCGGCCTCCAACGCGGCTTCGTCTCGAATGGCTTGCCAGACCCAGTCGTCAGATGTTTGGTGTTGCTTGACGGCGCGCATGCAGGTCCTCCTGAGAAAACTTTCTGGTATAATCAGGCTTTCTCCTCGCCCTAGACTTTCCCTCTACACGGAACGGTGAGGAAGAACAATATGATAGCACTGACATGGGATACGCTGTATGAAACGCCTGTGTGTTTTTACCGGGTCATACCTGGGCGCCCGACCGGAATATCTCTCGGCCACCCAGGCGCTCGGTAGAGAACTGGCCGCCCGCGGTCTCGAACTGGTCTACGGTGGGGCGCATATCGGTCTCATGGGCGCGCTGGCTGACACGGTCCTTGCCGCGCATGGGCGGGTGGTCGGCGTCATTCCCGACACGCTGGTTGACCGAGAGGTGGCCCACCACGGCCTCTCGGAACTCCACGTGGTTGGCTCCATGCATGAGCGCAAGGCGAAAATGGCTGAACTCGCGGACGGGGTGATCGCCCTGCCCGGTGGCATTGGCACGCTGGAGGAATTGTTTGAAGCGCTCACCTGGCGGGCGTTAAATATCCATGCCAAGCCCTGCGGCCTGCTGAACGTCAATCATTACTACGATCTCCTGCTTCAGTTCTTGCAGCACAGCGTGAATGAGCAGTTTTTGAAAGCTGAGTATCACACCCTGCTTCTGGTCGAAGAACAGCCGGGCAAGCTGCTGGATCGCCTGGAACAACAAGAAGGCTCACCATGACCCATACACCCATCAATCTGACGCAAAAACTCACCACGTTCTCAGACCATTGGTCTCCCAAAATTATCGCTCAGATGAACGACTATCATTTCAAGCTGGCCAAGCTCCAAGGTAATTTTGTTTGGCACAGACATGTTGAGACGGACGAAGTCTTTCTTGTGCTACAGGGATCGATGCAGATTGATTTTCGGGATGGCAGTGTGGCGCTGAGGGCGGGAGAAATGTTTGTTGTGCCGAAAGGCATTGAGCATAAGCCGTGGGCCGAAAAGGCATGTCACGTCCTGCTGGTTGAGCCCGCAGGCACGGTCAATACAGGCGATGCCGGTGGCGACTTGACCGCCGACAATGATCGTTGGGTCTAGGAACGTCGTATGTCTACCCTCACCGTTGTTGAAGCGGACTTGCATCGGCCCGATCACCAAGAAGCGATCCTCCGGCTTGTGAACAATTACGCCCGCGATCCGATGGGCAATAGTCAAGACCTGCCACAAGACGTGTGCACGCGCCTTATTCCAGGCCTGCAAGCCCACCCGACAACGTTGATTTTCCTGGCCTATCGAGGAGACGAAGCCGTGGGGATTGCCGTGTGTTTCCGGGGTTTCTCCACCTTTGCCGCGAAACCGCTGATAAACATTCACGACCTGGCGGTGAATCCGGACTGTCGCGGACAAGGCATCGGGCGCTTATTATTACGGCGCGTAGAACACAAGGCGCGTGAGTTGGGCTGCTGTAAGCTGACGCTGGAAGTGCAACTCAATAATACGGTTGCCCAAGGACTGTATTTTAATGTCGGCTTTATTCGAGCGACCTATGATCCGGAGGCCGGACAGGTTCTTTTTTTGCAAAAGCCGCTGTGACACGGTTCTTCTTTAATCGGGCAGTACGAAAAAGATGGAGAACACAAGATGAAGGCATAGACTACCGTCCCGATTGCGTGCTTGACTCCCTCATCACAGCGGTCTACTCCTCAGAAAGATGAAAACAATCTCGATTGCCGTGGATGAGCACTTGCTCGAACAGATTGATACCCTTGCACAGGCTAGACGCAAGAAGCGAGCTGATCTGTTCAGTGAAGCCGCTCGCCAGTGGCTCAAACAGCAGCGGCTCAAAGCACTCGTGAAACAGGACCGCCAGGGCTATCGCAAAAAACCTGTCCAAGCTGATGAGTTTGAGCCCTTCCTCCGTGCCCAGCAGTGGGAGAAAATGTGAGGCGCGGTGAGATTCGGAATTTTCGTTTTGATAGACCGGACAAACAACGCCCGGTACTTATCCTGACTCGCCAAGAGATCATTCCTGTGCTGCATACGGTCACGGTGGCACCCCTCACAAGTACAATTCGAGGCGTACCGAGTGAAGTCGTGCTCGGTCCTGAAGCTGGTCTTAAAAATCAATCCGCCATCAATCTCCACCATCTGGTTACTGTTCCAAAGTCTCAACTCAAGCGCTTTGTCGGAACTGTTTCCCCTGCAACACTCCAACGCGTCAAGGAGGCTATGCTCTTCGCTCTAGGTTTTGACGATTAGCCGGCGTAACCGGCGGGGTATGCCTTGCGCCTCACGGGCGACTTGCAGGAGAGGCTCTCACATGGACACCACACTGCCGGACTACTACTACCGCAACTTCCCTTCCCAGGTCCTACCGACTCGGACGCCGTTTACCCGCGTCGGTCGAGGGGATGCGGGACTCTTGTTTATTTATGTCTCCAACCGCCGCCAACGCTGGAGCGTCTTACTCGACAAGGAGCGGGTAGAGTCCATCTATCCGGAAGCGCGCAAGCAGATTCCGCCCGGCTTCGCGCACGTCTGGCTGTTGGAAAAATGCTATAGCACGCGCCCTGCCGGTTTCCACACGCGGACAAAACGTTCCTCTCAGCTCCACCAGCCGGCTCAAGGAGACCGCACCCCGGTCACCGGACTGGGAGAGTCGTTCATTCTCTTAGCCGAGCCGTCTCCCGCGCCCGGCGTGCAGGGCGACGTCCTGTCCTACCACTTGCAGGAAGGGGCTGCTATCGAAGCGGCCGAAGAATACACCAAACGGTACCACCGTCGTGCCGTCGTGGGTTTGCTGGTCTGGGACGATTATTGGTTCTAGGTCTCACCCATCACAGCCAGCCTGATTTACGGCGGCTCGGCGGTTCCACACCGGTCAGACAGAGCCGCGCCGCGCGCCAGGCCGCGTGAAACGCGTTACGCAGGGCGACCGCGTCAAGGGCGAGTACGCGCATCCAGACGCCCGCATTGTCAGGCAGGATCGACGCACCGGCATAGATGCCGGGAAGAGGATCGAGCGCCGTTCGTACGGCGGTCACCAATTCCTCGGTATCGTGGTCCGACACCACCCAGAACGTCCCCTGCGTCTGGTAGCGCCGCAGGGCCGAAGGCAGACTCGTAACGAACTCGTGGCCGGTAATCTCGAAGCGGTCTACACAGTGACGCTGCCCGTCCGGTCGTTGGAATACGGTTTCGCTGAAAATCGAGCCAAACGGACGGCCCAGGGCGTCCGGGTCGTGCAGTCCAAAGGCATCGCCGCTGATGGCCGTCGCGCCTTCTTCGACATCGATATGGACAGCAGAGCGGAAGTGCGCTTGGGGGAATAATGCGAGCGGGTCGGGCAGGTACTCGACAAAGCTGCCCTTGCCCGCCCGGATGGAAACCTGCTGCGTGGCGACCCTGCCCTCCCGCATCGAGTGGACAACGGTTGCGCCTTGGGTTGTCAGATGCACACACGCCCCGTCCTCCACCGAAAAATCGAGCGCCAGACGCTCATTTTCATACACTCCACCAGAGATGGACTGGAGCATCAGAGTCAGCATCCCGTGCGGAGCCCGGTCGAGACAAAACGGCTGGGTGAGGGTGAAAGGATAGGTCGTCCGTTGTCTGGCGATAAAGGTCTGACCGGAGGGGGCGCGTTTGAAGCTGAGAGACACATGGGGAGACGTAACGGAGCATGGCTCGGCTACAAGCCGAAAGGAGGATTCACTGCTCATAGAGTTCTGCACGAGCTGCGCCGCTCAGCGTAAAAAATATCTTCTGGCGAGCGGGACTTCATCCGCCGGCTCGCACGTCAGCAACTCACCATCGGCGTATACCTCATGCGTGTGCGGGTTGACCGTGATGTCCGGGCAGGCGTCGTTATGCAGCATATCCCCCTTCCCCACCGCGCGGGTATTCCGGATCGGCAACATGGGTTTGTTGAGTTCGAGCTTGCGCGGAATATCGGCCTCAAGCGCCAGGGAACTGGCGAATATTGCACTGAGGGCAGACGGCGCGCTACCCACCGCTCCCCACATGGGGCGCTGGATAATAGGCTCGACCGGAAAGATGCAGCCACTCGCGTCCCCCATGATAGACCAGGCCATAAAACCGCCCTTCATCACCATCAGCGGTTTGGCACCAAAAAATGCCGCTCCCCATAACACCAGATCGGCCATCTTACCGGCTTCCAGCGAACCGACGTAGTGGTCAATGCCCATCGCCCGGGCCGGGTTGATGGTGTACTTGGCGATATAGCGTTTGATCCGCTCGTTATCGGCACGCGGCGTTTTTTCCGTGGGAAGACGGCCGCGTTGGTCCTTCATTTTACTCGCCAGCCGCCAGCAATTCGTAATGGTTTCATGCACCCGTCCCATCCCCTGCGTGTCCGCGGCAAAGATCGAAATCGCGCCCAGGTCGTGTAACACGTCTTCTGCGGCCATGGTCTGCGGACGGATACGGCTTTCGGCAAAGGCGACATCTTCCGGTAAGCGCCAATTCAGCATGTGGGCGTCCATGGTCATGGGCAGAGCTTCGTCGAGCGCGTTGCGCGAGTAGGGGTTGGTCGGATTGGTGGAAGACGGCAGGCAGTTGGGCACACCCGCGACGCGGATGAGATCGGGCGCATGGCCGCCTCCTGCCCCCTCAACGTGGTACATATGAATCGTCCGACCGGCGATCGCGGCCAGCGTGTCCTCGCAATAGCCGGCCTCGTTGATAGTGTCGGTATGAAGCTGCACCTGAAAGTCGTAGCGATCCGCCACCGTGAGCGCGCAATCGATGGTGGCCGGCATGGCCCCGAAATCTTCGTGGACCTTGACGCCGATCGCCCCACCGGCCACGCTCTCCTCAATCGCGGCGCCGACGTGCGAGTTCCCCCGTCCTAAAAAGCCGAAATTCAAGGGGTAGTGCTCGCATGCTTTGAGCATCTTGGCCAGATTATTCGGTCCCGCGCAGCTGATATCGAAATGCGGCCCCATGGTTCCGCCAATGATGGTCGTAATACCGCTGGCCAGGGCATGTTCACACTGCTGCGGACACAGGAAGTGGGCGTGCGCCTCCACTCCCCCCGGAGTAATGATCAGGCCATCGCCATGCACAATGGTCGTACACGGACCGCAGACCAACTCGGGCTGAACCCCGTCCTGGATGGCGGGATTGCCGGCTTTGCCCACACCAACGATCTTGCCGTCTTTAATACCGATATCGCCCTTCACAATGCCCAGCACCGGATCGATGATCGTGGCGTTCTGGACCACCATATCCAGCCCGCCCGACGCCGCGGTCGTGGGGGCGTGAAAGCCCATCCCGTCGCGCATCACCTTGCCGGCCCCAGTCAGACACTCGTCACCATAGACCGCGGAGTCATGCTCAACCTCGGCCAGCAACGAGGTGTCGCCCAGACGCACCATATCACCCGTTGTTGGCCCATACGTGGCCGCATAGGCCGCCCGTGTCAGTCTGGCCATATTCCCTCCTATGCGCCTTTGAAGCCGCGTTCTTTGGCCCGTTGGAGCGCGGCCCGCTTGACCGCCTCGGAATGAATGGAGCCGTTGGTGAGATTATTGAGACCGGTGACTTCGCCGCTGCCGCCCAGGACGACTAACGGAACGGCTTTCTTCACTCCGGGCTCAAAGCGCACCGATGCGCCCGCCGGCACGTCCAGGCGCATGCCGAACGCCTGCGCCCGATCGAACTCCAGGGCCTTGTTGGCCTCAAAGAAGTGAAAATGGCTGGTCACCTGGATGGCGCGATCCCCGGTATTGACGACCTCCAGGGTCAGGGTTTCGCGGCCTGCATTCAGGTCGATCTCTTCGTCAGGCGTGATAATCCCACCGGGCCGCCCGTACGGCGATTCAGGCAGGGGCGCGGAGCCGGGGCGGATCGGATTATACACGGCAATGAGCTTGGTCCCATCCGGGAACATCCCATCCACCATAATCCGGGACACCAGCTGAGCAACATTGGGCAGCACGTCGTCGGTCGTCAGCAGCGTTGACCCCAGGCTGACCAGCTCTGCAACCGATTTCCCCTCGCGCGCGCCCTCAAGCAGTTCGTCCGTAATATAGGCAATGGCCTCGGCGGCGTTGAGCTTGAGCCCTTTGGCCTTGTGGCGGCGCGCAAGTTCAGCCGCCATAAAAATGGTGAGGCGTTCGTTTTCCGTAGGGGTGAGGTTCAGCATGAGTGTTCCTCCTGGGGATCGATTACTGAGCGTGGGGTATACGCCAGACGCACGGGTCAGTTCGCAAACAACCGCGTCGCCTGGGTCTCATGCCGCATCATGGCAATATCCGCGACCGGCGTAAAGCTGCTGAGGGACTCGGGCAGGGGCGCGGCAAGCAGCGCGGTCAGCGTAGGATGTGTCTGCTGGATAATCATTTGTGCCTGGATATGACTCACAAAGCCGAGCCGGATAGCGGCACTCACAAACGCCACACCTTGGAGATGGCCGGACAGCAGGCAGGCCTGCTCCGCGTCTAACCCGACCCCACGCCAGACCAGCCCTTGGACAACCGGGAGGTGACTCCACGCCTGCCCGGTTTTGACACGCTCCAGATAGTCGGCCGCGCGGGGCGTCTTGAGCCGGTCGTGCACACGCAGCAGGGCCCGACCGGCCCGCTGTGATACCACGCGCAACTCACGCGCAAGCGAGAGCGCTTCCAGTTCTGCATCAACCGCCGCAACTTTTTCCAGCTCGTCCGCCGCACGATGCGCCCATACCAGGGCGGGTCGGTCGCACCGTGCCCACCGATGGCGGAGTTGGCCCTGGACGAAGTGCAGCAGGGTCTCGGCGTCCGGCACATAGGCATCGGTACAAAGCGTCTCCAATCCCCACGAAGCGGCAAACCCACCACCGGGGAAAAAACTGTCGCCGTGTTGCAGCGCGGTCAGCAGGGCAGTCGGATCAGTCATGCGGGCTTTTTCTTAGCCGAGGCCAGCCTCGAATACAAACTCGCCCGGGGGCGATTTTTTTGTTACATCACTTGATCCATGCAACCGGCGTATCTTCAGTCATCCGACATTATCAACTACCAACACCCAACAGTGTGGGCCTGTGCGAAGGATCTGACCCAGGGTTTGAACGATCCTTTCGAAGTGACGCAGCGGTGCTTCGAATGGGTGCGCGATACGATCAGGCATAGTGTTGATTTTCGGCTGAATCCGGTCACCTGTACGGCGGCTGAGGTCCTCGAAGCCGGTACCGGCTTTTGCTATGCCAAGAGCCACCTCTTGGCCGCGCTCCTGCGTGCGAATGCCCTTCCAACCGGGCTCTGCTATCAGCGGCTGAGCATAAACGAAGACGGCGCGCCCTTCTGTTTGCATGGCCTGAATGCCGTCTGTCTACCGGACATTGGTTGGTATCGTATTGATGCGCGGGGCAATACTTCCGGTATTGATGCCCGATTTAGCCCGCCCCAGGAAGAACTGGCCTTCTCTCTTGCCTGGCCAGGGGAAGCCGACCTGCCCGAAGTCTGGCCCGAACCGCTACCGGTGGTCGTCGAATCGTTACGAACGCATGCGACCTACGATGCGCTCGCTGCCGACCTGCCGGACGTGCCGCTCATTTCCGGCTAAGGCTCCTCAGTGACCCACCTCGCCGCTGCTCAGCCTCTCTCCCCCGAGGAGAGCCCAGCGTTATGACCACACCGGTGGCGTCTCCAGACAAACATCCGTTCGTCCTTCATCCCCATCGCACCTTTACGGCCCTGAGTCTGCCCGTCATGGCCTCCCTCGTGGTCGAGCCGTTTGCCAGCCTGGTCGATACCGCGTTTGTGGAACGGCTGGGCGCGGCTTCGGCAGCCGGACTGGGCGCGGCAACCGCCTTGCTGTCCGGCGTCCTGTGGATATTCAACTTTCTGGGCGTGGGCACCCAAACCGAGGTGGCACAGGCCGTTGGCGCAGGAAAGGCGCACCGGGTCGGCAGCGTGGCCAGCCTGGGTTTGCTGCTCGCCGTTCTTTTGGGACTGGGCCTGACGCTCATCACCTGGCCGGGAGTCGAGCGCTTTTCCGTCTGGATGAGCGCGGATGCCGTCGTGCAGAGGGATACGCAAATCTATCTGCACATTCGCCTGCTCGGCGTGGTTCCGAGTCTGGTCGTGACAGCGGCCTTTGGCGTATTGCGCGGGCTGCAAGCCATGCGCACATCGCTCTGGATTGCGGGCGGAATGAGTCTGGTCAACATCATCCTGGACCCTATTCTGATTTTCGGGGCTGGCCCGATTCCGGCGCTGGGAATTGCCGGCGCTGCCTGGGCGACCATACTGAGTCAGATTCTCGGCATGGTATGGGCGCTCTGGGTCGTTGCCAGGCACACGGGCCTGAGCGGTGAGTTTGCCTGGCAACGGACGCGCCGTTTTTTTCTGATTGGCCGCGATCTGGCGCTACGGACAGGATTCGCTCAAATCTTTATGCTGATTTCGACCTGGACAGCCCTTCAGATCAGCATCGAGGCCGGCGCGGCGCATCAGGCCCTGCGTCAGTTGTGGATGTTTCTGGCCTTTCTGCTGGACGCCTATGCCGTTACGGCCCAGAGTCTGATCGGCTACTTCCTGGGCGCAACACGGATAGACATCGCCCGGCAGGCCGCGCGTATTGCCTGTCGCTGGGCGCTCGGGACCGGCGGGGTGCTGTTCCTGGCATTGCTGCTGGGCGAACGTCTCCTGGCGTTTCTTTTAGTGCCGCCGAGCGCCCAGACACTTTTCCTGACGGGTCTCCTCATCTGCGCCGCGACCCAGCCGCTCAACGCGCTGTCCTTTGTCACGGATGGTATTCATTGGGGGACCGGCGATTATGCCTATCTGCGCAACGCCATGATCGCGGCCACGGGGACGGGCGTCCTGGTCCTGCTGCGCATCGACCCGACGCATACGCAGGCGTTTGCTCAGGTGTGGCTGGCGATGGCCGTATGGATCGTTATCCGGGCGACGTTTGGCCTGCTGCGCATCTGGCCGGGCATAGGCAAGGCGGTCCTGCGACTGTCAGAGCCGGATTCGGCGGCCCATCGGTAAAAAAATTATGGAGAGACATCAAGCCTCTTCAAACAAAGATTCCGTCTTTTCCCTTGACGCGGCTCCGGCGTTTTTCATACAGTCGGGGTCAATCACGCACAAAGAGGAGGCAGGCTATGATCACACGCAGCAACCCGGATGTGGGCTATATGTCGGACGAGGCTTTCCGGACCTACGGCTTCACCCAAAGCATCAGAGCCGGGAATATGCTCTATCTGTCGGGTGTCGCGCCCTTCAAAGGCAACCTTGATGATGTTGAGATCGTCGGGGTCGGAGATATCCGCACCCAGGTCGCCCAGGTCCTGGAGATCATCCAACGCTGTCTGGCAGCCGAGGGCGCGACCTTCAAAAACTGGGTCGCCCAGACCGTCTATACCACGAATATGACCGAACTCCAGAAAACGGCTGACATCTTTCGCGAGGCATTCGGGGACTATACGCCGACGAGTACCTGGGTCGAGATCAAGGGCCTGTTTGTTCCCGAGCAACTGGTCGAGATCAACGGGACGGCCATTTGGGACTGAGCCTGTCATCTTTTGCTGAACGGCAACCACGTTCCTTATCTGGAGCCTGTGTCAAAGGAGTTCCGTCATGTCAGACCAATTCGCCTATTTGGATGCGACCGCCCAGGCCGAACTCGTCAAAAACGGCGAGGCCTCTCCCCTGGAGTTGGTCGATGCCGCGATTGCCCGGATCGAACAGCTCAACCCCCAGCTCAACGCGGTGATTCACCCCTTGTTTGACAAGGCGCGCGCCCAGGCCCAGGCCGCCGCCCTGCCGGACGGCCCCTTTCGCGGCGTCCCGTTTGTGATGAAAGACCTGCTCGGCGGTCCGGCCGGAGAACCGCTGCATAACGGCATGCAGTTCCTGAAGCGGCTAAACTTCACCTCACCGCAAGACACCTATCTGTCGGTGAAGTTCCGCGAGGCCGGTTTTATCAGCGTGGGCCGGACCAACACGCCGGAGTGGGGGCTGATGGGCACGACCGAACCCGCGGCCTATGGCTCGACCCATAACCCGTGGAACCTGGATCATTCTCCCGGCGGCTCAAGCGGCGGCAGCTCCGCTTGTGTGGCCGCCCGCATAGTTACCGTCGGGCACGGCGGTGATGGGGGCGGGTCGCTACGTATTCCGGCCAGCATGTGTGGCATTGTCGGGCTCAAACCCAGCCGGGGTCGAGTATCGTTTGGTCCGGGCATGGGCGAGTGCTGGCACGGGATGGCCAATGAAGGCGTGATGACGCTTTCGGTCCGCGACATGGCCGGTGTACTCGACATTATGCAGGGCGTCATGCCCGGCGACCCCTATGCCGCGCCTACGCCGGTTCGGCCGTACACCGAAGAAGTCGGGAGCGATCCCGGCAGGCTCCGTATCGGCCTCATGCTCCAGCGACCTCGCAACGACGCTCCCCTGCATCAGGAGTGCAAGCTCGCGGTCGAGCAGACCGGCAAGCTGCTCGAATCGCTCGGCCATACGGTCGAGGTTGCGCATCCCGAAGCCTATGACGAACCTGAGTGGATCGACCACTGGACTCTTGTAGTCAACGCCCACTCCGCCCTGACTGCGGATGATGTTGAAGCCGCCGCCGGGCAGCGCATTGGCGAAGGTGATATTGAGCCCTACGCTTGGCGGTTCGTGGAGGAGGGCCGCAAGATTTCGGCAACCAGTTATCTGGCGTCGATGAACTGGTTGCACGCCTGGGCACGCCGCCTGGCCAGGTGGTGGGCCGACGGTTTTGACCTCCTGGTTACTCCCACGCTAGGCGAGCCGCCGCCACGCCTGGGCGATATGGGCGGGCCCAGCGCGGACAATCTCGCCAAGTGGGAGCGCAATCTTGAGGTGATTCCGTTCACGCCGGCGAATAATGCCTCGGGCCAGCCGGGGCTGTCGCTGCCGCTCCACTGGACTCCGGACGGCCTGCCGGTCGGCGTCCATTTCGTCCCGGCCTATGGCCAGGAGGATTTGCTGCTACGGATCGGCTCCCAGATCGAGCAGGCCCGGCCGTGGATGGATAAGCGTCCGCCAGTGTGTGCGTAAACCTCGCTCCCTCAGGGAACGTATGATGCGAAAAGGAATCCACCCCGGCCTGCGGCCACCCCTCCCAGGAAGCGGGACGAGCGGCCCGAGGCGGGGGCCGCCGGACCGGTCCCGGGAGGCTCACGCCACAATATGCATCACACGTCCTGGGAGGAGTGCCGCATGAGGAGGAAGTATGGAATTCGGGATTGCCTATCCGGCCCGGCTTGATGCCTGGAAAGACCTGGTCCGAGCCGAAGAACTCGGCTTCAGCTATGCCTGGTTCTACGACTCGCAGATGCTCTACAGCGACGTGTACGCCTGCCTGGCGCTGGCGGCCGAGCATACCAAAACGATCAAACTCGGAACCGGCGTTGCCATCCCAAGCAGCCGTCTTGCCCCGGTCACGGCACACTCGATTGCCACCATTAACCAGCTTGCCCCCGGACGCGCCATCCTCGGCATTGGCACGGGTTTTACCGGTCGGAACACTATGGGCCTGCCGCCCGTCCGGCTGGGGCCGACCCGAGAGTATATGCAGCAGTGTCGAGCCCTGTTACGCGGGGAGGAAATACTCTTTCGTGAAGGCGAGCGCGAACGCTGGATTCGCTTTCTGCACCCCGAACACGGCTATATTAACCTGCAGGATAGCATTCCGATTTACTTTGCGGCCAACGGCCCCAAGGCGATGGAACTGACCGGGGAGGTTGCGGACGGCTGGATTACCGTCTTCTCGGATGCCGAACATTTCAGCCAAGACCTGGCAAGCGTGGCGCGGGGCGCGGAGAAAGCGGGCCGGTCTGTCGATGCGATTGCGCGCATGGCCCTGACAACCACCTGCCTGCTACAGCCAGGCGAGTCGCCGACCTCGCCCCGTGTCATCGAACGGGTTGGTCCATACGCCATTCTGCCCCTGCACGCCATGTGGGAAGGTTCGGCGGTGGCCGTAGAGCAGTCACCCCTGGGCCAGCTATACGCGCGCTACCGTGACGATTATATTGCCAAGATGCAGACCCCCCTGGACCGTCGCTATCTTGAGGTGCATGAGGGGCATTTGATCTATCTCAAGCCGGGGGAGGAGGACTACCTGACCGAAGACCTGATTCGGACCTCGACGCTGACCGGGACAAGCGAGGAAATCATCGCGCGCATCAAGGCGCTCGAAGCCGCCGGCCTGACGCAGGTTGCCGTTCAGGTTGTGACGGACGGCCGGGAACTCATCGAAGAGTTTGGCCGAGAAGTGATTGCGAAGTATCAATAACCACCCGTAAGGAGGAAAGAGCATGGCAACGAAAAAGGCCGCACAGAACGCCGCGAAGATTATCGATCCGGGCTGGAGCTGGGACGACAAGCTGCCTCTGGCCCAGGCGAAACAGATCGGCAATACCATTTACGTGTCCGGTCAGGTCGCTTTCAACTCGCAAGGCAAGCTGGTTGGCAAGGGCAATATGAAGGCCCAGACGCGCCAGGTCTTCCGCAACATCAAGGCGGTTCTCGCTGCGGCGGGCGCGAAGATGGACCATATTATCAAGATCAATACCTATATCACCGACGGCAGCAAGTTCATGGAGATGCTCGAAGCGCGCGGAGATATCTTCGGCGACAACCCGCCGGCCAGTACGGCCGTTGTGGTGGCCGGTCTGGCTTTTCCGGGGCTCCTGATCGAGGTCGAAGCGATTGCCGTCAAGCCGTAACGCTACGCTGCTCGACCGAACCCGGAACCCGCAGCAAAGAGGAAACGTGTCCTCCACCAGACATGAAAGGCTGGGCACGTTTCCTCCTCACCTCAAGGGCTTGCTGCTTATGCTCGGCGCAAGCTTGTGCTGGAGCACGGGCGGCCTGTTTGTTCGCTCCGTCAGCATCCCCAACAGCTGGGAGATCGCCTTCTGGCGCTCGCTCAGCATGGGGGTGTTCCTGGTCGTCTGGCTCGCCTTTCGCTACGCAGGCAGCGTGCGACGAGCGGTCGTCGCCATCGGGCCGGGCGGCTTCCTGGCCGGCCTGTGTCTGGCCGCCTCATTCCTGGGTTTCATTCTCGCCGTCACTCAGACAACGGTGGCACATACCCTCGTCATCATCAGCACGTCGCCCTTTCTTGCCGCGCTTTTGGGCCGGGTGTTTCTGGGGGAATTGGTGCCGGTACGGCGCTACGTGGCGATGAGCATTGCGCTGACCGGCATCATCGCCATGTGTCTCGATTCTCTCACCGCCGGTACGCTGGCCGGGAGTGTCATAGCCGCTGGCGTTGCGGTGGCCTTTGCAATCTGTGTGATTCTGCTGCGCCACAGTCAGGCGCGGGCCGATATGACGCCGGCCATTCTTGTTGCCGCGCTCATCTCCAGCGCCGTAGCCCTGCCCTTCAGCCTGCCGTTTCAGGCCGCGTGGCCGGATATCGGCACCCTGGCATGTATGGGCACCCTTCAGGGTGGGCTGGGTTGCCTGCTCATGACGCTGGCGGCGCGGTATATTACTGCGGTCGAAGTCAGCCTCCTGGCTCTCCTGGAAACGATCCTTGGTCCGCTGTGGGTGTGGATCGGCGTGGGAGAACGGCCCAGCGATCTCGCCATTGTCGGCGGTCTGGTTGTGGTTGCCTCGTTAGCGCTGAATGAACTCCTGGGCCTGTACGGACAACGCCGCACAGGGGAAGCACCGGCTGCACTGCCCTCAGGTCAATCCGTGTGATCTCGTTTATTATTCCCGCCTATAATGAGCAGGATAACATTGGCCGAACGCTCCAGGCCCTGCGTCAGGCCGTCCGATCCTTAGACACAGTCTGTGAAATTCTGGTAGTGGATGATGCTTCGACCGACCGGACCGCTTCGCTCGCCGCGTCCTGTGGGGCGCGCGTCCTTTCGGTCAGAAAGCGTCATATTGCGGCCACCCGCAACGCTGGAGCGCACGCAGCAAAGGGCGACTCTCTCTTCTTTATTGACGCAGATACCTGGGTCAACGCCCCTCTCCTCCGCGCGGCCGTTCGCGCCCTCCAGCAGGGAGCGGTCGGTGGCGGCAGCCGGTTTCGCTTTGACCGGCCGCTGCCGTGGTATGGCAAAATCGCCGAGCGCATCGTGCCGCCGCTCTACAGCCTGGCGGGACTGGCCAGCGGAAGCTTTCTGTTTTGTACGCGATCGGCCTTTGAGGCCGTTGGCGGTTTTGACGAGAGGCGCTATGCGTCGGAAGAAGTCTGGCTGAGTCTGGCGCTCCGTAAACGCGGCAGATTCGTGATTCTGCGGGAGCATGTGATCACGTCAGGTCGTAAACTCCGGGTCTATTCACTCCGAGAGACGTTTCGCCTGTTTGGCTATCTGCTCCGAACCGGGCCGCGGGCGCTGCGTCAACGTCAGGGGCTGGAGTTCTGGTATGGCGAGCGGCGGGCGGATACGACCAAGCCGGAGGGGGGTGGATGACCGCCGCTCAGTCTTGAGGGAGCAGAAAATCCCCTCCTCGGAGGGGTGCCGCGGAGCGGCGGGGTGGGTTCTGCGGCGGAATCGTG